>NZ_CP040442.1:3097249-3716699 GCF_015191005.1 Kaistella flava (ex Peng et al. 2021) | reverse complement strand
TTTCGTGCTGCAATTTTTCCTTCGCTTGTTAAGTTTGACGGGAAGACAAAGATGTAATTTTTAAACGTCAAAAAAAAATCTTTGTCCTATTGATTAATTAGAAATATATTTGTATGACTAATTCACCACTTAAGATGATACACACAACTCACACAATAAGAGTACGTTACGCAGAAACCGACCCGATGAAATACGTCTATTATGGCAACTATGCTACCTATTTTGAAGTAGCTCGAGTAGAACTTTTTCGGGAACTTGGGATGCCATATGATGAGATAGAACACCGTGGAATCTGGTTGCCGGTCTCCCAATTTTCCATTAAGTATTTAAAACCAGCTCTCTACGATCAAAATCTCGAAATTCATACTTTTATTAAAAAAATTCCGGGCGTACGAATCGATTTTGAATATGAAATTTATAATGATTCTAAAGAGAAAATTACGGAGGCAAAAACAACTTTATTTTTCCTTGATTCGAAAAAAAACAAAGTGATAAAGTGTCCAGATTTTTTAATGAAACTTATTGAAAAAAATTGGAAAGATTAAATTAAATAAACTTTAAAATAATTTACTTTTAAGAAATTTATCAAGTGTTCTTGACAAAGATTTTTAATAGATAATTTTTATTTTAAAGTTTGTCAAATTTCGATTTCTTCCAAAAATTACATTATTCAAAGTTTTGGTGAACTTTATTAACAATACTGTAAAATCAAAAATAAAGCTTTTGTGAGTTTTTGAGTTTTAAAAATTACAGTTCAGTTCCGGATTCAATTTCGTAAGGTTCTTTATCTTTTTCAAAAACTCTGGTCATCTCATTTCCTTCAACGGTAATTCGATTTCCAATTCTTCGAATCCAATTTCCTTCCCGAAGTCCGATCACCTTTGTATCATTTTGAGTTAAGAACTCTTTGATTCTGGTTTCGCGCGTTTCACCGTTATGTTTTAAATCCGGATTTGGATCCAGATAATGAGGGTTAATATTAAAAGGAACCAAACCCATACATTCAAAACTTGGCGGATAAACAATCGGCATATCGTTGGTGGTTTTCATATTCAGGCCACCAATATTCGATCCGGCACTCGTTCCCATATAAGGTTTTCCGTTTTCTACATTCGTTTTTATAGTTTGCATCAAATTTTTTTCATGCAAAGTTTTCACTAATAAAAAAGTATTTCCGCCACCGGTAAAAAAACCTTTCGCTTCATTTACTGCTGCGATTTGATTTTCAAATTCATGCAATCCTTTCACCTTAATATTAAGTTGTGCAAAAAACTCTTTTGCAGTAGCGGTATAATCATCATGCGAAATTCCGCCAGGTCTTGCGAACGGAATAAAAATGATTTCGTCAATTCCTTTAAAAAGTTCAGTAATTTCTGATTTAATATAACCCAAATAGGTTCCACCAAAAAGCGTAGAAGTCGATGCTAACAGGATATTCATAGTTATAACAATTTTAATTTTGAGAAGCGTAAAGATAATCAATTGAAAATATCTTAAAATCGACCCCATCGATAATTATCATATTAATAAAATTATTCCTGATTTTTGTCAACTTTCTGTTAATATATTTAAAAACTTCTTTTTATGAATAATTACAAAGTATATTTGCATAGAATTTAACAACTAAAACACTTTATTATGAATTACACGATTGTTGGTCTTTTTCCAAGCCAGGAAAACATCAAAGAAGTTTCTGCAGGAATTGAAAAATCAGGAATCAAAAACCAGGATTACATCATTTACAGAACCGACAAAGAAAATGCGCCGGACCTGAAAAGAAACTTCTGGAAAAGACTCTTCGGAACTTCGAAAACAGAATTAAATAACACTACCGATCATTTGATTACAAGTGTTTCTGTGAAAAATGAAGAAGAATTTAATAATGTGACAAAATCTTTTAATGACAATAAAGTCGTAAAAATCTATGAATTCAAAGATATGACGATTGATGAAGCAAAAGATTTGAATTACATTAAGAAAATTGTAGCACTTCGCGCAAAATCGCACATTTATGCGATGCCGGAAATCACAGTTTCTCCAACCCAAATGAACTAGTCATCTACTGACACTTTCTATTATTTTAAAATTGTAATCCGTCTTGTTATTTAACGAGACGGATTTTTTTGGTTTTAATTTGAATTAAAAATGAACTAAAAAACCTCTACGATTTAAAAATTTTAAAAATAACTTTAATATAGCCGCTCTATTCGAATGGCTTTTTTATTTTTGCTGAATGAAAATCGCATTCCTAGGTCCACACGCAAGTTTTACGCAATTAGCATGTTCCCAAATTTTTCCAGAAAACGAACTTATTCCACAATCCAGCATTTTAGATTGTTTCAATGCTGTGATCAATGGCGAAGTTGATAAAGCCGTGGTTCCTTTAGAAAACTCGATTGAAGGAACTGTTTCAATGACTTTGGATTATCTCTATGATTTTGCTGGAATTCATATTGAAACAGAAGTGGTAATGCCGATTGAGCATCATTTAATGATTCACCCTGAAAATGAAAATTTCAAAACGATTATTTCGCATCCCCAAGCCTTAGCGCAAACTTTTCATTTTCGTCACGAACATTTTAAAAATAGAGAAACCCGGGATTTTAACTCTACCGCAGCAGCTGCAAAATTAGTTTCCGAAAACCCACAGGAAAAATGGGCCGCAATTGCGAATTCTTACGCGGCGAAATTATACGGCTTAAAAATCATCAATTCTAATATTCAGGATTTTGAGCAGAATCACACTAAGTTTATCGTAATTTCAAAAAAGGATCATTTATTACTACTCAACATTCCAAAAACTTCAGAGAAAACGTCTTTACTAATAACGCTTCCTGAAGATCACGCGGGAGGTCTACATCAGGTACTTTCTGTTTTTGCCTGGCGACAGATGAACCTTTCAAAAATTGAAAGCCGAACATTGAAAACGGGCTTGGGAAATTACTTTTTCTTCATTAATATTTCTAATGAATGGCACCCTATTCTATCGGAAAATGCGCTCGAAGAATTATTATCAATTGGAGCAACCGTCAAATTTCTGGGACATTATAATGAGTATTTGTTGGAAAGCTAATATTTTGAAGATTTGGAAAAGTTCAAAATCAATACTTATCCTTCCACTTCTTTTTGAGTTGATCAGCAATTTTATTTTCGGTAGAATTATTTCCGGGTTTGTAAAAAGAAGTTCCTTTCAATTCTTCCGGCAGAAATTCTAAATCAACGAAATTCCCTTCGTGAGAATGAGCGTAATCGTAGTCTTTTCCGTAGTTTAAATCCTTCATCAATTTGGTTGGAGCATTTCTTAAGTGCAATGGAACTGGAAGATTTCCAGTCTTTTTAACATTAGAAATTGCCTCATTAATCGCCATATAAGTAGAATTGCTTTTTGGCGAAACTGCCAAGTAAACCGCTGTTTGACTTAAAATAATTCTGGCTTCCGGATTCCCAATGACGTTGATTGCTTGAAAACAATTATTCGCCATCACCAAAGCATTAGGATTTGCCAATCCAATATCTTCTGAAGCTAAAATCAACATTCGTCTAGCAATGAATTTAATATCTTCACCACCAACCAGCATTCTCGCTAACCAGTAAACCGCACCATTCGGATCAGAACCTCGCATCGATTTGATGAAGGCTGAAATAATATCATAATGCTGTTCGCCATTTTTATCATAAAGCGCCATGGTTTCCTGTAAAACCGAAAGCACATCTTGATTATCAATTTCTTTTTTTTCAGAATTTTTAAATTGATTCAATACATTTTCTACCGCATTAATCAACTTCCGAGCGTCGCCACCAGAATATTGAATCAATGCTTCATTATCTTTAATACTGAAATCCGAATTTGAATCTTGATTAAATTTTTTCAAAGAAATATCGATCAACTCTTCTAACTTTTCATATTCTAAAGCTTTCAGAATATAAACTTGAGAACGGGAAAGCAAAGCTGAAACAACCTCAAAACTAGGATTTTCAGTCGTTGCGCCCATTAACACCACCCAACCTTTCTCAACTGCATGAAGCAAAGAATCCTGTTGAGATTTATTAAATCGGTGAATTTCATCAATAAATAAAATCGGTGATTTTCCGGAAAAGAGGTTTTGCTTTTTAGCTTCTTCAATGATTTCTCTAATATCTTTCACTCCACTTGAAACGGCTGAAAGTTTATAAAATTTCCGTCCAGAAGTTTCTGAAATAATTTCTGCTAAAGTCGTTTTCCCAGTTCCGGGTGGTCCCCAAAAAATAAGAGAATTCAAAGTATCATTCTCTAACATTTTCCGAATCGGTCCGTTTTTTCCGGTCAAATGTTCTTGCCCCAAAACCTGATCTAAAGTTTTTGGTCGTAGTTTTTCGGCAAGTGGAGCATTAGAATTCAAGATAGAAAATTGAAGTTTTGGATAAAATAGGACGGGTTCAAATTTAAAAATCAAAGATACTTAACTTATAGGATAGCAACTTTAAAGATAAACTTAAAGCAAATTTAAACTATTTAGTTATTTTTGCAACGCAATGTTCAACAAAATCATCACATTTCCTTTGGTTGTCCTGATAAAATTTTATCAGTGGTTCATCTCTCCGTTATTGCCAAAAAGCTGCCGGTACGAACCAACCTGCTCCAGCTATATGATAGAAGCCCTGAAAATTCACGGCCCGATAAAAGGTTTATGGTTAGGCTCGAAAAGGATTGCACGATGTCATCCTTGGGGCGGAGAAGGTTATGATCCGGTGCCACCAAAATGTAAACATTAATTATAATTTTAAATTTATGAATAAATAATATGCTGACTTTATTATACTCTACCTGGGATCCGTCCACAGGAATTCCTTTAGGACCAGTTACCCTTCATTACTATAGTTTAATGTTTATTTTCGCTTTTGGTCTCGGCTATGCGCTGATGACGAAAATTTACAAAATTGATAACGTTAACTTAAAATATGTAGAACCACTTTTCACCTGGACCTTAATCGGAACTATATTAGGAGCCAGATTGGGACATGTTATTTTTTATCAGCCGGAACTTTTCAAACAAGATTTCTGGTCGGTATTTTTACCAATCCGCACAAAACCACATTTGGAATTCACGGGATTTTCAGGATTAGCAAGTCATGGTGCAACGATCGCTTTGATTTTCACAACCTTATATTACAGTATAAAAATCATTAAGAAAAATCCATTTTGGGTTTACGATAGAATCGGTATTCCTGTTGCTTTAGGCGGCGCTTTCGTAAGAATGGGAAACTTTTTTAATTCTGAAATTATCGGAAAACCAGCACCTGAAAATTCTCCGTTTGCGATTTTATTTCCACAACAGAGTTCTGAATATGGAGCAATTGTTCCTCGCTATCCAACGCAATTATTTGAAGCAGCTGGTTATTTCTTACTCTTCATTTTATTGTGGGTTTTATACCGATACACCAGAAAAAAATACCATCAAGGTTGGTTGTTTGGTTTATTCTTTGTCATCCTGTGGGCGATTCGATTCTTTGTAGAATTCCTGAAAGAACCACAAGGTGACGAATTCATTCATATTGCAGGATTAAATACCGGACAAATTCTTTCAATTCCATTTATGATTGCCGGATTCGTGATTATGTGGTATTCGAAAAACAATGTAATTACCGAAGAACAAAACGAAAAACCAGAATAGGTTTATAGCATTAATTTACAAAAAGAAAATTCCTTTTCCTCGTTCCTAAAGGATGTGAAATTTCTTTTAAAATCAATCCTTCCGATCATTTGGAAGGATTTTTTTTAGTTTAAATATTTGAACACTGTTCCTATTTCATCAATTAAATCTGAAGGCAACATCGCTTCTTTTGAAAATTTTTGTGCTGCAAAATCTCCGGCTTTACCATGAAGCCAAACTCCAAATATCGCTGCATGTTCAGGTGAATAATTCTGAGCTAAAAGAGAAGTGACAATCCCCAGCAGAACATCGCCACTTCCACCTTTCGCCATTCCTGCATTCCCGGTAATATTATAATAAACCTGATTATCAGCAGTAATAATCTGCGTATGGTGATCTTTCAGAACAATATAAATTTGTAATTCCTGTGCTTTTTGACGCGCAAGTTTTAATCGTTCAAAAGAGTTTTCAGTCTTTCCGAAAAGTCGCTCAAATTCTTTTGGATGTGGCGTGATAATCGATTTTTTAGGAATATGCTTTAAAAACTGGGTATGTTTTGCAATAATGTTTAGTGCATCAGCATCAATAACTAATGGTTTTTTGTACTGTTTCAAAAACTCCATGAATGCAGATTCTGTTTGGAAATTTGTTCCTAAACCTGGTCCTATTCCAATGACGGCATCTTCTTCAAAGTCAAAATTGATAATATGATTTTCTCCGCCATTAATAAACATCGCTTCTGGACAAGAAGTTTGCAAAATTTCATAACCGCATTTTGGAGCGAGTATAAAAGTTAATCCACTCCCCGATTTCAGCGCGGCTTTTGTTGCTAAAACAGCTGCGCCCATTTTACCGTAACTTCCCGCTGCAAGGTTTGTTTTTCCATAAGTCCCTTTATGTGAAAATTCACTTCTGATATTATAAATTTTATGAATCAATTTTTCTCCGGTTACAAATTCATTAGATTCCTCTGAGGAATTAAACTCGTCGCTCAGAAAAATGTCCATGATGTGAATATTGCCACAAAAAACTCCAGTCTCGGGATGCAGCATTGCTTTCTTCCAGGCTTGGAAAGTCAAAGTTTCATCTGCTTTAAAAACAATTGCATTTTCGTCAATCATTTCATCTGCCATTAAACCAGAAGGAATGTCAACAGAAACTCTTGGGAAGGGTAACTCATTTAAAAATTTAATTAATGTAGCAATTTTACCTTCAATTTTTCTATTGAGTCCGATTCCGAAAAGAGCGTCAATGATGACCGAATTTTCTTTAAATGTAAAATCGTTAACCTGCTCGAAATCGAGAATATCAATTGCTGAAATTTCTTTGCACCGTTGAAAATTAACTAAAGTATCTTCTGAAAATTTTTGATTTTCGTCTGTGAAAACTGTGACGTCAAAACCTTTGTAATACAACAATCTTGCAATTGCAAAACCATCGCCACCATTATTCCCCTGACCGCAAAAAATAGAGAACGAAAACTTATTTTCAAAATTATTAAAAAACCAATTCACGCAAGATTGCGCTGCTCTTTCCATTAATTGGAGAGAAGAGACGCTTTCATTTCTCATCGTAAATGAGTCCCATTTTTTAATTTGTGATGCTAAAAAAATTTTCATTTGATAAAATTATTTTATTATTTAAAACTACTGAAAATATTCAACACCCAATAGCTTTCGTAAGTTTTTTTAAAAAAATTAGAATTTTCTGCAATTAAACGACCTGTTTTAAAATAATTTTCTATTTTTACTCTGTAAAAAAAATTTAAAACATACAATTATGGGAATCGTTCAAGAATTTAAAGCGTTTGCATTCAAAGGGAATGTATTGGATTTAGCCGTTGCAGTAATTATCGGAGCTGCTTTTGGAAAAATTGTTTCTTCATTGGTTGAAGATGTAATTACACCGCTATTATTGAATCCTGCGTTAAAAGCTGCAGGCGCAGAAAACATCTCAAAATTAGAATGGCATAGCGTTACTTATGGGAATTTTCTTTCGGCAGTAATCAGTTTCCTATGTATTGCCATTGTTTTATTCCTTATCATTAAAGCTGCTACCAAAATGCAGAAACCAGAACCAGCACCGGCACCCGCTGGTCCTACTCAAGAAGAGCTACTTGCAGAAATTAGAGACCTATTGAAAAATAAATAATAGCATTTACTATTAAACAAGAAAGACGCACTTTTCAGTGCGTCTTTTTATTTTTAAAGAAGATTGCTTTTGCTAGTAAGTTTGTAAAATACTGCAAATCTGTTCGGCTAAAGAAAGTCCGATTCGATCTTGTGCTTCAACGGTTGAAGCTCCTGTGTGTGGACTTAAAGAGATTTTTGGATGGTTTAAAATCTGCTTAGAAGGAGTTGGCTCATTAGTAAAAACATCTAATCCTGCGAAAGCAATTTTCCCACAATCTAGCGCATTGATTAAGGCTTGTTCGTCAATAACACCACCTCGGCTACAATTGACAATCACTGCACCATTTTTCATTTTTACAAATTCAGCTGCACCAATCATGCTACCTTCTTTCTGGGCAGGAACATGAAGCGTAATAAAATCTGCATGTCTTAAAACATCTTCTAAAGGTTCTGTTTCAATATCAACATTGATGAATTGGTTGTTATAGAACTTCACTTTTATGCTCGCACGTCCGATATTATTATCGGCAGCGATGACGCGCATTCCTAATCCCAAAGCGATTCTTGCAACTTCCTGACCGATTCTGCCCATTCCGACAATCCCTATGGTTTTGCCACGAAGTTCAATTCCTTTCTCGTACGATTTCTTTAATTGATTAAACTGAGTATCGCCAATTAACGGCATTTTTCGATTTGAATCCTGTAAAAATCTTGCTCCACAAAACAAGTGTGCAAAAACAAGTTCAGCGACAGAAGCTGAAGAAGCCGCCGGCGTATTGATTACATGAATGTTTTTCGAACGGGCATAATCAACATCGATATTATCCATGCCTACGCCACCACGACCAATGATATCCAAACTTGGGCAAGCATCAATCAACTCTTTTCTAACGAGTGTTGCACTCCTCACCAAAAGTGTCCTTATCTGATGTCCATTGATAAAATCTGCTAAAAATTCCTGAGGAACTTTAGTGGTTATTACTTCGAAACCTTTTTCTGTTAGTGCATCAATTCCTGATTGATCTAAACCGTCATTTGCTAATATCTTCATCCCTTATTTTAATCGTTAAAACCTTCTATCGTTTCTGTTTTCTCTATCATATCTGTAAACTTACCTTTATATCTTGTCGCTTTAACGATGTGATTATCGATCCAATGATAATTTCCACCACGTGGTTTTCCACATAAAACGCTATGGTATTTGAAGCCATGTTTATCAAGCCAATCGATGGTAATTTGTTTTAAATTTTCTGTTCGGGAAGTAAAAAAGCAAATAATATGGCCTTGATCATACCATCTGTTAATCGTTTCTAAAGCGTCCAAGTATGGTTCGCAAGTACTCATCCTTTCGGGTTCTTCATTCGGCACATCATCTGTAATTGTACCATCGATATCAATTAAATAATTCTTGACATCACCTTTAAGCATTGGGCTTAAATGATCTTTGTATTCTAATTCCATCATAAAAAATTTAACGATCAAAATTACAAAATTTCGTTGATTTTCAGCCTATTAAATGTTTTTATCATTATACATTACGGTTTTTAATTTACTTAAAGAAGATTTGGATCCGATAAAACGTTCATTATAAAACGATATTTTCATGAATTTCTTTGAAAGCTCAATTCCGTGTATCACTGTTTTTGAAGGTTAAAATGAAGTTAAAAATTTCCTTAATAGATTTATTAATGTTAATTTTGTGAAGATGGAAGAACAAGTAGTTTTAATCTCAGAAAATGATGAAGTTCTGGGTTTAATGGATAAAATGCAGGCACACGAAAACGGACTTTTGCACCGTGCTTTTTCGGTTTTTTTGTTTAATGAAAAAGGAGAAGTTCTCTTGCAAAAAAGAGCTGCCGAAAAATACCATTCTCCAAATCAATGGACGAATGCTGTTTGTTCCCATCCAAGAGTTAATGAAACCTATCTGGAAGCTGCACAGCGCAGATTAAAAGAAGAGTTAGGAATCGAAGGAATGGAATTAACTCCAAAGTTTCATTTTATTTATAAAGCTGATGTTGGTGGAAATCTTTGGGAACATGAATTAGACCACGTTTTTACCGGAAATTATGACGGAGACTTTTCATTGAATGAGGAAGAAGTTTCAGAGATCAGGTATATTACTATGGAAGCTCTTGATGCAGAAATGGAATCGAATCCGGAGAATTTTACGGAATGGTTTAAGATTATTCTTGGCGAATATAAGGACAGACTGTGAGAGATAAATAATAAGTAATTGTGAATGGTGAATGGTAAATGGTGAATTATAAACTCAAACATCCAATTACATAAGAACTCTTCTACCAAAAATCCTCCGAAAGAAAACAGGAAAGTAATTATAGCCCCGATGGAAGTGGCATCCCACGAATCCGCGACAGCGGTGAGTGGATATAACGGACAGCGGGACGGGTTTTCAAAGAAACTAAAATCTGGTTGCTCCTAAAAAAATAAATTAATAAAAAGAAAATATGAAAAGAACTCCTTTATTTGAGAAACATGTGTCGCTTGGTGCGAAAATGGTGCCTTTTGCAGGTTTTGAAATGCCTGTGCAATATGCTGGCGTAACGCAGGAACATTTTACGGTTCGTGAAAAAGTGGGCGTTTTTGATGTTTCGCACATGGGTCAGTTTTTCGTAGAAGGTCCTACCGCAAAGGATTTACTACAGTACGTTGGCACCAATAATGTGGACACGCTGGAAAATGGAAAAGCGCAATACACGTGTTTGCCAAATGGAAACGGTGGAATTGTTGATGATTTGATTGTTTATAAAATGTCTGATGAAAAATATTTCGTGGTTGTAAATGCTTCGAATATTGAGAAAGACTGGGCGCACATTTCTAAACATAATGAAAAGTTCGGAGCGAAATTAACCAATGCTTCGGATGAAATGTCTTTGTTGGCAATTCAAGGTCCGAAAGCGACTGAAACTTTGCAAAAAATAACGGACGTTAATCTTTCTGAAATGCCGTATTATCACTTTTCAGTGGGAACGGTTGCGGGAGTTTCGGACGTGATTATTTCGAATACTGGCTATACAGGAAGTGGCGGTTTTGAAATTTATTTTAAGAATGAAGATGCTGTAAAACTTTGGGACGCCATTATTGAAGCAGGTGAAGAATTTGGAATCGAACCTTGTGGATTAGCTTCCAGAGATACTTTACGTTTGGAAAAAGGTTTCTGTTTATACGGAAATGACATCGATGATACGACTTCTCCGCTTGAAGCAGGATTGGGTTGGATCACGAAATTTGATAAAGATTTTGTGGACAAAGAACGTTTTGCAAAACAAAAAGAAGAAGGTATTACCAAGAAATTAGTTGGTTTTGAAATGCAGGAAAGAGCAATCCCAAGACATGATTATTTGGTGGTTGATGCTGAAGGAAATGAAATCGGAAAAGTGACTTCTGGAACGATGAGTCCGATGAAAGGAATTGGAATTGGATTGGCTTATGTGGCGACTGGTCACAACAAAATCGGTTCTGATATCTTTATTCAGATCAGAAATAAAAATGTTCCGGCGAAAGTGGTGAAGACTCCTTTTGTGTAAGACATTTTAAAATATAGGAAACAGAAAAGCGACTGAAAAATCAGTCGCTTTTTTCGTGAGTTATTGTATGTTATTTGATCTCAATTGTTTTCAGTGTCGGAGAATAGATTTCTTTTTTCGGTACTGAAACTTTAAGGATTCCATCTTCGTAAGTTGCCTCTATTTTGTCGGTTTCGACCAATTCTGGCAAGGTGAAAGAACGGCTGAAAGAACTGTAGTTAAATTCTCTTTTGGTGAAGTTTCCATCCTTATCTACTTCTTCATTTTCCGATTTATTTTCACTTGAAATACTCAATACATTTCGATCCAAGTTAATTTTAAAATCTTGTTTTTTAATTCCTGGCGCAGCGACTTGTATTTCAAAACGATTTTCCTCCTCTTTTACGTTGACGGATGGAATAGTTAACGAGTTTTCAGCAAATGGTCTTCGGTCAGATCCCATTAAATCTTTGGTGAAAAAGTCATCGAAAAAACTGTTTCTTTTGCTTAAATTATTCATTGTATTTAATTTTTGGGTTAAACATTTTCGATTAATTATATCAAGAAGTTTACAAATACAATGCCTTTTAAGTTTAAGCGACAAAATTTCACATACCGCTGGTTTAATGGACATTAAGTCATATATTCAACATTAATTCCTTTGGAAAAATAAAAAATTGACTTAGTTAGGAATATGCTGGAAACAGAAATTATTTCCAATACGGGTATTTCTTTTGCAGCGCGATCCTGATTTTGTGGTTGCATAACACCTATTCTGGGAATTAACTCCCGGAGTTTTCTTAGGTATTGAAATTATTCCAAAAGTTTGTCTAACAGGTGGTTTACAAATACTACAGGAAGTGAGTCCAGATTGAACTGCTTTATCTATTGGTAAAGATGATGAAACATTTTTCACCATTCTGCAACTTGATAGATGGTATTTAGAACCGGACGGCGTTTTATAAACCGTTTGTGCTAAAAGGTTTATAGATAAAAATAGGATGAATAATAATCTTATCATTTCCCGCTAAAAAACTGTTCTAAATTTTCAATATTGTTTTTATCATTTCCTACAAAAATTTCTTTGTCCGTAAGGAAAACTGGTCGTTTCAAAAAAGAATAATGATCTAATATTAATTCCTTAAAATCGTTTTTTTCTAAAGATTTGAGCTCAATATTTCTGGCTTTTATTTGAGTTGATCTTCGGCTGAAAAGCGCTTCGTAAGATTTTGTAAGTTGATACATTTGGGCTAATTCCTCTTCAGTAATCGGTGCACTTTTGAGTTCACGTAATTCCCAATCGGAAAGATTAAACATTTTTAAAATCTTCGTACAGGTTCCGCAGGTTTTTAGATAAAATACTTTTTGCATGTTTCAAATTTAGGGATAAATTCAAGATTTTAAAAATTAATGAATACCTTTAATTTTTAATAAGAATTTATGCAAAATAAAACAGTTTTTCAGTTTATATCGGAACCTAGCGATGTTAATTATGGTGGCAATGTTCACGGCGGAAGTGTAATGAAATGGATTGATCAAGCAGGTTACGCTTGTGCGAGTTCTTGGTCTTCCAGTTATTGCGTCACCGTTTACGTGGGTGGAATTCGCTTTTATTCGCCGATTAAAATTGGTCATATCGTAAAAGTGGAAGCGGAAGTTATTTATACTGGAAAAACGAGCATGCATATCGCTATCAATGTTTTCTCACGAAATATCAAAAGGAAAGATTTCGAAAAGAAAACACACTGTATAATTGTTTTTGTTGCCGTTGATGATGAAGGAAATTCTGTGGAAGTTCCGAAGTTTATTCCAACAACAGAGCAGGATAAACACATGGAAAAGTATGCTATAAAATTGATGGATCTGCGGAAAAAGATTGAGGATGAAATGAAGCCGTTTATGTAATTCAAATTGAAACTTCGCTATAAAAGAATGTTCTGAAGATGATTAATGAATTGGTACTGAATTTGTTCAATTTATATACTTAAAAAATAAGCATTCAACTCATTTTTAAAAAACATCCCAATTATGAAAAATCTAAAATTAGCAACACTGTCAATATTGATGAGCACCTTTGTTTTTTCATCATGTGAAAAGAAAGTAGTTGTACAAAATCCTACTGATAACACTACCAAAACTTCAAAAACAGAAGTGATAAAGTCTAATTCAGAGGCGTCTAACGCTGAGCAAGATCTTCCACAAAAAGTAAAAAATTTTTTAACTGAACATTATGCAGGTATTCCAATTTCAAAATATAAAGTAAAAACAAATACTAGGGGGAAAGAATACGAGGTTAAATTAAATAATGGTGTTGAAGTGGAATTTGACAACAGCGAGAACTGGAAAGATATTAAAGATTATAATGGAGTTCCCGACGTTCTGGTTCCTGCCAATATAAAAGCGTACGTAAATAAAAATTACAAAGACATAAAAATCAAAAGCTTGGAGCGAAAATCTGATAAAAACATGATCAAAGCTGATCTTCTAAATGGCATTGATTTAGACTTTGATATGAATGGGACTTTTTTAAGAATTGACTAATGGAAAAGTAACAAATAATACCAATTATATTTATAAAGCAGTCTAAAAATAACCTTACCAAAAACTTTCAATTTTGATTGAAGATTTATTGTACTTTATGCCACGAATGCACGAATATTCAAAATCAAACATTCGTGCATTCGTGGCATCATTTTTCCAAAATCAGACTCATTAATACTTATAACTTGTATAAATTGATTACAAAATAACGATATAAATAAAAACTCCTTTCATTACTGAAAGGAGTTTTGTATAATTAATACGAAATATTTATCTCGCAATATTCACAGATCTTGTCTCGCGAATTACCGTTACCCGAACTTGTCCTGGATACGTTAACTCTGTTTGAATCTTCTCAGAGATGTCGTAAGAAAGTTGTGCAGATTGATCATCGCTCACTTTTCCACTTTCTACCATTACTCTAAGTTCTCTACCTGCCTGGATTGCATAAGCGCTGGAAACACCATCAAAACTTAAAGCAGCAGCTTCTAGGTCTTTCAATCTTTGGATATACGATTCTAACACTTGTCTTCTTGCGCCTGGTCTTGCTCCAGAAATCGCATCGGCAACCTGAATGATTGGTGATAATAAAGTCGTCATTTCTACTTCGTCATGATGAGCTCCAATTGCATTTACAACCTCAGGATTTTCACCGTATTTCTCCGCCCACTGCATTCCTAAAAGCGCGTGTGGTAATTCAGATTCCTGTTCTGGAACTTTACCGATATCGTGAAGTAAGCCTGCTCTTTTCGCCAACTTAACGTTGAGTCCTAATTCTGCAGCCATTGTTCCTGCGATGTTGGCAACCTCTCTCGAGTGTTGCAATAAGTTCTGTCCATAAGAAGAACGGAATTTCATTCTTCCCACGATTTTTACTAATTCTGGGTGAAGTCCGTGAACTCCTAGATCGAT
Source organism: Kaistella flava (ex Peng et al. 2021) (assembly GCF_015191005.1). Taxonomy (NCBI): domain Bacteria; kingdom Pseudomonadati; phylum Bacteroidota; class Flavobacteriia; order Flavobacteriales; family Weeksellaceae; genus Kaistella; species Kaistella flava (ex Peng et al. 2021). Next base: position 3,701,957 of record NZ_CP040442.1, on the reverse strand, counting down.
AACCGTTCTTTTACCAACTTCGATGATTTCTTCTTCAATCATTTTCTTGGTTTTATCGACCACTTCTTCGATTCTCGCTGGGTGAATTCTACCGTCAGTTACCAAACGGTGAAGTGAAAGCCTTGCAATCTCTCTTCTAACCGGATCAAAGCACGAAAGTAAAATTGCTTCCGGAGTATCATCGACGATGATTTCAACACCTGTAGCAGCTTCTAAAGCACGGATATTACGACCTTCTCTACCAATAATTCTACCTTTAACTTCATCAGATTCGATATTGAACACAGACACCGAATTTTCAATCGCCTGTTCTGTACCAATTCTCTGAATCGTTTGAATAACAATTTTCTTAGCCTCCTGTTTAGCATTCAATTGCGCTTCAGCCATAATGTTTTGCACATGAGCTTGAGCTCTCGTTTTAGCTTCTGCTTTTAAAGCTTCTACCAATTCGTTCTTCGCGTCTTCTGCTGAATAACCTGCAATTCTTTCTAAAATTTCTACTTTTTGAGCTGTTACCGTATCTAATTCCTGTTGTTTTCTTTCAAGAATTTCATGTTTTTTACTGTAATCTGCAATTTGACGGTCAAGGTCTTTTTCTAATTTTCCTGTTTTGCTCAATTCGTCATTAAGCTTTTGTTCTTTGTCTTTGATTCTCTTTTCAGAATCCTGCATTTTTCTTTCTCTGGATTGAATGTCTGCGTCATGTTGCGATTTCAGTTCCATGAATTTTTCCTTGGCCTGAAAATGCTTTTCTTTCTTAATTGATTCCGCCTGTACGGTGGCTTTTTCTATAAGATTCTCGGCATTTTTCTTTGCATCTTCTACGATGAATTTTGCTTTTGCGTTAAGACCGCTTTTGGAAAAAACCATTCCAATTACAGCTCCTATACCTAAGCAAACAATACCGATAATTATAGCGATAGTTGTTGTCATATATGTTTAGTTTTAATATTAAGTATGTTAAAAATCAATCTGTTATCATTTAAAATTCCTTTGTTTTAAAATGCTTTAACGTTGATTATTGATTAAAAAAAAGCCTACAATAATTCACGGATTTAGAGTAAACTCCTAATCAACACGATTTGAACTGTTTTCTATTTTCTGTAATCCGAGCAAGTCGGCACGCCATTAAATAAACTTTCGTTCGGTAATAGTTTTGCGTTGAGTTTACCTGTAATGTGTTAGAACTATTGTAGGCAGTCGTTGATTGGAAAAGAAAAATCTACTTTTCCAACTCTTCCAGAAATTGATTGATATTTTTCAATCGCTCCGTGGAATCTTTTATATTTTTATCGTTATTGATTTGTGCGACTTCAGCGTTGGTTCCTAATTTTAAGCAACACATTGCCAAAGCATCTTGTTTATCTCTAACGTCAAAATTCTGTTCAAAATCTTTAATCATCGCTTCAATCTGTTTCCCCACTTTTCGCAAAGTTTCTTCCTCTGCGGAGGGCACATTCAACGGATAACTCCTTCCGGCAATCGTGATGGTTATTCTTCTTACATCCATTACAATCCACTATTTTGAAGTTCCGCAATACAATAATCTACCTCTTTGATTAACCGATTTATATGATTTTTCATCAATCGGTTGTGGTCTGGATTTCCTGATATTGCTGAATAAAGTTTTATATCTTTTTGTTCTTCTGCTAAAACCTGATTTCTCTTTCTCTCCTCTTCGTATTTCATCTTCAACTCATCATGCTCCTGATTTAATTCTAAAAACTTTTCGTTAAGATTCTCGTAGTTCTTACTTACCGCTAAAATCTTCTTTTCTAAAATCGAAAAATTATTTTCTAAATCTTTGAGCATTTCCCAGGTTAATTTATTCTAACTCTGTAGCAAAAATATAAAAAATTAATTTGAAAGTATAACTTATTGAAGACTAATTTTAGAAATTACAAAATAAAAAAAGAGAAAGCCCTGGAACCTTCTCTTTTGTATTAAAAAACAGTATTATTTTTACTCAAATTTCAGTACAAACATGAATGCTCTACTTTTTGCATTTGAAATTGCAGACGTCCAATATGGCGGTGTTTCTGCATTATCAGCAACCGATTCATTATTGATCATAAAAGTTCCTCTGAAGCCCGGAGTCAATTTAAATCTGCTGAAATAAAACTGCATCCCGATTTCTGCTGACCAAGCAAAGTTACTCGCAGTGGTGCGAAAAATGCCTTGTTGATTATCATCTTCAGATTTACTGTTGGATTGTAAATTCATCATCCAGTTTACTCCTGCTGCAGCGTACGGTCTGGAGTTATACCAACGGTCACCATGTACTTCAATTAATACAGGAATATCTACATAAGTAGATTTTACCGTTCGTAATTTATCTGCTTCTGTTAAAACTCTCGGAGTAAAAGGTTGGTTTGCGGGAGTTCCTGCTGCGAACTGATCGTTCGACTGGGTATCGAAATAGATTTCACGTTCTACAAATTGCAATCCCGGTTCTACTCTTAAATCAAAATAATCATTTAATCTTAATTTCCCGATAAGACCAGCGCCGAAACTGTAGGCTGATTTCGTTTGAACCAAACTTTTCTGACCATCCATTCCGAACTTTGGGTGAAGAACCAATTTATAATCGAAATTATTGGCAGCAAGAAAAAACCCATAACTGAATTGTTGCTCATCAAATCCTTCCAGATTATCCATCCTGTCTTTGGTTCTGAACAATTGTGCATTGCTAAATGTCGCGAAACATAGCGCAGCAACGATGCCCGTTTTAAAAAAGTTTTTCAACATATTATTATTTAGTTGCCTTGTAAATAGTTGCGATTCCTAAACTTAGTTTTTTGTATTCTACTTTTTTAAATCCAACATCTAAAAGAATAGTTTTCATTTTTTCTCCGAATGGAAAAGCATTTACAGAATCTGGCAAATAGGTATATGCACGATTATCTTTTGAAACCAATTTACCAATTTGTGGCAAAATATTTTTAAAATAAAACATATAAAATGGAGCTAAAAACCCTTCAACCTTAGAAAACTCTAAAATATAAACGCTTTTATCTTCCTTCACTACCCTTTTCAATTCTGACAAACCTTTTTCTAAGTTCTCGAAATTACGCACTCCAAAAGCAACGGAAACCGCATCGAATTTATTGCTTTCAAAAGGAAGATTTTCTGCATCTCCTTTGATCATTTCGATTTGGTTGGTCAAATTAATTTTCTTGATTTTTTCAATACCAACATTCAGCATTTGTTGAGATAAATCTAAACCGATCATTTTTGCGCCAGTACCTTTTTGTACAGCGATTGCTAAATCTCCAGTTCCGGTGGCAACATCCAAAACTTCTTTCGGCTGATCAGCATTCATCCATTTAACCAAAGTATTTCTCCACAAAACATCAATTTTCATAGAGAGTACATGATTCAACAAATCATATTTCGGGGCAATATTGTCGAACATATCTTCGACTTCTTTTTTCTTTCCGGCTTCGGTATTGTAGGGGGTAACTTGGTTCAAAATATCTTATTTAAATTGATAATATTCTTTATAATAATTCAAAAAATCTTGTTTTCGGAAAATCTTTGTTCTGGATTCTACTTTCTGGATATTTTTTACAACTCCATCGTAATCTTCATCGATGTTATAATAAAAAGCATCGGTATATAATTTATTAAAACGCACCGGACTGTTCAGATATAATTTTCCATCTATGTCAGTCTGTTTTCTTACTGCAATCAAAGAATCTTTATTCAATCCGTAACCGTAAAACTGTTCATTAACGTAATAATCCTGATGAGCGATATTTAACAGGCCACGGTTTTTATTCACTACAAAACCTGAATCATATAACATCTTCTTCTGACCGTCAAAAACTTTAATATCATTTTTACCTTTTTTTAAATCAACATGTACTTTCTGACCTGCGGAAATAATTTTCTCGCCTTCATTATTAATGTTAAAATAATAGGTTTGGTCGGTAGGATTATCTACAAGGTAATAATTTTTTTTGGCTAAAAAGAAATTATAAATCCCAAAGGCGCACAATACAGTAATAACTGATATAATTAAACCTTTGGTAGATGGACTGATTTTCATATAAAATATTCTGGTGAAAAAACTTTTGCAAATTTAATAATAATTTTGTTTTATTGCAGTACAATAATAATTCTTAAATTTGTCCTCAATTTTTCATATAAATATATGCCCAATACAATCATAATCGGATCAGGAAGTTATATTCCGACAAAGGTAATCGGTAAAGAACATTTCATGGACTCTGTTTTTTATACCGACGAAGGTGACAAAATCGATAAACCGAATGAAGAAGTCATTCAAAAATTTGTAGAAATTACCGAAATCGAAGAGAGACGATACCTAGAAGAAGATGAGTTTAACTCTGATTTGGGACATCGTGCAGCCAAAGAAGCAATTGCTGATGCGAATATTGACCAAGAAGATTTAGACTATATTATTTACGCAAGTAATTTTGGTGATGTTGACCAAAATGGAATGAGCAACTTTATGCCTTCTATGTCTTCCAGAGTGAAAAATAAACTCGGCATTAAGAATAGAAGAACAGTCAATTATGATATGATCTTCGGTTGTCCAGGTTGGGTTGAAGCCATGATTATGGCAGACACACTTATTAAAGCTAAAAAAGCAAAATTAATATTGGTTATCGGAGCCGAAACTTTAAGTAGAGTTACAGATGCTTTTGACCGTAATAAAATGATCTTTGCTGACGGAGCTGGTGCTGTTGTTGTAAAAGCAACTGATGATGAATCCGTAGGAATTATTGCTGATTCTACGATTTGCGATAATGGACCAGAATTAAATTATCTCGAAAATGCTCCTTCATTGAAAAAAGATGAAGACCGCAGACCTTTATATATCAGAATGCATGGAAGAAAAATTTATGAATATGCATTGAAAAACGTTCCTGACGCCATTAAAGAAACCATTGACAAAGCAAATTTAACAATCGACGATATTGATAAAATCCTAATTCATCAAGCAAATGCAAAAATGGATTATGCCATGATTTCCCGTTTATTTAAATTATACGGAAAGTCAGATTACGATCACGATGTTTCGCCAATGACGATTCAGTTTTTAGGAAATTCTTCTGTTGCGACGATTCCGACTATGTTTGACCTTATTATCAAAGGAAAAATGAAAGGTCAATCTTTCAAAGAAAAAGGAAATGTCGTGTTCACTTCTGTAGGAGCAGGAATGAACATCAATGCAATTGTTTATCGTTTTCCTTAATTAAAAACTTCAAAAATATAGAATAGCACAAAATTTGTTTTTGTGCTTTTTTATTGACTAAATAAAACATGCAAAGAAATATTTTAATCATAACAGGAATTTTATTCGCCCTAGAATTCTACGTTTACCAAGCTTTTAAAACCCTAACCAATAATAACTACTTAAGAATTGCTTACGTGGTAATTACACTCTTAGTTTATTTGTTTTTTCTCTATGAAGTGCTGAATTTCAAAAGGACAGACCGCGATCATTCTCGGGTACAACTCATTTCGTCAGTCTTTATGATTTTCATGCTTCCTAAACTTCTTGTCGCTTTCTTTCTTTTAATTGGAGATATAGGAAGAGGTCTTCAATTTACCTTTCAATCATTTGGTTCAGGTGAAAACCATTTTCCGGAACGTCGCAAATTTTTAAGTATCGTAGGAATAGGAAGTGCTGCACTACTTTCAGGTTTATTTTTAGATGGAATTATTTTTGGAAAATACAGGCATTCGGTCAGAAAAGTGAAATTAAAAATCGCTGGTTTACCCAAAAGTTTTAAAGGTTATAAAATAGTTCAAATTTCAGATGTGCACTCCGGAAGTTTTTTTCATCCTGAAAAACTACAGAAAGCCATCGATTTAATTAATGAGCAAAAGCCAGATTTAGTTTTATTTACCGGCGATATGGTGAATAATTATGCATCTGAATTCAAACCTTTTATTCCATTATTTAAAAGCATACAATCTAAAGATGGTAAATTTTCAATTCTCGGAAATCATGATTACGGTGATTACGGCGCCTGGGAATCAATGCAGGAAAAAGCCCAGAATATTCCAAATCTAATTGAACTGCAAAAACAAGCAGGTTTTGAAATGCTTCGAAATGAACACCGAATTATTGAAAAAAACGGTGAAAAGCTATATTTACTTGGTGTAGAAAATTGGGGTGAAAAACCTTTTCCTCAATATGGGGATTTGGATAAAGCAGCACTTGGAGTTCCTGCTGAAGCTGCAAAAATATTGATGAGTCATGATCCAACGCATTTTGATTATGTCGTAAAAAATCATCCTTCAAATGTACAACTCACGCTTTCAGGACATACTCACGGAATGCAATTCGGGCTCGATTTGAAAAACGTCCGCTGGTCTCCCGTACAATACCGTTATAAAAAATGGGCAGATTTATATGAAAGCAACGGAAAACTTCTTTATGTAAATAGAGGTTTCGGCGTAATTGGCTATCCGGGAAGAGTTGGAATCGATCCAGAAATCACCTTATTTGAATTGAGTTAAATTAAAAACAAACCACATGGTTGAATTTAAAAAAGCATCAGAGAAAGACATTCCTCTTCTTCAGCAGTTAGCAGAAAAATCTTGGAATTCCGCTTATGCAAACATTTTATCGAAAGAGCAAATCGAATATATGTTAAGCGAAATGTATTCTCACACAGAAATATCGAATCACTTTCGAAATCCAAATTATCATTATTATGTGATTGTAAATGATGATCTTAATGCTGGGTTTATCGGCTTTGAAAATCATTATGAAAAAGATACTACCAAACTTCATCGCATTTATCTTTTAGAAGAATTTAAAGGAAAAGGTCTTGGAAAAAAGGCAATTAATTTTTTAAAAGATAAAGTAGCTGAAACTTCAGATAAAAGAATTGTCTTGAACGTAAACAAAGACAATTCGGCAAAAAAAGTTTACGAATCACAAGGTTTTAAAGTGTATCATGATGAAGTTTTTGACATTGGAAACGGATATGTTATGGATGATTATTTAATGGAATTCAGCTTCCAAGCTTCATTAGAAACAGAATAATTTTCTATTTGGTACGGTTTTAGAAATATCAATTTTAATAACATTAAAAATTAAAATGATGATACGTGCAAATTTACTTTCAAAGATTCAGATTTTCATATTGGCACTTGTTGTAAACCTTGCAATCGTTTTTGTAAAAGCGCAGGAAAAGGGAGCCGATTTAAAAGTTGATATCAATGTGAATAAAGATAATGACATGATGGGAAGCGACTGGACGAATAATCCATTATTGTGGATGATTGGCGCTTTAATTCTTATTATCATTATTGTTTTAGTAGCAAGAAAAGGCGGACGAAAATAAATTATAATAACATATAAATTAAATTCCGAAATTGTAAAGTTTCGGAATTTTTTTGTGTTTGAATAATCGGAAAAAAAATAAATAAGAATCCTATTACATTTATTTTTAAATTATTTTTGCACCCAACTAAAAAACAGAATTGTACAAAATGAAAACAAAACTTATTTCTCTTCTACTCGCGTTAGGTTTCATGGTGATTTCCATTAATGTAAATGCTCAACAGCAAAACCTGAAAACACTCAAGGAGCAAGCTCAAGTGGTAAAACTCAACGCGGATTTAGTAAGTAAGAAAATTGATTTGGAAAAAGAAAGACAGGTCAACGTCAAGCTTTCAGAAGACGTAAAAACTCTTGATAAAAAATCAGATCGGACTACGGATAAATTCTCACCCTCAGACCCGAAAACAACTGCTAAAGATGCGAGAAACGCAGCGAAACTTTTAAGAAAAACAGAAGCTGCCAATAGAGAGTTGAGAAGAAGTAATTTAAGAATACAAAAAATAGAAAAAGATATTCTGAAATTAGAAGACAAACTTAACAAACTCGAATATACTGTAGAAATTAAAGAAAACTAGTTTCTTATTTTCATAAAAATCAAAATCCCGAAACTTCTGAGTTTCGGGATTTTTGTTGAAATAAAATGGAGCAAAAATATGGCCCAATATTAAATATTTGGGGCTTATTATATAAATGATTTAGTCATAAAAAAGTTTCTTTTAATATTATTCTAAAATCTCTATACTCCTTATCACCAAATCTTAAAACAGAATTTGAAAATTATTTTAATCACCATCTAATATAAATCACTATTAATTCAAAGTTCACGTAAGGAAAATTGGTCAATCAGTGGGAAAATTATCATGCTTAAAATGCTTTTGCTCCAAATACACTAGCAACCCATCTGAGATGATAAATCTGTTCACATCATTTTAAACACCTATTATTTATGTAACATTTAATGTAATAATGTAACAATATTTTAAAATTTCTATCTCATCTTTACGTTATTCTATATTCAATAAATCTCTTTATTCTTTAAATTTTCATTACTAAAGAAGTTTTACATGAGATTTAAAAATTGTAAGAAACATCTGTTCTGTATCCTAAAAACATCAAGATGAGCCACTCAATTTATCCTTTAAAGTTCGATCCTATCTACCAATATCGCTTATGGGGCGGTAGAAAACTGGCAGATTTACTTTCAACACCACTTCCTGAAAACGAACCTATTGGGGAAGCCTGGATTTTAAGCGATCGAAAAGATCATGCAAACGAAGTTTCTGAAGGTCCACTGCAAGGGACAACTCTTACAGAGTTAATGAAAGATTTCAAGTACGAAATTATGGGTAAAATGGGCGATTGGTTCGACCAGTTTCCACTCCTCTTAAAGTTCCTGGATTGTAAAGAAGTATTATCAGTTCAAGTTCATCCTTCAGATAATCAAAAAGAATATATTCCAAAAGGAGATTCAGGCAAAACCGAAGCTTGGGTCGTTTTGGAAACAAGTAATGACAGCCGCATTTATGCAGGTTTAAAAAAAGGAACCACCAAAGAGAATTTGCTGGATTCTATTGAAAACAATTCGGTATCCGATTGTCTTCATAGTTTTGTACCCAAAAAAGATGATGCGCTATTTATTCATTCCGGAACGGTTCATACCCTCGGTGGGACCGTCGTTTTTGAAGTTCAGGAAAACAGTGACGTTACATTCCGTCTTTATGACTGGGACAGAACAGATCCGAAAACTGGAGAACCTCGCGAACTTCAAGTAGAAGAAGCGATTGACTGTATTGATTATAATCAGGTTGATATCGAACCAGTAATTCCGGTAAAAAGTCCCGATTTTAATAACAGTGAGAAACTTTTCGATGACGAGCATTTTAAGCTTTGGCGAATTAAAACCCAATCAGAAATGACCGTTGGTTTCAAAGATGAACCAGCGATTTTAGTTTGCACCGACGGAAAGGGTTCGGTAAATTATAATGGTAAAGAATATTTGATTGATAAAGGGGAAGTGATGCTTATACCAGCAATAATTGGGCAACTCAGCCTTCATCCCAAACAAGAAATGACGCTTCTTCAAATCGCTATTCCAGATAAAAAACTGAATTATTCATTATGAAAAAACTCATTGTTTTCGATTTAGATGGCACCTTGGCCAAGAGTAAATCTGCGATTGACAAGGAAATGGCAGAACTTCTATATCATTTATTAGAAGTAGCTAAAGTCGCCATTATTTCAGGTGGTGATTGGCCTCAGTTCGAGAAACAGGTCTTGAAGCATTTACCAAAGAATTCAATATTAAAAAAACTATCAATTCTTCCTACTTGTGGGACAAAATTTTACCAGTACAAAAAAGATTGGAAGGAATTATACGAAGAGAATTTTACGCCAGAAGAAAGAAAAAAAATCCTCGATAATCTACACACTGCGATTGAAGCAGCTCATCTTGATATTAAAAAGACTTGGGGAGAACAAATTGAAGATAGAGGAAGTCAAATCACCTTTTCTGCATTGGGACAGAAAGCGCCGCTCGACGCAAAAAAAGATTGGGATCCTGATTTTAAAAAACGCAAAAAAATTGTGGAACCGCTCAAAAAGACTTTAAAAGGATTTTCTATTGGCATGGGAGGAACGACTTCTATTGACATTGTAAAACCAGGAATTGATAAAGCGTACGGAATAAGAAAACTTAATGAAATTTTAGAAATAAAAATTCCACAAATGCTCTTTATTGGAGATGCATTATTTGAAGGTGGTAACGATCATCCGGCGAGAAAAACTGGTGCAGATTGTATTCAGGTAAGAGATCCTGAAGAAACTAAAAGAATTATTGAAACAATCATTGCTTGTTTAAAACCTAAAAAAGAAAAACAATGATACCCTTCCAATTACATCGAATCTGTACCATCATGAAACCCGAGGAAGGCAACGAGTTGGAAGTTGAAGGCGTGCTAAATCCTGCAGTAACTCGGGGCCCAGATGGAAATCTTTATCTCTTTCCACGTTTGGTTGCTAAAAATAATTATTCGCGTATTGGCATTGCCAAAGTGATATTTAATAAAGAGGGTGACCCGGTAGATGTAGAGCGTTTGGGTGTTGTCTTAGAACCTGAAACAGATTACGAGAAACGCCCGAATGGCGGTGGCGGTTGTGAAGATCCCAGAATAACTTACGTAGAACCTGTGGAGCATTATATTATGACTTATACGGCTTACGGACCGAATGGGCCGCGCATTGCCATGGCGAGATCGAAAGATCTGTTTACGTGGGAAAGAATGGGATTGATTTGTTACACTCTTTATAAGCCCGTCGATTTCAATAATGTTAATGATAAAGATGCCAGTTTTTTCCCAGTAGAACTTCCCAGTCCGCACAATCATCAATCGATTGCAATGTTACACCGTCCTCTTTTTCCGGATACCATACCGGAAGCAACGGTTAAACTTGATAAAGATCGAAATATAGATAAGCACAAAGAGAGTATTTGGATTTCCTATTTTAATTTGAAAGAAGGAAAACAAACCTCTCTGGAAAATGCAAAATTTACGTCGCATTATCGCTTAGCTTCTCCAGAAAATCCCTGGGAAAATTTAAAAATTGGAGCCGGAGCACCACCCGTACTGACTAAACATGGATGGATGTTGGTGTATCATGGTGTGCACAAAAGAGAAGGTTACACCAAAGAAAATCCTAAATACTGCTATTCTGCAGGAGTGATGATTTTATCAGAAAAAGAGCCTCAAAAAATATTATACCGTTCTGCACATCCCATTTTAACTCCAGAATTACCAAGTGAAACAATCGGAACTGTTGGTGATGTCGTATTTCCAACAGGTACAGATCGCCGTGATGATATTGGGCAGCCCAATAGAATAGATGTGTATTATGGAATGGCAGATGACAGAATAGGTGTTGCTAAAATGATAATACCCGAAAGTTTGCCTGAAAATTAAATGAGCTTTTGATAACTTGAACAGTGAATTTGAACCTAAAGAAATGAAATTTTAGTCACAGCAAAATTCAAAAATGATTGCTAAATTCCTTTTAAAAATCTTAATGATATTTAAAAATTAAATTAAAAAAAAATACTGATAGACAACACCTTAACTATAACGCAATTAAAAATGGAAAATTTTAAAGCAATTTCTTTTCCCGATATTTCAAATGCTACTTTACCAATGGCTTACCCTTCTGGGCAAAATAAATTACCCGAGTCTGGGATGGTTTTGGCTGCAGATGTAGGTGGAACAAAAACGGAACTTGCTCTTTTCCAAATCGAAAAAGGAAAATTGATTTCCATTAAAGATCAACGCTACCCCACTACAGATCACGATTCTTTTGTAAAAGCGATTCGAAATTTTCACGGAGATGAATTGTCAACAATTAATTGCGCTTGTTTAGGTGTGGCCGGAACTGTAGATGGCGATAAAGTTCGGGGCGTCAACTTTGCCTGGGAAATCGACACCAAAAAGTTGGAAAAAGATTTGAATATTAAAAGCATAAATCTTATTAATGACCTAGAAGCCAATGCTTACGGACTTTCAACTCTTAAAGATGCAGACTTTGAAATTCTGACTGATGGCCAGAAAGCAGAAGGCAATGCAGCAATTATTTCGCCGGGAACAGGTCTTGGCGAGGCCGTATTATATTGGGATGGTTCGCATTACCACCCTTATGCTACTGAAGGTGGTCATTGTAATTTTAGTCCAAACACTACACTTGATATGGAATTTTGGAAATATTTAAAAACGAAATTCGACCATGTTAGTTGGGAAAGAGTTGTTTCAGGACAGGGAATTCACAATATCTATCAATTTTTACGAAACTACAGAAGTGAAAAAGAACCCGATTGGCTCACGGAAAAATTTAAAAATGAAGATCTCGCCAAAGTAATATCTACTGCTGCACTAGAAAATAAAGATTCGACATGTGTTGAAACCCTTCAACTTTTTGTGAGATATCTTAGTGTAGAAGCTGCGCAGCTTGCCTTAAAAACGAAAGCAACTGGTGGAATTTATATCGGTGGAGGGATTGCTCCAAAAATCTTAAATCTGATTGATAAAAAAGAATTTTACAAGAACTTTATCAACGTAGGGCGTATGGAACATTTGCTGAAAAATATCCCGGTGAAAATAGTTCTCAATGATAAAACAGCTTTGATTGGTGCAGCATATTATGCGGCGATGGCTATTGTGGAAACCGTTCAGAAATAGTAATACATTCTAAAGTAAGTAATTCAGCACGTGTATCATAAATATCATTAACCAATTTGGTGTTATTCCACTATTTAATTAAAGATCTGATGAAAAAACTAACTTTTTTAATACTACTCTCGGTCTTGTTAAGTTGCAATAAAGACAAACAAAAAGCGGGAAAACCTGGATCACCTGGTGGTCCACCTCCAATAGCCTCTTACAAAGTGGCACCTGTTTATTATGGAGATGCTGTTATCACTTATAATTTTCCTGCAACCATACAGGGAGAGCAAGATGTTGTTATCATTCCAAAGGTGGATGGATTTATCGAAAAAATGTATGTGGATGAAGGTGCCATTGTTAAAAAAGGGCAGCTTCTTTTTCATTTAAGAAATCCACAATATGAGGAAGCTGTTAGAAGTGCCAATGCGCAAGTGAAAATAGCAGCTGCCAATGTAAAATCTGCTCAAATGCAGGTGAATCAAGTAAAACCTTTGGTTGATAAAAACATTGTGAGCAATTACGCTTTGGAAGCGAATCAATACGCTTTGGAATCCAGTCAGGCTGCACTCGCTTCGGCAAAAGCAAATCTTACTAATGCCCAAGTAAATCTCAGCTATCTTACCATTCGAAGTCCCTCCAATGGGACGGTGGGCGCAATACCTTATAAAACAGGAAGTCTGGTCAGCAGTACTTCAGGAAATGCGTTGACTACCGTTTATAATACCGCAAATGTGTACGCCTATTTTTCAATTAATGAAAAACAACTTCTTGAATTCACGCGCTATTTTAAAGGAACTACACAAAAAAACAAAATTAACAGTTTAGAAGAAGTCTCCTTACAATTGGCAGACGGAACGATATATCCTATGAAAGGAAAAGTAACGACGTCTTCTGGAGTGGTGAGTACCGAAACGGGATCGGCAAATTTCAGAGCTACCTTTCCCAACCCAAATGGTCTGATACAAAGTGGAAGTAGTGCCAATATTCTAATTCCAATCGGTGTGGATTCAACAACCTTAGTCCCACAGGAAGCAACCTTTGACCTACAAGGAAAAAAATTCGTTTATCAGGTTGTAAAAAAAGACAGTTTATTGAGCACGAGTATCGAAGTTAGTGAAAATACCATCGGTAATCTATTTATCGTAACTAAAGGATTAGACAAAACCGCAACCATCGTTCTGGAAGGCGTTGGTGGCTTAAAACCAGGCACGCGTATAAAACCGATTCCTGTAAAAAAAGACAGTGTTTATGAAGCGGTTGAAAAAGCAGTAAGTACTAACGCAATCAAATAAAAATCAAATGTTTAAGATATTTATTGAAAGACCATTATTATCTACCGTCATTTCGGTAATGATTGTGATTTTGGGAGTTTTGGCTTACCTCTCATTGCCTGTTACCCAATATCCACAAATTGCACCGCCCACCGTAAATGTTACGGCTACCTATCCTGGCGCCAATGCAGAAGTGGTTCTAAACAATGTCGTTATTCCGTTAGAAGAAGCTATTAATGGTGTTGAAGGAATGTCTTATATGACCTCAACTGCCACCAATGATGGAACAGCATCGATTACTATTTATTTTGATTTGGGCAGCGATCCAGACATTAATGCAGTGAATGTTCAGAACAGTGTTCAAAGTGCAACCAAACTTTTACCCGCTCAAGTAATTCAAACCGGAGTTACCGTAAGTAAAAAACAAAGTAGTAACCTTTTATTTTTCGCTTTAAAAAGTGACAATCCAGATTATGATTTGAAGTTTTTGAGTAATTATGCGACCATTAATATTGTTCCAACCATTCAACGAATCAATGGCGTTGGTGGCGTAAATGTTTTCGGATCACAGGATTACGCAATGCGTATCTGGCTAAAACCTGATGTTATGGCTGTTTATGGACTAGTACCTGATGATGTGGTGAATGCACTGGCCGAACAGAATATAGATGCTGCCCCAGGGAAATTTGGAGAGAACAGCAATCAGGTATTTCAATACAATATTCAATTTACAGGAAGACTTCAATCGGCTGATCAATTTGAAAATATTATTTTACGTGCCTCTAGTGATGGTTCGATATTAAGGTTAAAAGACATCGCACGCGTTGAACTTGGGACTTTAACTTATGCCTCAACACAAAGCACAGATGGAAAACCTGCAACCGTAATTGCAGTTAGCCAAACAGCGGGATCTAATGCACAAAACATTATAAAACAAACAATTGCAACACTCGATACCGCTTCAGCATCTTTCCCTAAAGGAATTCATTATATTTCACTTTTTAACGTTAATGATTTTTTAGATGCTTCTATCAGCAAAGTGATCGAAACTTTGCTAATCGCTTATTTCCTGGTTTTTTTGGTTGTTCTATTATTTTTACAAGATCTTAGATCGACTCTTATCCCGGCAGTTTCCATCATCGTTTCCATAGTTGGAACGTTTGCCTGCCTTACCCTTTTTGGCTTTACCATTAATCTGCTTACGCTTTTTGCATTGGTATTGGCAATTGGTATTGTGGTAGATGATCCTATCGTGGTGGTTGAAGCCGTACACGCCAAACTAGACGAAGGTTATACTTCTTCAAAACAAGCGGCTATTGATACCATGTCAAATTTGAGCAGCGTTATTATCGCAATTACTTTGGTTATGGCTTCCGTATTTATACCAGTTTCTTTTATCAGTGGTTCTTCTGGAGTGTTTTTTAATCAATTTGGACTGACCTTGGCATCGGCTATTGTTATTTCAGCAATCTCTTCTTTAACTTTAAGTCCTGCCTTATGTGCCTTATTTCTTAAACCTCATCACGAAAATCCAGATCAAAAAAAGACTTTCCTTCAAAAATTTAAAACAGGTTTTAATACAGGTTTTGATGCTATAAAAGGTAAATATCAAGGATCTATTTTGTTTTTATCCCGCAAAAGCTGGATGGTACCGGTGGCGATATTAGTCGCTATTGCACTGTTGGTTTATTTTATGAAAACAACGCCGTCTGGATTTGTACCCGATGAAGATCAAGGGGTGGTATTTGCAGACATTGCGCTTTCACCAGGGATTTCTTTGGAAAAAACAACCCAGATTGCTAATCAAGTTAATGAAATTGCATCTGGAATACCAGACATACAAAATACTGCAGAAGTAACAGGTACAAGTATTATTAATGGAAGTGGAAGTAATTATGCTTTAATGATCATGAGGTTAAAACCTTGGGGCGAAAGAAAAGGAGTTGGCATCAATGATATTGTTGGGCAATTGTTTCAAAAAACGGCAGGAATCAAAGACGCTAAAATTCTATTTTTTGCACCACCAACCGTTACCGGATTTAGTGTTTCGGGAGGATTCTCATTGCAATTGCAAGACAAAACTGGAGGTAGTCTGGAGAGTTTCAACAACGTTTCAGGGAAATTTCTGGACGCACTGAATAAACGTCCAGAAATTCAATATGCCGCAACCGGCTTTGCACTTAATTATCCGAAGTATTTAATGGACATTAATGTTGCGAAGGCAAAACAGGCGGGCTTCAGCATGAATTCAATTATTTCGGCAATGCAGGGATATTATGGAGGTGACTATGCGTCTAATTTCTACGAATTCGGAAAACAATACCGGGTAATTGTTCAAGCAGATGCACCTTACAGAAGCAATCTTCAAGGATTAAATAAAATATATGTCAAAAATTCCTCTGGCACAATGGCTCCTATCAATGAATTTATCACAATGACTAAAACATTTGGTCCACAGAGTATTTCGCGTTTTAATTTATACACAAGTATCGCAGTTACCGGACAACCTAATTCCGGTTATACCAGCGGAGACGCACTAATTGCCATAAATGAAGTTGCTGCGAAGTCTCTTCCACAAGGTTATGGTTTTGAATATTCCGGGATCTCACGGGAGGAAAGTAAAAGCGGTGGTCAGACCTTGTATATTTATGTTCTGTGTATTGTGTTTGTGTATTTCCTTTTGGTGGCATTGTATGAAAGCCTTCTTATTCCATTTTCAATTTTATTTACGCTACCCGTCGGTTTAATGGGCACCTATTTTTTTGCCCATTTATTTAAAATTGATAATAATATCTATATGCAGTTGGCAGTAATTATGTTGATAGGACTGCTCTCCAAGAATGCAATTTTGGTGGTGGAATATGCTTTGGAAAGACGCAAATCTGGAATGACAATTATTGATGCTGCTGTTGCCGGAGCAACCGCGAGATTACGTCCGATTTTAATGACCTCACTTGCTTTTATTGTTGGGCTTTTACCATTGGTTTTTGCGTCTGGAGTTGGTGCCGCAGGTAATCAATCGATTGGAGTTGGTGCAGTTGGTGGAATGCTCGTAGGAACTTTATTTGGAGTTTTTGTGATACCTGGCCTTTTTATTCTTTTTCAATCTTTGGAGGAATTCATCAAAGGAAATAAAGACGATCAAGATCTACCAAATCCTGATCTGAAATAGTTTAAAATCAAGTACTTTAAAAATGAAAAATAATATATTTAAAATAGTTGGTATCATCTTAACAACAGCACTGTGCATTACTAATTGTGGTATTTCTAAAACATACCAAGCTCCAACTATGGAAATGAGCGAACTCTATCGAGATGCTGAAACTACGGATACTACGACCATCGCCAATCTTCCTTACACTACTTTATTTAAAGATCAGAAGTTACAGAAATTGATTGCGGAAGGCATTGCAAACAGTTATGATTTAAAAGTAGCCGTAGCTCGTATTAAGCAGGCAGAAGCGAACTTTGACCAAAGCAAACTCCAGTTTCTGCCAAATGTGAGTGCATTAGCTCAAGTTACACAACAAGGTTTGTCAGCAACTCAAAGTCGTGGATTTACCGCTAACAAACAGATTTTTCAATTGGGAGGAAATGCAAGTTGGGAAGCTGATATCTGGGGGAAATTACAAAGTGCAAAAAGAGGAGAATTGGCATTGCTGCTTCAGAGTCAAGCATACCAAAGAACCGTACAATCCCTGTTGATCGCCCATATTGCCAACAATTATTATAATTTACTCGCCATGGACAAAGAGTTGGAAATAACCCTTAAAACAATCAGTTATTTAAAAGAAGATATTTCTACCAATAAATTATTAAAAACAGCCAATAGAATTACCGAGGCGTCGGTGGCGCAAAGTGAAGCCAACCTTTATGCTACACAAGTAACCATTCCTGATCTTAAGTACAGCATCCGGCAAACCGAAAATGCATTGAGTATTTTAATCGCCCGATCTCCTGGACCTATAGATAGAGGAACTATTGAGGAACAGGAATTCGACACTGTATTACAAACCGGTATTCCAGCGCAATTATTGGCCAATCGACCAGATGTGCAGCAGGCCGAATATCAATTGCGTTATAATTTTGAACACATCAATAATGCACGAACTTACTTCTATCCATCTCTTACCATTACGGCGCAAGGTGGGTGGCAGAACACGACCCTAAAAACATTGTTTGATCCGGCATCTTTATTTTACAATCTCATCGGTGGATTAGCACAACCTATTTTTAATCAAGGCCTTAACAAACAAATATTAGCAATCGCAAAAGCGCAATATGAAGAAAACACCGCCAACTTCTATTCGACTTTATTAGGAGCGGGGCAAGAAGTTTCCAATGCATTATTTAGTTATCAAATGGCTGAAGAAAAAAAGAACAGCAGAGATGAACAGTTACTTGCTTTAAGCAAAGCAGTAGATTATAACAGGGAATTGCTTAATTACGGTTATGCACAAACTTCCTATCTGGATGTTCTGACTTCACAACAAAGTTATCTTGCGGCTCAACTAAATCAGGTCAGTGACCAATTGCAAAAATTGACCGCAGTTGTTAACCTTTATCAAAGTTTGGGCGGCGGCTGGAAATAAAGTTAAAAATGGATATCAGACTAATATATAATTATTATGAAATTCCAGAATCTTCAAAATAAGTTTTTTATCATTTTAGCTTTTACATTATTAGCTTGCAGTACAACTTTGCCAACGAATAAAAATACTGAAACGGTAAAAATAGCAGCAGCCAAAACTATTGACAAAGCCATTCCATATTATCCTTTGGAAAATGAAAAGGATCTTGATGTTTTATTAAATGCTATTAATGATGCCCGTGTTGTTTTGCTTGGAGAATCTACTCACGGAACCCACGAATATTATAAATGGAGTGAGGAAATTACCAAAAGATTGGTCACAGAAAAAGGCTTCAATCTTGTTTTGGTTGAAGGAGACTGGGCAGATTCTTACAAAGTAAACCAATTTATCAAAGGACCTCTTCAAGATAGTATTGCAGCTGTAAAATTATTAAAGGTTTATGATCGCTGGCCAGAATATATGTGGGGTAATTATGAAATAGCCTCGATGATTTTTTGGCTTAACCAGTTTAATCAAGAAAAAGCTGATGAAAAAAAAGTTGGATTTTATGGGCTCGATCTTTATAGCTTTTGGGATTGGTCTGAACCAAATAATATTGTAAAAGACACAATATTGATTAATGCCGAAAAAAAAGTGCGAAAAACCTTTACCTCTTATAATAACAGCGCACTCACCTATTCCAGAAAGGTCGAAGATCTAAAGGTTAACCATCAAAATCTTACCGAAAATTTATCTAAAATAATCACAGAACGTTATGGCAAAACCGGAGCTACTAAAGAGTCAACTTTTCTGATGCAACAGGAAGCTTTACTTGCTCTGGAAGGAGAACGTTATTTTAGAACAATGGTTACCAATCGTCAAAAATCCTGGAATATCCGCGACACTTACATGGCAGAAACCATTAAAAGAATTTTACTTTTTTACGGAGAAAATGCTAAAGCGGTCATCTGGATACACAACGCACATTCCGGTGATGTCGATTATTCCAACATGAAAGGTGCTTATACCAGTGTAGGCAAAATACTTAAGAATGAATTAGGCAGCAAGCAAGTTTTCACTTCGGCTTTTGGAACCTATGAAGGGTATGTAATGACAGGTTATCCGTGGTATTCGACCATTAAAAAAAATCAACCTTTGTCTAAAGCAAAAAAAGGAAGTTGGGAATATGTGCTTCATGAACTTGGTCCTGAAAACAAAATTCTCATATCAAAAGACTTTGAAAAGAATCATCGTTATAACCAGAGTATTCCGTTTCGGTCGGTAGGCGCTTCATTTTCCGGAACCAATGAAGTTTATGGTACCTCAATTATTCC
This sequence comes from Kaistella flava (ex Peng et al. 2021), assembly GCF_015191005.1. Lineage (NCBI taxonomy): Bacteria > Pseudomonadati > Bacteroidota > Flavobacteriia > Flavobacteriales > Weeksellaceae > Kaistella > Kaistella flava (ex Peng et al. 2021). Next base: position 3,682,250 of record NZ_CP040442.1, on the reverse strand, counting down.
TAAACGATATGATGCTTTTTTATATATTGATTCCACAACTGCTCTTCATCCTATCACTCGTTAAGAGATAAAAAAGTTTATTCTGTAAACAGCAAAAGTGGCAAAAGACAAATAAAGAAAAGATTTATAAAAGAATACAAAATAGTACAACCTTTATTTTATTGCTTTTGCAAACTTTTGGTTGGCTTACATTTAAATAATACTTTACATATTTTGCGGTTGAAAAGAAATTGAGACATACTCTCTCTTATCTACATTTAAATATCTAGTCTTAAGATTTAAAAAAATCTCCCAATAGAAATTATTGAGAGATTAAAAAATTACGATTTATTTATCGAATATTATCTGAGATCACTTTTCCAGTGGTATCCATTTTCACAATATGACTTCTCGCGCGTCTCACTTCAACTTTAAAGCGATATACAGGAGTTGCTACACTGGGAACTATTATTTTTTCCATATCTAATCCAAACCTAATGGTCTGTCCTTTAAATTTACCCATAGCAGCAGAAGTAACACTGCTCGGTAAATTGTGAACCCTACCTTTAGCGATGATGAATGTTCCGTCGGGTTTAAATAGAGAAGTCATTTTGATATTATCCATCGTAAAATAAATTTGATAATAGGTTGGTGAAACTTCGGTTCGAACTACATAATCAACCGGTACTTCATATTCTCTGTTCAATCCATAATAAGGACTCGCATAACCGTAGCCATAGCCATTCCCGTAACCATAGCCGAAGCCATATGGAGAAAAATAGCCATCAAATCCCGCATCCATAAAACCATCAAAATCATAGTCACCAAAGTAAACATCATCTCCCCAATCATCTTCGTAATTGTAATAACCATTGTCATTCCAGGAAGTAATTACCTGATTGGGAAACTGTTTGTTAAAAGATTTCGAAACCGCACTTGGTAAATTTTGTGCTGACACTAATATTGCAAATAGCAATACTAATACAAATAAGAACTTTTTCATAATACATCGTTTTTTAATTATTAATACTATATGAAATCATTTTGAATACTCCAACATATATTTAAAAACCATCAAGGCATTGGCATCTGTTTCTCCGTTCCACCAACTTTATATTTTTTAATTAAAAATACAATTGGGATGCAGGCGATAAAAAAAACACCAAGCATTATGAATGTATCGATATAAGTAACCAGATAAGCCTGTTTCATCAACATCCCTTCAAGCACTCTATAAGCTTGCTGTTTTGCCTCAAAAGCGTTAGTCCCTTTTGCTACAAAACCATTAATTATATTTTGAACGCGCTGCATTACCATAGGATCGTTGCTGTTTAAATGCAGTCCTATTCTTTCTAGGTTAAATTGTTCTCTGTTCGTTAAATAGGTTGCCAATATGGCGATCCCAAATGAGCCACCCAATTGTCGCATCATATTAGTTAGTCCTGCAGATTGTGAAACATCTCTTCCTTTCAGGCCCTGTAATGATAGGATTGTTAACGGTAAAAACAAAAAACCAATTCCCATACCTCTTAACAATAGTGGAATGAAAAAGTTACCTTGATCGGTATTTGGGGTAATGATGCTCGCCATTAAAAAAGTAAAAGTGGCAAAAACTACAAATCCGATAGGGATTAAATATTTGGGCGAAATTCCCTTTTGTACCAGTTTCCCAACGATTGGCATTGAAACACCTCCCAACAATGCACCGGGAATCAGAAGTTCACCAGTTTGGGTAGCAGTGTAACCTAAAATTTGTTGCGTAAAAATCGGATAAATAAACACCGTTCCAAAAAGTCCAAAACCTAAAATGAAAGCCATAAAAGTTCCGATGGAAACATTTCTATGCCGTAAAATTTTTAAATCCACGAGCGGATCTTTATGACGAAGCATTCTTACAATAAATGCGATAATCCCAAAAATAGAAATAGCGGTAAGAATGATGATAAAAGTAGATTGAAACCATTCTTCTTCCTTTCCTTTTTCAAGCATGAGTTGCAAAGAACCTATGCCTATTATCAATAAGAAAATACCTAACCAGTCAATTTTAGCCTTTACCGCTTTAGGGTTATAACCAGCTTGACTTTTTATGAAACTAAATGCCAAAATAGTAGCAATTATTCCGATAGGCAAATTAATAAAAAAGATCCAGTGCCACGAAAGATTGTCAACGATAACGCCACCCAATGTCGGCCCAATTGTCGGCCCAACGATAATGCCCATTCCAAAAAGACCATTAGCAAGTCCCAATTCTTCTTCCGGAAAAGTCTCTACCAAAATGGTTTGGGAAGTAGTAAGTAATGCACCGCCCGCCATTCCTTGAACAAATCGAAAAGCCACCAATTCCCAAATGCTTGTGGACAATCCACAACAAACTGAAGCAATGGTAAAAACAACGACCGAAGTAATAAAATAGTTACGACGCCCAAATCTTTCAGATAAAAAACCAGCCATTGGGATAATGATTACATTGGCAATGGCATAAGCAGCAATCACCCAGCTTACGTCATTAATGGTTGCTCCGAGATTTCCCATCATATCTGTAATGGCGACATTTACAATAGAAATATCCACCAGTTCCAGCATAGAACAAAGTATTACGGTTATCGTAATCATCCATTTTTTGAGGCCTACTTCTGCCATTACTGTTTTGTTGCTATACTTACATTTACACTCATGCCAGCCTCCAAATTATAGTTGGATGGAATACTGCCAATAAATTCAATCTTAACAGGAACTAATTGTACTACTTTTACAAAATTTCCTGTCGCATTATCCGGCGGTAACAATGAAAATGTTGCACCGGTAGCAGGAGAAAGCGAGGTAACTTTCCCTTTAAAATCTTTTTTGGGATAAGCATCTACGGTAATAATGGCCTTATAATCCTTGTGAATTTTCCGAAGTTGGGTTTCCTTAAAATTTGCAATAACCCAAACTGAACTGCCAAGCATGGTCGTTATTGGCTGACCTGCTTGCACAAACTGTCCTTGCTGAATTTTGGTTTCTGAAAGCTGACCATCTGCCGGCGCGATAATCGTGGTGTATGAATAAAGCAATTTGGCATTTGCAAGATCCGCTTGTCGCATTGCCACGACTGCTTCCGCTGCTTTTATCTGGTCATCTGCTGTGCCAATCTGCTTTTGCGAAACGTTATACTGTACCTTGGCAGCTTGATATTGCGCGGCGGCTGCATCGGCTGAAGCTTTTAAGGCATCATAACTGGCTCGGGTTATTACATCATCCTCCACAAGATTTTTTCCTCTTGCCAAATCCTGTTGGGCTTTAATATTGACCGCTTCCACCGCTTTAATATTTGAACTTGGAACGCCCAAACCGGTTCGTAAAGTACTGGGACTCCTTTTGGCAACTTCCAAATTTGCAATCGCGTTTTGAAGACTGGCTTGTGCTGAAGTTACTCGAATAGAATAATCATCAGTATCAATAATGAAAAGCGTATCGCCTTTTTTTACATCTTGAAAATCCTTGACATACGATTTTTTGATCCGTCCTGAAACCTGTGGAATAAGTTGGTAAACATCAGTCTGTAATTGGGCATTGTCTGTGGAGACATGCTTAAGAACGTACATAAGATATTTTATTCCGAAGAAAAGTCCAACGAGAACAATAATCCCAATCAATATAAAACCGATCCTTTTTTTGGATTTTTTAGGAGGATCTACGTTGTTTTCCATTTTCAATAAATTGTTTAATATAAAGAAATGCCCATCGCTTTTTTTAGTTGAAAACTGTTCAGAGTATAAGCGAATATTACATTCAACTGGTTAATTTCTGCTTCGGCTAAAGAGTTTTCAAAATCTAAAAGATCTAAATTCGTCAAGAGTCCATTTTTATATTTTTTTTGTGCAATTTCAGTTGCTCTTCTAGCCTGCTCTACCTGAAGTTGGGAACGCGCAATTTTATCAAAAGAATTTTTCAGATTTTCAAGTGTTTGCGCTATTTCTGCATTAATGTTTACTTCCGTATCTTGGGTTTCAAACCTTGCTGCTTCTTTATTTGCCTTGGCTTCCTGAAGCATATATTTATTTTTAAATCCAGAAAAAATAGGAATGGTCAATTGAGCGACCGCCACATAATTAAGTTTGAGTTCATTGATATTTGGCTGAATAGCATTTTTATAACCTCCCTGAACATTTGCAAAGAGATATGGATTATAATTTTTACGAGCCAATTTTTCTTGCAAAGCTGCAGTTTCCTCTTGCAGTTTTGCCAATTTATATTCCGGGCGATTGTCTATTGAATGTTCTGTGCTTAAAGAATCAGGTTGTTTTACCTCCAGCCAATCATTTACAAATTCTTTATATTTTAAATTTTGTGCTCCCGTTAGTTGTTCCATTTGAATAAATGCGATGTCTAAACTTGTCATCAAATCCGACATCTTATTTTCAGCCGAAGCAATTTTCACTTCTGTGGTAAGCAACTCAAAATTGGTGGCCTCGCCATTGTCTTTTAGTTCTTTTGTTTGTTTTAAAGTTAATTGTAAAGCATCTAATTGTTTTTGTTGTACCAAAATCGCCTGTTGCAAAAAATGAATCTGATAAAAAACCTGAATGGTTTTCAGAGCAAGTTCCTGTTTCTTTAATTGCAATGAAGTCTCTGAAATCTGTTCTCCATTTTCGGCAATTTTCACTCCGGTTGCAGTTCTTCCAAAATCAAATAAATTCATCTGCAACGTAACGTTCGCATTGTAATTATCATTGGGAATAAATGATAAATTCTGAACTCCCTGAGCGGTAGGAAAAGGAACAAAACCAGTTGGATCTATGCGAGTATAATTACCATTAGCGCTTAGCTGTGGATAGTAATTGCTTTTGGACTGTTGAATTCTTGCAGCGGCTGCATTGATCAATGCTTGTCCTTTTTTTAATTTTGGATTGTTTGCAATGGTCAATGAAATCGCATCTGAAAGTGGCAATTGTTCTTGTTGTGCCATTCCGAAAATGCTGGTCAAGAATAAAAAAATACTTGCTGTAGTCCTCATTTATTTTAATTTTATAAAACGGTCAATAAATAATGGTTGATTGTATTTTTCTGGTAAAAAAAAAGGAGTGGTTTTTTACTCCCACCCCTTTTCATAATTACTTCATCTCTACCTTAAAATTATTATTTATAGGGATGCTTTTTAAACATCTAATTTAAATAAGTAAATTCTGGAAAATTCTTTTTAAAGTGATCGTCTGCTTTTTTGTTGAATTGTGAAATTCTTTTTTCCCAAGCTTCATTTTCAGTTTTCAGTTTCTCGCCTTCAATGATTAAAGCTTCATGGTCCTTTTTCGCATCTTCTTTAACGGAACTTTCCGTATTCTTAAGATTAGCAAGAATGATATTAAACTTTTTAAACGTTGTGTTTATTTCTGCCGATTCAGAATCTGCCCAAATAGAAAGATTATCACTACTCAAATAGCTGTGGTTTACAATAATCTCGGCATTGGCGACGAGATTTCTTACTTGACTAATTTCAACGCTATTTTCCTTTTCAAGGTCACTGGCAAGATTATTTAAATGTGAGTTAAGAGAATCAAGCTTTTCTTTCTCCCTACCTTTAATGTTTATTGCTTCTTTATTGATTTCAGCAATTCCTTCTTTAATACTTTTAGAAGCTTCAACTTGTTGCTCATTTGCCATAAACTTTAAACCTTCGGCAAATTTAATATCAGATCCATTAGGCATACTTTGAATGGATTTGTCATTCACTACTTGATCAGCCGTCTTTCCTTTTTTGCAATTCATTAAGCTCACAAAAATCATTGCAATTATAAAACACTTAGCTGTTTTCATTTTTTGTCAGTATTTGGAATGAACTGATTTTACCTCAATATTTTACCAGTAACATCTGTATAAACTCGTTTCTTTTTCCCATCTTTTGTGAGAAGAAATTTATAATGCTCAACGGATTTCCCATTAACATAGCTAATCATATGGAAGGTCTCTTTACCGACCATCCAACCAGGATATGCTGCTGCTATAGAACGGGACACAGCCATAGGCGGAGGAGTATCTTTTAAATTTTCTACAGTACTCATTAATTTACCATTTTCATCCAAATTGGCTACCAATTCCCTATCCTTTGAAGAGATTGTCACCTGATAACTATCAACATCATCAAGATCAACATCATTATCCACATATACATTTCCAGCAACATATTTTACAGGAACTGCATTGTAATTTTTTACAATATAATTTGGAAAATTCGCTTCGATTGATTTAAGTACAACCATTGGAACATCACCTTTTTTTAAGGTAGCGCTGTAAAGAACATCTTGTGCATAGGATTGTAAAAATAATCCCATCATGGCTAAAATTAAAATTGACTTTTTCATTTTTTTTAGAATTTAATTGATTATGATTAATTGATTAAGACTCATTACATCAAAAAAACCGAATGCTAATTTAAGATCACAATATTTAACATTTAAAGAAACTGCAAATTAACAACCACCCTAATGTTTTAAAAATAAGTCGAATAATTTTGGTATTTAAACCAAGAGTTCACAGAAATCGGTTTTTTTTAAAAATCGCAGCTTTTGACCTATCTATAGAATTAAACGTAAGCAAATATAATTACTGAACGTTTTATAAATTCTTAGAATAGCCAGTGGCCTACCATAATTTTACTTTCTTCTTCCTGAATTTTCAGGCGCTCTACTACTTTCAAAAGAACCTGCCGGACTTCTCATTTCTGGCATACGTTCTATATTTTGTCTTTGCATAGATCGATCTACAGGTGGCATTCTCTGTTCTTCCATATGTTGAACTGGAGGCATATTCTCTGCAGGTTGCGATCTCCTAACCTCCATATTTTGATTTTGGGGAACATTCTCGATAGGTTCTGTTTTTCGCACATTCGTATTTTGGCTTTGAGGAACTCTTTGTACGGACTGTGTTTTCCTCACCTGCGAATTTTGATTTTGAGGAACATTTCCTACAGCTGGTGTATTACGCAAATTCCCATTTTGATTTTGGCGGGCATTCTCTACAGATTGTGATCTTAGAACATCCGCATTATTTTGTTGATTTGATCTTTGATTTGAAATAACTCCAGCATCACCTTCATTTCTCATCGGAGTACTGTCACTGTTCATCCTTTTGAAAACGGTGGGTTGCGGATGAACTACTGCAGGACGGTAAATTTGTAAATTGTTACCCTCTCTTTTTGCAGGCATCATTCTATCAGCTGATTGAATGGATACAGGAGAAATCTTACGATTGGTGTATTGTTCAACATTTTTTAATTCTGGCCCTCTTGAATAATATTGATTATGAATAGAAGTTCTATTAAAATTATCGATTGTTTGAATCCTGTTCACAAAGGAATTGTCTCTGTCTCTATCTTCAGCATATCTTGAAACATCTCTGTCGTAAATATGTTCTCTCGGAACGATATTCCAGTAAATCGAATTTGGTCTCCAATTATTATAAGCATAACCTACATTTACACGCGGTCCTAAAGGTGCCCAGGCAAAATAATTATCAACCTGTCCCCAAGTCACCCAGGCTGGCGACCACTCGTAACCAGGAATCCATAACCATCCATATTGAGGATCATAAATCCAACGGCCATAATGGAACGGTGCCCAACCCCAATCGTAATTGGAAGCCCAGGCCCAACCGTCATTCGTATATTCCCAATTTCCATTGGTTAAATAAGGTCGAAAATCACCATCCACATTTGGACTCCAAACATGATCATAGCCCGGATACTCAATCCAATTTCCATAAGGAGAAAGATTATCGTAAAAAGATTGATAAGTGATTGAGGCAGAAATTCGGGATTGTGCAAAAACTTTGGTTATCCCAAAATTCGCGTAAATCGCAATAAATAGTGCGAATATGAAAACATTTTTAAGTAGCTTTTTCAATGTATTCGTACTGGTGTTAGTTGTTTTCATTGTTTTAAATTATTTAAATTTTAACCGCTATTAGAATATGTTCTTCCATAAGCTCTTTTGATTGCAACGGTGCACCAAGTCTATGATTTCAACTTATAGAATTACTTTTTTGAATATATTTTCCATTGAGGTTATAATTGATTTTTACAACTCAAAGATGGATAATTATAGACTAAAATGTATTACACAATTGTTAAAATAATTTACGCCATTCCCACCGTGAAATTCTTCAATTATAACTTAGCCTGTTTGCGCCACTTTTTATAAGCATTGATCAATCCATTCGTTGAAGCGTCATGGGATTTTACTTCTTTATTATTCCCAAGTTCCGGAAGGACGTTTTGGGCTAACTGTTTACCAAGCTCAACACCCCATTGGTCAAAACTGAAAATGTTCCAGATCACTCCCTGTACAAATATTTTATGCTCATAAAGTGCCGTAAGTGCACCCAAAGAATAGGGTGTAATTTCTTTAATTAAAAAAGAGTTGGTCGGTTTATTCCCTGTAAAAACTTTAAACGGAATTAATTTTTCCATTTCTGATTTTGCCATTCCCTTTTCTTTCAATTCAGTGGTAACTTGAGCCGTAGTTTTTCCATTCATCAAGGCTTCCGTCTGGGCGAAAAAGTTGGAAACCAAGATCGGATGATGCTGCCCAATAGGATTATGACTAATCGCCGGCGCAATAAAATCACATGGAATCAAATGCGTTCCCTGATGAATCAATTGATAAAACGCGTGTTGACCATTCGTTCCGGGTTCTCCCCAAACTACCGGTCCCGTGCTGTAAGTTACATTCTTACCATTTCGATCGGTATGTTTTCCGTTGCTCTCCATATTTCCCTGTTGAAAATAAGCTGGGAAACGATGCATATATTGATCGTAAGGAAAAATAGCTTCTGTTTCTGAACCGAAAAAATTGGTGTACCACAATCCAACCAAGGCCATAATTACAGGAATATTTTCTTTAAAATCGGTATCTCTAAAATGATGATCCGTGGACTCGGCGCCTTTAAGTAATTGCTCAAAATTGTCATAGCCAATAGTTAATGCGATGGAAAGTCCGATGCTGCTCCAAAGGCTATATCGACCACCAACCCAATCCCAAAAAATGAACATATTCTCCGCATCAATTCCGAAATCTTTCACCCCTTTTTCATTGGTTGAAAGTGCTACAAAATGTTTAGCAACAAATTTTTCATCCTTAGCCGATTTCAAAAACCATTCACGAGCGGTATGAGCGTTCGTCATCGTTTCCTGAGTCGTAAAAGTTTTAGATGCAATGGTGAAAAGTGTTTCTTCCGGATTCAGATGTTTCAGGGTTTCCACGATCTGAGTTCCATCCACATTAGAAACAAAATACGCCTGAATTCCTTCGATCCAATAAGGTTTCAATGCTTCGGTGACCATTACAGGTCCAAGGTCGCTTCCACCGATTCCGATGTTGACGATATTTTTTATTTTTTTTCCTGAATAACCTTTCCATTTTGCGCTGTGAATTTTCTCACAAAAAGATTTCATCTTCTGGCGTGTTTCCCGAACCTCAGGCATAATATCTTCGCCGTCAATGGTTACTGGCTGATCTGAAAAATTTCGTAACGCCGTATGCATTACGGCACGATCCTCAGTTTCGTTGATTTTTTCTCCCGCAAACATTGCTTTCCTCGCCTCTTTCAATTTACATTCCTCAGCAAGTTGCCGCAGCATTTCAAGAGTTTGATCGCTGATTATATTTTTAGAATAATCAAAAAGGATATCGCCAAACTGAAGAGACATTTTTTCAAACCTGTCAGAATCGTTTTTAAAAAGATCTTTCATCTGTACTTTTTTCATCTGGGTTTGGTGTGCAATTAATGCTTTCCAAGCCGCTGTTTCGGTGGGATTTACTTTAGGAAACATGGGGAATCTTTTAAAAATTTAATAATATTTGTTGCAGTATAAGACAGAAAAGTAATTGGAAACTCAAACTAAATCAACCAATTACTCTTTTAACCACAAAGTCACAAAACAGCACTTCAAAAAATCAGAAATAATAATTCACAAAAGTGAAGATGAACATTATCAAAGCTTGTATTTGGTTCTTTTTAAAAGTGAGATTCTCATCTATTTATCTTTGTGACTTTGTGGTTTTCAATTTATTCTAAAAATCTTTTCAGCATTCTATAATCGAGCAGCCGCAGTACGGTCTAAAAACCATTGTACTTTCTTTTCTTGCCTTTTAATTAAGCGTGCTGGATATTTCTTGTCTGATCCAGACGGATCTTTCAACACGTGAAATACTGCTTCAGCTTTACCTTCTCCAAAAACTAAAAAAGCTATATTCCTCGCTTGATTAATCAAAGGTGCCGTCATCGTTATTCGGTACATGTCCACTTCTTTCACGAATACTGATTTAACTGTCGCTTCGGTTTCTTCGAGAACTGGAGTATTTGGAAAAAGTGACGCAGTATGTGAATTGTCGCCAAGACCCAAAAGAATAAAATCGAATTCAACTGGTTCTGTCTGAAAATGGGATGTTATTGCCTTTTGATATTTTTGCGCTGCTTCTTCCGGAGAACCGGTTGTATTGACATTAAATATATGAGATTTTGTAATCTTCAGAGGATCAAATAAAACCTCTTTTACCATTAACGAATTTCTTTGTGAATCATTTTCAGGAACAAATCTTTCATCACCAAAGAAGAAATAAGTTTTATTCCAGGCAATCTTATTATGGTAATTTTTGGAAGCTAAAAGTTCATATAATTTGCGTGGCGAACTTCCACCAGAAAGAACAAAGTTGAACCGTCCGCGCTTCTTAATTGCTAATTCTGAAGCATGACAAATGGACTGCGCCAAAGCGTTCATCACCTCATCAACATTATTATAAATATGTAAGTCCATTGTAATTTTTTCTTATTTAGTATCTGGAAGGTTAAACCAATGATAACCATCTTTCGCAATAAGGGCTTCGGCATTTTCCGGGCCCCAGGAATCGGCTGGATAATTCGGGAAATTTGCCATTTTAGTATTTTCCCAATAATCAAGAACAGGCATGATCACCTCCCACGCAATTTCTACTTGATCTGCCCGCATAAATAAAGTTTGATCGCCAGAAATCACATCCAACAAAAGTGTTTCGTAAGCCTCTGGTGCATCTACTCTTGTTTTACCCGCGTAATCAAAAATCATATCCACCGTATTCAACGTCATTTCAAGCCCTGGAGTTTTGCTTTCCAGTTGGAAACTGATGGCCATATCTGGTTGTATACTAATGATCAATCTATTCTGTTTCGGAATATTGCGCTCTTGGTTATTGAACATATTGTGAGGAACTTCCTTAAACTGAATTGTTATATGAGAGGCAGATTTAAACAACCTTTTCCCTGTGCGTAGATAAAATGGAACTCCCTGCCAACGCCAGTTATCTACATAAAACTTCATCGCTGCGTAGGTTTCAGTATTAGAGGCGGGGTTCACATCTTTTTCTTCACGATAGCCTGGAACTTCTTTTCCTTCTACCCAACCTGGCCCATACTGACCTCTTACCGCAATCGTATCAATCATCCCAGGAACAATTTTCCGCATGGCTTTTAAAACTTCTACTTTTCGGTCACGAACAAGGTCGGCATTAAAATTTATAGGCGGCTCCATGGCAATAATACAGAGTAATTGCAGTAGGTGATTTTGAATCATATCACGAAGAATTCCAGCATTATCGAAATAATTTCCACGATCTTCCACGCCGATTTGTTCGGTCACTGAAATTTGTACATGTTCAATATGATTACGGTTCCAAAGCGGCTCCATAATCGCATTGGCAAAGCGGAAAGCCATAATATTCTGAACGACCTCTTTTCCTAAATAATGATCAATTCTATAAATCTGCTTTTCATCAAAAATGGTGAGCAATTTTTTGTTTAACGATTTTGCGGACTCCAGATCTCTACCAAACGGTTTCTCTATTATAATACGAGTCGTGTCTTTATTATTTTCTATTTTACTTTGTGATATATTTTCTGCAATGGTGCAAAATAAATCAGGTGAAACCGCGCAATAATATAACAGTGAGGCATCTACCTTCCATTCTGATTTTAGAGCTTCGATATTGGAGGCAAATTTTTTATAAGAAACAGGATCTTTAATATCAGCGCTTTCATAAGTTATATTTGCAGAGAATTTTGCCCAATCTTCTTTTTGGGCTTTTCCTCTCCGGGAAAATTCATTGATACCATTTAATAAAACAGTTCTGTATTTCTCATCCGTTAATTTACCACGTGAAGTTCCTATAATTGCAAATTTATCAGGCAATCGATCTTCCAAGAAAAGGTTGTATAGCGCCGGTATGATCTTTCTTTTACTAAGATCGCCAGTGCCGCCGAAAATAATTAAAATCGCGGGATTTGATTTTTTATACGAAGTTTTTACCATGTCTTTTATTTTTTTTGAATCTTTGGTTTGATGAAAAGATTTATTCTCAATGATTTGGATCTTCCCAATCGGTATGGAAAACGCCTTCTTTCCCTTTAAGTTCGTACGTATGCGAACCAAAAAAATCACGTTGCGCCTGAATGAGATTTGCCGGCATTTCTTCACTTCTAACATTATCAAAATAACTTAAAGCAACTGAATAAGTTGGAACTGCGATTCCACTAAGAACCGCTTCTGAAACAACATTTCTAATTCCGGGAATACTTTTAACAAGACTTTTGTGAATGGAATCATCCAAAAACAAATGAGCCAATTTTGGATTGTTCTTGTAGGCTGCATAAATGTCTTCTAAAAATTCTGAACGGATAATACAGCCGCCACGCCAGATTTTTGCAATTACATCTAAGTTCAGATTATATTTAAATTCTACATTAGCCTGATCGAGCAAATGCATTCCTTGCGCATAAGCGGAAACCATCGAAAAATAAAACGCCTGCTCTAATTTTTCTATAGACTCAGTTTTATCTTTTAAATCGGATTTCGTAGCATCTGGATATAATTTTGAAGCTTCAGTTCGGAGCTCTTTGTATTTTGAAAGATCACGCATCGAAACAGCAATATCGATCATCGGCACGGGAACAGCTAAATCCATGGCTGCTTGCGAAGTCCATTTCCCTGTTCCTTTTGCTTTTGCTTCATCTTTAATATCGTTAAAGAAAAGATGGTCTTCTCCCTTTTTTTTGTAGGCAAAAATATCACGTGTAATTTCGATGAGGTAGGATTTTAAACGACCTTCATTCCATTTTTTAAAAACGTCATGTATTTCTTTATCATCCATTTGAAGTCCACTTTTCATGAATTCGTAGGTTTCAGAAATGAGTTGCATTAAAGCATATTCAATTCCGTTGTGTACCATTTTCACGAAATGTCCGGCAGAACGTTCGCCCATGTAGGCAACAGTAGGTGCACCATTGACATGCGCAGCGATTTTCTCCAGAATAGGTTTTATGGTTTCATAAGCTTTTTTATCTCCGCCAGGCATCATGCTCGGTCCTTTTCTTGCGCCTTCTTCACCACCAGAAACACCCATTCCAACGAAGTGATATCCTTTTTTTTCTAAATCTTCAAAACGCTTTTCCGTATCTGTAAAATGTGAATTTCCACCATCGATAATAATATCTCCTTTGTCCATAACCTGCAGTAATTCTGCAATCACAGAATCAACAATTTTCCCGGCGGGAACTAACATCATCACGATTTTAGGACTTTTTAAATTTTGAACAAAATCCTTAATATCTGAAAAAGCATGAATATTATCGTTACCTAATTTATTAACGGTATCGACTTTTTTAGGATCATTGTCATATCCGGAACAGCTGTATCCGTGGTCAGCAATATTTTGTAAAAGGTTAGAACCCATTGTTCCGAGGCCAATCATTCCGAAAGAGCTTTGATTTATATTTTCGTGTTTCATAATTTGATACTTATAGTTTTTTATTGATAAGAAGAAATTTGCATTGTCTCAATTTTGTTAAAAATTTAATTAAACTTATACTTATTCCATCCTATTATTATCTTATAAAATGTTCGAGAATGTTTTTCGTCGATTCAAAATCCTGATGCAGAAAACTATTCATTCCCAGTTTTTTTGCGGCATTAACTAACATCGGACGATCGTCAAAATAAATACATTCGTCAGGTTTGACCTGCGTAATTTCTAAAGCAGTTTTAAAAATCCGCGGATCTGGTTTCCGATAACCGACATAACAGGAAGAAAAGAATCCATCAAACAATTCGTGCAAATTAAAAGTCTGAATCCGATAATCATTAAGTTCCCGATTTTCATTGCTGATGGCAAACACAGGTAAATCAGTTTGCCTTTTCCAACTTTTAAGCCAAGGTAACATCTGCGGTAATTCTACTGATTGGGAATACATAAACTTTTTAAAATCCTCTTTGCTAAAATCTTTGGGACTTTCAAATACAACTGTATCCAGATATTCATCTAAAGAAATACTGCCAATCTCAAAAACATTGTAAATGAAATTGTGCAGAATATTCATTTCATTATAATCAAAACCAAAAACTTCTGCGGCCTTTGCCCGTGATTCATGATCCCAACCATTAGTTAGCATTACGCCACCAATGTCCATAAACACTACTTTAATTTTAGCTCTATCAAAATCAATCATGGGTTAAAGTTTGCGTTTTTTTTCATCAATACTTTTGATCAACTTATCATAGGCTTGATTAAATTTTTCTATTCCTTCGTTTTCGAGTTTTTGAGTAATTTTATCAATATCAATTCCTGTTTTCTCCAAATCTTCCATTGCTTTGTCAGCATCATCTACATTTTCAGTCAAAGTTTCAGCTACTTTTCCATGATCACGAAATGCGTCGAGAGTTTCCATCGGTAAAGTATTGATGGTTTCTTTTCCAATCAGAGCTTCTACATATAAGACATCACTGAAGGAAGGATCTTTTGTGCCCGTACTTGCCCAAAGAACGCGTTGTTTTTGCGCTCCGTTTTCTTCTAATTTTTTAAAACGTTCGCTTGAAATCATTTCCAGATAGATTTGATATGCTTTTTTGGCACAGGCAATTGCTATTTTTCCTACTAAATTATTTTCGTTTTTTTCCTTCAACATTGGATCGACCATCACATCAATTCGGCTTAGAAAGAAACTTGCCACAGAAGAAATTCCCTTAATAGAATTGCCTTCTTTTAAGCGATCTTCCAGTCCACCCATAAATGCTTCAGTAATTTCCCGATAGCGTGGAAGTCCAAAAAGCAGCGTTATATTAATATTGATTCCTTCCCGTAAACATTCCCGAATTGCTACTAAACCTTCTTTGGTTCCCGGGATTTTGATCATCACATTTTTTCGATTTACTCTCGTCCATAAATCTCTCGCCTGCTCAATTGTTGCATCTGTATCTCTTGCTAAATAAGGAGAAACTTCTAAACTTACGAAACCGTCTGTACCGTTGGTTGTCTCATAAACTGGTTTAAATAAATCGGCTGCCCGTTGAATATCGGCTATGGCTAAATCGAAAAAAATGGCCGGATTAGTATCTTCTTTTTTAGAGAGGATGACGATATCTTCATCATAATCTGAACTGCCACTGATGGCTTTTTCAAAAATAGAAGGATTTGAAGTCAGACCACGCAGATCGTCATTATCAATGAGATCTTGTAATTTTCCGGAGTCCATGATTTCGCGATCGAGCAAATCGAGCCATATGCTCTGATCCATTTTTCGTATTTGATTTAAAGGATTCATTTTGTTTATTTTAAAAGTTAATTCCTCGAAAAGCGTATCCTAAAACGACGAGCTTTTCACTAATTATTTTCTAAGTCCTGAATTTTTTTTAATCGACGAATGTGTCTTTCTGCTCCAATAAATTTTGCATTTAAAAAAGCTAAAACCAACTCTTCTGCACTGGCATATCCCGTAACGCGACCTCCGAGACAAATTAAATTCATATCATCATCTTCAACACCTTGATGCGCTGAGAAATAATCTACGATCAAAGCTGCTCTCACGCCGGAAACTTTATTAGCAGCAATACACGCGCCGACTCCACTTCCACAAATAGCAATACCCCGAAAAACTTCTCCAGCAGCGACTGCTTTGGCTAAAGGAATAACAAAGTCTGGAAAATCATCCGCATTGTTTAATTCCTTCGCTCCAAAATCAATAGGTTGAAATTTGTTTTCAATTAAAAAAGATATTATTCTTTCTTTAAGTTCAAATCCGCCGTGGTCTGCGCAAATGCCTATTTTTATTAATGGTTCTGTGGACATTTTTAATTAAATTTAATGAGCCTTAGTCTTTTTTAGAAAGCAAAGCATGTGCTCTTTTCATTACGTTTTCTACGGTGAAGCCGTATTCTTTCATTACTTCTTCGCCCGGTGCTGATTCACCAAATTTATCGATGCCGATGACGTCACCATCGTCGGTTGTGTATTTCATCCAACCAATAGAAGAGCCTGCTTCAACAGCCAATCGTTTTCGAATATTTTTTGGAAATACTTTTTCTTTATAGGCGGCATTTTGTTGATCAAATAAATTCCAACATGGCATGCTAACTACTCTAGCTTTAATATTATTTTTCATTAATTCTTCCTGAGCAGCCAAAATCAATTGAACTTCTGAGCCGCTCGCCATTAGAATTAAATCTGGTTCGCCCTCAGAATCTGAAAGTATGTAAGCTCCTTTCTCCAGGTTTTTTGCTTTGGCATATTTCTTCTGATCGATAATTGGAATTCCCTGGCGCGTTAAAGCAATTGCTACAGGACCATCTTTATGTTCGATGGCAACACGCCAAGCTTGTGCAGTTTCGTTTGCATCAGCCGGACGAATTACGGTCATATTTGGAACCGATCGTAATCCAATCAATTGCTCAACAGGTTGGTGCGTCGTTCCATCTTCGCCCAAAGCGATACTGTCGTGGGTGAAAACCATAATTTGACGGATTTTCATAATGGCTGCCAATCGAAGTGGCGGACGCATATAATCAGAAAAAATCAAAAATGTCGCACCATATGGAATCAGATAATTACTCAGTACCATTCCGTTCAAAACTGCACCCATTGAATGTTCGCGGATTCCAAAATGGAAGTTACGCCCATCACGATGCTTTGGCGAAAATGATGGATAAGCATCAAGATTCGTATCTGTTGACGGCGCAAGATCAGCTGAACCACCAATCAATTGTGGCAAAAATTCAGCAATAGCGTTTAAGGTTTTGCCTGAAGCTTTCCGAGTTGCTAACTCTGTTCCGGCTTCAAATACTGGAAGTTTTTTCTCCCAACCTTCAGGAAGTTTCCCTCCTGTAATGTCTTCATATTCTTTAGCAAGATTAGGATGGCGTTTCTTATAATTTTTATAAAGCTCATTCCAATCTTCTTCTTTTTTAGCAGATTTCTTTCCGGCTTTTCGATAAAAATCTAAAACTTCTTCAGGAACGACGAAATCTTTATCGGGATCAAATCCGAAATTTTCTTTCACCAAACGCACCTCGTCTTTACCCAAAGGTGAACCGTGCGCGGCTGAAGTGTTGTGTTTATTAGGACTACCGTAACCAATAATGCTGCGGACTTTTATTAAGGAAGGACGGTCGGTTTCGTTCTTGGCATTTTTAATTGCTTTTTTAACCGCTTCCAAATCATTGATATCCGGTAAATTTTGAACATGCCAACCGTAAGCTTCAAAACGTTTGGAAACATCTTCATCAAAAGCCAGATCAGTATCACCTTCGATGGTGATATGGTTGCTGTCGTAGAAATAAATTAAATTTCCGAGTCTAAGATGACCAGCGAGAGAAGCGGCTTCGGCGGAAACACCTTCCATTAAATCACCATCGCTGCAAATCGCATAAATATGATAATCGAAAATATTGAAATCAGGTTGATTATACCGCGCTGCCATATATTGCTCAGCAATCGCCATTCCTACTCCATTGGCAAAACCCTGACCCAAAGGACCGGTGGTTACTTCAATTCCGGGAGTGAGTCGATATTCGGGATGACCCGCCGTAATGCTGTGAAGTTGTCTAAATTTTTTAATATCATCGAGCGAAATTTTATATCCGGTCAAGTATAAATAACTGTATTGCAACATACAAGCGTGTCCGCAAGAAAGCACAAATCGGTCACGATTGACCCAATCCGGATTTTTCGGATTATAATGCAGGACCTCTGACCACAAAATATGACCTAACGGTGCCAAAGCCATCGGTGTTCCCGGATGTCCGGAATCTGCTTTCTGAACGGCGTCCGCGGATAAAACTCTTACGGTATCAATACTTTTCTGAATTAAATTTTTCGTTTCCATTTTTTATACTTTTTCTTCTTCCATTTTTACTTTATTTTCTTTGGTGTCTTTGGCTTTTGTAGAAATTAAGATAACGCCTAAAGGTCTGGCATAACTGAAATAATTGATGAACCAATCAATAAAAGTGATGATTTTATTTCGGTAGCCTGCTAAGGACAAAATATGAACAAACATCCATATAAACCAGGCAAAAATGCCCTGAAACTTATAGTGAGGCAAATCGACCACCGCTTTATTTCGACCTATTGTCGCCATTACTCCTTTATTTCGATATTGAAATGGTTCCATCGGTTCGCTTTTGATTTTTCTTAAAATATTTTCGGCCAAAAACTCTCCCTGTTGTTGCGCGACAGGTGCTAACATTGGGAGTCCTTTAGGATTTTCAGTGGTAATATATGCAGCAACATCGCCAATGGCAAAAATATTTTCAGTGTCTATTACCTGATTGAATTCATTGACTGCGATGCGATTTCCATTTAGAATTGTAGTTTCAGGCAATCCTTTAATTGGTGAACCTTTAACGCCTGCTGACCAAATTACAGAATCGGTTGTAAAACGAGTGCCATTATCCAGTTCGATGGTGCTGCCGTCATAACTTTTAACTCTTGTTTTCAGAAATACATTTACGCCCAAAGCTTTTAGATACTCGAGACTTTTCGCAGATGCTTCGGTCGACATATTTCCGAGTAATTCAGCACCTGATTCATAAATATGAATGCTCATCTTAGAAAGATCCAAGCCAGGAAATTCTTTGGGAATGATATATCTTTTCATTTCTGCTAAAGCTCCGGCTAACTCGAGTCCAGCTGGTCCACCACCCACCACAGCAATATTCATATATTTTTCTACAGATTCTTTTTCATCACTGGCCATCGCCCGTTCAAAATTTTGAAAAATATGATTTCTTAATTTCAAAGAGTCAGGCACCGATTTTAAAGGAAGTAATTCGTCTTTAACTGGATCAAAATTGAAAAAATTATTTTCACTTCCGGAAGCAATAACGAGAAAGTCAAAGTCAATTGTGCCAATGGAAGTCAATAACTGATTTTTCGTAATATCAACCTGCAAAACTTCAGCCATTCGGAAACTGAAATTTTTATAATTGATAAAAATACGTCGAACAGGATATGCGATGCTACTTGGCTCGAGTCCACCTGTAGCGACTTGATACATTAAAGGTTGAAAATTGTGGTAGTTGTTACGGTCAATCAAAAGTACTTCGACAGGTTTTTTGTGCAATGCTTTTACGAATTCTATACCGCCAAAGCCCGCACCGACAATTACTATTTTAGTTTTTTTTGACATCTTAAGTTGTATAGATCTTATTTGTAAAGAGAATATCACTGCGTGTTCGACTTTCAATAAAACCTAAGTATTTGCAAAGGATATGCAAACACTTCTTCGTGTTCTTTGCGTAGAGCACCTTCAGTTTTTTAAAATCAGAATTGACCGAAATAAAGGTAGTATTTAGTTGGCGAAAAAAATTACAAAACCGAATTCATAACTTACATTATTCCCACTTGAAAAAGAATTTTAGTGTTTTTTTTCATTATTAAAACATACGATTATTCCTTTTAAAGCTTCTTTTTTAGCATGACACTAAAAATCAGAGAATAGATTAAGTATATAAAAACGATTGACCATACACCGATTGCAAAAAATACAAATACAGAAGATATCGCCATTAGAAAAGGTACTCCGACTGCTTGGGATAATTGGAAAGTACAAACAGTATACATTCCCAAAGGAAAGACCATTCCCCAATATGCAGAATTATATTTTAAGGGAACTTTTTTTATAAAATGTCGCCAAATACCTAACATAACCATCAGTGGAATCCACCACGTGCCGATTGCCCAGAATAATAAGGTAAAGCCTTTCAAAAATGGAAGAATTTCTATTAACAATTCCCATTTATCAGCATTGAGTATCAAAGTTGAACCTGCTAAAACAGTAATTGCATCAGCACCCATACTGATCCAAAAAGGAGGACTGAGATCTTCGGCGTGTAATTCAAAAAAGATAAGTCGATAGATGATGAGCGTAATTAAAATGATATAAAATAAACAACCGCACAAAAATAAAATTAAGGAGAAAAAAAGTACTTCATTATGTGAGAACGGAAGAAATTCTTCTAACTGAGCGAGTAATATAGAAACCGCCTGAGTCGCTACTACAAGGAGTAACCATGTTCCGTTAATTGCTTTTATGGAAGGTTTATTGCGCTTTTCAATTAGAATGAGAAATAGCGAATAAGTAAGAACAATCCATGATGACAAACCTATGATAAGAAAGAATGCCGCAACGTGGTAATTATTTGCAATCAAAATAAACTGGCCACCCAAAATACAGTTTGCAGCAACGAAAGATAGAAATCCCATATTTTTTCTATCGTCCATGAAATCTGATAGAAATTCCTTTTTAAAATAAATAAAACGAAAAATAAATAAAATACAAATTATCAAATAAGCAATGCTATTAATATAAAAAAGTGCTTTCGCAAAAAGAATATAATTGTATAAATGGGCTGCAATAGAAACAATTCCTGTCGCCATTACCAATGCAAAATAAGCTGGCGATAATTCAGCGATTTTAAAAAACAGGTGTTTTGACCTTATCTGTTTATAACCGTCGTTTTGCTTATTATTTGTTGGCATAATAATTCTCTTTCAAAAATTCACGCTAGCCTTTTTCAAGATAATTCAGAAGGTTGATTTAAATCCTCAATCACCATAAATTGATAATCAGTAATCTTATATTTAATGATGATATCTAATAATAAAGTCGTTCGGATGATCAGGATTAAATGGAGATCATCATTATTAATGGTTTCGGGTATCGCTAACAAAGCTGATTCGTGAAAGCCTTTCGATTTTAATTCCAGTTTGCCTAATTCATCTATTATTATGTATCCTGATTTATTGTTGACTAAAGCTTTTTTAATGATTTCATTTCCTTTTTCAAAAGCACTTTTTAGAAATCGATATCGCCCAACCGTTACTGCATCGGCCATTTTTAAATCAGTTTCCATCTCAAAAGATTCTTTGGTATTTACATCTAAAAGGTATCGAATACCATTTTTATTTCTGGGCGTCAAAATTCCAAATACGTCGTTCCGTGCTTCTGTCCATTTCAACAAAGCACTGGTTTTTCCGGTTTCAATATTTCCTGACAATATGTAAATCATTTTTTAATCTTCTCAAAATAAAGACTGTAAGCGATGCTTTTTGCAAGAAATTGTATTAATCGATTAAATCCTTTAAAGGTTTTGGATTCTTTCCAGGAATGATAAATTATTAGTTCTAAAATTGGCAAAATCGTTAGGATATCCTGTACATCGGTTTGATAAAATTCTCGTTTTTCTGAAAGGATTTTATTTAAAAAATTTATTAAATAAGGACCTAATAAAAAATACCAAATCATCAAAATCAAAACACTACGAATAATTAAATACAATGCATTTTGCCAAGCCTGAGAACCATTATTAAAATAAAGAATCGGGATCAGCACAATCACTAATATTATCAAAAAAGAATAAAATATTTTCTTCTTGAATTTCTTTTTGTTTGAATTAAATTCGGGCAGCGCAGTATCTAAATTAAGATTAACCTGCGAAACATTAACCTTTTTAATTAATTTAATGGTTCGTATAATTAAAAATCCGGCTGCGATTCCACTCAATACATAAATCCCCAAAAAAGTATAGATCAGGGATTTGCTATTGAATACAATTGGTAAAAATGATAACTGCTGACTAATCCAATCCATATAAACATCGACAGCTTTCCAAAATGACTGGCCGAAAACGAGGGTTAAAGTTAGCAGTTTCTGGAGCGCAGATTCTAAAAAAGTAACAGCACACAATACAATAATTGTAAAACTATTTACAGAAAATACAGTATATAAAAGTATTCCCAAAAAAGCTTGAAATGAAACTGCAAAGTATGCTGTAATTGGTGTATAAGGACTAATGCCGACTTTAATTACTAAAACAATCGTTAATGCTTTTAGTAATGTTGACCAGGTTTTCGTGGTAGACAAAGCAATTAAGGTAATGAGCAATACCGATATTCCGCCAACAAAAATTCCTGTAAATGGCAGTTTAAAAGCATGCATTATTCCTCCTAAAGTACATTCGTTTAAAGCCCATAAAGCTATCAAACGTTCTACGACTCTCGTATCGTTTATGCTATTTGATTTCAGAATTCCTTTCTGTTTAATCATTTTTTTTAGGTTAATTGAGTTTTATTTGGTACATCTTATTTTTTCTTTTTAAAAAAAATGTACTCAAAGTTACCATTAACCCATTTCTAATTTAAATGAGCCCGAAGCATCCAAGCGGTTTTTTCATGGTACTCCATCAAGCCGGTAATGTAGTCACTGATTCCTTCTGCTTTTAGTTGATCTGCCATCGGTTTTATATTTTCTCTTAAAAAAACAATAATACTTTCGTGGTCGCGCAATAATTCAGCAAAAAGCGATTGGCTATCATTCTTATCGAGCGGTTGTTCGGAAAGATGGGTCAGTTGAAGATATTTCTGAAGTTGAGCCGGAACGTAATGTCCCAATGCACGAATTCTTTCCGCCACCGTGTCAACGATTCCCTGCTGATCATTATAGAGTGCTTCGAGATAAACGTGAGCGGTATGAAAATCAGGCCCTTCAATATTCCAATGAGCATTCAATGTTTTGGAATAAAGTAGAAATTCATCTGCCAATATTTTTGATAATTGGTCAGCAATTGTTTGTTTGTGTTCTTCGGAAATTCCGATGTTAGCATTTTTCATTTTGTTTGTTTTTAAATTAATATTGCGTTAAGGTATTTTGTTTGAATTATTAAAAAGGTAAAACACTTATAATCAAATATTTAATTTAAGTAAATATAAATTTAACTATTTTAATTTCAATTTTGCTTTTTATCTTTGGTTTTAGTTAGCATTTTTTTAAAAGTCAATAATCATCAATGCTGCCAAAGAATTAGATTATCTTCCAAAGGCACAGATACATTTTCATAATTTGGAATTACACGGGCGGTATAATCACTTACTGGACGCGAACCATCTGTATTCGCAACATATTCATACTGGTCATTAACTCCAGAAACATGATCCATTTTTATTTTAACAGGAGCATCACTATTAATTCCATTTGCATATAACTCCACCGATACAAATTCTGGATTTAATCCATTTAGTTTCACCTGTACTTGAAAGAGATGTCCATTGTCTTTATCTTCAGTATGAACCTCGCTGAACTGTATTTGATTCCATTTCTGTAGAAGTTCTTGATGCGTATTCATTATCTTCATTCCAGCAGCACCTTTTTCAGCGGCTCTTTTATTATAATTATCAGCAGCGGGCAGGTAATAGTTTTCGGTATATTCTCTGACTGCCCTGTTTGCAGAAAAACTTGGAGTTAATATCGCCATACTTTTACGCATCTTGTTGATCCATTTTTCTGGAATATCTTTTTCATTGCGGTTATAAAAATCAGGAATGATCTGGTTTTCTAATAGATCATATAAGTCTTCGGCTTCTTTTGCATCCCAAGCAAGGTCTTCACCATGTTCCTTTCCATCGCCTAATGCCCAACCCACTTCAGGTGTATAAGCTTCTGCCCACCATCCATCCAACTCAGATAAATTAATTCCGCCATTAACCAATACTTTCATTCCGCTTGTTCCAGATGCTTCCCATGGTCGTCTTGGTGTATTGACCCAAACATCTGCGCCTTGTACCAGATGTCTCGTGAGCAAAACATCATAATCACTTAATAAAACAATATGATTATATAAATTATATTTTTGAATAAACTGGATCCATGTTCTGATTAATGCTTTTCCTGATTCATCAAATGGTGATGCTTTACCAGCGATAACCAACTGTACAGGATGTTCGTTGTTTGTAAGTATGCGTACAAATCGTTCTTCATCATGCAACAAAAGATCTGGTCTTTTGTAAGGGACAAACCGTCGGGCAAAACCCAGAGTTAAAGTATTTGGATTAAATACATGTTTAGCATTCTCAATAAATTCAGGTGATTGGTCAGCAACATCTGATTGTGCTTCAAATCTATCTCGAATAAAATTCACCAGTTCATTGCGGCCATCATTTCTCATTTGCCATAATGTTTCATCTTTTATTTTATGAATATCTTCTTCCAGCGTTTCCAGTCCACCTTTCCATCTATTTTTACCACAAGCATCTGTCCATACTTTATCAGCAAATGAACTATCCCAACTTGGCATATGCACCCCATTCGTAACAGAACCGATTGGAATTTCACTTATAGGTTGCCGTGGAAAAAGGATGTTAAAAAGTGACTTGCTGACTTTTCCGTGTAAATGACTTACTCCATTCACTGCGCCACTACCTCGAATGGCGAGGTAAGCCATATTAAAATATTCTGAGGTGTCAAACGGATTCGCACGACCCAATGCCATCATGTTATCGAATTCAATTCCTAATTCATTTTTAGCATAATTACCGAAAAATTTCCACATCAGTGATGGACTAAAATGATCAAAACCTGCTGCAACAGCCGTGTGCGTCGTAAACAAATTTCCAGCACGGGTAACAGCCAGCGCTGCTTCAAAAGGAATTTTATTTTCTTTCATAAAGCTACAAGCACGTTCTAATGTTAAAAATGCGGCATGGCCTTCATTCATGTGACAAACTTCCGGATGAATATCCAATGCCTGAAGAAGTTTCCAACCACCTATGCCTAAAAGGATTTCCTGTTTGATGCGCATCTCTACACCACCGCCATAGATTTCACTTGTTATTTCCCGGTATTCAGGCAAATTCACCACATCATTGCTATCGAGCAGATATAGTTTTATTCTACCAACCTGTACTTCCCAAGTCCGTAACCAAACCGTGTGTCCAGCTAAGTTTATTTTTAATCTCAACCATTCACCGTTGGGTAAACGAAGCGGCGTAATGGGCAGCTGTCCCGGATCTGTAAATGGAAACATTGCTTGTTGGTTGCCCTCTTTGTCTATTTTCTGCCGAAAATATCCTTGCTGATAAAGCAAGCCAACTGCAACTACTGGTACACCGAGATCGCTGGCAGATTTTAATTGGTCGCCTGCAACATTTCCCAAACCTCCAACATAAATGGGCAGTGCTTCGCTTAGCATATATTCCATACTGAAATAAGCAATGCATTTCAAGGCTGAGTTCGAATGATTTTGCTGAAACCATGCAGGAGTTGTATTTGAGTAGTCCTTTATCTTTACCAAATCATTCATTTTATTTCTAAAATCTTTATCATTCAGCAGTTTTTCAAGTTTGTCACGGGATACACTTTGTAATATAATCCAAGGATTATGGGTGATTTTCCATAAATCATAATCAAGTTGTTGCCATAATTCATCTGCTACATGATTCCATGACCAACGCATATTAAGAGAAAGTTCAGTTAGCGTTTTCATGCCTTCTGCATCTGACGGTAACAAGCCATACAATTGATTATTATTAAATTTTTCTGCGTTCATCATCATAATTTTTTTGTTCAAATTCTAAGTCAATTAACTTGCAATCCTTATTATTAATCAAATTTTTTCGATGATCGTTTTCAGTTATGATTGTATCATATCTCTTATAGCTGAGGAATTATGAACTGTTTCTAAATGCATCATTTCTGCTTCAATTATGTTTAAATTTCGACTCATCGAAAACCGGACTTGCTTTTATCTCTTCTGTTGAAATGTTTATAATGACCTTGGATTTTTGCCATTGAATTTCTTGTACTTTGCTGATTTCAATCAATACCTTTATTCCACCAAACCATTCGTGCGTGTCAACTACCAGGTATAAAATTTGCCAGTTTTTATCGTCGAGAATAAAATCAGTAACATGTCCAAAATCACCATCATCTGAGTGGATGTGATATCCCATAATTTCTTTTGTGCTTCTTAAATGAAGATCAACCTCATTTTTTTTATCGGTATTTTCATCCTCCCTCATCCTTTCATCAATGATTGGATTAATATATGGAGTTGCTTCAGAACCACCTGCATAAAATCCGGTGCCATACCATTGCCACCCAAAATGCTCATATTGTTTGATCGCTTCCTGCTCGGAAACAGGCATATCGGTATCTATATCCGGACTGGACTTGATCTGTTCCTTGGTAAGGTTGATGGGAAAAATTCCGGGTTTCGAATTGTTTACTTTTATGGCTTGTGGTGCTATAAGTACTTTCCGGTTAAGAAGCCAATTGCCGGTTTCTACAATAAGATAACGGATGAGCCATGTAGTATCTTCAAAATAAAAATCTTCTACTTTTCCGATATCACCGTCAGTAGCTTCCATACGATATCCGATCAAACTTTTAATATTGTGTTGCATAATAAATGTTTTTTTTAAATTTTATAATTCTGATTTTGAAACCGTTTCATCTCCTTTTAATATGACAGCATTTTCTTTATCTTTTTTTTCCTGACCAATTCCCATTGTTAATGCTGTTAATCCAGCCATACTTCCTAATTGCATGGTATCAACTGCGGTACTTGGCACAATTACAATTGTTGAGTTTTCCTTTAATCCTTCATAAAGCATATTCATCGCTCTTAGATGTAAAGCCACCGGATTGTTTGCGTACGTAAGCGCTGCTTCTCCAAATTTTTCAGCGACCTGCCTTTCTGAATCTCCGAGAATTACTCTTGCCTGTCTTTCTCTTTCTGCCTGTGCCTGCATGGACATTGCATTCTCTAATGCTGATGGAATCAATACATCTTTCACTTCGACAGAATTTACGTGAATGCCCCAAGGTTCGGTGCGTTCATCGATAATCTCTTGTAAGGTGGCGCTTATCTTATCTCTGCCTTCCAACATATCAGAAAGCATCGTCTTTCCAATCACATCACGCAAAGCAGTTTGTGAGGCCCAACTAATTGCGCTTAAATAATCTGCCACTTCAAGAGCTGCTTTTTGCGGATCCATCACTTTCCAAAATAAGACAGCGTCTACATCGACAGGAACTGTATCTTTTGTAAGTGTTTTTTCTGCTTTAAAAGAAGTGGTAATTACCCGTGTATCAATCCAATAAGGGATATTATCGATAATAGGAATAATAAAAAACAACCCTGGACCTTTAAGAGATTTAAATTGACCAAGACGTAAAATGACAGCCTTATCCCATGGATCGGCAATTTTTATTGAAGAAGATATAATCAGAGCGATTACAAAAGTGCCCAATGCAATGATGGTAGTTTCTGTAATATCCGTAGGCGAATATGCAGAGCGTGCCCATAATAATCCTATAGCCATTATTATGATAAATATGAGTCCGGAAAATAAACTTTTACTTTTCATTTTTTTTGTTTTTAAATTAATATTCCGTTGCTGTTTTTTATTTTAACTACGATGAAATAGATCTCATTTCGAAATTCCAATTTTCCATAAACACCGATTTTATATCGCTTTTTTTTTCAACATTTAACTGTCAGCCATTAAATCAAAATATTCGTCATCCTCATTTTTCCCGCCAAAGCCTTTGCCTAAATCTTTGGGTGATTTAACGAATTCAATTCGCTCGATCCATTTGACCATTTTGTAGCCCAACTGATTTTCAACACGTAACCTTAACGGAGCTCCATGTTCGAGTGAAAGAGGTTCGTAATTCATTTCCCAGGCGAGGATAGAATCGGGTTTCATGCAATTGCCAATCGTATGAGTGTCGTAATAAACACCGCCGTACATTCCTTCCCCAAAAGAATAAAAAGCCACGGTCGTAACTGAAGAATCTGGTTTTACTAATTCGATGATCTTGCTCAATGGTAATCCGCCCCACTCTGCAATCCCAGACCAGCCTTGGATGCAATGGTGCATGGTAATATTTTGTTCTTTACCCATTTCTTTTAAATCGTCCAGCGATAATTCCACAGGATTTTCAACCAAACCCCCAATCTTTAATTTATAGTCTGCAAAGTTATTTTCAGCCAGATTTTTCCAGTCAGACGAGTCGGGCATTTTACCATTTAACCAGAAATAGGAAGTAATATCTTTTTTTTCATAATCGGTTTTGGCTTTAAAACGATTGATGGTGTATTTCCAAATTTTGCCATTAGTTGAAGCCTGAAGTTTTTGAAGAGAACGCTGTTTGTTCCAGGAAAGCCAGTGCGCTAAAAACGCAAAACCAACCGTCACTAAAATGATTACAATTCCAATATAAAGTCCGGTGTAACTTCCTGGACTATCAGAACCCATCACAATATGATTCATGTTTTTAACCAAACCTGTCGCTCCGACCAAACTGACATGAATTATGATAAAAACACAATAGGAAATCATGACTAAAAAATGAATAGAACGTGCACTTTGTCTGTTGCCAAATAATTTCGGATACCAGCGAAAACGGTTTTCTATGGCAGGCGACATCGCAATTCCCGTTAACATAGCAAGCGGTGCTAAAATAAATATGACTCCGAAATAAGCAAGTTGCTGAATGGCGTTATAATGATAAAAACCATCCACATTAACAGGAAAATTAAAAGTAGCATAATGCACAAAAACATTCCAGGCATCATGAATAATTTGCCATGAAACTGGAACTAAACGTTTCCATTGATTGGTGAAAAATAGAAGGAAAATAAAAATAGCCCCATTTAACACAAAAAAAGGAACAGTCAGAAAATGCCAGACTCTTGCAATCCCCACCGTATGTTTGTAACCCGGCAACCCGGCGATGGGATTGATATATCGCGCATCTTCTTTTGCGGTGTAGGGTCTGTCAAGCGGTATTTTCACGGGAGTAAAACGAATCCAGGACGAGTTGGGTTTACAGCTATTATTCCAGTATAAAC
Source organism: Kaistella flava (ex Peng et al. 2021) (assembly GCF_015191005.1). Lineage (NCBI taxonomy): Bacteria > Pseudomonadati > Bacteroidota > Flavobacteriia > Flavobacteriales > Weeksellaceae > Kaistella > Kaistella flava (ex Peng et al. 2021). The sequence continues at coordinate 3,653,305 of NZ_CP040442.1, read as the reverse complement.
GCGGATGATCATATAAAATAGAAAGTCCGCTTCTGATAATCAACATTAAAAAAAAGAAATTCACCCAATGGCTCAGTCTGATCCATACGGGAAAACCTTCAGGTTCGTTGGGTTGAACAGGTAAAAATGCAACTGAAGGATCTATGGGCAAACCGAAGAATAGATATTGCAACCAAGCCGCACCTATTATGCCAATAAAAAGCACCAACAGTATCATTTTCATATACGGTTTCATTCCTAAATAGGCGCGCCTGTCTTCAGGATAATGAACTGCTTTTTCGGCTGCTGTGAAATGCGGAATCATTCCTTTAAGTTTTAGTGAAAATTGTGGTTCAAATCATTAATGACCCCTAAAAGAAATTCTTTTCGCCAAATTGAAATAGATACCGTGTCATTTAATTCGTTTCCAATACTTTTTTCTGTTCCAAATATTGTTCTTTAGTTATTTCTCCGGAGGCGTAACGTTTTCGTAAAATACCCAATGGGGAATCCCTATTTCTTCTATTTCCAGGAATATACCAAGGCGTAAAAAAGACCCAAAATATAAATACCATCCAGATCATCCACCATATTAAGTGCATTCCACCAAAATTATAACCGTTGTATAGATCCATCATTTTATGTTTTAATGATTAAATATTTACGCTCTTAAAAAAGCTTATTTGAGATGATCTCTGGTGTTGCAGGATCCACCAATCCATAATTTTCAGAGAGTAATTTTTCGTTTTTATTCTTATATTTTATCCGATTTAGCAGATGGGTAATAAGCGCAATATGGGTTGCCTTTTTATGATCTGCACTTACTACGAACCAAGGCGAATTATTGAAATTTGTTTTTAGGAGCATTTCATCTCGTGCCTCAGAATAATCTTTCCAGTGTTTTTCTGCAACCTCATCTATAGGACTGATTTTCCATTGTTTCAGCGGATCTGTTTTGCGAGATTCCAATCTTTTCTGCTGTTCTTCTTTACTGATGTCCAAATAATATTTCAAAATAATAAAGCCTGCGTCAGCTAAGCCATTCTCAAATAAATCCACTTCACTGAAAAATGACTCATATTCTTTTTTACTGCAAAAACCCATGACTTTTTCAACACCGAGACGGTTATACCAACTTCTGTTAAAAAGAACAAACTCACCTGACGCAGGCAGATGTGCCGTATAACGCTGAAAATACCACTCTCTTTCCTGCAGATCGGTAGGTTTACCCAAAGCCACTACTATTGTTTCACGGGGACTTAGGTGTTTGATGATTCTTTTTATGGTTCCATCTTTACCGGCGGCATCTCGTCCTTCGAGAATGATCAACAATTTGAGATCAGAAGCAATAACTTCTTTTTGCAGCTTTACCAACTCTATAAAAAGTTGGTGCAATATTTTTTTCTTTTTAGTGATCATTTTATATCTATTTGATGAATATGTTCAAGTCTCCATTTTGTAAGGAGGTTAAAGGTCTAAAAATCAAGCAAAAAAGTCATTACACAACTTTTTAAAGAACTTATACTATTCATACCTTCCTAATATGTTTTTATGTTCTTTACACCAAAATGCTTGGAGGTTTGAGAACTTTTGCGACATCTATTTTTTTTAAAATGAAGCTTAAATTACTTCCTATTCATTCTTCCATTGATGAGCTATATTCGCCGCGACGTGCCGCAGCAGCTAATTTGGCACGGCTGCTTAATATTTCCTGAGCTTCTTTTACGTTGGATTGTTCTCCTTTCCACGCATCTAAAGCGGGTTGTTGAATGGCTCGTGCAAAAGAAAAAGCTACAATCCATGGAAGACGATTTTTAAAATTTTTATTGATGGTATTCAAATGTTCAGCGGCAACTTTCGGCGATTGTCCACCAGATAAAAAGGCAATTGCAGGAACAGAAGCGGGAACAGCAGAGCGCAAACAATTTACCGTTGCTTCGGCAACTTCATCCACACTGTTTTGAATCAGGCAACCTTTGCCGGCTACGACCATATTCGGTTTTAAGATGATTCCTTCCAGATCAATTTTAAATTGATATAATTCAGAGAACAGCGCTTTCAATACTTTTTCTGTGACGTTATAACATTGTTGCATCGAGTGATTCCCATCCATCAAAACTTCCGGTTCCACTATTGGTACAATATCTGCTTCTTGACATAAACCGGCATATCTAGCCAAAGCATGAACATTAGCTTTAATACAAGCATCTGTAGGAATACCTTCGCCAATAGTGATGACCGCACGCCATTTCGCAAAACGAGCACCCATTGTTTTATACTCCGCTAAACGTTCGCGCAAACCGTCTAAACCTTCTGTTACCAATTCAGTAGGAAATTCAGGTAAGGGTTTGGCGCCCATATCTACTTTTATGCCCGGAATGATTCCAGCTTTCATCAAAGCTTTTGCCATCGGTTCACCAGCGTCAGTTTGTTGCCGAATGGTTTCATCAAACAAAATAGCACCGCCAATGCTTTCGTTCAAGCCCGATGTTGTAACAAGGAGTTCCCGATATTGACGGTACATCTCGCTGGTTTGCGGAATGCCCGCCGCTTCAAAACGTTTTTTACACGTTGGTGTACTTTCATCCATTGCAAGAATCCCTTTACCATTGGCAAAAATTTCTGCAATCGTATTTTTTAAAATTGGTGTATTCATTTGTTGTTCCATTTCCAGTTAAGAATTTCAGGGAGGTCTTTTCCATGTTCACTCACATAATGTTTGTGTTCAATCAATTTATCTTTTAATTGCTGTTTCAGATAATCTCCTTTGCTGCCCAAATGAGGCAAACGATCAATGACATCAATCACTAAATGAAAGCGGTCAATATCATTTTGGACTCGTAAATCAAAAGGTGTTGTAATGGTTCCTTCTTCTTTGTAGCCTCTCACATGAAGTTCGCGATTGGTACGGCGATAAGTTAAACGATGCACGAGCCAAGGATAGCCGTGGAAGTTGAATATAATATGTTTGTCTTTGGTGAAAATGGAATCATAATCCTGATCATTTAATCCGTGTGGATGTTCAGAACTGGATTGCAGTTTCATGAGATCTACAACATTGACCACTCTTACTTTAAGTTCAGGAAGATGCTCTCTTAATATGGAAACTGCCGCCAATGTTTCAAGCGTTGGCGTATCACCACAACAAGCCATTACGACATCGGGTTCGCTTCCCTGATCATTACTTGCCCATTGCCAAATTCCAATACCTTCGGTACAATGTATGACTGCTTCATCCATCGTAAGCCATTGTGGGAGCGCATGTTTACCGGCAACCACTACATTTACATAGTGCCGACTGCGAAGACAGTGATCAAAAACGGATAACAAACAATTGGCATCTGGCGGTAAATACACACGAACAACATCTGCTTTTTTACTAATGACATGACCCAGAAATCCAGGATCCTGATGTGTAAAACCATTGTGATCCTGTTGCCAAACGTGAGAAGCCAGCAAATAATTTAATGAAGCAATCTTTCTGCGCCACGGCAGTTCTAAAGTAACTTTCAACCATTTCGCATGTTGGCTGAACATCGAATCAACGATGCGGATAAATGCTTCATAACAGTTAAATAAACCGTGTCTTCCGGTTAATAAATATCCTTCCAAGAAACCTTCACACTGATGTTCACTCAACATAGAATCAATCACTTCTCCGGATGGTGCAAGAAATTCATCGTATTCTTCTATTCGTGCTTCCCATTGTCGATTGGTGGTTTCAAAAATCGACCCTAACATATTAGATAAGGTTTCATCGGGACCGAAGACCCGAAAATTGTGTTCATCCTTATTCAGTTTTGCAACATCTCGCAGAAATTCTCCGAGTACCGTTGTATCTTTTCCTGTTACTGCTCCTGGCGACGGAACACTCACTGCATGATCATGAAAATTGGGCATGTGAAGATCTTTCAATAATATTCCTCCATTCGTATGAAGATTAGAACCCATCCTGCGATTGCCGATGGGCGCTAATTCTGCGAGGTCAGCGTTAAGTGTTCCATTTTTATCAAATAATTCTTCGGGTTTATAACTTTTCATCCAACTTTCTAGAAGCTGTACATGATCAGGATGATCGGCATCTACGAGAATCGGCACCTGATGAGATCTGAACGTTCCTTCTATTTGCAATCCATCCACTTTTTTTGGTCCAGTCCAACCTTTGGGTGATTTTAAAATAATCATCGGCCATCTTGGACGGGTATTATCATTGGTACTTCTTGCATTTTTTTGAATTCCCTGAATATCTTTGATCACTTTTTCGAGGGTAGAAGCCATCAATTCGTGCATGGTTAAAGGATCGTCACCTTCAACAAAATAAGGTTTCCAGCCACATCCTTTAAAAAAATGTTCTAATTCATCATCTTCGATACGCGCTAAAACCGTTGGATTACTGATCTTATAACCATTCAGATGAAGGATGGGCAAAACAGCGCCGTCAGTAATCGGATTTAGCAATTTGTTCGATTGCCAGGAAGTTGCCAAAGGACCGGTTTCTGCTTCACCATCACCAACAACGCAGGCAACGATTAGGTCAGGATTGTCGAAGGCCGCACCGAAAGCGTGACTTAAGGAATATCCCAATTCACCACCTTCATGAATAGATCCTGGTGTTGTAGGCGCAACGTGACTTGAGATACCACCCGGAAAAGAAAATTGTTTGAATAATTTTTTAAGGCCGGCTTCATCTTGTGTTACGTTTGGATAAACTTCGCTCCACGTTCCTTCCAAATAAACATTGCCAACAATAGCAGGACCGCCATGTCCTGGACCAGCAATGTAAAATAGATCGAGATTATATTTTTTTATAATTCGGTTGAGGTGGACGTAAATAAAATTTTGTCCCGGTGTGGTTCCCCAATGTCCAACTACGAGTGGTTTTACGTGCTCCAGTTTTAATGGTTCTTTTAATAATGGATTGTCATACAAATAAATTTGACCAACCGACAGATAATTAGCCGCTCGCCAATAGGCGTTTATTTTCTGTAATAAGTCGGGAGTGAGAGTTTTAATCGTTGTATCTTTAGTTTCTGTTTCCATTATATTATTTTTTTTGAGAATTACATCATTCCTATTTTCATTTTATATTACTTTAAGCATACTAGCATTGACGGCAACAACGACTGTACTAACTGCCATCAAAGCTGCACCTGCTGCAGGATTTAATAATATACCCCAATGGTCTAAAACACCTGCTGCTAATGGTAGTGCCACGACATTATAGCCCGTGGCCCAAATTAAATTTTGAATCATCTTGCGATGGGTGGCTTTACCAAACAGAATCAAACTCACAATGTCTTTCGGATTACTATTGACTAAAACGATACCTGCAGTTTCTGCGGCGATATCACTGCCACTTCCAACTGCAATGCCGACATCGGCTTGGGCAAGTGCCGGTGCATCATTTACACCATCGCCTGTCATCGCTACATACTCGCCTTTCTTTTGCAGTTCTTTAATCTTTTCTAATTTTTGATCTGGTAATACTTCTGCGATAAAGCTATCCATACCCAATGTTTCGCTGACACTTTTCGCAACTTTATTATTATCGCCTGTTAATAATATTGATTTGATATTTTCCTTTTTCAATGTCGCAATTGCTTCTGCTGATTCTGGTCGTATTTCATCGGACAAAGAGATGTATCCTATTAATACATTATTGACAATTACAAACACCACTGTTTCTGTATCATTGGCTTTAAAACCATCGGGAATAGCAATGTTTTTTTCTTTTAAATAACCTGGACTAACAACCAATATTTCTTTTCCTTCAACTGTCGCTTCAACGCCCTTACCTGTAATGGCATTAAAGTTTTCTGTTGCTGGAATAACCAGGGATAAGTCTTTTGCTTTTTGAAGAATACCTGTGGCGATAGGATGTTCTGATTTTTGCTCTAAGGCTGATGAGAGCCGAATGATTTCATTTTCACCGATATCTTTTTGCAGCGATACAATTTTTGATACTTCAAATTTCCCAACAGTCAGCGTTCCCGTTTTATCAAATACGATCGTGGTAATTTTTCTTGAATTTTCAAACTCAGTCCTGTTTTTGATAAGCAATCCATTTTTTGCGGCCAATGAAGTTGATCTTGCTACTACCAATGGTACCGCTAATCCTAGAGCATGCGGACAACAAATAACAATAACGGTCACCATTCTTGCCATAGCAAAGTCCAAAGGCTGACCAGTTAAATACCAATATAGAAATGTGGAAATACCGGCTGCTAATGCAATAAACGTTAACCATTTCGCAGCCTTGTCAGCAAGCAATTGCGTCTTCGATTTTGCCTTTTCAGCATCATCTACAAGTTTAATCACCTGCGAGAGATAAGAGTCTTTTGAGGAGTGTGAAACCGTGATTTTCATAGAGCCATTTCCATTGATAGAGCCCGCAATAACTTTATCTCCTGGTATTTTTTTTACGGGCTTTGATTCTCCTGTGAGCATGGACTCATTTAGGTAACTTTCACCATCGGATATTATTCCATCAGCAGCAACCTTTTCTCCGGGTTTAACAAGAATGATATCTTTTTCTTTTAAGGTATCTGTTTTTACATCATTTACTTTTTCACCCATTACCAGATGTGCATCTGCCGGCATCAATTGCACTAATAATTCCAGTTCTTTGGAAGCTCCGACAATGGATTTCATTTCTATCCAATGCCCTAATAACATAATGAGAATAAGCGTTGCTAGTTCCCAATAAAAATCGACACCTTTTAAACCAAAAACAGTTGCTGTGCTGTAGATATAAGCTACCGAAATCGCAAATCCTATCAGCGTCATCATGCCTGGATTTTTTTCCTTTAATTCACTTACTAATCCTTTTAAAAAAGGCCATCCACCATAAACAAATACGATGGTTGATAAAACAAATAAAATATAAGATGATCCTGTAAAATGCCAATTCACTCCTATGAAATGTTGTATCATAGGAGATAATGACAAGATGGGTATCGTTAATATCAATACCAGATAAAATCGCTTTTTGAAATCTGCAATCATCATGACATGATGGTTATGCCCCGCATGATTTATTTGCGGATTATTACCTTGTGGCATTTCATTATGTTTCATTGCAGAATGGTTCATAATTGTGACTTGTTATATAAAATTTTTAGTTTTTTAATATTTCTAAAATTGCATCAATAATTGTTACTTAATTAATTATTTTATTCAACAATTAGATTATTGCTTTTTGTCTTGCGTTGAAGTCGTGCCGTTCATCATGCCATTACCATTCTTGTTTTGCATCATATGATTATTTTGGGTGCCATTCATCATGCCATTACTGTTTCGCATCATCTGCATCATTTGGGGATTTGATCTCATCATTTCACGCATTCTTGACATCATATTGCTATCTCCTTTGGCAGTTTCCATCATTGCAGAGAACATTTCCTGCATCATTCCAGGATTTGCTTTGAACATGTTCATCATAGAACTTTGGTTGCCCATCATGTTCATTTGATTTTGCTGCATCATCATCATACCATTTTTGGTATTCATCATTTTACCTATCATTTCCTTAGACATCGCACTATCATTAGCAATAGTATTCATAATTTTATTTCTTGTTTCCTGGTTTGAAAGTCCTTTTTCCTGAGCTGACGTAGATTGGCACGACGTAAGCAAAATGAACAATGTCAATGCCCAGATTGCTGTTTGTAATTTTTTCATTTTAATATTTTTTTGTTATAAGACATAAAAATTCAGGTCTTTTAATTCTCTTATTATGACAGAAATATTGGTAGCAATTAACACTACCGCATCATTAATTTCTATTTTATTATTTGATGAAGTTTTCACTTTTAACCGATGAATTCAATAAACCGTTCACCAGTTTTGCAATCATTAATTCCTCGTTTGTTTGAATAACGAAAACTTTCACTTTACTCTTCTCCGTTGAAATAATCGTTCTATTATTCATATTGTTGATCTCGTCTAATTCGATTCCGAGGAATTCGAGACCGTCGCATATTTTGCTTCGTACTTCGGGAGCATGTTCCCCTATTCCACCTGAAAAAACCAGTACATCAAGACCTTCAAGAACGGCTGTGAATGAGCCAATCCATTTTTTTGTTTGATAGCAGAATAAATCAATAGCTTCCGCAGCACGGCTATCAGTATCTTCAACATTCATTAATTCCCGCATATCGCCGCTTGTTTCAGATATTCCTAAAAGACCTGATTCTTGATTGATCAGATGATTAAATTCTTTTGCAGTCATATTTTCTTCTTTCATTAAATACCACGCAACTCCAGGATCCAAATCACCAGTTCGAGTGCTCATCGGCAATCCGGATGTTGGCGTAAAACCCATACTCGTATCAAGACTTTTACCATTTTTCACGGCTGCTAAACTTGCTCCACTACCGAGATGTGCTAAAATTATTTTGCTGTTTGCAGTTTCTTCATCGGTTAACCTTTTCAATTCTTCCATCAAATAAGTATAGGAAAGTCCGTGAAAACCATATCGGCGAATTCCCTTTTCATAATAGCGACGTGGAATCGATAACAACTTTGCAACTAAAGGCATTGACGTATGAAAAGCAGTATCGAAACAGACGATTTGTTTTATTTTGGGATAACGTTTTTTAAATATTTCGATCAACTTAATTTCTTCGGGCAAATGTTCTGGATCAAACGCACTGATTTTTTTTAATTCAGTCAACAACTCATCAGTGATTAATTCCGGTTCTGTATGTTCCATTCCATGAACGATACGATGACCAATTGCTTTAACTGAAGTAAAATCCTGTTCCTTTTCTAACCAATCAATTAAATGATTTGCAGCGTGACTATGATCTTTGGCGTCAATCGGTAAACTTTTTTTTTGTTGATCAGCAATAATGGTAAAATTGAGTTTCGCCTTCGCAGTTCCTATATTTTCTATCTCACCAAAAAGCATTTTTTGAAGAGACTCGTTAATCTTATACAAAGAAAACTTGATGCTGGAAGAACCGCCGTTAATCGTTAATATCATGGTATCCTATTTTAGTCTAAGGTTGTATTTAATTCAACACCTCTTCTACTTCTTCATGTCGATATCATTGTCTTCACTGAGCGGTTTATCGTAATCATTATCCATTTCCTTTTCGTATATCTTTTCATCTTTTTGATTACGCACGATAAGAAATACAACGAATGCAATTGCGAGAATACCAAATATTATTAAAATTAAAACTTTCATTAGTTTGATTTTTAAATGATTGATTTAGAGCCAGAAAACCCATTCAGAACCGAGCATATCAAGACCTAATAAAGGTAGCCTTTCCTTGTACTTTTAGAATTATACATCGAGATTTATAACTTACATCATTCTCACCTTAAAAAGTTTTTCGTTAATAATTGAAGGCTGCAGCGGTTATCAACATTAGAAACAGTACTGATATTTTTACGGAAATCATTAGAGACTGTTTAAATTCAACACAAAAATATTTAACCACAAAGTCAAAAAAGTTATAGGTAAGAACTACTTCTAAAAGTTCGCATAAGTTCCGAAAATCAAAAATTTTCAGGGCTGTGTTCTACCTATTTTGAAAGTAGAAACTAATTCATATGTGTTTTATTAAAATTTAAACAGACTCTTAAAGAACAAATGAAATTTATTTCAAAGAAAATCTCTAAATAATAAAGTTTTAATTTACTGTGAATCTTTATTTAAGGCTTCAAATCCGGAAACGACATCAAACAATTCTTCATCAATAGAACTTTGGCGCAGGCGATGGTATTTTTTATTAAGATCATCGAGAAGATCGGATATATTTTTTTCTGCTCTTTGCATGGCATCCAAACGGCTGGCATTTTCACTTGCCAAAGATTCAACACATGCTTTGAAGAGAGACGTAAAGAGATAACCATTGATCAATGCGCTCAACGTCATTTTAGCGTCGCCGGCGATTTGAGGATGCAATTTCGTAGGCCAATGAAGTTCCTGTAAAGTGTTTTTCCACGTGGAATCTAAAGGTAAAAACCTTTGCATAACAGGAATATATCCAGAGTTAGGTTTTGGTTGATTGTGGAAAATATAAAAAGTAGCAATTTCTTGCTTCTGCTGACTTTCTCTGCTTTGTTTTAAAATTTCAGTTACAAGTGGAGTTACCGCGTTGAGGTCGCTGGGAACCGGATATAATTTTGTAGCAGTAAAACCTTCATCAGACAACAGCAACTGAACACGCTCGCCAACAATCCACAATTCCTTTTTGCCTGGAATTCCCTTTAAAGAAGCTGAAACAAAACTTGCCATCTCATCATTAAATTGTGCTACAAGCCCCTGATCGGACCCAAATATAATTGCGCAACTTGTTTGATCTGATTTTGGTTGATGCTCGTTCGGGTCTTTTATATCTTTTATATTCTCTGCTTCAAAATACGCGATAATTCCTAAGGCAATCGTATGGTAATAATCTTCAAGCGAACTTACGGCAGTCTCGTATTGAATAATATTGGAACCTGCCAAGGCTTTCATGGCACTCACTACAGATTTCAAATCTTTTGCACCCTGGGTTTTGTTGCGTAAATTCTCTAAAGTATCCATTACTTTTTATTTTGATCAGCGTCGGTTTTCGGTTTTTCCTGAAATGGAGCAAGTATATTTTGGGCAATCTGCAGAATGGTCTTGGTATCATTCTCCTCCAATTTTTTGTTAGATAAAATATTCTTCTGAATTTCGTCCGGAATCGAGGTCGTATTTTTAAGAAGAGCATTTTCAGCGTCCTCCATTTTTTCAATTGGAATGGTATCTAAAAGACCTTCTTTTAAGGAAAGAAGAATAAAAATCTGTTCCGAAGCGGTAAGTTGCTGAAGTTCTTCTTGCTTTAAACATTCACGAATTCGTTTACCATGCTCAATAGTTTTGCGGGTATTTTCATCCAATCGAGTTCCAAAGCGGGCAAAAGTTTCCAATTCTTCAAACTGTGCATATTCCAGTTTCAATTTTGCAATTGTTCCATAAGCCGCCAACTGGGCTTTATCACCAACACGCGACACCGATTTACCTACATCAACGGCAGGTAAAACTCCTAATTCAAAAAGTTTTGGAGAAAGATAAATTTGTCCATCGGTGATGGAAATTAGATTGGTCGGAATATAGGCCGAAATATTTTGTGCTTCCGTTTCAATAATAGGTAATGCGGTAATGGAACCTCCTTTTAATTCATCACTTAAATGAGTTGCTCTTTCCAACAGTCGGGAATGGATATAAAAAATATCACCCGGAAAGGCTTCACGACCCGGAGGTCTTCTCAACAATAAAGACAGTTCACGATAAGCACGGGCGTGATGAATCAAATCATCATAAACGATCAAAACATCCCTGCCTTCCTCCATGAAAAATTCGGCGATACTCGTAGCAGCGTAGGGTGCAATATATTCAATGCCGGGAGAATCATTTCCCTCCGCTACGACGACGACGGTATATTTCATTGCGCCTTTTTCTTCGAGATTGGCGATTACTTTCGCTACTGCTGAGGCACGTTGTCCGATGGCGCAGTAAATACAGACTACGTTTTTATCAAACTGATTAAGAATTGCAGCGATGGCAATGGCTGTTTTACCAGTTTCCCGATCTCCAACAATCAATTCCCGCTGACCACGACCAATTGGAATCAAGGCATCAATGACTTTTATTCCGGTTTGCAAAGGAACTGAAACCGCGCTACGATCCATAATTGCAGGTGCCGGGCTTTCGATGGGCAATCTTTTGTCATATTGAATTCTGCCTTTATCATCTAAAGGTTGACCTAAAGGATCAACTACTCTTCCTATCAAAGCATTCCCAACTGGAATATCCATGACTCTGCCTGTTCTTTCGACCTCATCGCCCGCTTTAAAAAGGGAATCTTTGCCGAGAAGAATAACGCCTACTTCTTCCTCATCCAAGTTATAGGCGATTCCAAAAAGGCCATTTTGAAATTGCAACAGTTCTTCAAAGCCTACATTTGGAAGACCGGAAACTTTGGCAATACCAGTCGCGACACTCGTTACTAAACCAATTTCACGAAGTTGCATAGAAAAACGAAAGTTCTCTATTCCCGCAGAAATTTGTTTAAACGGGTCGATTGCGATTGGATCAATTTCAAGGGTCGACATGATCTTTTTTTTCTGGAGGTTCTGGTTCCTTTTCTTTTAAATCTGATGAAATATTTTTTTGTAATTGGGTGAGATATTCTGAAAAGCTCCACGACATTTTATAGCCGTTGGTTGAAAGTTCGATGCCGCTTATTAATTCGGGTGCGGTCTTAAACTGCAATTCTGTTTTTGTGCTGAGCAATTCATTGACGGCATTGGTTATATCACTCTTTTGTTTGTCGGGAAGATCAAATGCACTTCTCACCAGAATTGCATTTGCATTTACTTTAAAAGCGTCAATAAACTTTTGTTTTTCCTCATCTTTTGCCGAATTTAGATTTTTGATAAAAGCATCTACAGATTGTGCTTCTAAACTAACAGAAGCAATTTCTGTCAGCGCTTTTCGGGTAATAGCAAATACCTGTTCCTGCGTATTTTGAGCGAGGTCTTTTTGATCTTGATTGTGCTTTTCTTTAAAGGCTTTTTCGAGAGACAAACCCAAAGCCTTAGCATCTGTTTTTGCTGTCGCTATCAACTGATCCTTCTGCGCATTAGCATCGGCAACCGCTTTATCCAGCAACTCTTTTTTCTGATTATCAAAATCTTCATTTTTCTTTTTAAAACCAGCCTGTTCTTTTTCAGCCGCAGCTTTTTGAGCATCGGCATCTTTTAATTCATCACTAATCTTTTTCTCCCGTTCGTTTACAGCATTGAGGATGGGTTTGTAGAGTAATCTCTTGAGCAACCATACCAGAATCAGGAAATTAATGATTTGTGCAATTACGGTGAACCAGTTGATATTCATGACGCTATTTGGCTAAGATGTGAGTCCAAAACGGATTGGCAAAAATGAGTATCATCGAGACTACAAAGCAGTAGATCGCTGTAGATTCTATCATCGCTAATCCGACAAATAATGTTCTTGTAATTGTGGGTGCGGCATCGGGTTGTTGCGCAATTGAACCCAGCGCAGATGCCACTGCTTTTCCTTCGCTTATTGCGGGCATCATACAACCAATGGATGTTGTTAAGCCTGCGGTAACTATCGATGCGATTGCGATTGAAGTTATACTGTCCATTTTGATTTATTTATTTAGGAGTTATTACTTTTTTTTCAGTGGTTTCATTTTCGTTTCGAACTGCGGCAGCAATATAGACCGTCGCCAAAATGCTGAAAATATAGGCCTGAACGGTACCAGTAAGTAAACCCAACGCTTTCATTAAAACAGGAAAAATAAAAGGTGATATACTGAGTAAAATTGCGACGATCATTCCACCACTCATGATGTTACCGAATAATCTTATGGCTAAAGCAAGCGTACGCGAAACTTCACCAATAATATTAAAAGGAAGCATCAACCATGTAGGTTGTAAAAATGATTTGAGATATCCCAAAAATCCACGTTTACTAATTCCATAAAACGGAACGGCTAAAAAAACACATAATGCCAATGCAGTCGTTGTAGAAAGTGAGGCGGTCGGTGGTGTATAACCTGGAAAAACGATACAGATATTAGAAAATCCGATAAACAAAAATAAGGTTCCAATAAATCCGATATATTCTTCCGGTTTTTTTAAACCTACTTCCTCTATTTGCTGATTGATTCCGGTGACAATCATTTCTAAGAAACATTGCCAACGGGAAATCTTAATATCGGTTTTTAGTTTTCGGGTGATTAATGTTGCAGAAATAACGAGCAAAATCATAATTCCCCAAGTGGTAACGAGGGTAAGATTGACGGTTACAAAACCATACTGCCAAAAAACCGTTTGATCAGGACTGAGTTTCATGTATTTCTTCTTTATTTAAAGTCAACTGTTTTTCATCTATTATTTTGGTGACGTAAAGTACCAGAGATCTCGCTGCAATAAAACCTAAAAGACACAATAAAAGCCTTTGCCAATTATTATTTCCGATGAGGTAAAATCCGATTACGGTAATACTCATGCGGAGAAAAAGACTGCTCATTATTAAGAGCGCAGGTAATTTTGCATTGACCGATTTTTTCACGGTAAACCAAAGTCCACCAAAGAATATGATTCCTAGTAAAGCTCCTGTCAAAAAAACCAATATCATTGTTATTACTTCATTCATCGCTATCATTTTTATGTATTTCTTTATCCTCGTTCTTCACCCAATATCCGGCGATAACAATTCCTGTTACAAGACCTATAAACAGGAGCGACAATGTCCAGGAAAAATATTGCGGATAGTCTTTATCTAACCAAATACCTAAAGCCGCTCCCATCAAAGTCGGCACTGCTACAGACCAACCGACCATTCCCATCATTCCTAAGCCAAACCAAACTCCATTTTTATCTTGCAGCGCTTTCAATTTTCGCTGCTCTTTTTTAGAGATCTCGTCGCTAAAAAAATCTTCTTTTTTATCAGGATCGGCTGCCATCATTTTTACTGATTACGAAATTTATCAAAGCTGTAAATAAATCCAACTTCCAATTTTGCGACGACGGATTTAACTTCGAACTCAGCTTCGTTCTGATTTTTAAATTCACTTTTTACGAGTTCACCAAGTTTGCCCAGGTCTGTACCGCCGAAAGCATTTCGTACGGAAACCAAAACATCTGCTCCTGCTTTTACCATTACGCCTTCATCCACAGCAACATACATTTCCTTTTCGTTTTGAATTTTGTAGGTTAAAATACCTGGAACTAAAGCAGCCACACAATCCAGTCTTTGCGGTAAAAAACCATAAGAACCTGCACTTGTTTCCACTACTACGCTACTGACATCTTCGACATCAGCGAATATTTTGTAGGGAAGGAATATTTTAAGGTTCATTGTTTTATTTTTGTTTTCGATATATTTAAAGAGTCTTAGCAACTACTTTATTTTCAGTTTTTGAAGTCGGATCGGTTCCGTCATCTGCTTTCGATTTTTCATTTTTACCATCATCCTTCTTTTCTGTTTGCTTGATGTCATCAATGGAACCAATCATATAAAAAGCACTTTCCGGAACGTCTTTAAATTCGTCGGTCAGGATTCTTTCACACCCATCTAAAGCATCATCCAGACTGACTTGTTTTCCTTTAATGCCACTAAACTGTTCAGTCGCGAAAAACGGCTGGGTAAGAAAACGTTCTAATTTCCGGGCTTGCGTCACTGTATTTCGATCTTTTACCGATAATTGCTCCATACCCAACATGGAGATGATATCTTTTAATTCTTCATATTGTGCCAGTGTCTGTCGGATCTGTTGTGCCAATTTATAGTGCCTTTCTCCGATAATCTCGGGCGTGGTCATTTTTGAATTGGACTGCAGAAAATCAATGGAAGGATATAAACCTTCGCTTGCTTTTTTTCTTGAGAGCGCAATAGATGCCGAAAGATGGGAGAATGTATGCACCGCTGCAGGATCCGTTAAATCATCGGCAGGAACATAAACCGCTTGAATTGAAGTAATAGCGCCCGAATTGGTATAGGCAATACGCTCTTCCAGTTCTGAAAGTTCGGTTCCCATTGTCGGCTGATAACCAAGCCTTGATGGCATTTGTCCCATCAATCCCGAAACTTCCATTCCCGCCTGTATGAACCGAAAAATATTATCGATTAATAATAGAACATCTCGATGTTCCTCGTCCCGAAAATATTCAGCCATTGTCAAAGCTGCATGTCCAACACGAAAACGTGCTCCAGGTGGTTCGTTCATTTGCCCAAACAACATCACCATATCTTTGAGGAGATCAGCATCTTTCATGGTGTTATAGAGTTCATTTCCTTCGCGGCAACGTTCGCCGATACCGCAGAACATACTTACACCTTTGTCATGACCGACCATATTGTGAATAATCTCGGTGAGTAAAACGGTTTTGCCAACTCCGGCTCCACCAAACAATCCTGCTTTGCCACCACGCTCCAGAGGAATAAGAACATCGATGGCTTTGATACCTGTTATAAAAACTTCCGATTTTGTAGAACGTTGTGATAATGGCGGCGGCGACTGATGGATTGATTTCCAGGTAACGTCTTTAGGAGATTCCTGATGGTCAATGGGATTTCCGAAAACATCAAACATTCGTCCCATTATGCTTTTACCAACCGGAACTGAAAGTTGCTTGCCCGTCGACGTAACCGCCATTCCACGCGATAAACCCTGTGTAGGATTTAATGAAACTCCGCGTAAATGATTGCCGTCAAGTTGCGTATAAACCTCAATTTTTATTTCATTATCCTTTCCCGTAAGCAATAAAGTATTGATCGCAGGTAAATCATTTTGAAAAAAGATATCTACGACGCTACCACGAATCCTGGTTACTTTACCGGTACTGAGATTTTTGTCCACGATAAAAGGAATATTTGATTACGATTCGGCTGAAATTAAAAAGCTACAATTGATTAAGATTACTCGAAAATTTAGCTTTCAAAATAGAAGGCGTAATCCATTAGCTTTAAACTATCAGCCAGTTGATCAGCTTTTGGTTCATCCATTTTAATTAAACAGAACTTAAAACCAGATGTAAAGTTGGCTTATAATCGCCTGAAAAGCATTGCAGTATCTAGAATTAAGTTTATATATTTCACATGTAAAGGATAGGAAAAGAGTATTCCATGTTTTGGAATTTCTCAGTTATTTCATGGTGAGCAATTCAATATTTCTAAATATTCGTCAATCAGTAATTTGAAATAATAAATACTAAATATTTATTTCTAAAAACCATATTAAATCTCATCTATTTTACCAAACATATTTCTTTTTAAAAAAAATTATTTTCTTATGCAAAGCATCGGTTAAGTGATTAAAAGTGGAACAATAAACGTCTTCGATTTCTTAAGCAAATTAAAATTTAGCCCTATTTAAAGCACCTATCACTATTTTTATGAAATTGCTAACTTGAAGTGATTTTTTGTATCTTTAAACGGACAAAATGAAAGAAAATTTATGTAAATCTCATTTTGAGATCGTATTGTTTCGTTCGTTAGTCAAAAAAACACAATTGAGGAACACAATGTTTATTTACATTAAATACATGGTAAGCTTGCGCTGTAAAATGATCGTAAAGCAAGAGCTTCAAAAAATAGGACTGCATTGCGTCAATGTAGACCTTGGCACGATTGAGATTCGAGAGAACATAAATGACGCTCAGAAAGAAGAATTACGCCAAAACTTACATCACTACGGACTGGAACTTCTTGATAATAAGCGGAATATTATTATTGAAAAAATAAAGGCCATCATTATTGAAATGGTTCATTATTCCGACGAAGTACCGAAAGTTAACTATTCAGATTACATCAGCAAAAAACTTGGATACGACTATACCTATTTAGCGAATACCTTTTCTGAAGTTAAGGGAATTACTATTCAGCAATATATTATTTTAAATAAAATTGAAAGAGCAAAAGAACTATTAATGTATGGTGAATTAAACCTTACTGAAATTTCCTATAAACTACATTACAGCAGTGTAGCTCATCTTTCAAATCAATTTAAAAAAGTCACAGGTCTTACTCCAACCTATTTTAAAAGTCTCAAAAAAAAACGCTTGAGAAACCTGGAGGATTTGTAGTCTAAAAAGCAAATATCTCAGCGCACACAAAACTCTTAAAACCCCTTTCTAACACTCATCCCGATCGTCTAAAATTGAATGTGGGAATACTATAATTCTTCTTCGATGCTATGTAATACATTATCAATCAAAATCTAGCACCTTTATACTAAGATTTTATTAAAATCCATTTTAGGCCTAAATTATAAAATTTTGGAGATGGAAAATACAGAAGTTGAAAAATCAAAATCCTTTATTATTTTAGAGATTATTGAATATGTTCCTAATTCTGTGGTCACAAAAACCATTATAAAAAAGACAAGTGGTAATGTAACTATAGTGTCTGTTGATACAGGAGAAAACCTTACTGAAAAACTATCCCGATTCGATTCGTTTATACAAATCATCGAAGGTCGTGCGGAAATCATCATCAACGATATTTCACACACTTTGAATACAGGTCAAGCAATCATTATTCCTGCCAACACCAAAAATATAATAAAGGCCAACGAGCGATTTAAAATGATTTCTACGGTGATAAAAAGCGGTTATGAATTTTAATTTATGCCAGTAAAACTCACCCATAATTTTAAAACAATTCGTCATGTACTCTTATTTAATACTCATTCTTTTCATTGTGATTTTCCTACTCTCAGGAATTAAAATCGTTCGTCCTACCCAAAGAGGTTTAATTGAAAGGTTGGGGAAATATTCAAAGTTTGCGACTCCCGGTTTTCATTGGATTATTCCGATTATAGACAAGATTTTCATTGTTAATGTAACCGAGCAAATGGTTGATGCTGAACCTCAGGAAATTATCACGAATGACAATCTGAATGCAAGAGTTGATGCTCAGGTTTATTTTGAAATTAAAAATGATGAAGACAGTGTTAAGAGTTCGATTTATAACGTGAACGATTATAAATATCAGATCGTAAACTTAGCACGAACAACTCTAAGAAATATCATTGGTACTTTAACTCTAAAATCTGCGAATAGTGAACGTGGTAAAATCAATGCAGAGCTCTATCGAACATTACTTACCGAAACACGAAAATGGGGAATTAAAGTGGTAAGAACAGAGTTAAAAGAAATTGACCCACCTAAGGATGTTCAGGAAACAATGAATAAAGTGGTAAAAGCTGAAAATGAAAAAATTGCAGCAATCGATTATGCTACAGCGACCGAAACAGTTGCAGATGGTGTAAAGAGGGCAAAAATAAAAGAAGCTGAAGGAGTAAAACAGGCTAAAATATTATATGCAGAAGGCGAGGCAGAAGCAATAAAACTGGTAAATGAAGCAGCAGAAAAATATTTTATTGGCAATGCGCAAACCCTTAGAAAACTGGAAATGGTGGAAACCTCGCTGCAGTCAAATTCCAAAATCGTAGTTCCAACGGGTAGCGAATTGGTCAATATTATAGGAGAAATGGCGGGAGTTATTCCTATTAAGAAAACTCAGTTATAGATTTAAATAGCTCAAATTCAGTTCTAAGAAATCAGTGCTAGGAATTTAATTTAAAAAAAGATCCAATGATGAACGCTTTTAAAAATTCGTAAAGGAATTGACGAAATTCTTTTACAATGTAGAAACTAAAAAAAACCATGAAATTCCTCAAAAACATTGCAGTAATTGTCGCCCATCCTGACGACGAAATTCTTTGGTGTGGTGGCATGATGTTACTTCATCCAGAATGCAATTGGTTCATTGCCTGTTTATGTAGGAAAAATGATTCTGATAGAGCTCCAAAATTCCAAAGAGTATTAAAAGAATTAAACGCCAAAGGCATTATGGGTGATTTAGATGATGGTCCAGAACAACATCCTTTGGATAGAAAAGAAGTACAAAAAGCGATTTTAGATTTGGTTCCAAAATCCAACTTCGACCTTACTATAACGCACAGTCCTTTTGGCGAATACACCAGACATTTACGTCATGAAGAAATTGGTAGTGCCGTTATAGCATTATGGAACGATAAAAAAATCCAAACAAACGAACTTTGGGCTTTTGCTTATGAAGATGGAAATAAAAATTATGATCCAATACCAATAAGAGGTGCAAGCATTCAACAAACACTTCCTAATAATATATGGCAAGAAAAACATCGATTAATTACTGAAGTTTACGGTTTTGAAAAAACAGGATTTGAAGCCAGGATCACTCCCAAAAGTGAAGCGTTCTGGAAATTTAATAATCCTACAGATGCGCAAAATTGGTTGGAGAAAAATTCAGTTCTGACCTAAATAAACTCTTTAAATATAATCACTTACAAAAATAAATAATTAGATATGACCTTTAAAAACATTACCAGATGAAAGTTTTAGTCTTATATGATTACCCACCTTCACCAGGTGGCTTAGCAACACAGGGAGATATGCTTTTCCGTGGACTGATTGAGCTTGGCGTAGATGCCAGAGCAGCCCATTTCGAATCGGCTCAGGAAAAAGAATGGTATTACCGATGGTTTGAACCCGATGTGGTTGTAGGAATCGGTTATTGGGGTCATACGCCGGAACTTATACTTCATCCGCAACGCTATGGTGTTTTGGCTGTTCCCTGGTTGGTAGCCGACGGCTATATTGCCAACTATCAGGAAGTTTTGAACGAATTGCCACTTATTTTAGTTACTTCAAACTGGGTGAAAGAAATGTACGTAAGAGACGGCATTAAGGCTGAAAATATTGAGGTACTTCCGGTTGGATGTGATACTTCCTCTTTTATTCCTTTTGACAAAAATGATCCAAAAATTTTGAGCGTTCGGGAATCATTGGGCATTTCAGCAGATCAGCTCATGATTTTAACGGTTGGAGGTGATGCCGCTTCTAAAGGCGCTCAAGAAGTAATGCAAGCGCTTTCAATAATTGATACCAAAGCACCTGACTGGAAATATGTCTGTAAAGTTTGGCCACAACCTCGCACAGAAGTTCAAAATATGCTGGATTTAAAAATGGCAGAATCCTTAGGTCTTGAAAAAAATATTACCTACGCAACTAATAAGATTTCGCGAAACTTTATGCCTTATCTAATTGGTGCCTGCGATATTTATGCAGCGCCGTCAAGACTTGAAGGTTTCGGTATGCCACAAGTCGAAGCTGGAGCTTGCGGAAAACCGGTAATTGGAATTAATGCCATGGGAATGCTGGATACATTAATTCATAATGAAACTGCTTTTCTGGCAGATGTAGCGAAAAAAATTGTCGTTAACGAAGTTATTTTAGGGGAAGAATCTGGCTATGAAGCCAATCGAAAAGTAGAATTTGACATACCAAGAACGGTCGATTACCGCGCTAACGTTCAGGATATTGCGACTTATTTGTTAAAGCTGATGGAAGACGAGGAACTCAGAATAAAAATGGGGAAAGCTGGTAGAGAGCGTGCTGTGGAACATTTTGATTATAAGGTGGTCACCAAAAAATTTCTGCAGATCTTACAAGATAAGCTGGGAATAAGTTAACGTATAAACACTGTAAATAAAGCGATAATGAGAATCCTCATAAAACAAGACGAAAACGAAATTGCCTATTGGACTGCCGATTATTTAATTAAAAAAATAAATGATTTTAGCCCAACAACAGAAAAGCCTTTCGTGCTTGGATTACCCACAGGTTCTTCACCAATTGCTACTTATAATGAATTGATTAAAAGGTATAAGAAAGGAGATATCTCTTTTAAGAATGTGATTACTTTTAATATGGATGAATACATTGGTCTTCCTGAAGATCATCCTGAGAGCTATCATTTTTTTATGAATGAGAAACTCTTTAAATACATTGATATTCCTGCAGAAAACATCCATATTTTAAATAGTAATTCTGATAATCTGGAAAATGAATGTATTGAATATGAGCAGAAGATATTGAAATATGGAGGAATTGACCTACTTCTGGGAGGAATCGGAATGGACGGACATATCGCATTTAATGAACCGGGATCGTCATTAACTTCCAGAACAAGAATAAAATCACTTTGCTATGACACCATTCAAGCAAATTCTAGATTTTTTGAAAATGATGCATCTCAAGTTCCTACTAAAGTTCTAACCGTTGGCGTCGGGACTATTATGGATGCCAGAGAAGTATTGATTATTGTTAGTGGTTATCATAAAGCCAGAGCCTTGCGAGAGGTGGTCGAAGGTTCTGTGAATCACATGTGGCCGGCTTCTATTCTTCAAATGCATCAAAAATGCATCTTAGTTTGCGATGAACCAGCTACCGCGGAATTGCAAGTTAAAACCGTAAAATATTTCAAAGATATCGAACGAATTTCTACAGATGGAAATCATCAGTAAAACAAAATAAAAAGAAACGTTATGCTACCTGAAGAAAACCAACAGATTGAAGCAGCCAAGAAAGCAGCCATTGAAGTTCTATTGCACAATTCTCATGGAACCGTCGAAAATTTACCGAGGACTGCAGGCTGGGGATATCCCGAACCGTATACCAGAGATCTTTTAATATCGGTGTTTGGAATTGCGACAAGTGGAAATACGGAATTGATTCAAAGTGTAAAAAACGTGCTCTTAAAACTTGCAGAAAACCAATCTGAAAAAGGACAAATCCCTTCTCTTGTTAGTGATAAAAATAATCTTGGTTCCAGCGATACTACACCTCTCTTTTTAATGGCTGTCGGAATTTTTAGAAAAATACTTAATGATTCTAATTTTCTGGAAAATGCTGTGAACAAAGCAATTATTTGGATGGAATATCAGTGTCCAACTGAGGATTATTTAGTAGCACAACAACCAACCAGCGATTGGCGCGATGAACAATGGGTTTTGGGATACGGACTTTTTGTAAATGCTGCAACATACAGCGGTCTTCAACTTTTAGGTAAACATCAACAAGCTGAAAATCTAGGGAATTCTATCAATCAATTAACCTATAGTTCAGATACATTGAAGAGCAGCCCGCACGAAGGACTTTCCATTAAAGAAAAACCTTATTATGCCTTATGGTCTTATAAAGTTTATAGCAGCGAAAGATTTGATTTATTGGGAAACAGTCTCGCCATTTTATCAGGATTAGCGACCCCTGAAAAAGCTACAGAGATGGTGAAGTGGATAGAAAACGAATGTGCGCAAATGCATAAAACCAGGGATTTAGAACTTGATTTAACGCCTAACTTTTTCCCTTTTATTCGACCCGAAGATGCAGATTGGTTACCAAGATATTCAGATTTTAATAATCCCGGAGATTATCACAATGGCGGGATTTGGCCTTTTATAAGTGGTTTTTATATTGCAGCTCTGGTTGCTGCGAAAGAATTTGATTTAGCAGAGAAAAAACTTCTAGCCTTAACCAACCTTATCAAAAAAGGAGCGAATGAGAACTTAGAATTCTGCTTTAATGAATGGTATAAAGCTCAAACCGGAAACCCAATGGGTCAGGATTGGCAAACCTGGAGTGCGTCTAATTATTTATACGCAGCAAATTGTGTTCAAAAAAGATGTACTCCATTTTTTGATGACATTCGGTTGAAAAATCATTGATAAACTCATGACTACGGGCTTGAGATACATTTTCCTCAGACATAAATGGTAAGTACTATTTTAAACATAATAATCTATGAATTATGTAACTCTAATCTACTTATATTCAATCATTTTCATTTAACACTTCATAACTTGCAGTCTGATAGGGTGTATTATAAAAGTCATTAATTATTCATCTTTTTAAATTTCAAAATGAAAATCGCTTTTATCGCTACATATCCGCCACGAGAATGCGGAATAGGCACTTTTACACAAAGTTTGGCTCGTGCTATGAAGGATAATAATGAAATCATCATTATCGCAATGCATGATGGCCAAGAAGATTATGCATTTCCGCCCGAGGTTCAGTTAATAATTCGGCAAGAACATCAAACTGATTATCTAAAAGCCGCTGATTTCATCAACAAAAGCGGTGCAGACATTTGCATTCTCCAGCATGAATTTGGAATTTATGGAGGCCAAAGTGGGGTATTTATTTTGCCACTTTTGCATCGGTTACAAATGCCTTTGATTTCTACTTTACATACCATTCTAAAAACACCGTCTTATACTGAAAAAGCGATTTTAAAAAAGATATGTTCCATGTCTGAAAAATTGGTGGTGATGAGTCAGAAAGCCATTCAATTTCTGGAAGAAATCTACGATGTTCCGTCTGAAAAGATCGCCCGAATAGAACATGGAGTCCCAGATTTCCATTTTGATAAAGAGAAGGCAAGAGCTGAACTGAAATTTACCGATAAAAAACTTCTTTTTACCTTTGGCTTTGTTGGACGCAATAAAGGAATTGAAACGGTTATTAAAGCTTTACCTCAAATAATTGAAAAGCATCCAGATATCGTATATGTCGTTTTAGGAAAAACCCATCCCAATGTACTGAGATCTGAAGGCGAACAATACCGAAACGACCTCAAAGTTCTTATAAACACTCTTAATCTGAATGACCACGTCATGTTGCTTAATGAGTTTGCAGAAGAGAAAGAACTTTTTAAATATCTGGCTGCATCTGACATTTATATTACTCCCTATATTAATGAAGCTCAAATTACGAGCGGGACGCTGACCTATGCTATGGGTTCTGGTTGCGTTGTTGTTTCTACTCCCTATTGGCATGCGGCTGAACTATTGACTGGAAATAAAGGATGTCTCTTCGATTTTAAGGATGACAATGGTTTAGCAAAAGTATTGAATGAATTGTTTGACAAACCAGAATTAATGCAAACCATTCAGCAAAAAGCCTTAAAATACGGTCAGGGAATTATTTGGCCAAAAATTGGTGAGAAATATCTGGAGCTTGCTGAACGGTTAATTTATGAACCAATAAAAGCAGAACCGCAAACTGAAACCGAGATCGATCCTTCGATTCTTCCCCCATTTTCATTAACTCATATTAAAAGACTGACTGATGATACTGGAATCATTCAACATGCAAAATTTGGAATTCCTAATCTGAAAGAAGGTTATTGTCTTGATGACAATGCCCGTGCTTTGCTCATGGTTTCCATGGCTTATAAACAAAAAAAAAATCAAGAAGCTCTGGATTTAATGGCTATTTACCTTAGCTACATTCATTATATGCAAAATGAGGATGGAACTTTTAGAAATTTCCTCAGTTTCAATCGTAACTTTCTTGATGAGGTCGGTTCTGAAGATTCATTTGGAAGAACGATTTGGAGCCTCGGTTATCTAATGCAAAATGCACCGAATGACGCATTTTACCAAACCGCAAGATTAATCTTTTTTGAGGCTGTGCCCAATTTTGAAAAAATAAAATCAATCAGAGGTATTGCCAATACAACGATTGGTATTTGCTATTATTTGAAATCGAATCCCGGTGATTTGGATATAAAAATGCGTTTAGTAAGAATGACTAATGTTCTTATTGTGCATTTTGAACAAAACAGATCGAAAGATTGGGATTGGTTCGAATCACTTTTGGCTTATGATAACGGCATACTGCCACTGGCTTTACTTCATGCCTCACAAATTTTAGAAAATAAAAAAGCAAAAGAAATTGCCATAGAATCTATGAATTTTCTGACGACTCATACGCTCAAGGACGGTTATCTTTCAGTCATCGGGAACAGGCAATGGTTTGTAAAAAACGCGGAACGTTCTATTTATGCTCAGCAACCGATTGATGCGATGGCGATGGTCTTAATGTATTACCAAGCCTTTGTTTTAACAGGAAAAGGGATGTATTTGAAAAAACTATTTACTTCTTACAGATGGTTTTTGGGTGAAAATGATCTCCGCTTAAGTCTCTACGATTTTGAAACAAAAGGATGTTGTGATGGTTTTGAAGAGCATGGCGTCAATCGTAATCAGGGAGCCGAAAGTTCATTGGCTTATCTTATTTCGCATCTTACAGTATTGCAGGCTTATGAAGAGTCAGATCAATTTCGGGAATTTGATAATTTAAACGATTTGCGCAATTCAACTAATCATACGTCAAAACCCAGCGAAACTAAGATTTTGAAATAATTTAAAAATGAAAAGTCTTATTTAGAAAAAACAGCAATATTAAATAGTGCTAACTTGAGTAGTAAGATAGATCAATGCAGAAATTGAATCTTATTACAAACTCAAGTTAGTTAAGAATTTTAGGAGGTTAGAAAAAGTTATTTAAAAATGGAAACCGGAATTGTTTAACAGTTCCGGTTCATTTATTATTTAACATTCAATTATTCTTTAAACCTTCAAATAAGGCATCTAATTCTACCACTGCATACGTAGTAGAATAATCGGAAACCGCGTAAGGCAGAATGAGATGGTTATTATGAATAATCGAACCGCAAGAATAAACGACGTTAGGAACATATCCTTCCCGTTCGTTTGCGAGAGGCATAAGAAGCGGTTCTTCTAAGCGTCCAATTTCTTTGGTCGGATCATCAAGGTCTAATAATGCTGCACCAATGCAATATCGTCGCATTGGTCCTACACCGTGGGTAATAATTAACCATCCTTTTTCGGTCCAGATAGGAGATCCGCAATTTCCTATTTTAGAAAATTCCCAAGGATATTTTGGCTTTTGCAAAAGAATAGGATCATCCCAAAGGGTATTTCTATCAGAGAACATGATGTAATTATTAACACCATCTATTCTTGAGAGCATCGCATATTGACCTTTTATTTTTCGTGGGAAAAATGCCAAATTTTTTCCCATTGCTCCTTTTCCCCGCAAAGGCATAATTCTGAATCGGCAAAAATCGTCCGTAGAAATAAAAGTTGGTAAGATGGTATGGCCATTATAAGCGGTATAAGTTGCATAAAACTTAACACTGCCATCATCGTCGGTAAATTGAACAAAACGGGCATCTTCAATCCCATTGCTTTCCGATTCTGAAATTGGATAAATGACACGCTCACTAATGTCTGAGTCGTGCTGAAAATCAATATCATAATAGGATTCCAACAGCCAGGCAATTTCCTCTAGAGCAAGCCTTCTATCAGTACTTAAACTTGAATCCTTTAATTTATCATCTACCGCACTTTTTAAAGCCGAAAATTCAAAATGATCTGGTAGATATTCAACGATATCACTATAATACTTATCAGGAATTTTCATCTCCTGCATTTTTTTTATAAATCTTCCTTTATGATAAGATGTTTTTTGCATGACTTCAGCGACATCCATTGATTTACCGATACTCATCAAATACAAATCATTGTTTCGATCAAGTATCGCCCGTCGGAATACGATGGAAGAGATATGTCCTTCACCTGTCGCTCTAAATGAAATAATTACGCGCATTTCACCTTCCTCCAAATAAGTTTGGTCAACATCCGGAACAATAGACGGATTAAAAAAAGCGGTCGATTCAAGAGAATATTCCATGGTAAGATAGGAACCAATAAGCAGTTTACGTTCTTCAGATAACCCATCAATATTGACCTGCATTTGCTCAATGATTCCAATTACATTATGATAATGCTTCATAAAGAGATAAGTTATATGACGATGCCGATATGCAAATTCTCTTAATGTTTGGTTTAAAGCGACGTGAACTTCACTCTCACTCATGGCAAAAATTAAAGCTAAAGTATCTTTCGTCGCAGATTCACCATTCATGAAATAGCGCGCTACTACCCTACTGGAGTCAGGTAGAAAATGCAATTGTTTTCGTGTAACTGGAACTCTCATTGTATTGATTTTGAAGAACTAAGGTACAACGAAGAATAAAAAAACAATAAATTGCAACGCTAAAATTATGTTAAAGTTTCGAAGATGGAAGAAGAAACCGTATGTAAATCTATTGGGGAAATATAAGTAAAACTATATAAAAGAGATAAATTGGGATATTCAAGACAACTTGATTAATCAAATTTAATCCTGTGAGTTTTTATCTTTAACCTCCAGAAACATCAAAAGTCTTCCTAAAAAGAAGACTTTTGAACACCAAATCACAAAATATTAATATGAAAAAAAAATTACCTCCGAAGAGGTAATTTTGTGACCCGGCTGGGATTCGAACCCAGGGCCCATACATTAAAAGTGTATTGCTCTACCAGCTGAGCTACCGAGTCTAGAATAGCAGATTAGATCTACTTTCTAAAGTTTTTTGCTTTGTGCCTGCGACTGGACTCGAACCAGCACATCCTTAGGAAACCACCCCCTCAAGATGGCGTGTCTACCAATTTCACCACGCAGGCAAAAAAAATCCGTAAAACACGTACGAAGGTTTTTCGCTTGTGACCCGGCTGGGATTCGAACCCAGGACCCATACATTAAAAGTGTATTGCTCTACCAGCTGAGCTACCGAGTCGGTCACCTCTAAAACTGTTGAATATGTTTCTCGTTTTAGAGTGGTGCAAAGATACTTATTTTTTTAAATTCTCAAAATTTTTTTCGAACTTTGTGCAAAATAAAAATATGATCATTTCACTAATCGGCTATATGGGAAGCGGCAAATCTCACATTTCCAAAGTTTTGAGCCAAAAAACGAACCTAAAATTAATTGATCTTGACAAGGAAATTTTTTTTAAAAATAACATGACGATTCCCGAAATATTCGAAAAAAAGGGAGAAATCTACTTTAGAAAACAAGAAAGACTTATTTTAGAAGAGCTTTTTGATACCGAAAAAGACTGTATTTTAAGTTTAGGCGGTGGTACTCCGGCATATTATAACAATATTGAACTCATTACCCAAAAAAGTGAAAGTGTTTATTTACGAAGTTCAGTAAAAACTCTTACCGAACGATTATTGAAACAAAAACAAAAGCGCCCCCTAATTGCAAAAATCCCTGATGGAGATTTACCTGAATTTATTGCCAAACATCTTTTTGAAAGACAGGTCTTCTACGGACAAGCAAAATATACCGTCGTCACTGATTCTAAAACTCCAGATGAAATTACAGATGAAATTATTGCTTTAATTTAATCTATCTTAGAATCATCGACGTCACTGAAAAATAAATCCCAATCACTATTTGCCATATCTGAGTTAGTATCGCCTTCTACAAAACCATCGATATCGCGTCGGTCTTTTTTGGTCGGTCTGCCTTCTCCTTTATTTCGATAATGTTCCTGATTGAGATTACGTAATTTCAAAATTTCGTATTGTTCTTTTTCCGTGCGATCTTGGATATGCAGCGGAACTAATTTTGGACCTACTCTACTTTTGGGAATCTGTACTATTTTAATTTGGTAGTCGATTTGGTTTTTTCTAATCTTAATTAAATCTCCCTCTTTTATCTCTCTGGACGATTTCACAGTCTGACCTGCGAGCGAAACTCTGTTCTTTTTAATTTCATCCGCAGCAATGCTTCTGGTTTTATAAAAACGAACACACCATAAAAACTTATCTATTCTCATATTTTATTTATACTTTTGCTGGATTATAAAATTTTAGCAATTTAATGATAATATTAAATATGAAAAAAACATTTTTGTTCCTTGCTTTGGCTTCAATTGCAATTACTTCTTGTAGAAAAGATGACGACCAAATAGTGCCAGAAGTAAGTATAGAAACTCAAAACAATTATGATAATGAGTCTGCACAAAAGTTCTTACAGACTCATGCTTTTGATGCAAAAGGAAACTTAAAAGACTATGTCGCAACTGATACTACTCAAGTTAAACTTGCAAGTTTAAGTCCTATCACCCTTCCATCTGGTGTTATTTATGTGGTGAGACCAAATGCTCAACCTACACCTGGGAAAGATATTGGCAGTACAGACATTTTACGTTTGATGACCACTACGGTGACTTATGTTGCAACAAATACTGATAATGTCGTTGCTTATACCTCCCCTTACGTTTTTAGAAATACGATTGCCGGTTCAGGTATTCCAGAAGTTGATCCTGCATATTACAATGTAAAACAATCTGTTTTGGATAATGCTACCTTAGATTTGGCGAAACAAAGAAGTTTCTACGAAATCGAAGGATTCAAAGAAGCATTACAGAAATTTAAAGCATATGATATTCCTGACGAAAGCAATTATAATTTGCAAGGGGTAATCATCGTTCCTTCCCGTGCAGCTTTTGCCCGTGACGCTCATTTCAACTATAGCGGTATTTCTTTTAAAGACAGAAGTTTTGTATTTAACTTTCAAGTTTACAAAACAACTCCACGTTAAAAATTACGGTTTATAAAAAAAGACAAAGTTCCTTATTGCAAGGAACTTTTTTTAGGTCTAAAAACTTTTAGCTTATTCAAAAATCTGGCGAACGACAGCTAATGAATTCGGTGTATAAAAACCATTAATGTGAATGCGGCAGTAAATCATCAGCGAGTCCAAAAAAGAGCTTCTATCATCCCGCTTAAGACGTATTTCATAACCGTTGGTAGTATTTGAAAATCTTTTCCACAAAGCAGAAATAGATTCATCAAAAAATGGATGAGAAATAGCATCTTCAAAAACACCACTTTCCGGATTTAAAAACTTTTGATCACCATAAAGTGGTGCAACTCCTGAAATGGAAAGAAACTTAAAAATAAAAACCAAATAAGCATCGTAATTCTGAATACTAATTTCCTTTCTTACCGTTTCTATTTGGTTAAAGAGTACTAGATTTTTTCCTTCCTCCCGTAAAACCTGATGTAGAAAATCAGCTGTAAAAAACAAAATCGAATTCATGGTAACCTCA
Source organism: Kaistella flava (ex Peng et al. 2021) (assembly GCF_015191005.1). NCBI lineage: Bacteria > Pseudomonadati > Bacteroidota > Flavobacteriia > Flavobacteriales > Weeksellaceae > Kaistella > Kaistella flava (ex Peng et al. 2021). Next base: position 3,623,165 of record NZ_CP040442.1, on the reverse strand, counting down.
TCAAAATCATAATGATCCGGAGCTAGTTCAATTTTAGAAATACGGGGTATTCTATTTTCTGCAACGACTTTCGAAACAGTTATATTCAATAAATTTAGTGGAAAGAGATAAGGTTTCATTTTATTCCTGGCAGAATAAATTCCTTTTGCAAAGAAACTTTGAAAACCATTTTCCAGGGAGAAACAATGCAAGACTGCATCGTTGTCACCATATTTTAAATAAGAAAGAAGAAAGCAGTTTTGAGTTTGCATTAATTAACCACAGCAATTTTAGCAGTAGCGGTATCTGTTCCATCTTCATTGGTCATTAAGACAAAATAAATCCCAGAGGCGACACGTACACCACGATGATTAGCAAGATTCCACTCATACGATCCACCCCGTGCTACGGCTTGATGAACTAAATTCCCAGCTGCATCAGTAATTCTAATATTTGTTTTAGCAGCTAAACCACGAATACGGACATTGCCTTTATACTGAGCGTAAACGACAGGATTTGGATATACCAAAACATCGCCGAAGTTTTCAGTGACTTCCAAAACATCACCTTGGTAAACGACTACTCCATCCAAAGTAACAAAATATACTTTTCCAGTTTTACTGTCCACTTTAATGTCGGTCACACTATTAGTTGGAAGAGGTGAATTAGCTTTGGTAAACTGCTGTAAGGTTTGTTCACCATTTGAACTCAAATAAAAGACTCCACCATCATCAACAGAAACCCATTTCTGATTACCAGAATCTACTTCAATCTGTAATATAGGACTATCTCTAAAAAGCTCTTCACCAACTCCATTTTCCTCAATAATAATAGGTTCAGTCTGTGGATTACTTTCATCGATTGTCGCTGAAGGATTTTGAATAATCCGAAGACCATTTTGTGTTCCAATCCATAGATTTTCGTTTTTATCTAAATCTGTAGAAAGAACTTGATCTGCAGGTAAATTATTACTCTTTTTTAATATCTTAAAACGGTCATCACTTAACGAAGAGGGCGTGTTTTTATAATCATACATCAATAATCCGCCACCAGTGTAAGGTGATGGAATATACAGTATACCTGAATTCGCGAAAGGTTTTTGAACAGAGCTTCCTCCTACTACTTCTACTTTGGTAAATGAATCCGATATTGGTTTATAATAGTAGAATCCAATTGTTCCGTTAAAAGAAGCAGAGACAAACAACTGATTATTATCATCAAAGGTTAATCCTACTATACGATTACGATATGGATCAGATGTTTCATATTTTTTTGCAAACTCATTATTCTCCATTCTATAAATACCTTTCTGCCCATCTACAAAAGTAAAGTTTACAAAAAATATTTCATTTGGTTTAGAAGGATTAATGATAGCATCTAACACATTTAAAGGACCAGGGAAACTTTCAAAAAAAGCAGGATAATTCCATCGTGCCCCATCAAAATGATAATAACCTAAATAATTATAAGCAGGATCATTGTAAGCAACCCTTCCACCTGAGGAAATTACAATTTGCTCTCCTTCAATATTTATTTTATAAGATGTATTGCTATACGGACCATTTGGCTTAAGCCGCTCGCCGCTCTCATTAACAATGCCTGACAATTTAGAACCTCCATAAATTTTAGAATTGTAGAAAAAACCTGTATTTAAAGCATCACTTGCATTATAAGATTTTATACTGTTTCCTGCTAAATCAAAAACAAAAACTTGTGCAACATCCGTTACAACAATATTTTGAGTCGTCACCACAACATCCTGAACATTCGAAAAACTCCGTGGCAATGTTGAATATGTATTTCCATCACCATATTTTACGGTATTGGAATTAGCATAAGCTAAAACACTTCCGCTTGCTATTTGAGTAAAACTTCCGGCAGAAACCATATTCCATGTGTTGTAAATCGGAAAAGTAACATTCATTTGATGAGATTTTAAACCGCCTGGAGTCAATGCGTAAACTAAATTATCTTTAATTACCGCTTCTTTTACACCTTCATAAACACCATTACTAATAAAGAATGCCGAGTCTCCAAATTCTTTTTTATCTAATCTAAAAACAGAAACACCATAACCCACCGAGATTACCGCTAAATTGCCTGTAATAGAAATATGATTGATTTTTTTATCACCACTATATCCTGTTGCAATCGGAATATCGACCACGTAAGTAATTCCATCTGGCGTAATCACATCCAAAGAACCATTTTTATAACCAACCAAACCAATTTTGGTTTCAGGATTATAATCGAAAGCTGAAATCTTTACTTCATGCAATCCATTGGCTTTTGATAATTTGGTTATTTCTCCAGATGCCGGCGTGTAGAAAAAGATTCCATTTTCAGTTGCAGCAATGAGTTTTCCATTGTCTTCGCGAATGGCTAAAACATTATTGTAAGAAAAAAGATCTGACCATTTAGGTGAAGAAATCTTTTGCGAAAATAAATTCAGCGAGAGAACACAGAATAAAAGTAGTAGTATTTTTTTCATAAGATTACACTAAAATGCTAGCATCTATAACTTGATTGTTCCATGAAATATTCTTCACGTTCTTATTTTTATCGAAATAAAAGTTGATTTTTCCTAAAAGCAATCCTGCCCAACCCACTTGGTTGACCAAAACATTTTTACCAGACCGGTTCATGAACGATTGTGGTTCCGGCAAAAAAGTATGCGTATGTCCACCTAAAATCAAATCAATTCCATCGGTTTTTGCAGCTAAAATTTTATCTGAAAGTTTCTTCGGATCATCTTTATAATCATATCCGATATGAGAAAGACAAATCACCAAATCACATTTTTTTTCTTTTCTTAAAAAGTCTGCGTAATGCTGCGAAATTTCGATAGGATTCTGGTAAACGGTTTCGCCGTACTCTTTCTTACCGACCAATCCTTCCAGCTGAATTCCAACTCCAAATATTCCTACTTTAATTCCATTTTTATTAAAAATTTTATAAGGAATAGTTTGTCCGTCCAAAATGGTATTTGAAAAATCATAGTTTGAGCAAATGAAAGGGAATTTCGCATTCGGCTGTGCTTTTTTAAAACCTGCCAATCCATTATCAAAATCATGATTCCCCATTGTAGAAGCATCATAACCCATCATCGACATTAATTTAAATTCAAGTTCGCCACCAAAGAAATTAAAATATGGAGTTCCTTGAAAAGTATCACCGGAATCAAGCAAAAGAACATTTTTTTCTTGGCCACGAATTTTTTGAATTAAAGCGGCACGACGAGCAAAACCACCTTGATTCGGATTTTTTGTATAACTGGAATCAAAAGGCTCAATTCTACTGTGTTGATCGTTAGTATGTAAAATAGTCAGCTGATATTCTGAAGCAGCATTTAAAGCCGTAAAACCTTCTGCCATTAAAAGATTAGGCGCCAAAGTCATCGCCAATGTTCCACCACCAATAGTTCTTAAAAACTGTTTCCTATTCATCAGTTTTGTTTTTTTTGTTTTTAAAATTCAGGCGAATATCTGTTGGGGATTTAACTTCAGGATTAGCAATAAATTTCTCCAAAAACAAATCCCGTAATTTTATTCCCGTTGGAATCAGTTCTCCTTTTTCAAAAAAGGACATATTATCACCACCCATTGCTAAATAATCCGACGTTGCAATATAATATATTTTGGTTGGCTCTATTTCTTTTCCGTTCACCAATTCCTTGACATTCATTCCATTTTCAGTTTCAATATAAAAATGAGAAACGGGATTATTGACCTGAGTTTTCAGATAATAATCAAAAAGTCCCTGCAAATCAGTTCCTTTCATTTTAACGATTATTAGTTCATTTTCAAACGGCATTACTTCATAAACATGCTTCGTTAAAATATCGCCGGCTCCGATATTCGTTCTAATTCCACCGATATTAATTACTGCAGCATCAACTCCATTGGGAAGTCCATTTTTTTTCCCCCAAGCATCGGCGCCTTCAAAAGTATAATCTGCCAAGAGATTTCCCAAATTACTATTATCGCCTTGTTTTGTTAAATCTACAGAAGTATGTGAAATTAGTTTATTCATTTTCCCTTCCAGTTCTACTTTATAAGGTTCTATAACCTTTGTGAAAATTGCATCTTCAGGCAATTCTTTAGAAATAGAAATATTTTTCTGCGTCTGCACATTCGCAACACTCAGCGGTGTTTTACACGAAATAATCGCTAAAAGTGCTAAACAAGAAATCAAATATTTTGTCTTCATTATCATTAAAATGTATTATTGCAAATATAAAGATATGAATATAAACTTATCCTTTTTTTTAATAAATTCTAGTATTAATTTTCGTAATTTTGAAACATTAATTTTATAAAAATGAGCAATTTAAAAGGTCTTGGTGTAGCTTTAGTTACGCCTTTTAATGAAGATTTATCCGTAGATTTTGATTCTTTAACCAAATTGGTTGAGTTCAACATCAACAACGGAACAAATTACTTGGTTGTTTTAGGAACGACCGCAGAAGCAGCAACGCTTTCTAATGAAGAGAAAAAAGCAGTTACTCAACATATTATAAAGGTTAATAATAAACGTCTTCCTTTGGTTTTAGGAATCGGTGGAAATGACACGATGGAAGTAAAAAGACAAATCGAAGAAACTGATTTATCAGATTTCGATGCGGTACTTTCTGTATCTCCTTATTACAACAGACCTAATCAGGAAGGGCTTTATCAGCATTATAAAATGTTGGCAGGAACTGGAAAACAAATTATTATCTATAATGTTCCATCAAGAACAGGACAAAATCTAGAAGCTTCCACTACTTTAAGATTAGCAAAAGATTTCCCGAATTTATTTTTAATTAAAGAAGCTGGCCCAAATATTAATCAGTATTTCGATATTTTACGTCAAAAACCCGAGCATTTTAATTTGGTTTCCGGTGACGATGAATATACACTTCCAGTAACTTTAGCGGGTGGAAATGGTGTGATTTCAGTAATCGGACAAGCTTATCCAAAAGAATTTTCTACAATGGTTCAGTTGGCATTTGATGGAAAAATAAAAGAAGCTTATGAAATTCACAATAAATTGGTAGAAATCACCAGAATGATTTTCGCAGAAGGAAATCCTGCCGGAATTAAAACGATTTTAGCTGAAATGGGAATCGTTAAAAACTTTGTAAGATTGCCTTTAGTTATTGCAAGTGAAGGATTACAGAATAAGATTAAAGCTGAAATGGCAACAATATAATTGCCGTATTTCAAATATAAGTAAGGACTCTTTTTCTGAAGAGTCCTTTTTTTTTGAATTAGAATTAAGTTCAATTAATTACTCAGCAACCACTTTTACCAAAGATTTAATATTAATTAATTGTTCTAAAAGTTCTTCACGAGAATCTGCCAGAACATTAATGTGTCCCATTTTTCGCCCAGGTTTCGTTTCCGTTTTTCCGTATAAATGAACGTAAGCATTTGGTAATTTCAACACATTTTCTAAACCTTCGTATTTTACTTTACCGCTAAAATTTTCTTCACCAACTAAATTTAGCATTCCTGAAAATCCAAAAGCAGAAGTATCTGCCAAAGGAAGGTTTTTCAAAACACGATAGAATTGTTCAAACTGAGAGTTGGCATTTCCTTCCTGTGATTGATGTCCCGAATTATGTAATCTCGGCGCAGTTTCATTGACCCAAACTTTTCCATTTTTATCCAGGAATAATTCGATGGCAAACAAACCTTCCGAATCGGCAGCTTTCATGAACTTTTCAGCAATGACATCAATTTGATTTTGAACATCATCAGAAATCTGAGTTGGACAAATATTAAAATCTAATAAATTTAATTTAGGATCAGCAACCATCTCAGTTACAGGAAAACTCTTGATTTCGCCACGCTCATTTTTAGCAATAATTAAAGAAAGTTCTTTATCAATATCTACTAAATTTTCTAAAACGGAAGGTTCATCCCATAAATTATTAAAATCATTTTCATCTTTAATAATCTGAACTCCTTTCCCATCATAACCTCCAGTATTTAGTTTTTGAACAAAAGGAAATCCGATAACAATCTCCTCCTCTTTTGATAAAATAATCTGAAATTCTGGACTTGGAATTTGGTACTCGTCGTAAAACTGTTTCTGCAAAATTTTCTGCTGAATAATTTTAATGATATTGGAATTCGGAATTACTTTCACTCCTTGCTTTTCTAACTCTTCTAAAGCTTCGACATTCACATGTTCAATTTCAATAGAAACTACATCTTTGTCTTTTCCAAAATCGAGAACATCTTGTTTTTTATTAAAATCTCCTTTGGTGAAAACAGAAATATGGGCACAAGAACAATCCTCATTTGGATCGAGCATATGAAATTGATCATCGTATTTCAATGCTTCCTGAATTAACATTCTACCCAATTGTCCGCCTCCTAAAATTCCTATTTTCATTTTTTATTTACTTTAATTTACTAATTGCCAAATAGCCGATAAATGTATAATTCTCCTGATTTTCAACCTCCGTTTTTTCTAAAACTATAGAATATTTTTCTTTCATTTTTAAAGATAAAATATCATTTACTTTAAAGATATCATCAATGTCAACGCCGTGTTTGTCATCAATATGACTTTCTGCATTTTTGAAGCCCATATTTTTATAAAAATCGGTTTTCTTCACTCTTCTAATAATCTCAGCCATCGATTTGCCAACCATCAAATATTGTTGATGAAGCTCCTCAAACTTTCCATGCTGATAACCACCAAGATTAATAAAGAACAGTTGTTTCTCGGAAATTTGTGAATCTTTCTCGACGATTTTCACTTCGAAACCGTCAATATATTTCACTTCCTGATAACAATCGATATGAATTTTACCTTGTGCTTCCATCCAGAATTTTTTCATCTCAGGAATCAATTCCTTCAATGTTTCCGCAATACCGAAAAACACATCATGTTGCTCCGTATTTCTGCCTTTTGGTGTAGCGCCGAGAATGATATAGAATAATTTCATGTTCAAGAAAAAACAAAAATACGGTTTAAATAAATTGTATAAAATATTATTAAGCTATTTTTAATATGAAAATATTTTCTAAAAAGTTAAAAATACCTAAATTTGCTGCATGTCGGAAATATTAATTCTGTTCTTCGGAGCTGTGGCCGCTGGATTATTAGGATCCTTAACTGGATTAGGCGGCGGCGTTGTCATCATTCCTTTACTTACTCTTGGCTTCGGTGTCCCAATGCATTACGCAATTGGTGCTTCACTGATTTCAGTCATCGGTACTTCTTCCGGTTCTGCGGTTGCTTTTGTAAAAGAGGGCTTTACCAATGTCAGGATCGGAATGTTCTTAGAAATCGCCACGACAACCGGCGCAATTATCGGTGCTTTAATTTCGGGAATTTTAAATCCTAATACCATTGGGATTATTTTTGCAAGCATCTTAATTATGACCGTGGTTCTGAATTTACGGAAAAAGCCAGATCATCAGGAACCAATAGTAGGAGGTAGCCTAGAGCATAAACTACAATTATTTGGAACTTTTCCAGACAAAGGTGTTGTTAAAGAATACTCTGCCAGAAATACCGTTTCAGGTTTTTTCATGATGGTATTTGCAGGAATTATGTCAGGACTTTTAGGAATAGGATCAGGCGCATTGAAGGTTTTAGCCATGGATAACATGATGAAACTTCCTTTTAAAGTTTCTACAACAACCAGTAATTTTATGATTGGTGTAACTGCTGTAGCGAGTTCACTGATCTATTTTCAACGTGGTGAAATCATTCCTGTAATTGTGGCTCCGGTATTAATCGGTGTCGTTTTAGGAAGTTTTATTGGATCAAAAACTTTGATTGTTTCTCAAACTAAAAAATTGAAAGTCGTGTTCGCAGTTGTAGTTAGTATCCTTTCGATTTATATGATGTACAACGGAATTAACCATAATTTTAAGTAAATGAAGAAGCATTTTACAGATATCGACCTTAACCGTTCCGTGGGAAATCTTCTTCGGATTGGTGTACTATTATCGGTTATTACTTCGTTTTTGGGATTTATTAAGCTTTCGCTGGAAGGTTTTGAAATGCCTAAAGATTACGCTTCATTAGAAATAGCGGAAGATAATATCTGGCGAAGTTTCTGGACTTCACTGATGAATTTTGAAGGAATGGCAATTATTCAATTGGGGATTTTGTTGCTGATTCTAACGCCTTTAGTTCGAATTATTTTCGCACTCGCTGGATATATTAAAGAGAAAGATTACACTTATGTAGTCGTATCTTTAATCGTTTTGGGAATTATGGTGGTGAGTTTTTTGATGGGATTTACACATTAAATTTTCGTGAAATTCAATTGGTAAATCAGCGAAGTAATTCGAACAGATAATTGAGATACTGAGAGTTTACAATATGCGTACTTTTTAATTAAAAGAAAGATTCTTCAAAATAGCTCCAGCTTTTAATTCGGTTTCTTGCCACTCTTTATCGGGAGAACTGTCTGCAGTAATTCCACCACCGACGTATAACAGGGCAGCATTTTTAAAAAACTCAGCACATCTTAAATTGACAAAATACTGAATCGTTTCGTCAGTTTCTACTTTGATATAACCTGCATAAAAACTGCGCGAATAATTTTCAAATTCTGAAATTGCGTTTCGGCAAAATTCCTTTGGAAATCCACAAACTGCAGGAGTTGGATGTAATTCTGAAATTACTTTTTCTAAATCTTCCCGGTCAATTTTCGCTTTAAAATCCGTTCGTAAATGTTTGATGTTTCCTGATGGATGGTCGTATGTTTCAGACTGATTAATCTCAACAGAATAATCTTTTAAAATATTTGCAATGTAATCGGTAACTGGTTGCTGCTCTTCAATTTCCTTATTAGTCCAATCTTCATTTACAGGAATTGTTCCCGCTAAACTCATCGTTTCAAACTCCGAAGTTTTCTTATTGAATTTTCCGAGAACTTCCGAAAAAGCACCTATCCAACATTTCCCATTTTTAACAAATAAATAAACGAATGCATTTGGATAAGACTGACTGAGATTTAAAAAGGTTTGAGATAAATTGATTTTATCATTGCTGAAATCAACTAACTTTCTACGAGAAATCACCAACTTAGAAAGATCATTCTCTTTAGCAAAGTTAATGACCTGAGTAATTTTTTCCAGATAATCGATCTCGTTTTCTTCTTTAAAATTATTTAAAACAGAAGGAACTGTATCAGAAAAAATTTGATTTCCTGAAAATTCATCTAAAGAAACTTCATTTATATTTCCATTAAAATCAAGTATTTCATTGGTATCAAAAGATACAAAACGAACTGATTTTGTAACTAAAGTTTCATCAGTTGTAAAAATTTGGTCAGAAAAAGGATATCTGAAATACAACATTACTACTTACTATTTACGAGGAATAATATTGTTGGTCATCGTAGTATGATTGATGAGCGTTCCTTTTTCATCACGGATTTCAATTTCAGAAACATGCATCGTATTTCCTTTGCGGATAAATCTTGCAGTTCCAGTAACGATTCCGTCTTTTTTACTGCGCAAATGATTGGAATTAATATTGGTTCCAACCGGTGCAAATTTTTCAGTATCTACATGTAAAACTGATAGCGAAGAACCCAATGTTTCCGCTAAAACACAGCTTGCGCCACCATGTAAAATTCCGTACGGCTGATGTACTTTCGGACTGACAGGCATTGTTGCCGTCAACGTGTCATCAGTAACATCAGTAAAAATAATATCTAAAGTTTTACCTAAGGTTTCGCCACCCCAAGTATTTAATTTTTCTAAAATCTGTTCTTTGTTTTCCATAAAAGTTTGGGTTAGTAAATTTTCGGATTCCACTTTTCCGGAAATTTGGGCGTTCTTTTTTTATAATACTCTTCCAATTCCGACATGATATCTTCGTAAGTTCGGGTTTGCAAATCTTCGACAGAAATTTTTTTACCCAAATAAATCGTTTTATCTTTAAAATCTCCAGATGCGATTACGATTGGCACTTTTGCAGCTAAAGCCATATGATAGAAACCTTTTCTCCATTTCGGAACCCAACTTCTGGTTCCTTCCGGCGTAATTACCAAGCTTAAATCTTCTTTTTCAAATAAATCTGCAACAAATTTAACCAAGTGATTTTTCTGCGAACGATCAATTCCTACACCGCCCATCGCTTTGACTAAAAAGCCGTACCACGCTTTGGTATGCTGATCTTTAATAATGACTTTCAACGGTTTTCCTAATGACCAGTAAGCCAGGTTTCCCAACATATATTCTGAATTTGCAGTATGTGGCGCAACGACCAAAATACAACGGTCCAGGTTATTTACATCGCCTTCCAGAACTACTTTCCAACCGATAATTTTGAGTATTAATTTACTTAGAAATTTCTTCATAATATTGAAAATTTGGTATAATAACCAGTATTTTTAAAAAGAGTTTTAAACAAAAAAGTATAACCAAACTCAATTGGTTATACTTTACAAAGATATTGAATTAATATTCTTAGAATAATAAATTACTAACGAAATCTACTATCTTAATTGCTATTTCTAAAACGAACTGTACCATAATATTGTGTTTATTGGCTGTTAATTATTTAGTGCTAAAATTAACTCTACGAAATTAGGAATTAATATCTATAAAAAGAATTCTGTGAGTGTTAATTTTTATTAAAGTTTATGAATTTGAAAAACAGAATCTCTGTTTTCAAACTTTATCCTATCAATTATTTAGTTTTAATAGAGATTTCTTTCTTTCCGTTTCTGATCGAAATATCTACATTTTCAATATCATCGGAATCAATTTTCATTTTTTTAATGATCAGCTGAGCCTCTTTCTTTCCGACTTTTTTACCATTAACAATAATAGAGTCAGCATTATTAGAAGGAACGATAATCGAATTATTTCCAGAGCTGACTGATACTGAATCGCTATTATTATCGTCATGATGTTCATCCTTTTCGTCATCATTTACGGAGAAACCACGCTCATCATGCAACGAAATCACTTTCATATGTTTCGGAATAATCAGTTCGTAATCTACTCGGTAATCCCGGAAACGATCATTATAAGGATAAGAGAAGTAATTCGGAAGCGTAATTTTATTATCAATGATTTCCAACGGAACTGTTACTCTTAAAGGTAAATTATAACCGTCCGCTCTTTTTTTAATTTCAAGATACGGCGCTTTCACATCTTTTCTGGTTACATCAATTCTCGGATAATCCTGTTTGTAAATAACTTTTCCATCAGAATACACATCGTCCCAATATGATTTAAAATTTTGTGGAATAACTACTTTTTTCACATCAATTAAAATGGAATCGGAAGTGGTATTGATGGCAATGTTTTCGATATCATCGTTGATTCCACTGTATTGGCTCTTAACTTTAATGGCGGTAAAGCCAGTTGCAGCAACCAATCCGATCCAGAGTAAAACTAATGCGCCAATGACATATCCCGTATTATTAAATCGCGTTTTAGGCGAAAATAATTTTATGGCCAGATAAGTGAAAATTAATCCTGGAATAAAAGTGGTTAGAAATGATAACGCAATTACCACAAATCCAAGATTACTGTCTTGTAAATAAAATCCTAAATTAGTGAAAAAATTGATATTGCTGGCTCCAGTTAAACCATACCCTAAAATACCAAACGATCCGACTAAAAGACTAAGGCCAATCATTGCCAATATTACTCCTAGAAAATATCTTATCACTGCCCAAAGTCCATTCCCCGCCTTGTTGATGTAAGGTTTATTTTCGTTGTAAAGCTCTCCTACTTTCTGGGTAGATTCATTAGCGAACTGGACAATCTTAGTCGATTCTTCCTTAAGGTTATCGAAGTTCATCGGTTTCCCTTTCATTTTTAAAAAATCAGCTGCTGTTTCAGCTCTGGGTAATACAATCCAAAGAATGATGTAAATTAAAACAACAATAATTGTAGAGATTGCAGTAAACATTCCGATAATTGCTATCCCTAACCAAATTGCGCGCATTGCGGTGATATCCATTCCGACATAATGTGCTAAACCTGCACATACTCCGGCAATTTTCGCATGTTCAGGATCACGGAACAATTGTTTTTGTCCGTTAAAATTCGCGGAAGATCTTTGTTCCTTTTTACCGTTAGAAGTTTTTTCCGAGAAATAAGCTTCTTCCTGTTCTTCAATTTTTTCTGGAGAACCAATTTGAGCAATTACTCTTTCTACGTCAAGGTCATTAATAACTTCACGCTTTCCGAGTGCATCCTTAAATATTTCGACCATTCTAATTTCGATATCATGCATCACTTCATCTGCTTCGGTAACATCCAAAGAACTTCTAAGCGCGGCAAGATAGTCGCTGAGTTTGATGTAGGCATGTTCCTCTATGGTGAAAGAGAAACCGGCAAGTCCTATTGAGAGTGTCTTATTCATCGTTTTAGTTATTTGGTTCGAACGAGTTTTCAGGAGCGTTCGTTGGGTTATTGTTTTTAGTTATTTGGTTAACGGAATCTGTTAGTTCATTCCAGGTATTAAGCAGTTCGGCGAGGAATAATTTTCCTTTCTCGGTCAACTGATAATATTTTCGGGGCGGTCCTCCGGTAGACTCTTCCCATCGGTAGGAAAGAAATTCTCCGTTTTTCAATCGGGTAAGGAGCGGATAGAGTGTTCCTTCCACCACATCTAGTTTTCCTTTTTTCAATTCATCAATGAGATCGGAAACATACATTTCCTTTTCATTAATTAAACTTAAAATACAGAATTCCAGAATTCCTTTTCGCATTTGCGCTTTGGTGTTTTCTGTGTTCATTATTTATGGGCTATTAATTAGTTCAATTGTTAACAAGCAAGATTTCATTAAATCAAAAATAAATTATCCTTAACCAATCTTACTATGCAAAGATATATAATTAATTTAGTATTATGCAATACAAAGTAGTAAAAATTTAAAAATATTTTTAATTAATTTTAATCGCTAACTACAAAACCTCGAACAAACCACTTTAAACTCTGAAAGAAAACATAAAAAACCGCCTCTAATTGAGGCGGTTCCTATTTAAATAATAACTAAATATTATTTTTTGATTGTTTTGAACGATTTAACTGTTCCGTCTTCCATGTTAAGGGTAACGATATACATTCCAGTTTTTAAGTCTGAAAGGTTAAGTTCTGCAGCAGGTTTCATGTTTTTAACCTGTCTTCCTGAAACATCACTTACAGAGATTGATTTAACTCCTTTTACATCAGAGATTTTCAATACATCTTGGAATGGGTTAGGATAAACGGAAGTAGCAGATTTAGTTACAGACGAAGTTGCTGCAGTAGGTTCTAGTACTTTAATTGTATAATCCTGTGTTCTTCCTTGAGCAGCAATATTACCACAAGCTACAACCGCAGTTGCACTTGCTTGTCTTGCTAATCTGATTCTCATACGAGTATTTCCATATTTCGCATCTGAAGGAATTGTAATATTTCCAGTTGTTGAAGTAGTAGATACGTAAGTTAATAAGGTCATCTCGTTATCATCGAAGATCCCATTTTGGTTATAATCGATCCAAACTTTCACTTTGTCATTAACGTTACCACTTGCAACCGTAATAGCCACAGGATAAGTCCCATCTTTTTCAACACTTCCTACAACAGCAGTAAAGTCTTCATAACCACCTGGAATGGTTGTAACTGTACTCGAGTTATCAATATCTGCCATTACTACTTTCGCAATTCTATCTGCACCAACAGTAGTATGTGTTGCTGCGCAATAAGTCCAGTCTGCAGGAGTAGTAAATGAAATTTCAGTACATCCTGTAGCATCTCCTAAACTATTCGATGAAACAACTTTCGCAAAGTACGTCGTGTTTTTACTAAGGCCATTTACAGCAAAACTAGTTGTAGTAACAGAAGTGCCATTAGCAATATCTGTACCACCAGAAGTAGTTCCTACATAAACTTTATATTCTGTCGCCATCGTATCTGCAGCCCAAGTAAGGGTTGTAGTTGGCGCTTGAAGCGGTGTTGCTGTAACGGTTACACAACTTGGTAAAGCAAGATCAACAATATTAACTGTATAATCTTCAACCTGACCATATTCTGTAGTTCCACAAGGAGCAGGAAAGACAGAGAAATTGGTTCTAATTCTCATTCTAGTATTACCCAAAAGTGCGGTAGTTGGAATTGTAATATTCCCTGTAGCAGCAGCAGCAGCAGAAAGATCAACTCTTTCATCTGTCGTAAAATCACCATCTTGGTTATAATCAATCCACACACTAGTTTTATCGTTATCAAAACCAGAGATCGTAGCGATCATTTGATAAGTTTTAGTTTTTACGACATTTGCTACAATCGCTGTAAAATCTTCATATGCTACTACAGCAGTCGAAGGATTATTGATATTAGCAAATTTAACGTTAGAAATTCTTTCATAACTAGGATTAAGAGTGTTTACATCTACTGCGCAATAAGAAACAGTATTATCTGTATTGAAAGTGATTTCTGTACAACCTGTAGCATTTCCATTAGCATTAGTAGGAACTACTTTAGCATAATAAGTTGCGTTTTTACTTACAGGAACAAACTGATTGGTAACACCACCTGTTATAGTACCATTAAATACATCTGAACCTCCAGCAGTTGTACCAACAGTCAATTTGTAACCAGTCGCTGTAGGTGCTGCATTCCACATAATATTGAGCGCCCCCGATCCAATAGTAGAACCATTTACAGGCGCAGTAATTGTAGTACAAGCCGGTGCAGTAGTTACAACATCCTGCAGAATTACATAGTCGGCAGTTGTAAGGGTAGAATTACCCGCAGTTCTTGCAAAGAAATACCCATAAGCATAATCTCTTGAGCCGTCAGTTTTCAGAACACCTGAAGGAATTGTCGCTGTAAGTGTTTGACAAGTCGTTATAGTAGCTGCAGGTATAGCAACTGAAGCAAGCTCTGTAATATTCCAGGTAGTACCACCTGGCTCAGTATCAAACAATGTCAGAATCAGTGTACCTGTACCAGTACCTGCTTTTTTGTAGGAAACAGAAACTGTTGCAGCCTGTCCATTATTGGTTTGACCAATCATACCCAAGTTAATACCAATACCTACTTGTGTATTCGTAGCAGACGCTGCTTGAGAAGCACCGTTACCAATACAAGCCGCTGTAACAGGAGTAGCAACCACCGCAAAAGGAATGGCAGCTGCATTTGTACCCGGATCTGCCGTGTAATTGAATTGTGCACTCGCACCAATTCCTAGTGCCATAAAGCACGCTAGTAAAAGTTTTTTCATGTAAATTATTTTTTTTATATGTCCCACAAATTAAATGAATTTAATTCAAATAAAAAAACAATTTTATAAAACATTCTTAAAGTTTCTTAAAATCCCTTAAGATATTCGGAAAAGCCAATTGTAATCACAATGATGCCACCATTTATAACTTTGCGATAAAGGGAGAATTAAAAAAAATAAATTACATTTTCTTAACAAACCTTTTCAACATGAAATTTCTATTAATCAAAAAAACCGTCTCATTTCGAGGCGGTTTATTTAATAATAACTAAATACTTTAGATAAAGAGATTTGAATATTAGATCAACTTTGAAATCCTTTCATTTTCACGCCTCATTTTTTCAATCTGGCTCAATAGATGATTGATAACTTCCAATCCCGCCAGATTCACTTCTAAATCATAATACCAATTGGTAAATTTCTCAAAAGCAGATAAATCATCATATTGCAAATATTTGATGTCGTCTTCTGTTTCGGTGGTGAGCAGACCTGCCTCTTCTAAAGAGTCGAAGAACGTAATCTCAACATTGTAGATTCTCACTAATTCTTCTCGTGATATTCTTTCGCTCATTTTGCTAAATTTTTAAGTTGAAGAAATAACTCTTTTTCCTGATCAGTTAAGCTCGTTGGCATTTTTACAATGTAAGTGACATACAAATCCCCAAACTCACCTTCTCTTTTATAGACCGGAAAACCTTTGCCTTTTAATTTAACCTTAGTTCCGTTTTGCGTTTCTGGTTTTACTTTTAAATTAACCGTTCCATCAAGTGTTTTCACTAAAGTTTCACCACCAAGAATAGCAGTATATAAATCAATTTCAAGATCTGAACTCAAATCATTGCCCATTCTTTTAAACTGATGATCTTCTTCAATATTAAAAGTAATGAACAAATCTCCGTTCGGTCCTCCATTATGACCGGGATTTCCGTGACCTTTGAGTTTAATCTTTTGTCCATTAGAAACTCCAGCTGGAATTGTAATTCTTACTTTTTTACCATTGATATCAAAAGTCTGCTGGTGGGTTTTCGCAGCATCACGTAATTCCAAACTCAAAGTCGCTTCTACATCCTGACCTTTAAATTTCCCAGACGCACTTCCTCTGGAACCACTTGAAAAACCGCCACCTCCACCACCAAACATACTTTGGAAAAAATCAGAAAAATCGGCTCCTTCACCAAAATCGGCTTCAGAAAATCCACCATATCCTCTACCCTGGCGGCTTTGTTGAGAACGTTGATGTTGTTGAGCCTGTTCATATTGTTCACCATGTTTCCAGTTTTCACCGTATTGGTCGTACTTGGTTCTATTGGCAGGGTTACTCAATACTTCATTCGCTTCATTAAGTTCTTTGAATTTTCGCTCTGACTCTTTATCGCCAGGATTCACATCAGGATGATACTTCCGGGCTAATTTCCGGTAGGCTTTTTTTATTTCGTCGGCAGTCGCTTTTTTATCAATGCCTAAAACTTTGTAATAATCGATATATGCCATAGAAAAATGATTTACTCAAATTTAAAAAAACTAAAGCGAATGACGTTCTAAAGTTCTGTTAAATCTTCTATTTATATTTACTTAAATTTAATGAAAACTAATTTACCCACAACTATCAGTAACAGAAAACAGAAGTTATCTCTAATTTGATAATGAATATTATGAAAAACTACATTTACATTTTAGCACTTTTATCATTGATTTATTGCACCAAAGAAAGCAAGATTTCTTCTGTAATTTCCAGTCAGGATTCCGCGGTGATAAATCCTGGTGATTCCTTATCGAAAACCAATCAAAATTTAGAAACTAAAAATTTAAGTAAAGACGAAACTTTAAGAACTTTGAATAATGAAATCTTGTCAACCTTAAAGTCAAAAGATTTTATGAAGTTTTCAAATTACATTCATCCCGAAAAAGGAATTACGTTTTCGATGTATGCTCACTTAGATTTGAAGGAAGACAAACATTTCACCAAAGAAGAATTCATCAAATTCATACCTACTAATGTTAAATTCACGTGGGGCGAAAAGGATGGAACCGCTGACAAACTCGTTCTTCCTATTAGAGATTATTTACAGGAATGGGTTTTTAGAAAAGATTTTATGCAAGGTGAATATCATTTGAATTCATTTAAAGGAAGCGGCAATTCATTAAATAACTTGAGAGAAATTTACCCAACTTTAGATTTTACAGAAAACTATCTTCCAGGTTCGGAAGAATATGGTGAAATGGACTGGAATTCTTTACGTTTTGTTTTTGATAAATATGAAGGACAATATTACATCGTTGCTGTGATAAACGACTCCTGGACGATTTAAAAGTTCGATGATTTTCAATGCAATTTTAGAATGTAATTTTTTAAATTTACCTATATCTTTGACAAAACAATAACATATGAAGGACATTATGAAAAACTATTCCGGTATTATTTTACTCTTAGGTGGAATTATGGTCGGAAGTCTTATTGGAATATTTTTTCCCAATTTTGTCAGTTATCTGAAACCGCTTGGAGACATTTTTCTGAATTTACTTTTCGTAAGCGTAGTTCCTCTTATTTATTTTGCCGTTGCAAATTCTATTGCAAGCGTCGAAAAAGGCGGAAAATTCGGAAAGATTATTTCCTCTATGATTTTCACCTTTTTACTCTTTATCATCATTGCGGCACTTTTTACCATCGCTGTGGTTTACTTTTTTCCGACCGAAGCTTTGCCTTCAACTTCCAAAGAGATGATCGAAAATTCCGGAAACGATACTTGGGGCGACCGAATCGTAAGCTTTTTTACCGTGGGTGAATTTGCTGAATTATTTTCCAGAAAAAATATGCTGGCTTTGTTGATCTTTGCATTTTTAACAGGTACAGCAGCCAGAAAAGCGGGAGAAGCGGGAGAAGTTTTCCGAACTTTTTTAGCTTCGGGTTACGAAGTTATGAAAGAACTTCTACTTCTTGTGATGAAAGTGGCGCCCATTGGTTTAGGTGCGTATTTTGCTTTTCAAGTCGCCACAATCGGGCCTCAACTTTTTGGATTTTATGCAAAGCCGCTCGGCTTATATTATACGTCAGGTATTGTTTATTTCTTCGTTTTCTTTACGATTTATGCATTTGCAGCAAAAGGTAAAACAGGAGTTCGACAATTCTGGACGAACAATATTTATCCGAGTTTAACAGCAATTTCAACGTGCAGCAGTTTTGCTACAATGCCGGCAAATTTACAGGCAGCCGCAAAAATCGGAATACCCGATTCTATTGCCAACATCGTGATTCCAATCGGAAGTACGCTGCACAAAAACGGCTCCTCCATGTCTTCTATCATTAAAATTTACGTTGCATTTCTAATTATTGGAAAAGATTTTTTCGATCCAATGAATTTACTTTTAGCCTTAGGAATCACAATTTTTGTGAGTATCGTCGCAGGAGGAATTCCTAATGGTGGCTATATCGGAGAAATGTTGATGATCTCGGTTTATCAATTACCTGTGGAAGCGATTCCCGCGGTAATGATCATCGGAACTTTAGTTGATCCTTTAGCAACAGTTCTTAACTCAACCGGAGATACGGTTGCTGCAATGTTTGTCACGAAAATATCCGGAGAAAAATTTGAGGAACCGAAAGAGTTTGCGCCTTAATTCAAATACAAAAAAGGACTTCCGAAAATGGAAGTCCTTTTGGTTTATCAATTATTTTTAAAGTTTATTTGTACGCTTCAATTGCTTTATTAATCAAATCAATTTGTTGATTAATCGTTGGACTTGAAGGATTGGCTTTTAAAACGATCATCTTTTTGG
Source organism: Kaistella flava (ex Peng et al. 2021) (assembly GCF_015191005.1). Classification (NCBI taxonomy): domain Bacteria; kingdom Pseudomonadati; phylum Bacteroidota; class Flavobacteriia; order Flavobacteriales; family Weeksellaceae; genus Kaistella; species Kaistella flava (ex Peng et al. 2021). The sequence goes on along the minus strand of NZ_CP040442.1, from coordinate 3,604,219 downwards.
CAAGACCATCTTTAAGAATTTGTACAATCATCATTTTCGCTTGTGGATTACTTCCAATTTGACCTTTAACCTGGGTTAAAACTTTGGTTAAATTTTCGGTAGCTTTCAAGTTATCAGAACTCATGATCCAATTAAATCCTTCTTCTGCTGAAGCACCCAATTCAGGATTCTGGAACTTTAGAAATGGATAAAACGCTGCTGTTGCGGCAATCGCCGGCATTTGTTTTTCGATTTTATTTTTGACGATAATCGGAAGAAGTTCGCCAATCAAATCATCACTCGCTCCCTCTAAATCAATTTTTTCAGCTAAAGAAGCTGCTCTTGTAGGATCAACTGCTGCAATGCCAGTCAGGGAATTTGCTTTTACTGAATTAGAAACAGCATTCAGTCCTTTTTCAAAAAGAGGAAGATATTTTTTGTCTTTTGTTTTTGCTAAAGCAGAAATCGCCGCGCCTTGAACTAAAGTTTTTGGATCATTAGAAGCCATTTTTTCAACTTCAGCAATCGCTGCTTTTGCCTGGTCAGGTTTAGATAAATCCAAACCACTTACTGCTTTCATTCTGATTCTGAAGTTCGAATCTTTTAAGCCCGCAACCAATACCTTTAAAAAAGCAGGATTCTTCGCAACGTTTTCTGCTGCATTTTCGACTGCAATATATCTGCTCAAGAATTCTTTTGAATTTTGATATTGGGTAAAATATTGATCAGCAGTTTTATTATCAGTAAACTCGGCAAGCAAAACTCCATCAGCGTTAATATTAACCAATTCAGGATTTTTTGAAACCGTAAAAGTGAAATTATTTTTCTCTTTCGCATCTACCCAAACATTTTTACGCGTCGGTTTTCCGTTTTCATATAAATCGATAGCCAAAGGAAACTGAAAATTCTGACTTCCCTGAGCTTGATTAATCGTTACGGTAACTTGTTTTTTAACGGGTTCGAAATTCGTGGTGTATGAAATTTTTGGATTTCCACTGCCGAAATACCATTGATTGAAAAACCAGTTTAAATCTTTTCCTGAAACTTTTTCTAAAGACAATCGAAGTTGATGCGCTTCGCCAGTGCCGTATTCATAGGTTTTTAAATAATCATTTAAGCCAGCAAAAAATGCATCGTCTCCTAAATAGTTTCTTAACATGTGAAGAATCGCGCCACCTTTATTATAAGAAACACCATCGAACATATCTTCACGAGAATGATAATTAAACCTCACCAAATCTTTTGAAATATTCGAAGGATCCATCATATATCCTTTAATTTCTTTCATCAAACCGTAATCAGCCACATCTTTTCCGTACTTATGTTCGTTCCACAGATATTGCGAATAATTGGCGAAAGATTCATTGACGGTCAAATTACTCCAACTTTCAGCGGTAACTAAATCGCCAAACCAGTGGTGAAATAATTCGTGCGCAATGGTTTCTTCCCAACGGTTTTCGTCAATTAAATCTCCCGGTTTCTGTTGAGCAGATTCCTGATGAAGAACCGCCGTTGTATTTTCCATCGCGCCGGAAACATAATCGCTGCCAGTAATCTGTGCGAATTTAGACCACGGATAATCGTAGTTTAATCTTTTAGAAAAGAACTCCATCATTTCCGGTGTGTTCCCGAAAATCTGTTTTGCATAAGGTTCATATTCTTTCTCCACATAATAATCGACGTCGAGATTTCTCCATTTATCTTTTACAATCGCATAATCTCCTACGCCCATGAAAAACAAATATGGCGCATGTTTTTTGTCCATAACCCAATGATCGGTTCTTAAACCATTTGTTTCTTTGGTCGAAGATTTCATAATTCCGTTTGATAAAGTCACGTATTTATCGGGAACGGTCATGTAAATTTCCTCGGTCGTTTTTTGGTTGGTTTTATCGATTGTTGGAAACCAAACCGAACTTGATTCCGTTTCTCCCTGAGTCCAAATCTGAGTTGGTTTATCTGGATCTTTTCCTTGAGCATTAATAAAATAAAGACCTTTTGCATCTGTAATTGCAGCACTTCCTTTTTGCGTCACTTCGTTCGGACGAGCGGTGTACTTGATATAAACCGTATAATCTTGATCCTTATTATAGGTTTTATCCAAATTAATTTTGAGCATATCCTCTTTATACTCATATTTCAAAGGAGTTTTACTTCCGTTTTTATCTAAAGCAACTTCATGAATCAACATTGCTTTCGCATTCAAAACCAAAGAATCGGTCGGGTAGAAATATGGCGCGGCAGTTAACCATTCTTCACCACCCATTTGTTCTTTTTGGTAATCGAAATTGACTTTCAGTTTCGTGTGTTTCAGTTCGGTCATTTTCGTGTGCGACGCTCTGTAAACTTCGGCTCTGCCGGAAGTTTCGGTTTGCGCAAAAACATTTCCCGAAAAGAGAATTCCGAGTAAACTAATGGAGATGAATAGCTTTTTCATTTATTTAAATAGTTTTTTATTTTAAAGAATAACCTTTACTAAATTTAAGATTTCTTGTTTACAAAAGTTTCGAATAAATCATTGACGAACGATTCATAGTCGCCACTCTTTAGCTGTTCCTTGCTTTTGTTAACAGCCTTTTTCAAATCACTTTCATCATTATCATGATTGATAAGTTCAACAGACTTAATGCCTTTAATTTGAATTAAAAGCTCGGTTAATTTGCCAAGATCAGCATTTTCTTCGAGGTTGATTTTTAAAGATTTCATTGAGTGATTGGTATATAATTTAAAAGGAAAGTTACAAAAAAAGTGAAGGATTAACTTCACTTTGGTTTTTCATTTTTTCAAATCTTTGCATTTAAACTTTGTCAAAGATTTGGAACTTTGACAAAGTGAGCTATATCGCAACCGGCGCTTTAATTCCCGGATCTGGTGAATAATTTTCTAAAGTAAAATCCTCAAAATCAAAATCGAAAATATCTTTAATCTCTGGATTGAGTTTCATCGTTGGTAAAGGTTTCGGCGTACGAGAAAGTTGTTTGTTAACTTGCTCGAAATGATTGTTATATATATGAACATCACCGAAAGTGTGTACATAATCGCCCACTTCTAAATCACAAACTTGAGCAACCATCATTAATAACAAAGCATAACTCGCAATATTAAAAGGAACTCCCAGAAAAACATCTGCGCTTCTTTGATACAATTGAAGCGATAATTTTCCATCGGCTACATAAAACTGAAACAAAGCGTGACAAGGCGCCAAAGCCATGTTCTGGATTTCCGAAGCATTCCAGGCAGAAACAATTAATCGTCGCGAATCTGGATTCTTTTTGATTTGATCAATGACTTCCGTAATCTGATCCACTACTTTTCCGTTGGCACCAGTCCAACTTCTCCATTGTGCGCCGTAAACAGGACCGAGATCACCGTTTTCATCTGCCCATTCATTCCAGATTGAAACGCCGTTATCATTCAAATATTTAATATTCGTATCGCCTTTTAAAAACCAAAGCAATTCATAAATTATCGATTTCAAATGGACTTTTTTAGTCGTCACCATCGGGAAACCTTTTGAAAGATCGTAACGCAGTTGGTAACCAAAAACGCTTCTGGTTCCGGTTCCGGTTCGATCGGTTTTATCGGTTCCGTTGTCTAAAATATGTTGAAGGAGGTCAAGGTAGTTCTGCATGTTTTAAAAGGAGTAATTGATAATTAGCAATAAGTAATATTGAAAATTTATTTAATGATTTACAAAAATAGGGATTTTTACCAAAGATTCTGAATCGTTTGTTTGGTATTATTTAAAGAAATTTCATCGTCCTTCTTTTTACCGAATAACGATTTACCTAAAGGACTTTCCGTAGAAATAACGAAAATTTTCTTATCCTTAAAAGTAATTTCACCCAATGAAACGGCAATGTAAAACAATCCTTTATCAGTTTGAACTAAACTTCCCAACCCAATTTTTTGATGAAGATTCGTATTGATTATTTTTAAAGAATTTCGAGCCTGAAGATTTTCATTCAACTGAACCTGCAGATTGTTGATTTGTTGCTGAACCATTTCCCGTGAAGTTTCATATTTGTCGCCCATCGAACTTTTGGTTTCGTTGTTTGATGCTCGAGTTTCAGATATCATTCTTTCCAAAGTTGCGATCTTTTCTGAAAGTTTATCTTGAATGATTTGAAGGATTTCGGATTTGTTCATTTTGGTTTATTTCGAAACCCTTTCAGCCTTCAGAAGGCTGAAAGGGTTGATTTTATCTAATAATTTTGATGACATAAAGTAAAGTTTTCTCTATCATCAAAATAGTCCAATACTTTATCTCTTTGAATTTTAGTTGGTAATTCTGAAAGGATCGTAGGATAAGAGCTCCATTTATACTCTTTGATATTCTCAACAACACCATAATGCTTTGGATTATTATGAATATACAAAATTAATTGCTTCAAATAATTTTCGTCCTCGATCATTTTTCGCTCAAATGGTTTTTCAAACAAACTGCCTGATCTACTATATCTTTTATTTATCGCCAACGTATAAGCATTGAAAAAATGAGAAAACTGTCTCGATGGATCAAAACTTTTAGGCTCTTCAACTGTTTAAAATTGAAAATCAGATGACACCAAATCCTCAACATCCTTAATTCTAATCAATAAATGAAAATGATTTCTTAAAAGACAATAGCAGTAAATCTCTGCAGTAGGAATAATATATTTTGCCAGAAGTTTTAAAAAATAACTATAATTCTCTTCTTCAAAGAAAATATCCTGGCTGTTATTTCCTCTGTTAAAGATGTGATAAAATCTCCCAAATTCAATTTTTTCAATTTGCATCACTTTTAATTTTAATTGTTTCCCAAAACCCTTTCAGCCTTTAAAAGGCTGAAAGGGTTATCAACTTATTTTTCCATCACAGCATATCCGCCAATCGGCAAGAAAAAACTTTTATCTTGTGCAAAATCTTTCACTGGACCGCTGAAAACATTTTTAAAAGTTCCAGAAACATTTTCATCATCAATCGTGAATGATACATTTTCCTTTGAAAAATTTAAAACCGTCAACACCTCATCTTTTCCATTCTTACGAACATATGCCATGACTTTATCATCTGCAGAAGTTTTTAATAAATGAGTTGAAGCAGCTGGATCTCCACCTCGTAGCGCTGGATTATTGGTTTTTAAATTCAATAAAGTTTTATAAAAAGGTGCCATTTCATAATTACCGTTCCATTCAATAACATCTTTTTCAAAAAACTCTAAGCGTTTCATATTCGGTAATTCCTGACCGGAATACACTAATGGAATTCCATCCCATGTCACAGAAAATACGGCTAAAGGTTTCGCAATAACTCCGTATTTCTCATATTCAGTTCCGTTCCAGGTATTTTCGTCGTGATTACTTGTAAACCAAGCTCTCATTGATTGATCTCCAATTGCAGAGTATTTTTGAAGCAAATCTTTCAGGTCAGAAAGCGGTAAATTGTTTTTGTAGTAGTCTTCAGTTTTGTGCATCCAAGTCCAGCTATAACTTGCATCGAAAACTTTTCCGTATTCCGGATTTTCGAGTTCATCAAATTCGCCGATGAAAAAAAGTGGTTTTATTTTTTCAACTTCCGGTCTTGCCTGTTCCCAAAAATCCACTTCGACCCAACTTGCAAGGTCACACCGGAATCCATCAATATTGGCTTCTTTCACCCAAAAACTCATGGCATCAATCATCGCCTGTCTCATCTGAGGATTTGAATAATCCAGTTCGATAATGTCATCCATCCCAGAAGCGATATGGAATTTTCCGTCGGCATCGTGCAGGTAATATTCAGGATGAGTTTTAGTCCAAACATGATCCCAACCAGTATGATTAGCCACCCAATCGATGATTACTTTGAAACCCATTTTATGAGCTTCATCAACCATATGTTTAAAATCTTCCATCGTACCGAACTCCGGATTAATCGAAACATAATCGTGCGCTGCATACTGACTTCCCATACTTCCCTTTTTCACTTCCTGAGAAATTGGAGTAATCGGCATAAACCATAACGTTTTAATACCCATTTCTTTCAGTCTCGGCATTTCTTTTTCGAAAGCGCGAAAGGTTCCTTCCTGGGTATATTGTCTGACGTTAACTTCGTATATATTAGTGGTATGTTTCCATTCGCTGGGTAAATCCATTTTTTTTGTATTTTTTTGAGTGCTGCAGGAAATCACTCCCAAGCTTAATATTGCTAAAAGAATCAGTCTTTTCATAGATAAAGATTTAGGACAAATATATTGTTTATTATTCAAATCCCCGATGAAGAACAAGGGCCAAATTGGCAATTGGTGATATATAACAGTCTTTAATTTTTCATTTCTAAAACTGATTTTTCTGCACAAAAAAACCCCGATTAATTTCGGGGTCATTTATATTGATTGACTAATCTTCGTCGTCATCGAAATCATCATTGTCATCGAAGTCGTCGTCATCATCAAAATCATCTTCATCCTCATCTTCAAAACTCGTTGCTTTAAGTTCATCCTCAAAACTTGGGAAGTCATCATCCAACAATGGCATTACTCCATTCTTTTTGCTTTTTGCTCCAGTTTTACTTGGTGCTTTCAGCGGTAATTTTCCAAATCTGAAAACAGTAATCGGATAATTTACAACACACTTCTCATCAATAATCTCTACCAATTCGCAGAAAAATTCCCACAAATCCATAAATCCATATTGGAAATGAATTTTGTCACCAGGCTTTGTAAATACTTCGTTGATGTAAACATCAGACATGATCTCGCCATCACCATCATCGCTCATATCCTCAAGCGGCACGGTTTTCACCACAATACCATCTTTATCTAAGATATTAAAAATAGACAAATCATCTCCCATCAATGAAAATGCACTTTTAATTCCTAAATGCAAGTTCCAAAGATTCTGCTTGTCTTTGATTTCAATATCCCTGAAAATATCTTCTTTGGTGTCTAAAATAATTCGGAGTTTGTAAACCATTATTACCTTAAATTTTTACGATTAGTTATTAGTTTTCTTCTTTAGAGTGCAAATATAAAACAATTGAAATCTGGTAAAAAAAATTATTACATCCTTTTTTTAAAAAAGTTTTGCTTAAATTTCTCGCCTAAATTGCTTTTTGCAAAGAAAAACTGAATCGCGTTCCTTCTAAATAAGTGCTTTCTACAGAAATATTTTCCTGGTGCGCTTCCAGAATATGTTTTACAATTGCTAACCCGAGTCCCGAACCGCCATCATTTCTATTTCTACTCGATTCTATTCTATAGAATCTTTCAAAAATCCGATGCAGCATTTCTGGTTTGATGCCCATGCCGTTATCTTCTACTTCAACCAATATTTTTTGATTCTGAACTTTAGTTTTCACGGTAACAGTAGCACTTTCGCGATTAGAATAATAGATTGCGTTCGAAATTAAATTGATTAAAACCTGAGAAATTTTCTGTTTATCCGCAATGACAAATATTTGATTAGAGCTCGTTTGCAAAACAATTCTAGTGTTTTTTTTCTGTGCTTCTAAATCCAAAATATCGATGAGTTCGCGAATAAGATGATTAAGGTCAAAGCGACTTTTAGTTAAAATTATCTCGCCACTTTCAAACTGATTAATCATATCTAAATCCTTGACAATATTCAATAACCGTTCAACGGATTTATCAATTCTTTCTAAGTATTTATCCCGAATCGCCAAGTTTTCTACGCCACCTTCCAGCAAAGTATCGACATAACCCTGAATGGTAAAAAGCGGCGTTTTCATCTCGTGCGAAATATTCCCCATATATTCTTTACGATAGGTTTCCATTTCTTTCATCGTATCGATTTCGGTCGTGTTTTTCAAATTGAGGTCAGAAACTCTTTGACCCAATTCTTTAAAATTCAAATCATTGTCCTCGTCCGTCAATTCTTCTGGTAAAATAGTTGAGATTTTTCTGATCTGTCTTTTTCCATAAAAATTAAAGAGAAAATCGACGACCACATAATTGATAATTAGCAGTGCAATACTACTAATAAGCATGGTACCGAAAAACTGCCAATCGCTATTGGAAAAATAGTGTTTCGCCTCATCAAAAACATAGATGAGCAAAAGCATCACCCCAGTAAGGAATAAAGAGGCAAGGAAAGTAAGCCGGTAGAATTTCATTTATATAGAATGGTTATTGACCAAAGTTACACAACTAATTTATAACCGATTCCTTTTAAAGTTTGAATAGTATTAATTCCCAATTTTTCACGTAATCTTCTGATATGAACATCGATGGTTCTTTCGCCCACAACGACATCATTTCCCCAAACTTTTTCTAAAATCTCTTCTCTTTTAAACACTTTTTCAGTATTTGAAGCAAGAAGATACAATAGATCAAATTCTTTTTTAGGGAGTAAAAAATGCTGTCCACTTTTGGTGACTTTTACATTATCTTTATCGATAACCAAATCGCCAATTTTAAGGACTTTTGCGTCATTACTAACTTTTGAAGTTAATTGTAAAAGCGCATTTATTTTTGAAGTAAGGACTTTCGGTTTAATGATTTTCACTACGTAATCGTTTGCTCCAGCTTGAAAACCTGCTAATTGAGAAAACTCTTCGCTTCGGGCAGAAAGAAATACGATGAGTGTATTTTGTAATTCTTTAATCTGGCGAAGTTCCTGACACGTTTCGATTCCATCTTTTTCCGGCATCATTACATCGAGGAGAATCAAATCAGGAATCATTTCTTTTGCTTTCTGGATTCCTTCATTTCCGTTGGTTGCGGTGGTAACTAAATATCCTTCCTTCTCCAGATTATAAGAGAGGATTTCTAAAATATCAACCTCATCGTCGATCAAAAGAATCTTTTTCTTGTGCATTGTTTACTTTTTATTCTTTCAAAATTACTCAAATTAAAGGTTCCAAAACCCATCAATTTAATAATTCATAATTAATTAATATGACCCCATTTTTGTTAAAGGAATGGTAAACAAAAGTTAAAACTGACGCAACATCAAATTAAGCCTTTATTTCTTCCTTTGCCTCGAAAGAAATCTAATAAAAAGAAGAAATGAAAGTAGCTAAATTAAGTATTGGTGTTCTGTTTTTAATAAGTGCATCTACAGTTCTTAATGCGCAAATAGGCTCTAATAAAGAGAGATCACTTGAAGAAGTTGTAATTAATGACAGCCTTAAAAAAGGAACGAAAAGCAATATAATCAGCGCTCCCAAAGATTCTAATTCGCAAAAAGGCTCTGATAAAGAGAAAACACTTGAAGGTATCGTATTTAAAGGGAACCTTAATAAAGGAACAGAAAGCAATATTATCAGTTTACAGAAAAAATCGGTTGAAGTGATAGAACGGGTAGGTTCCGCACAACTTGAAAAACAAGGAATTGGCGATGCCGCAACCGCAGTAACTAAAGCTTCGGGCACTCAAAAACAGGAAGGAAGCGGACAAATTGTGATTCGTGGTTTGGGTGACCGATATAATTCTACCACTCTTAACGGACTTCCTATCCCATCTGACAATCCGGAATTTAAGAATATTAATCTGGAAATCTTTAAGACTTCTATTATTGAATATATTTCTCTGGACAAAGTTTACAATCCTCGATTTTCAGGTGATTTCGGTGGAGCAAATATTAATATTGTTTCTAAAGAACATTCGGGAAAACCTTATTTTAAAGTAGGAATCGGAAGCAGTATTAATTTACAAACTTTTGATAAAGGGAACTTTAAACTTCAGGATGGCGACCCAGGATTTTTCGGATATAAACAAACCACCTTTAGAAAAGGTGATCCGAAAGTGCGATATCCATTTACGACCAGTTGGAATTTTAAAAATGCGGACAATCCTTTCAATTCAAATATGGACATTGAAGGCGGCGCAACCATCGGAAAGTTTTCTATTTTCGGATATGCCGGTTTTGAAAATAATTATGTGTACAGCGCTGGTAAAGAAGGATTTTACGATTCGACCGGAGATGCCATTAAAGCGTTAGATGTTGAGCGATACACTTACGGCACTAATTCTACTGCTTTGGTTAACGTGGCTTACAAGATTAATTCTTCAAATAAAATCAGTTTCACTTCCAACTTTATTCATTCTTCTGAACAGGATGCAAGATTTTTCAAAGGTTATATTCGTGAAATCGGAACCGATGTTATCATTAATAGAGGCGACAATAAAATTACTTCTACGATCATCAATCAATTATACGGAAATCATAAAGTGACCGATACCTGGACGGCAGATTGGGCGGTGAGCTACAATATGATGAACAGCAAAAGACCGGATCGATTGCAGAATACTTTCGATGCAAATACTTTAAATCTTATTGCTGCGAGCACCATCAATAATCACCGTTATTTCGATGAATTGAAAGATAACACGCTGAACGGATTTTTAAGTATTACCAAACAATTAGAAAATCTGAAGATAAACTTTGGTTATAACGGTTCGTATAAAGACCGACATTTTGACAACACTACGATTGGACTCAATTTCGCGATACAAACCGCAGTGGATCCTAATAATGTGGATGCTTTCATTAATCCTTCCAACAATGGAATTATTCAATACAACACATTCCGTAACGACAGCGAACGATATATTCCGTTTTATTATGGTTTTAAACAAAACATTCAGGCAGGATTTTTAAATCTGGATTATCAATTCGGCGACCGGTTTGTGGTGCAATTAGGTGGAAGGTTTGATTATATAGACCTACAAAGCAATTGGGATGACTCCATTTTTGGCAAAGATAAAAGCAACAAAACTTACAATAAATTCTTACCTGCTTTAAACGCGAAATACACCATTAATGACAAGCAGAATATAAGATTTTCAGCCTCAAAAACTTATACACTTCCACAGGCAAAAGAATTAGTACCAACGGGTTATTACGATGTTACCACCAATGTTTATGGAAACCCACATCTTTTTCCTTCAGACAATTATAATGTGGATTTGAAATGGGAACTTTTCAGTAAACCCGGCGAAATATTTTCTATTACGGCGTTCGGGAAATATATTCAGAATCCGATTGCCAGAACTACTTATTCTACGGCAGCGTCAAGTGATATGACTTACTTCAACATTGCCAATAATGGATATGTTGTTGGAGCAGAAATGGAATTCAGAAAAGATATTTATAAATGGGGAAATTCAAAACTATATACTTTCCTGAACGGAACTTATATGCACTCGGAACAGCAGCTGAAATCCGAAGCAGAATTCGCCAAAGAAAACGCAGGGAAGATTGTTCAGTTCAATGGACAAACTAAAGATGCCATCCAAGGTGTTGCTGATTTCCTTGCCAATGTGAATTTGGGTTACAATCAAAAATTCAGCAGCAACAGTACCGTTGATTTCGTGATTTCTTACTCTTATGTAGGCAAAAGTCTATTTGCTTTAGGAACCAATAAAGTCGGGAATTTCTATGAAAACCCAATCCATCTTTTAGACGCTAATCTGAAATTTAATTTCAAACAAATCGGAATAGGAATTAATGCCAAAAATTTGGTGAACTCCGAAAACAAAATAGAACAGGTAATCAACAATGTCGGTTACACGAACAGAAGCTATACCAAAGGAAGACAAATAGGCCTGAACTTATCTTACAAATTTTAAAAATCTAATAAAAGTAAACTTATGAAAAAGAATTTTTTACAAGCAGCATTGTGCTTTACGTTAATGGCGACTGCCGCTACAACAATCGTATCTTGTAGTAGAAGTGATGATGATCAAGAAGTGGCAATCCCTTCAATTGATCCATCAAATTTTAAAGGAACAATTGCTGCCGGAACGACTGTCACTCTAGACCCTTCGAAAACGTATAACCTCAACGGAAAATTGTTGGTGGAAAACGGAGCAACATTAATTATTCCTGCCGGAACAAAAGTAGTAGGAGCACAAGGCGCAAACTATCTGATTGTTGACAGAGGTGGAAAATTATTCGTAAACGGTACCGAATCTCAACCAGTGGTTTTTGAAGGTGCTCAACATACACAGGGATATTGGGGAGGAATTGTCATTTTAGGAAATGCGCCGACCAACAGAAGTGCTTCTGGAACATCTTCTTCAGAACTTGGAGATTTAATTTATGGTGGCACTAATAAAGCCGACAATTCTGGATCGATTAAATATCTCGTTATTAAAGACAGTGGATTTAAATACAATCCAGAGAAAGAGTTTAACGGTCTTTCATTATTCGGCGTAGGAAGTGGAACTACAATTTCTTACGTTTCTATTTTAAATGGTGGAGATGATGGGGTAGAATTCTTCGGTGGAAACGTCAACGCTGATCACTTAGTCGTAATTGGTGTTGGCGATGATTCTGTAGACTGGACGGAAGGATACCAAGGAACTATAGATTATGTTTACGCTGCAAGAGACAAAGCATTTTTAAACGCTGCAGAACCTGGCAACAGAGGTGTAGAAGCAGATACGCAAGATACTGATCCTAACACAACCAACGGAAACGGTGCATCGAATCCAACGATCAAAAACATGACCTTAATTGGTAACTCCAAAGGTTCGGAATCTCAAGGAATGAAGATCAGAGCAGGATCTAATGGAAAATTCGACAATGTGGTAATTGCTAATTTTACTACTGGTCTTGATTTTGAAACCGACAGAACTTACAACTGGTTCCTAGGTGGAAATTACATCACCAACGTTCGTTTTGTAAACACAGGAACCAACTGGAAAGCAAAAGCGACTACTGCGATGCCAACTCCAAATCTTGCCGGAGTATTCACAGAAAACAATACAGCAACAGGTGCAGGAAACGGAACTGCTTTACCAACATGGGCAAAAACATGGTCTGGCTATACTGCTTATGATATTGCAGAAGCCGGAAATTAATATCTAATTTAATATCAAATTAATTTTTTCATAAAAAGAAACCATCTTCACAGATGGTTTCTTTTTTTATTCTTCGTCCTCGTCTTCGTATTGTTCGAGGTAATAGGAAAATGAAAAGTCTTCTACTTCTTCATCTGCTTCCTCTAAAGTTGTGAGTAAATCTTCGAAATCATCCAATTGCTCAACACTCATATTCACGAATTCAAGATGCAATGGAAGTTCTACAAATCCGGTAATCGAATCGTAAAGTGCATCGAGATTATCGCCGAAAGTTTCAGGCAGTTTTAGTTTTTCTTTTAATTGCTCGAAGAAATCTTCCATATCTCCGATTTCTATAAAGTCAATATATACAGTATTCATATTTTTAGGTTGTGGGTTTAGGTTGTGGTTTTAAAGTCTATTCTTCAAAATTCAAAAATACTTTTAAACGCAAAGGCGCAAAGTTTTTTTTATATTCTTTCTAATTAATTACGGTCGCAAAGGCGCTTCGCTTAGCAATGGCTTTGAGTTGATTTTTTGTTCTTAATCTTTTTTGCTCTTATTATTTTTTGTCAAATGTTTTATAATGATTCTTCGTCAGCCAAACGTCGCCGTTTTTGGTGAAGATAATTCGGTCAGCATTTCGGTTTGAACAATTGTAATTCACGTCGGCTTCGAAATATTTATTTCCAGCTGGAAGTGTTTTTTCTCTGTTGCTAAAGTGATCTCCGCCAATTGCTTTTCCGGGAAGAACATCGCAAAGGTTTCCTTTTGAGGCAATCCAACCTTGTTTACGCGCTTCACTTTTTGTCAAATAATAATCTGGAAGTTCGTGATTGGTTTTCACATAATTAATAACCGTATTTTCTTCTGTTAAATCATTGATGTTTCCAGAGAAATTTGCGGATTCTGAATTTTTATTTTCGCTAAAGTTTTCATTATTATTTTCTTTAATGGAAACTTCTGATTGATTGACCTCTTCATTCTTCTTTTCATTTTTATAAGTGTTGAAAAAATGCATCGCCAGAAATGCGGTCAGTAATCCGATGATAAAGAAGAGGACGAGTTTTATTTTGTCTTTGTTCATAATGTTTTTAATTCTAAAAATTCTTTTTTGGCAAAGTATATTATGAGGAATGAATATATTAAAAATACGTAAAAACCATATTTCACATCCGAAAAGTTTTCTATAAATCCAGACTTAATAAATAAAATGGTCGAAATAATTAATAAAATAACATTCACAATCGCTAAATTTTTAACCAAATGAAATTTACTCAAAAATGATAAAATAACCATTAAAATTGAATTCAGAAGAATAAGTGAATAACACAATGATTCCCAAAAATCTATTTCCGCAAAAATTTTCGCGTCAAGTTCTCCTTCAAGAAGTAATTTAAAAAAAACTCCACCTAATTGATAAGTATTCAGATTCACATCTTCTGTTGCAACAGTATTTACATGGTTAACTTCTTCCGCTGGCAATGAAATTACTTGACTAACATCTTCCGTATTTGTTTCAATGGTTTCTACTTTCCCATCGCACATTCGTAAAAAAGGCATGAAGAAAATGAGAAAACAAATTGGAGTAAGATATTTTAATTTTAATGATTTCATTTTCTTTTTTTTTAATTTCGCCACTCTTCTGGAATATTACAAACCGGAATTGGTTGAATTTTATGTTGAGCAGCACGATTCATTCTCTGGAAAATTTTGAAAACTTCTAAATCTCTTCCTGAATAATCCGCTTCTGTTTTTGTTCCCCAATCTTTCTGAATCTTTTCTAATTCCGGATAAGTGGCACCAATTTGCTGTTCATCAGTTCTTGATTCATCCCACAATCCATCTGCCGGAATTGCAATTTGAATGGATTCCACAAGATCTAAAGATTTTGCCAAAGCATAAACTTCAGTTTTATACAAATCTGCAATCGGCGAAACATCTACTCCACCGTCGCCATATTTGGTGAAAAATCCAACACCGAAATCTTCCACTTTATTTCCGGTTCCGCAAACAAGAATACTATTGATTTGTCCGTAATAATATAAAGTAAGCATTCTTAAACGACTTCTTGTATTGGCAAAAGCCAGTTTCTCTGCAGGAAATTCTTCATCATTAACATCGAAGGTTTTATATAACTCTTCGAAAGCGGGAGTCAAATTCACCGAAATCGCTTCAACATTTGAGAATCGTTTTTTTAAATCTTCCATGTGTTCCCAGGCGCGATCTACTTCAGCAGAATTTTGACGAATCGGCATTTCTATTAACAAAGTTTTTAATCCTGTCATGGCACAAAGTGTAGAAACGACCGCAGAATCAATTCCGCCGGAAACTCCGATAACGTAACCTTTTACATTTGCTTTTGCAGCGTAATCTTTCAGCCAGGAAACTATTTTATCTGTTATTTTATCTGTTTGCATTTAATCTTTATTAAATTTCACTTTTTCTAATTCGTACCAATAACACGTTGCATTATCTAAATCATCAATAAAAGTTCCTTGTTCTTTGAAACCTAATTTATCTTTTAGAATTTTATTTGAATCTACATTTTGAATATCGACGCAAGCGTAAATTCCACCTAAATTCATTTTATTAAAACCATAATCTAAAACTGCCTTTCCTGATTCTGTTGCATATCCTTTTCCCCAATATTCCGGTAAAAAGCGATAACCTAATTCGTACACATTTTGGAAACCATTGAGAGATTCAGTTAATAATTTCAAACCGCTCCAACCGATTAAGAGGTTTGATTCTTTTTCAATAACTGCCCATCTTGCGATTCCGTTTTCTTGATATTGTTTTCTGATTTTCTTGATGGTTTCTTCAGATTCCTCCAATTTTGTCACTGGTTTAACGCCAATATATTTCATGACATCAGGATTGCTGTCCAATAAAAATACTCTTTCAACATCTTCAGAAATAATTTCTCTTAAAATGAGTCTTGGTGTTTCAATGAATATTTTTGCCATTAATTTTCCTTATTTTTGCAATTCTAAATTTGATGTAAAAATAATGAAGTTTTTTAGATATCTCTTATTTTCTGCCGTATTAGTAACGGGAATGAATTCATGTAAAAAAGATTCCGAAAATCTTTGGAAAGTGGAAGTTAAAAGTCCAGTTGAAAAAGTACAATTGATTGACATTTCTAAAGAGTTATATGATCCAAATGTTTCACTGGAAAGTTTCACTCAGAAATATCCTTTCTTTCAGGGAACGGTTCCTAATGAAGATTTTGCCGAAAGAAGAAAAGATCCCGAGGAAATTAAAGTCTACAAAGAAGCAATTTCAAAAATCGATGTCACTAAACTTAATAAAGAGTTAGCCGATCTATTTTCGCACATCAAAAACTATTTCCCCGATTTTAAAGAACCTCAAGTTTTTCTTTATTCGTCTGCTTTGCAAGGAATTATGGAACCCATTTTCTATGAATCACAAAAAGATATGCTGTTTATAGATATCACTGCATTTATGGGTGAAAACAATCCGAATTATAAAGGTTTGGAACAGTACTTTCAGAAAAGCATGAATCCTAAAAACATCATTCCTAAAGTTTCCGAAATCTTTGCCGAACATTTTGTAGAGCGCAATTTCGAACATCAAAAATTCATTGACCAAATCGTGTATTATGGAAAACTGATGACTTTGCAAGATGCCTTTTTACCAAATGAACCAGATGCTTTAAAAATGAATTATACGCCCGAACAATATGAATGGGCGAAAGCAAATGAAGCAAATATTTGGAATTATTTCGTAGAGAACAATCTGGTATTCAGCGATGACCAAAGATTAGCAGAGCGATTCATCAATCCTGCGCCGTTTTCTAAATTCTATACCGAAATCGATAATGAATCTTCACCGCAAATTGGAATTTTTAGCGGTTGGCAGATTTGTAGAAAATTCTATCAGGAAAAACCAGAAACTAAATTAACAGATTTCCTAAAAATGAACGCTCAGGAAATTTTTAATCAAAGTAATTATAAACCCAAAAATTAAATTTAAATAAAACATTTCTTTAAAAAATATCATCTTTAAAAATGATGAAATCGCCACTAAAGACCTTTAGAAACGAACACTAATTAAGATCAGCGATTACATATTACCTTTAAAAATTAAAAAATCATATATGAAAAAGACTCAAATCACAATAGATATCGAATTAGACGAAAACCACGTTCCTGAAAGAATGACCTGGAATGCTGAAGACGGCGGAGTTGAAAAAGAGGAAACTAAAGCCACGATGATTTCTGTATGGGACGATAAAAAAAAGGAAGCCTTAAGAATTGACCTTTGGACGAAAGACATGCCGGTCGATCAAATGAAAATGTTTATTCACCAAATCTTACTTTCAATGGGTAATACTTATGAAAGAGCGACTGGCGAAGAAGATGTTGCGTTTTGGCTGGAACAAATGGCGGAAGAATTTGCGCAGAAAGCGGCAATTAAAATGTAGTCTGTTCTTCGAAATATTTAAAAAGAAAAGCGTCGTTTCCAGTTGGGAACGACGCTTTATTTATAACAGAACTAAAATTAATTCTTGATAAACTTATGGCTGCTCATTTCACTTCCATTTTGAAGCACCAAGATGTAATTTCCTTTTCCTAACTGAGAGAAATTTACTTTGCCATCATTTACAGCTCCAGACTTAATCATTCTTCCAGAAAAATCCAACACTTTGTAAGTCATGTTCGTTTCTTTTGAATTAATGGTCATAAAGTCTGTAACGATTGTTGGATAAACCTGAACTTTAGAACGTACCGAACTGTTTGATGTTGCTAAAGCCTGTTCAAAATCAAGCGTTGGATAGCCATCATTTTTAGAAGCATCAAAATACCAAACTGCCGTTGATCTTCCTGCATTCAAAGAAGTCGCAAGATTTTGACTTTTCATCTGTTCTGATGTCCACCCATTAATACCGGTCACCGGAGGTCCCATCAACATTCCGACAGCATCCAAGGGTGCCACCGTATAATCATAATACACATTTTGAGCTACCGTTTGCATAACAAAACCTGCAAAGCCTCCGCTGGCAAAAACCTCATTTACGGTTCCTGTGGAATAAACGTTGGTTGTAATCGCATTACTTTCAGGTCCTCCATAAAACCCGCCTACTCTTTCTGAAGAAGCGTTAACATTGGATCGCGTATAAGAATCTGAAATTTCGTTATTTCTGTTGGGTTGAAACGCCATAGTGCTGTAACCGGCAAAACCACCGATAATATACTGTCCGGAAACAGTTCCTTTTGCGTATGTTTTGGTAATAGAAGTTTTATCCCAAACGGTTCCAACGATACCACCAACTTGGTTTACGCCGCTCACGTCGCCTTCTGCCGACGAATTACTTATGCTGGAATTCGTTAAAAGTCCACCAACTAAACCACCAACATTAAAATCGGTTCCGGAAATATTTACATTTTTCGCATGGCAATTATCCATTGTACTGTTGGTTGATAAATTCCCCACAATACTTCCAACGGTGTCGTGTCCGGAAACTGTTACATTTTCTGCCGTAAGATTGTCGATTTTTCCATTAAACATTTGACCTACAAATCCAACGAAATCTCCGGCCGGAAGGTTGATCTGCACATTCAGAATTTTCTTGTTGTTTCCTTTAATAATTCCGGAGAAAGGAAACTGATAGCCTTTTCCAATTGGCATCCAAAGGTGCGCACCAAAATCCATATCATTTCCGAAAATCACGGTTTTTTCTGCGAATGAGTTTCCTGCATTTACAATTTTCGCAAGTCCTGCAACCTGCGCCGGTGTAGTAAGGGTAAATTGTGTAGCTGAGACATTGTACCAACTTTCATCTGCATTATCCTGCCACAAAGTAGTAGGAGCTTTTAGAAAAAATGCTGCGTTAGAAGGAGCGACAGATTTTAAGAAGGTTACTTTTTCACCCTCGTTCGGAGCTTTAATTAACTGGGCAGAAACGCCATGACTGGAAGCGGCAAAAAGCGCTAAAAAGATAATTCTTTTTTTCATAATACATTTTTAAATTAGATGCATAAATACAAACTTTTCTTACTTTCTACAAAGAAAAAAACATTTAAACGTTTGTAAAATTCGTGAATTTCGCAAAGACAAATATTGAAAAGCGCCTATATAAAGCACTTTCAGATTTTCAGAAAGAATTACCTTTGTATCTTTGTAAATTATTAAACTACTTAAATTTTTAGGAGCATGAACTTCAACACCAAAGTAATACACGGTGGTCAACACCACGAATCAGCTACAGGCGCTGTAAATGTTCCTGTATTTTTAACTTCTACTTTTGCACAGAAATCACCGGGAATTCATTCCGGTTATGAGTACTCCCGTGCAGCAAATCCAACCCGACAAGCATTGGAAGACAGCTTGGCTTCTATCGAAAACGGAGCAAGAGGACTGGCTTTCGGTTCTGGTCTGGCAGCAATTGACTGTGTTTTAAAATTATTAAATCCGGGCGATGAAGTCGTAGCAGTTGACGATTTATACGGCGGAACTTACAGAATGTTCACCAGATTATTTGAAAAATATCAGTTGAAGTTTACCTTCGTAAGTTTTGATGATGTTTCAAAAATTTCAGATGTTATTACCGATAAAACCAAATTAATCTGGCTGGAAACACCTACAAACCCTTTGATGAAATTAGTTGATATCAAAGCGGTTACTGATTTGGTAAAAGGAAAAGATATTTTAGTTGCAGTAGATAATACTTTTGCAACTCCTTACATTCAGCGACCAATTGATTTGGGCGCAGATATCGTGATGCATTCTGCAACCAAATATTTAGGCGGTCACTCCGATGCAATCGCTGGTGCTTTAATTGCAAACACTCCTGAACTTGGTGAAAAATTACATTTCATTCAATTCGCAAGTGGTGGAATTTTAGGACCACACGATTCTTATTTGGTTTTAAGAGGAATTAAAACATTGGCTTTAAGAATGCAAAGACATTCTGAAAACGGTATTGCAGTAGCGAAATACTTAGAAAGTCATCCTGCTGTTGATCAAGTTTTTTATCCAGGATTAGAATCTCATCCACAACATGAGCTGGCAAACAAACAAATGAGAGAACCGGGAGGAATGGTTTCTTTCACTTTCAAGTCAGGAAAAAAAGAAGATTCTATTAAATTTTTGGAACACTTGAAAGTTTTCACATTAGCTGAATCTTTGGGTGGTGTTGAATCTTTGGCGAATCATCCTGCTTTAATGACACACGCTTCTATTCCAGCTGAAAAACGCGCTGAATTAGGTATTACCGACGATTTGGTCCGATTAAGTGTTGGGATTGAAGATAAAGAAGATCTTATCGCAGATTTGGAAAAAGCATTTAGTTAAATAAACTTTAAAAATTAAAACCTTCAAGCTATTGAAAGCTTGGAGGTTTTTTCAATTAATGATGACAGAATTTCAAAAATACATTCAAAGATATCTTGATTTAATTCCGACAGAAAACTGGCTGGAAGAAATGAGAAGTTCCGGAAATCAAACCATTGAACTTTATCAGCAACTTTCTAACAAACAAGCTGATTTCGCTTATGCAGAGGGAAAATGGAGTTTGAAAATTTTGTTGCAACATCTTATCGATGCGGAACGAATTTTTGTTTACCGTGCTTTACGATTTTCGAGAAATGATAAAACTGAATTAGCGGGTTGGGACGAAGAGGAATATGCGAACAACTATTTTCTTGAAGAAAGAAATGTAAAAAGTTTAATCGAAGAGTTTGACTATTTGCGAAAATCAACAATCTTGTTCTTTGAAAATTTGAATCCAACTGTTCTTTCAAAAACCGGTATTGCCAATAATAATGAAATCTCGGTAGAAACGATTGGTAAATTAGTGGTGGGTCATAATATTCATCACCTCAATATTATTAAAGAAAGGTATTTGCCAAATCTTATTTAAAATTTAATTAAAAAAAATGAACTGTCCTTGCTGCTCCGGAAAATCGTACGAAGAATGCTGTAAACTTTTTCACACTGGTGAAAAATATGCTCCAACTGCTGAAGCTTTGATGCGTTCCAGATTTTCTGCCTTTGCTATTCCGAATGGGGAATATTTAATGGAAACTACTTTGCCTGGAAAAAGGAAACTTCATAACAAAGAAGATTTGCAGGAATGGGGAGAAATTAACCAATGGACAAAACTGGAAATCGTACAAACTCCAGATTTGAACCATGTAGAATTCAAAGCATATTATACCGATGAAGATGGAAAACCGCAGCTGCATCATGAACTTTCTTTATTTGAGAAGTTGAATGAACGTTGGTATTATGTTTCCGGTGAATTTCTAGATTAGATATTATTTAAACAGAAGTTTTTGAAAACTTCCAATCTTAGATTTAACCATTAAGATTTTGTATTAAGAATTTAAGTTCATTAAGATTTCCGTCGGAAATTGCAGAACGCATAGACTTTTGCGCACTTTTGATTAACTTCAAAATCATTAAACTTTTGTCTCTTTTGCGGTTAAAAAAAACTGTTTTTTTAGAAGGAAACTAATCTTGCGATCTTTCCTGTTTCTTTTTCTGTCTTAAAACATACAGATACAAACTCTCCACTTTCGTTCTTGCCCAATCTGTTTTTCGTAAAAACTTCAAAGAAGATTTGATGCTCGGATTATCGGTAAAACATTTAATATTGATCTGCTTTCCTAATTCTTCAAATCCATTGTAATAATCGACCAGTTCTTCTAAAATGGTATCAAGGCGCTTTCCGTGTAAGGGATCAGTTGCTTTTTCGTACATAATTGTAAATGTAAGAAATTTGATCTTAAACTAAAAAAAAATATTCCACCGTAAAACTTTTCGGTGGAATAATTATTACCTCACGGTTGGCGCTACTTTGTCACCAAATAATTCAATAGATTTTATCATGATGTCATTTTCCGGAGCGCCAACATCCATGTGACCAATAAATCTGGTGATGCCGAAAATCTCTTTCATGTAAGCGATTTTATCAGCAACTTCGCTGGCATTTCCGATAAACAAGGCGCCTTCTTTTGCTTTTCCACCATCGTACTGCATTTTGGTGTAAGGTGCCCAACCTCTTGTTGCTCCAATTCGATCCATTTGAGACTTATAATTTTGGAAATATCCGTCAATCACTTTCTGATCGTCACTAACAAACGTGTGGGAATGAATTGCGAGTTGCATTTCAGACTCTTTATGACCCGCCGCAATATATTCCTGTTTGTAAAAATCGATGAGATTTTTAAACTGAATTGGCATACCACCGATAATGGCTACGATTAAAGGCATTCCTAATTTGGCGGCACTTAAGACCGATTGTGGAGTTCCACCAACAGCTCTCCAGATTGGAATTTTCCCGTTATTTTTAGCTCTGGGATAAACGGTTTGATTTTCCATTGGCGCACGAAGTTTTCCGGTCCAGGAAACATTTTCTTCAGCGTTTATTTTCAATAATAAATCTAACTTTTCGTCGAAAAGCTGTTCATAATCATTCAGAGAATATCCATATAATGGAAAAGATTCGATGAAACTTCCGCGACCGACATAGATTTCGGCTCTTCCATCTGAAATTAAATCCAAGGTGGCAAAATCTTCATATACTTTTACAGGTTCTGAGGAACTCAAAACTGTTACTCCACTTGCTAATTTTATATTCTTGGTGAGACTTGCAGCTGCGGCTAAAACCATCTCCGGAGACGAAACAGCATAGTCAGGGCGGTGATGTTCACCCATTGCAAAAACATCGATTCCGACCTCATCCATTAATTTTACCTGTCTTAAAATTTCGCGGATCTTAATTCCCGCATCTTTATATTTTCTGGTGTGTGGGTCGACAGCTAAATCACCAAACATTCCAATTCCTAATTCCATAATTTTACGATTTTTGATAGTACAAAATTACCGTAATTGAAAATAAAAAGAATTGATGAATGATAAGAACCGAGTGTAAAAATAAACTTCTATATTTTAATTACTTTTGCAATTGTCAAAATGGTCTTTAAAAATATTTAAATTAATTCATGGAAAAAATCATAGAAACTTTAAAAGCCGGCGGAACGCTACTTTACCCAACAGATACCATTTGGGGAATCGGTTGTGACGCAACCAATATTGAGGCAATCAACAAAATTTTCGAAATCAAAAAACGTGAGAAAAACAAGTCGATGATTATCTTAGTAGAATCGGCAAAACGTTTGGAAGATTTGGTAGACGTGCCGGAAATGGCCTGGGAAATTATGGATTTATCTGAAAAACCGGTAACTCTAATTTATGATAATCCTAAAGGTTTACCGAAAGAAATTTTGGCGGAAGATGGCAGCATCGGAATTCGGTTGGTCAATGATTTGTTTTTAAAGAAAATCATTACTAAATTAAATAAACCGTTGGTTTCTACCTCAGCAAATTTTAGTGGACAAAAATCACCAATGAAATTCGCGGATATTTCGCAGGAAATAATCGATGCTGTAGATTTCGTAGCAGAAGAAAACCATGATAAAGTTTCTGAATTCTCAGGTTCATCCGTAATAAGAATTTGGAATGACGGACGGATTAAAGTGATTCGGGAATAATTTAATTCTTAATTCTTTTTAACGCAAAGTCGCATTGATTTCTTTTACAAATGAATATTTCTCTTTCTTCTTTTAGGGCACAAAGTTAACTTCGTCGACTATGTTATTTTACTTAACGAAGCTCGCAAGATTCTATCCTGCTTTTTTTATATAAACTTGTGTAGTAATCAAAAGAAGAAGCCGTCTCATAACTATATGAAACGGCTTTTTCTATGGTTTTCTCACGGACTCCTGTCCGAGCATATGATTCAAATATCAGAATCTCAGAGCGTCAGTTCGAGTATTGAGACACTTTCTTCTTTTGATTTAAATTTTATCCTACTTTTCTAAATAGCCGAAATCTGCAGCCCGGCTTGAGTGGAGCTCTTTTTAATTGGTGGTTGAGCTTGTCGTGGTGGTTGAGCCTGCCGAAACTAAGCCAGCAATTAAAAAAGCGGGAACGGAAGACGGAAATGTCTGCCATAAAAAAATGATAAATAGACATTCGACATAGTCAAATGTCTGCCCAAATAAAATTATTTCTTCAAATATTCATCGAAATAATTGGTAACCTTCTGCATCAAATGAACTCTGTCTTTTCCTAAAACATTGTGCTCATGTCCCGGATAAACGAAATAATCCATCTGCACACCGTGATCGACAGCGGACTTCAAAAAGTTAATCGAATGTTGCCAAACTACTACATTATCTTGCGTTCCATGAATCATTAATAAATGACCTTTTAGGTTTTGAACTTTATCTAAAAGATTGGCTTGTTTGTAACCTTCAGGATTGCTTTGCGGGGTATCCATATATCTTTCGGTGTACATAATTTCATACATATTCCAGTCGATAACAGGTCCACCTGCAACTCCAACTTTGAAAACATCGGGATGTTTCAACATGAAACTCGTGGTCATAAATCCACCATAACTCCAACCGTGAATCCCCAATCGATCGGCATCTACGTAAGGTAGAGATTTCAAATAAGCAACTCCCTGCAGTTGATCTTTCATTTCGGTTTCGCCGGCATGTCTGAAAATTGCCTGCTCAAATTTCAATCCGCGATTAGAAGATCCTCGTCCGTCCATGGTGAACACGATGTAGCCTTTTTGCGCCATAAATTCATACCACAAATTCCCGGAGGCCGGGAAAGTATCTACCACCAATTGGGCGTGTGGACCGTTATATAAATAAACAATCACCGGATATTTCTTGTTGGCATCAAAATCGGTTGGCAAAATAATTTCACCGTATAATGGAGTTCCGTCATCTGCTTTTAAAGTAACATTTTTGATTTCCGGTCGCTGGTAATTTTTTAAAGTATTTTCTGAAGAAAGTATATTTTTACTTTTTAAAGTATTAGTATTGATCAAATTAATACTTCTCGGTGTAGTCGCGTTCGTATAAGTATCATACAAATGATTTCCGTCTTTGCTCAAAATACCTGAGTGCGTTCCGGCACCTTGATCTAGTCTTTGGGTTTTAAAATTCGTCCAGTCCAATTTATAAAGGTGTCTTTCCAACGGAGATTCCTGCGTAGAAACATAGAAAATTTCTTTCTTTTTTTCATTGAAACCTAAAACATCAGTCACCAACCAATCGCCTTTGGTTAACTGAGCAACCAAACCTTTATCAATATTATAATGGAATAAATGGTTAAAGCCTGTTCGCTGACTTTGCCAGATAAAATCCGTACTTGAATTCGGGAAAAACAATAATTGCTGTTGTGGTTCTACATATTTATCAGATTTTTCTTCGAACATCTTTTTCATGAAAGTTCCGGTAGAAGCGCTGTATTGATTCATGTTTAAATCATTTTGATCACGATTTAATACGCCGACAAAAACCGATTTCGAATCTGGATTCCAGGTAAATACCGTTAAATATTGTTCAGGATCACCTTCGATATTTAGGAAAGTGGTCTTGTTCGTTTTGATGTCGTAAATCCCTAAAGTCACATGATGAGAAGGAGTTCCGGCCATCGGATATTTGATATTTTTATTTACTGCAGGAACGACGCTCCAGTCGATAATTGGATAATCTCCAACCATGGATTGATCCATTCTATAAAAGGCAATTTTGGAATTATCAGGTGAAATAAAAATTCCTCTGTCGATACCAAATTCTCGTTGGTGAACCGCTTGTCCGTTTAAGATATCTTCACTTTTATCGTTAGTAATAGCGATAACTTTTCCGTTTTTATTAAGGTATAAATTGTTTTTGATGGTGTAAGCAAAACCTTGATTATTATCAAACATTTGCACATTTTCCGCATCTTTATCCAAAGTAATTCCCTCTTTAATTTTCCATTCTTTACCAGAACGCTCGATCCAGAAATTTTGAGAACCTTGAGTAAAATATCCTTTATCTTTAGTTACGAAAGTAATTCTCGGAAAGGATTTTAATTTTTGATCTAAAGAAACATTTTTGTTCAATTGATATAATGAAACCAACGTATCTTGTTTCTGCGTAGCAACATCAGTTACCAAATAACCATTTTGCGTTGATTGATAATAAGATTTACCATCATCAGCCCAAGAGAACTGAGAAATATTCTTCACGGCAAGATTACTTCTTAAACCGTTTACCGCTTCAGCGATGGTGAATTTTTGAGTTTGCGCAAATAGAAAACTTCCTGAAAAAAGGAAAAGAAATGAGAGTTTAGATATTTTCATCTGATATAAATAAATATTTTAAAATAGAAAAGCAATCCTTTAAATCAAAGGATTTACCCAATGTTAAAAGATTGCTAAAATTAATAAATAAAATTGAGTTTTATTTAAGGAATTATTTTTCTGGGAAAGTGTACAAAATAGCTAGCGGATCTTGCTCAGATTTCGGTCGGTTCCATTTGTATTGATGCGTCCAATAAGCGGCTTTCATTGATAGAATTCCCAGACCAGCACCGAAAAGCACATCGGAAATATAATGTTTGTTATTCGCCATTCGCATTACACCAACTGCTGTTGCAGTGCCATAAGCAACGTAAGGAACCCATTTGTAATCTTCGCCATATTCTATCGAAAGCATCGTCGCTCCGGCAAAAACATTGGCAGTATGACCGGACGGGAATGAGTAAGCAGTTCCATCAGGACGGGTTTCATGCAAAGATTTTTTTAAAATATAAACCAAACCTAGATTTACGATTTGTCCTTTAATTAAAATAGCGGTGCGATTTTTCCAATCTGTTCTGGGTTTCATGCCAGCGATTTCAAAACCATAGATTGCTGCAAAAGGAAAAAACTGTGCGTAATCATCTAAGTGATTTTTAAAACCAAAAAGATGCTCGTTGCGCCCTTCTACGATTTCGTTTTTCAGAGATTCTTTACCATTACTATCAGTTATAATTCCTGAAAGCATTAATGCAGCGGGAACATATAATTTTTTATATCGAAAATCGAAACGTTCATTCTCAACTTTTAAAGTGTCACTCACTTGCGCAAAATTCATGCTTACAAAAAGCATTGATAATAGAAATGCATAATTTTTTTTCATGGCAAGGATGTTTAAACAAATATAAAAATTTATACGTTCTTAACCTACATCAATGTTTATTCATTTAAACCGTCCTATTTTTGCATTATCAAAATCAAACAAATCAATTATATATTATTATGGCTACAAAATGGAATTTAGACCCAACGCACAGTGAAATTACTTTTAGAGTAAGACACATGATGATTTCTAACGTTAAAGGTTCTTTCACCAACTTCACAGCAGATTTAGAAGCTGAAGACGACACTTTCAAGAATGTTACTGTAAAAACAACAATCCACACGGACTCAGTTAGTACAAACAACACAGATCGTGATAACCACTTAAAAAGCGAAGAATTTTTTAATGTTGCTACTCACCCGACAATTACCTTCGAATCTAATTCTTTAAACAGTGAAGTTACTGGTAATTTAACAATCAATGGTGTTACAAAACCAGTTAAATTAGATGTAGAATTTGGTGGAATCAATGTGGATCCATGGGGACAAACCAAAGCTGGTTTCTCTTTCGAAGGTAAAGTGAAGAGAAGTGATTTCGGATTAAACTGGAATGCAGCCCTGGAAGCAGGTGGTGTTATGGTTTCTGACGATGTAAGAATTTACGGAGAATTACAGTTTGTAAAAGCGTAAAAATTCTCTTTTCAACAAAAAAGTCCACTTTTTAAGGTGGACTTTTTTTGTTACTATTTCTATTGTCTTAATATTTTCTAGAAAAAATACCAGAAATTATTATTGTAAGATTTTGATATTTTCTTCGTACATTCTCTATCAACGATGTCCAGCTCTACTGTATCAATTACATTTTCATTTGAAAAATTGAACTTTCCTAATTTTTCACCGGACACTTTTTTATCACCGCTTCTATACGTTACGGTCCATTTGTAGGAATAATCTTTCTCCGTGTCACTTGGTTCAAAAACGACTGTTTTATCTGACTCTCTAACTTCTTTAAAAGAATCGGTCGTAATATTACATTTTGGCGCATTAACATCTAACACCTTTGAAGTGGGCGCTATTACTTGAATTGATTTCTGACATTTCGAAATTCCTTCATTAGTTTTTATTTCTAAAGATAAGAGTGCTTTTCCCGGAAGTGACCCTTTTAAAGTCAGCGTATTGCTGTGAGTGTCATCTTCCAAAATCACCTTCTGATCCAAATAGGTCCATGCATAACAATCTGTACATTGCACATTACTATCTGAAACGGAATACGTTTGTCTTTCACCAACCTGAACTTGATCAGCGCCAGTAATCGTACATTGAGAAAACACAAAACTGAAATTCAGAATTGCGAGGAACAATAGTAATTTTTTCATAATAAGTGTTTTTAGAGTTTTTATGTTAAACCTGAATCACGCCTAAATTAAATTTCTCTGTAATCGGAGCATGATTCGCCGCTTCAATTCCCATTGAAATCCATTTTCTGGTATCCACAGGATTGATGATAGCATCCGTCCATAATCTTGCCGCAGCGTAAGTAGGTTCGGTTTGTTTCTGATATCTTTCTGAAATAGTTTTCAAAATTTCCTGCTCTTCTTCTGCCGAAATTTCTTTTCCTTGTTTCTTTAAAGTTGAAGTTTGAATTTGCGCCAAAACTTTAGCAGCCTGACTTCCACCCATTACCGCAAGTTCTGCCCATGGCCACGCAACAATTAATCTTGGATCATATGCTTTTCCACACATTGCATAATTTCCAGCACCATAAGAATTCCCTGTAATAACAGTAAATTTAGGAACGACAGAATTCGAAACGGCGTTGACCATTTTCGCTCCGTCTTTGATGATTCCACCTTGTTCAGATTTTGAACCTACCATAAATCCAGTAACGTCCTGTAAGAATAATAATGGAATTTTTCTTTGATTACAATTGGCAATAAATCGAGTTGACTTGTCTGCAGAGTCAGAATAAATAACGCCACCAAACTGCATCTCTCCTTTTCCGTTTTTCACTAATTTTCTTTGATTAGCTACAATTCCTACGCTCCAACCATCAATTCTGGCCGTACCACAAATAATCGTTTTACCATAATCTCCTTTATATTCTTCGAATTCTGAATTATCGACCAAAGATTTAATAATATCAAAAGTATCATATTGCTCCGATCTTGAAACTGGCATGTGTCCGAAAATATCTTCTATTTTTTGTTTTGGTGGAAAACTTTCAGTTCTGTCGAAACCGGCTTTTTCATAATCGCCGATTGATTTCATAATATTTTTAATTCTGTCTAGCGCATCTTTATCATCTTTCGCTTTATAATCAGTCACGCCAGAAACTTCGCAATGCATCGTTGCACCTCCCAAACTTTCATTATCAATGGTTTCGCCAATAGCGGCTTTTACCAAATAACTTCCGGCTAAAAAGATAGAACCTGTTTTATCGACAATCATCGCTTCATCACTCATAATTGGCAAGTAAGCACCACCAGCAACGCAACTTCCCATGACCGCAGAAATCTGAATAATTCCCATGGAACTCATTTTTGCATTGTTACGGAAAATACGCCCGAAGTGTTCTTTATCCGGAAAAATCTCATCTTGCATCGGCAAATAAACTCCAGCGGAATCAACTAAATAAATAATTGGTAATTTATTTTCCATTGAAATCTCTTGAGCACGAAGATTCTTTTTAGCCGTAATCGGAAACCAAGCTCCAGCTTTTACAGTAGCATCATTAGCAACAATCAAACATTGCTTTCCAGAAACGTAACCCATCTTCACTACAACTCCTGCACTCGGGCAACCACCTTCGGCTTCGTACATTTCATATCCGGCAAAAGCGCCAATTTCAATAGAATCTGCATTTTTATCAAGAAGATAATCGATTCGTTCGCGTGCGGTTAACTTGCCTTCATCTCTTTGTTTTTGCAACCGCTTTTCGCCACCTCCTTTTTTAATTTCAGAAAGCAGACTGTTAATCGCGCCAAGTTTTAATTTATTTTGATCTTCTCTTTTGTTAAATTCTAAATCCATACGTGAAAAAAATTTTCTTAAAGGTAAGATTTTTTAAGATAATACTTTAACAAACACGCACCACAACTAATGATTTGAAACACAGAAAATTATTTAGCAGAATTATTGAAAACAAGCAAAATAAAAAAACTAAAATCCCGTTATAAATAACAGGAATTACTCCTAATTTATTCCTAGTTTTATTTTTTTTAGTAGTTTATTATTTGAATACCCTGAAAGTTGCTGAAATTTTCAGGGTTTTTTTTCAATAAATGAAGAAGTAAATTGTTCTTATAATCTAAATTGGATTTGTAGATTTGCAAAAGTTAAAATATTAAAATAGTGGTAAAAAAATCTGCACTTTTTCGACTTCACATTATTGTTTTTCTTTGGGGATTTACCGCAATTTTAGGAAAACTCATTACGGCCAACGCACAAATATTGACCTTTTATCGTATGCTTTTTGCGGCGCTGTTTTTATTTATTTTCATCCGCTTCTTCAAAAAAGAAAGCATTAAAATTTCTAAAAAACTTTTCATTCAACTTTCTCTTATTGGCGGATTTATGGCCTTTCACTGGTTATGTTTCTTTTATGCCATCAAAGTTTCTAACGTTTCGATTGCCTTAAGTTGTTTGTCGCTTTCTACTTTATTTGCGTCGATTCTAGAACCGATTATTTTTAAAAGGAAAATTGATATCTCCGAAGTCGTCATGGGAGTGGTCATCGTGATTTGTATGGGCTTAATTTTTAAAACTGAATTTCAATATAAAGAAGGAATATTTTACGGTATTCTTACCGCTCTTTTCGGAACTGTATTTTCTGTTTTTAATGGAAAGATATTTGGTAAAACGAGTTCTGGAAATATTATTTTCTATGAAATATTTTCGGGTTTCCTAATCCTGACGGCATTTTTCCTATTGACCGGGCAAATTTTTCAGTTGAATGAAATAAGCACGCATGATTTGACGTTAGTTATCATATTAGCAAGTGTATTTACGGCTTTCCCAATGTTGGAATCGGTTAATTTGATGAAGTATATTTCACCATTTACCTTAATTCTAACTGTGAATTTAGAGCCAGTTTATGGGATTATCCTGGCTTTCTTTATTTTTGGAGAATCTGAACAAATGAGCCCGATTTTTTATGGTGCTTCTTTAATTATGATTTCAGCAATTATTGTTAATGGAGTATTGAAATCACGAAAAAACACAGCTGCAAAAAAACTACAGGATTGATGAGAAAATTATTCTTCGCCGCTTTAATAACTTCAGGAGTTTTTTCTGAAGCTCAAATCGTGCGGAAATATTCCAACGAATTTCTGAACATCGGAGCTGGTGCGAGAGGTCTTGCAATGGGCGGCGCAGTGATTTCTAATCAAGGTGACGTGTATTCGCCAATGTGGAATCCGGCAGGATTAAACGGGATTGATCGTGATTGGCAAGGCGCGGCAATGCATGCTGAATATTTTGAATCAATTGCGAAATACGACTATATCGCGTACGCAAAACCTTTGGATAATGATGGAGGTGTTTTTGCAATTTCCATCGTTCGTCTTGGAGTTGATAATATTTTAAATACTACGCAATTAATTGATCCTGAAGGAAATATTGATTACGACAAAATCACCAGTTTTTCACAATCCGATTATGCAGCGTTACTTTCTTATGCGTTTCATCCAGGCGGGAATCAAAAATTAGATGTTGGTGTTAATGCAAAATTAGTTTACAGAAATGTTGGGAAATTTGCAAGTGGTTACGGTTTCGGTTTTGACTTAGGAGCAATTTATCATTCGGATAATGGCTGGAATTACGGTGCAGTAATGAAAGATATTACAACTACGGTAAACTTCTGGACCGTTAATCAGAAAGAACTTTCTGCCGTGGTGAATGGCGAGGAATTTAATCCCGCACCAAAAGATAAAATGGAAATCACAATGCCGAAATTGAATTTTGGAATGAGTCGTAATTTTGAAATTAACCGTGATTTAGAATTAATGCCTGAAGCCGGAATCAACATTGATTTTGCGAAAACAGCTGCGGTTATTTCTACGGACTTTGCGAGTATTACGCCTTACGCAGGAGCTGAACTCAAATTTCAGGATATGATTTTTGTAAGAGTGGGTCTTAATAGATTTCAAACGATTACCGATATCGAGAATTTAAAACGTAAAGTTTCTTTCCAACCAAGTGCCGGAATCGGTGTTAAATACCAAGGCTTGACTTTGGATTACGCGATTACCAATTCAGGAATTGGTGGCTCTAATTTCTACTCTAATTTCTTTTCTTTGAAATTGGATATGGGAGATTTCAGAAATTAACATTTCTCTAAAAATTCTATTTAAACCACAAAGTCACAAAGCTTATTTTCTGCTTGACGAATATGTTTTTTTTTACACATAAGTCACATTAGTTGAAGTTAAAATCTTTACGCTAAAGAGATCCCATTAGTAGTTGTGCAACGCAATTTCCGAGGGAAATCTTAGTAAACTTAACCTCTTCATAAATCTTAAAGCTGAAAATTTCCAAAGTTTATTTGAATTAATCTCTCGAAGATTTAGTTGCGCAGATTTTTTTAAAACCACAAAGTCAATATTTTCTGCCTGATAAATATGTTTTTTCACATAAAAGTCACATAAGTTGAAGTTAAAATCTTTGTGCTAAAGAGATCACATTAGCTTTAGCGCCAAGCAATTTTCCGAAGGACATCTTAATGAGCTTAATTGCTTCACAAATCTTAATGGTGAAATTTTCACGTTTTATTTTTGAATTTCTATTTCGCAGATTTAACAGATTGCGCAGATTTATTTTAACAAAAAAGCCACGAAAATTTCGTGGCTTTTTATTTATTTCTATTTAAAAGTTCTATGCTCCGTATGGAATCCAGATGTTTTTAATTTCTGTTGCATGTCTTAAGAATTCCTGACCTTCACCATGTTTTGGATTCAACCAGTTTCTATATTTACCGAAATTCACCCAAGAACGTTTCATAGAATCGGTGGATAATAATTCGATATTTCTACTTCCTTCTGCAGTTCCGAAATACCAAATTCCTTCAACATTATAATGTTTGGCGAGTTCGTTGGCTAATTCTTCTTTTGGACCAGTAATGATATTTACGGTTCCAGCAGGAACATCTGATGTTTCTAAAATCTGATAGAAATCCGTTGCTGAGAAAGGATGTTTTTCAGATGGAATGACCACTACTCTATTTCCCATCGCAATCGCTGGAATTACGGTAGAAATAAATCCTAACAACGGATTTTCATCCGGGCAAATAATCGCCATTACTCCAATTGCTTCCGGCATTGCTAAAGTTACCATTCTTTGAACGGTAGAATGCGCTGCTCCATCGTACTTGTCAGCGTAAGCCGCATAGGTATAAATTCTTTCAATTGATTTCTCAACCTCATCTTGTGCAGATTCTAAAGATTGATTCGTCATTTCAACAATTCTTTCTGCAAATTCTTCTGAACGAATTGCTAAATTTTCTGCGATATAATATAGAACTTGCGCTCGTGCATGACCAGTCATTCCGCCCCATGATTTTTCTGCGTGTGCTGCTTCAACTGCATTTCTAATATCTTTTCTGTTTCCTTCTGAAACTTCACCAATATATTCACCAAACGCGTTTTTGATTTCCGTACTGTAACCTCCATCCGGACGAGCTTGTTTTCCACCAACGTACATCTTTGTAGTACGGTCGATTTCTGCTAAAGTGTTTTTTACTTTTTTAGCATCTTTCGGTTTTTCAGTTTTCGGCAAAATTGGTTTTGAAGTAAATTCTGCTTCCACTCTTGGTTTCATGTATTCATGCAAACCTTCTTTTCCTCCTTCTCTACCGAAACCTGATTCTCTGTAACCACCAAACCCTGCCGCAGCATCAAACTGATTCGTACAATTGATCCAAACGCTTCCGGCTTTAATTTTCGGTGCGGTATCTAAAGCCAAATTGATATTTTCTGTCCAGACGCTTGAAGCCAAACCGTATCTTGTATTATTCGCCAAAGCAACGGCTTCAGAATGCGAACGGAAAGTCATGGCGACTAAAACCGGTCCGAAAATTTCTTCCTGCGCAATTACTGCGCTTGTTGGAACATCGGTAAATAAAGTGGGTGGATAAAACCATCCATTTTCTGGAAGTCCATTTTTCGGTTGATAAATCGTACAACCTTCATCGATTCCAATTTGAACCATATCTTTAATGGTTTTCAATTGAATTGGATCTACAATAGAACCCATATCAACTACTTTGTCCATTGGATCGCCGATACGTAAGGTTTCCATTCTTGCGCGAAGTTTTTTGTAGAAAACTTGTGAAACTGATTCCTGAATTAAAAGTCGAGAACCTGCGCAACAAACCTGTCCCTGATTGAACCAGATCGCATCAACAATTCCTTCAACTGCAGAATCTAAATCGGCATCTTCAAAAACGATGAAAGGAGATTTCCCTCCTAATTCTAATGATATTTTTTTGCCTGTTCCGGCAATATTTGTTCTTAAGATTTTACCAACTTTAGTAGAACCTGTGAAAGCAACTTTCTGAATATCTTTATGATTAACCAAAGCATTTCCGGCAACGGTTCCGCGACCGGTTACAATATTGATAACTCCTTTTGGCAATCCGATTTTCTCACAGATTTCTGCAAAAAGCAAAGCCGTTAAAGACGTATATTCTGCGGGTTTTAAAACGACGGTATTTCCCATGGCCAAAGCTGGAGCGACTTTCCAAGAAAGCATCATTAAGGGAAAATTCCACGGAATGATTTGTCCGACAACGCCGACTTCCTGATAATCTCTGAATTCGGTATCCATCAATTTTGCCCAACCTGCATGATGATAGAAATGTCTGGCAACAATTGGAATATCGATATCACGGGTTTCGCGAATTGGTTTTCCGTTGTCTAAAGTTTCAAGAACTGCAAACAATCTTGAGTGTTTCTGAATTTGTCTTGCAATCGCATATAAATATTTTGCACGTTCGAATCCACCGATTGCAACCCATTCCGGTAATGCTTTGTTGGCAGCTTTCACTGCTTTGTCAACATCGGTTTCGTCGGCTTCGGCAATTTTTGCTAAAAACTCTTTATTAGAAGGATTGTTGGAATCCATGTATTTCTTAGCGTTTGGTTTTACCCATTCTCCTCCAATAAATAAGTCGAAACTTCGGTTATGATTTTCTAAAAATTCCACAGCAGCAGCTGCACTTTCTGGAGCGGGACCGTAAACCATGGTGTCGTATATTTCTTTGATTTCCATTATGTTGATTTGATAATGTGATAATTTGGTAATGTGATGATGTGGTAATTTTAACCACAAAAGTCACAAAAGTTTTTATTTTTTTTAAGTTTTTCAAAAGAGCAAAAAAGGATTGTGTATTTGCTCTTTTGAAAATCTAATTTTTTGTATTTCTAAGCTTCTTTCAATTCTTTGTTCCCATTGCGCCCCGGCTTGAACGGAGCTCTTTTTGTGTAACGAAGTGAAACAAAAAAGCGGGAGTGGAAGACGGAAATGTGCGCCCTACTTCGACAAGCTCAGTAACCGTACTTCGACAATCTCAGTATGACGATTACGCCATCGGATGTCTGAATCCTGCGCTGTATCTTCCGGTTACGTAATGTTCTAATTGTCGCTCGATGTCGCCTAATAGAGAACTTGCACCGAATCTGAACAAGTTTGGAGTTAACCAGTCGTTGCCTAATTCTTCTTTTAATAAGATCAAATAATCGAGCGCTTGTTTTGCTTTTTGAATTCCGCCAGCTGGTTTGTAACCTATTTTTACTCCGGTTAATTCGTAATAATCGCGAATGCAACGGATCATCACCAAACTCAC
The DNA here is from genome assembly GCF_015191005.1 of Kaistella flava (ex Peng et al. 2021). Classification (NCBI taxonomy): domain Bacteria; kingdom Pseudomonadati; phylum Bacteroidota; class Flavobacteriia; order Flavobacteriales; family Weeksellaceae; genus Kaistella; species Kaistella flava (ex Peng et al. 2021). The sequence goes on along the minus strand of NZ_CP040442.1, from coordinate 3,568,693 downwards.
CGCTAAAGTTGCGTTCACCGATTCTTTCCCAGTAGAGGTTTTGATAAAATCTGAACCGGCCATCATTGCAACCCAAGACGCTTTTGCTACTTTGGTGTAGGTTGGAATTTCGCCTGTTGCGAGAATGGTTTTCATATGAGCATCGCCACAAGCTTGTCGACACAATTTTATTTCGTCGTATAGTTCCTGCCATTTTGATTCTAAAACCAAATCACGGGAAATTACAATATCGATTTCAGTTGCTCCGGCTGCGACGGATTTTTTGATCTCTGTAATCTTATCTTCAAGGGAAATTTTACCTGCAGGAAATCCTGTAGAAACTGCAGCGATAGGAATTGAAGTTCCTTTTAAAGCTTCTTTGGCAAAGGGAATTAAGTTGTGATAAACACAAACTGCTCCTGTCGTCAAATTGGCATTTTCCATTCCTAAGATTTGTAAAACATCTGCACGAACGGGATTTTTCGCCTTTTCACATAAACGCATCACGTTTCCGCGGGTGTCGTCTCCGGCCAAAGTGGTCAGGTCAATCATTGAAATTGCTTTGAGCAACCAAGCTGCCTGAAATTCTTTTTTTACGCTTCTACGTCCGCCTAAAGTGGCGACGCGTTTTTCAACTGCACTGCGATTAATATTGATTGCATCAAAATATTTGGTATTAAAAGGCAATCCTTCATTGCGCACTTCACTGTGATTTTGCATAGGAATTGTATGATTTTTTTCTAATGTCTTTTGCATGAATTATGAGGTTTGATTAGAAAATATATTTGCATTAATTATAGAATGTAAATTTAACCAATTATCACCGAACGAATGTTATGCTTTCTGAAAAAGTGAAAGCAAAAAAAGTATCCTTCTGCTGAAGCATACTTTTTATGGAGGACAAAATTACCGATAAATTAAATTTATACTTTAAGTTGTCTGCTAATACTTTGTTCTAAAGAGATGAAAGTTTCTGTTCTTGTAACTCCTTTTAATTTTTGAATCTTGTTAAGAATTTCCATTAAGTGATCATTATCTCGGCATAAAACCTTTAGAAATATGGTGTAATTTCCTGTGGTATAATGCGCTTCTACAACTTCGTTAATTTCATTGAGCGCTTTAATTGCATCGTGATAATGACTAGGCTGTTCCAAAAACACCCCAATAAATGATACTACTTTGAAACCTATTTTTCGGGGATTAAGAAAAGAGATTGAATTCTCTATAACGCCCGCCTGCTCTAACTTCTTGATTCTTTGGTGTACCGCTGTAGTAGAAATTCCTACGTTTTTGGAAATGTGAGCCAAAGAGGTTTTCGCATTATCCATCAACATATAGATAATCTCTTTATCTATCTTATCTAAATGATATTCGGCATTAATTGCATTTTTCATTTTTGAAGAGTTTTTCTGTTTAATTAAAAAAAATTTAGGCCTTACTGGTTTTTTAATAATACCGTCAATATAGGAAAGTGATCGCTATAACCTCCTAAATATCGGGAACCAGCGTATGTTCTGAAAGGACGTCCAGCAAAATTCTTATCCCAATTGCTTAGTTTTTCATGATTGAAAACTTTTGCCTCTTTAAATAGAAGTGGATAATTGGAATTAAAAAAGTTATTAGACAAAATCATTTGGTCAAAAAGTAAGCCACTTTTGTAATGAAATGTAGAAAATTTTTCATTTTTAAATAATTCGGCGGAAGGATTAACTAAAATTTTATTAAAATCATTATCATAAATGAAATTAGCTATCATTTCCTCATCAGGATTTTCATTGAAATCACCGCACATGATTACCGCTTCTCCCGTGCTGGAAATTAATTCTGAAACTTTTTTATGCAAGTCTTTGAGAATATATTCGCGCTTAGGTTTATTGACATCTTTTTCTCTTTTCGATGGCAGATGTAAAACGAAGACATTCATAATTACGTTCAGATATTTTACTTTAGAAAACAAAACATCTCGTGTCGTGTCATAGTATTCTGAATGTTCATTTTCGACAGCGAAGAGATAGGAAATCGGTTCGGAAGAAATAATTTCGATTTTACTTTTATCGTACAAAAGTGCTACATCTACTCCTCTCTCATCCATCGACTCGTAATGCACGATTCCGTAATTGGAATTGAATGGATCTAATTTCACCAATTCTTCCAATGGCTTTTTACCCTGAACTTCGGAAATGCCAATTAACATCGGCAATGATTCTTCGCTTTCCAATATCAATTGAAAAACCTGCGCGATTTTAAAAAGTTTATTTTGGTATTTTCTTTCGTCCCAATTATTCAAGCCAGACGCTGTAGGATCTAGTTTATGAATGCTTGGAGCATCCGGACTAAATAAGTTTTCTACATTATAGAAAGCAATTAATTCTTTTTCATCTTTATTTCCCATTCTAAAAACTATCTGCTTTTTTATGATTATTTACTTATTAAATAAGTGATTACGTTTTATTTAATCTAAAATATCTGGTCTTTTTTCTAGAGTTATTCTCATTGCTTCATCGTGTAGCCATTCTTCAATTTTCTTTGAATTGCCACTTAACAAAATTTCGGGAACTACTAAACCTTTATATTCAGAAGGTCTTGTATAGATCGGCGGCGACAGAAGATTATCCTGAAAACTATCGGTCAAGGCTGATTGTTCATCATTTAGAACGCCAGGCAATAGTCGAATGATCGAATCTGCTAAAACACATGCGGCTAATTCACCACCTGTAAGTACATAATCGCCGATCGAAATCTCTTTTGTGATATGCAAGTCCCGAACTCGCTGATCAATTCCTTTATAATGACCACAAAGGAAAATAAGATTTTTCTTAATCGAAAGCGTGTTGGCAATCTTTTGAGTTAATGTTTCTCCATCGGGCGTGAGGTAAATAATTTCGTCGTAGTCGCGCTGACTTTTCAATTCAGAAATACATTTATCAATCGGCTCAATCATCATCACCATTCCTGCGCCACCTCCATAAGGCTCATCATCAATCTGCTTGTGTTTTCCGATGCTCCAGTCTCGTAATTGATGAAAGTGCACTTCTGCCAAACCTTTCTGCACTGCTCTTTTCAGAATTGAAGTTTGGAAAGGACTTTCCATTAATTCTGGTAAAACACTTATAATATCTATTCTCATTGTTCCGTATTGTTCTTTTTATTAGGAATAATTATTAACCTTAATGAAGAATCTCTGTTAATATAACTCCACATCCAGTTGAAGAAAACTGCCAGTTTATTTCGCACACTTAAAATAAGCATCAAGTGCAAAAACATCCAAAAATACCAGGCCAGTACACCTTGGAATTTGAAATTGGGCAAATCAACTACAGCTCGATGTTTTCCTATCGTTGCTAAACTTCCCTGATCTTTATATTCATATTCTTTCCATTCTTTGCCAGAATTTAAAAGAATATTTTTTGCTAAATTTTTTCCCTGATTAATAGCGACATTCGCAACCTGAGGATGACCAGCAGGATATAATGGCGTTTCCATATAGGAAATATCGCCAATCGCGAAAATATTTTCATAACCAAGAATCCGATTATAGCGATCTGTTTTGAATCTATTTCTGATGATTATTTCAGGATTTAAACCATCGATAATATTACCGGTAACTCCGGCTGCCCAAATCACATTATTAGATGGAATTGTATTTCCACTTTTCATGAAAACCTTATCACCATCGTAATCGGTCACCATTTCTCCTTTCATAAAAATGACACCCAACTCTTTTAAATACTCTTCAGATTTTTGTTGAGCTTCTTCACTCATAACGCCCAACGGCATTTCTGTAGAACTTATTAAAATAATTTTTAAATCACTAAAATTCATGTGTGGATAATCACGTGGCAAAATATCTTTCTTCATCTCCGCGAAAGCACCTGCCAACTCTACTCCAGTGGGTCCGCTTCCTACGATAACGATATTCCAGTTTCCATCATCGCTTCGTTTTTTTTCGATAATTAATCGCTCAAAAGTCAACAGAACGTGATTCCTAATAGCAATCGCTTCCTGCGTATTTTTCATTCCAAAAGTCAAATGCTCCATTTTAGCATTACCAAAGAAATTGGTTTTACAACCTGTGGCAATTACCAATTTATCATAAGTGAATTCTGCTTCTGCCGTGACGATTTTATTTTCCTCAGGAATAATTTGTTGTACTTCGGTTAAGCGAAATTGAATATTACGCGAGCGCTGGAAAATTTTCCTGAAAGGAAATGAGATATTACTTGGCTCAATTCGCCCACAAGCAACTTGATAGAAAAGTGGCTGAAACATATGATGGTTCACTTTGTCGATGACAATCACTTTTTTCCTTTTATTATTAAGGGATTTCGCAAACTGTAAGCCGGCAAAACCACCACCAATAATTACTATTTTTTCGCGTGCTTCCATAGGTACAAAATTACGGAATTATTTATTTATATTAATTCTAAATAACAATAATAAGTTCAAAAAAAATCCTTGAATAAATTCCAAGGATAATAATTTTATTGTTTTACGATCTGGGTGACTTTCTGAGTGTTGTCACTTAAGACATATCTCATCAGGTATTTTCCAGGTCGTAGTTTATCTAATCGAATTTCTTCCGAATTTTTATTGATCTGATACTCTGCCACTTGCATTCCTAAAATGGAATAAAAAGTAACTGATTTTATTTTTAAAGAAGCATCTTTAGATTTAACCATTATAAAATCACGGGCAGGGTTAGGATATGCAACCATAACCGCATCATCTGATTTCTGATTGCTTATCATCGAAACTCGGTCTACAGACTGCGCGGAAACTTTTTCCGAAAAAACTGTTAAACTGCCGATGAATATTACAAAAAACAATAAATTTTTCACCTATAATAATTTTATTTTAACGTATATCCTTACAAAAGTAAGAAATTGAATTTGAAATTCAATAGTTTTTTCGCAAAACTATATTTAAATTTGCAGTCGTTAAATCAAATACTATTCCAAAAGATGATCATCTATTCAAGAAACCGAAGATTACGAACAACTGCCGCTATTAGAGCACTTGTTCAGGAAACTACCCTGACTACTAATGATTTTGTAATGCCTATTTTCGTAATGGAAGGCGTTAACAAACAAGAACCTATCTCGTCGATGCCAGGAATCTTCAGGCGAACGTTAGATCTTACGGTGAAGGAATGTCAGGAATTATATTCTCTTGGTGTGAAAGCGGTCAATTTGTACATGAAAGTTTCTGAGGATTTGAAAGACAATACAGGAAAAGAATCATGGAACCCAAATGGTTTGATGCAAAACACGATTAAAGCCATTAAAGATGCAGTCCCAGGAATGGTGATTATGCCTGATGTTGCTTTGGATCCCTACTCGATATTCGGTCACGACGGAATCATCACCAATGGAAAAATCGATAACGATGCCACCAACGACTCATTAGTGAAAATGTCAGTTTCATTGGCAGAAGCGGGAGCAGATATTGTCGCACCAAGCGACATGATGGACGGACGTGTTGCTGCAATCAGAACTGGTTTGGAAGAAAGCGGTTTTACTGATGTCGGAATTTTAAGCTACGCTGCGAAATATGCGAGCTCATTTTACGGACCTTTTAGAAACGCCTTAGATTCTGCACCGAAAGAAAATGTAGAAATTCCAAAGGACAAGAAAACCTATCAAATGGATTTTCATAATTCCAGAGAAGCCATTGACGAAGTTCTAAAAGATGTTGCTGAAGGAGCAGATATCATCATGATTAAACCGGGAATGCCTTACTTAGATATTGTAGCCAAAGTTCGTGAGGTAATTGATTTACCAATCGCTGTATACAACGTAAGTGGAGAATATGCGATGTTAAAAGCTGCAGCTCAAAATGGCTGGTTGGATAATGACAAAGCAATTATCGAAAGTTTAACTTGTATCAAACGTGCGGGAGCAGATATGATCTTCACGTATGCGGCGAAAGAAGCGGCAATTTTATTGAATCAATAAAAGAATTTAAATATAAAAAAAGAACTTCTAAAATATTAGAAGTTCTTTTTGCTTTTAAAACCAGGCTTTTTTATTCTGAACATAAGTTCTGTCGAACTGCTCATCACTCATGGTTATATAAATAATTCCTTCGATAAAAGGAATCACACTTGCAATTCCACAGGTACAAATATTTAAAACAATCTGTATAATTCCTTCTTTCATGTAACCCAAGTAAAATTTATTCGCTGCAAAAGGACTAAGCAACAGACCCAAAAGTCCGGCTGCAAGTTTCTTTTCTGAGCGATAATTATTGGGAGTTTGCGATGATTGAGGATCGTTATAACCGTAAGTTTCCATATCTGCAATTTTTAGTTTAATTATTTAAACATAAGTATGCAATTACGCTTCGACGTTACAATTAACTCAAACTTTTCCTAAATAAAACAAACCAATGCATTTCTGATTTTCTTCTAAACCTAGAAAGTTATTCAGATGATTAATCATTCCCGGCGTACTCCAATAACAACCAACTTCATTGGCTGTTGCAGTGAGATACATATTTTGAACAGACATCGCGGTTGCTGCTATTTCTTCCCATTCTGGAACTAAACCACTGAAATTCACACAAATCGTAACGATTGCATTCGACATTGATACTTTGTCAGAAATGTCAAGATATTTCTTTTCCAGAAAGGTTTCAGAATTTGCCGTTTGTTTGTAGATTTCTGCCAGTTTCGCTCCCAATTGATTTTTCTCTTCACCACGAAAAACTTTTAACCTCCAGGGTTTTGTTCGTTTATGACTCGGTGCAAAGGTCGCAGAATTCAAAATTTCAGCCAGAACTTCTTCATCAATTTCCTCCGTCGAATACGATTTTGGGAAAATACTTCTTCTTGTTTCTATGATATTTTTTAATACTTCTGCTTTCTCCATTGATGAGTTAAATTATTTTTAATTAAAGATTACCAGACTTGCTCGATAACCTGACTGATATTATTAAGGGTAAAGGAATCGCCAACCCGTTTTCCAAACATTATTTTCGCCATTGGACTTTCTTCCGAAATCGCATAAAACCGATCGCCTTCAAAGAAAAACTCTCCCAAAGAAACTGAAATAAAAAACCTCGCTTTATTAGTGAAAACAATCGAACCCAATTGAATTCTCTCTGAAGTTTTTTCTGAAATCTTAGCTAAATTTCTTTTCAAATCCTTTAATGAAGCCATTTGCTTTTGCATCTGATAAATCTCTTCCTGCATTTCTTCACGAATGGAATCATATTTAGAAGTCTTTTTTACCTCACGACTTGCTTCCAAGGTGAACTCTAAAAAATTATCCAGTTTTTGAATCTTTTGTGCAATAATTTCTTTGACGTAAGTGCGAACTTCACTTTTCACGATGATATTCTTCTGCATATCACTTCCATTTTTTAATAAAGATAAAAATTCTTTTCAAATAGAATCGATCAAAAAATCAATTGTAAATTGAAAAGAAGATTACATTTTCAATCGCTGACGCGTCGCTTCAAAAAGAATCGCACCACAAGCAACGGAAACATTTAAAGATTGCGTTTTACCTTCCATCGGAAGTTTTATTTTCTCATCTGAATGATGTAAAACTTCTTTAGAAATTCCAGTTTCTTCATTTCCCATTACGATTGCACACGGTTGTGTAAAATCTACATCGTAATATAATTTCTGTGCTTTTTCAGTTGCAGAAAAAACCTGAACGCCTGACTGCTGAAGAAAATCAACGGTATGTGCTAGATTTTTTTCTTTACAGATTATAATATTATACATCGCTCCAGCGGAAGTTTTAATCGCATCAGAATTCATCGGCGCTCCACCTTTTTCCGGAATAATAACAGCATCAACTCCGGCGCATTCTGCAGTTCTGCAAATTGCTCCAAAATTTCTAACGTCAGTCAATCGGTCCAAAATTAAAAGAAACGGCGTTTTACCAGCTTCGAAAAGTTCAGGTAAAATATTTTCAATAGAATGAAAAGGTACATCAGAAATAAAAGCAACAACTCCCTGGTGATTTTTTCTCGTAAAGCGATTCAATTTCTCAATAGGAACAAAATTCGGTCTGATCTTGTATTTCGCCAGTAGTTCTTTTAATTCATAATAAATATCTCCCTGTAAACCATTTTGCAAAAATACTTTATCTACGGTTTTCCCGGCTTCAATTGCTTCAATTACTGGGCGTAACCCAAATATAAAATCGTCTTTCATAAGTTCTTTAAAATTAAATACTCAAGGTTCTATTTACGTTCCTCACCTTGAAATCGGAACGGTTTTATTTTTTAAAATTGCTCTCCCAGGATTGCTCTTTTTTGAGCCATTGCATATCCCAGATGCAAGCTTTCGTGCATGTTGTTAAAGATAATAGCGTCTTGAATATTCTTCAAATCCAATCCAAAACTGGTGGTATAAGAAGTATAATCCGGAAAGAAATCATCGTCATAATCTTTCATTAAAACCTTTGAAGTTTCTGTCAACAGAAAAGCCAGGTCATCCACTTCTGATTGCTGAACATCCAAATTAGGAAGCGTACCTTTTTTATAAGTTTCAATCCAATATTTGTCAATACGGAACGGATTTCCACTGAGGTAATAATGCAATAATTGCTGTGTCGCCACGGTGTGCGCAATGTTCCAGTAAATGTTATTATTGAATCCATCCGGAATCAACAATAAATCTTTAGTGGAAGTATTTTGCAGGATTTCTAAAAGGTTTCGTCGAACTTGACGGTGCGCCTGAAAATGATAATTCATTTCGCTATTATTTTAAGGGTCAAAAATAGGTTAATTAACTGAAAATGACAAGAATTTCGCTGAGTTTCATTAATATACGTTCACGATTTAACGTAAGAAATCAAAGAATTAAAAGTCATTTTAAGCCCTATCTATTTATCATTTATTCATCTATCCAAAATCGCCGCTTCTTGACCTAGAACCTAGAAGCGATAAGGTTTAACAAACTTTAACTTAGTATTGGCATTAATTGTGTTGACTGGTCTGCGTATTTAATGGAAATTTACACTTTAAAATTCTACAAACACTATGTCAGAACTCAATCAAGCTGAAGATATTAGACAGTTAACCGAAAAAGTAAGAGAACAAAATTACTTTTTTTCACTTTTAAAACAGGAAATCAACAAAGCAATTATCGGACAGGAATACATGGTAGATCGTTTATTAATCGGTCTTCTTGGTAATGGTCACGTGTTGTTGGAAGGTGTTCCAGGACTGGCTAAAACGTTAGCAATCAAAACTTTAGCAGACGCCGTACACGGTGCTTTTTCCCGTATTCAGTTCACACCAGATTTACTGCCTGCTGATGTTGTTGGAACGCAGATTTACAGTATTAAAGACAATGATTTCTCCATAAAAAAAGGACCAATCTTCGCCAATTTCGTTTTGGCTGATGAAATTAACCGTGCGCCTTCAAAAGTGCAGTCGGCATTATTAGAAGCGATGCAGGAAAAGCAAGTAACCATCGGTGATGAAACAATGCCACTTCCAAAACCGTTTTTAGTTCTGGCTACTCAAAACCCAATTGACCAGGAAGGAACTTATCTTTTGCCAGAAGCACAAAGCGACCGTTTCATGCTGAAATGTACGATTACTTATCCTGATTTCGAAGACGAAAGAAAGATTATGAAAATGATTGCATCGGGACATTCTCCTGAGATAAAACCAGTAATTACTTTAGATAATGTTACAGAAGCAAAGAAATTAATCAACCAGATTTATTTGGATGAAAAAATTGAGAAGTACATTCTGGATATGGTTTTCGCAACCCGTTTCCCAGATCAATATGGACTTTCAGATTTGAAAAGTTATATCAGTTTTGGAGCCTCACCAAGAGCTTCCATCAATTTATCGATTGCAGCACGAGCGATGGCTTTCTTGAAAAACCGTGCTTTCGTTATTCCAGAAGATGTGAAAGAAATTGCAAAAGATGTTTTGCGTCACCGTATCGGTTTAAGTTTTGAAGCGGAAGCTGAAGAAATTACTGCTGATCAAATTATCGAAAAAATATTGGGTAAAATTCAAGCACCTTAAATATAAACGATAAATAATGATTGATAATCTATTTTTTAATTCAATCATTAATCATCAATTATTTGAAAAAAATGCAGATTAAAGACGTCATCAAAAAAGTAAAACAAATTGAAATCCGAACTCGAAAGAAAACGGAAGCTACCTTGATGGGTCAATATCACAGCGCTTTCAAAGGTCAGGGAATGACTTTTTCCGAAGTTCGCCCGTATCAGTTTGGCGATGAAATCCGTAGAATAGACTGGAATAAAACTGCCCGTTTCCGCGAACCATTTGTAAAAGTAATGGAAGAAGAACGGGAATTGACCATGATGCTGTTGGTCGACATTTCCGCCTCAATGAATTACGGAACACAAACTCAGTTAAAAAGAGAATTCGTTGCTGAGATTGCAGCAAGTTTAGGTTTTTCCGCAGCCGGGAACAATGATAAAGTCGGTTTGATTTTATTCGCCGACAAAGTATATAAAGTAATTCCACCTCAAAAAGGAAGAAAACATATTTTAGCAATCATCAGCAACATTCTTTCCGCAGAATATGTTCCTGCAGAAGCAAAAATTGATAAAGCGTTAGAATATATGATGAGTGTTTTCAAAAAGAAATCATTGATCTTTATGTTCTCCGATTTCGAAGATTCGTATGATTTAAAAATGCTGAGAGTTGCCTCGCGTAAACATCAATTATTAGGTTTAAGAGTTTTTGATCAAAAGGATAACGAAATCCCAGATATTGGTTATGCTCTTTTTACCGATGCAGAAACCGGAAAACAAATTTGGGCAAATACCTCCAACGCAAGATGGCGCTATAATTTCGCCGAACAGCAAAAACAAAAAGTAAAAAACGTAACCGAAGATTTCGAAAGTTCATCGGCAGGTTTTATTAATATTAATACTGGCGAAGATTACTCCAAATTTTTGTATCAATATTTTAGAAAAAGATAAGTTTTGAAAAGAATACAAATCATCCTATTTTTACTGATTAGTGCCTTTGCATTTTCGCAAACCCTAAGCTCCAAGCTTGATAAGCAGACTTTAGCTTTGGGCGAACCCGGCAATTTGCACATTCACATTTCAAATTTACAGGCAAAAGATGTTTTGTCTGCACCGAAAAACGAACTCCTTCCTTTTCATTTTGAAGAAATAAAAGACAGCATCAATAAGCAAGCTGACACGTACGATCGCATCATCGAATTTGCGGTTTACGAAGAAGGAAAATTCACCATTCCGGCACTTGACTTTAGAATTAACGGCCAGTTGCTGAAAACAATTCCTTACGATATTGAAGTCATTAACACTGCGCAAAAAGACGACAAGATTAATGATATCATGAAGAACAAAGAGGTTCACCTCGACGTTCAGGATTATTGGCAAATGTACAAATGGTATATTCTAGGAGTACTGATTCTTTTAGCCGTAATTTTCATCATTTATCAACTCATCAAATATGGACGAAGAAAAAAATCCGATCCAATCGTGATGACCAACCAAACTTTAAAGGAGTTAGAAAAGCTGAAAAAGAAAAATTATATCGAAGACGGAAACTACCGATTATTCTATGTAGAATTATTGGATATCACAAGAAAATTCATCACCAAACAATATAAGATTCCGGCAGATGTATTACTGACAGACGATTTAATTGATGTCATTAAATTAAACAATACCATTTCCGCAGAAAACGAAAAAACAATAGAAGACATATTTTTAAGAGGAGATCTTGTAAAATTTGCAAAGGTTTTTCCAGATCAACAAAACATGCAGGATGATTTCGAGCAAATGAAATCTTTCGTAAAACGCTCTTCCAAAGATTTGGAGGTTGAACAATTAAGAACTGGAGTATAAAAAATGATGACATTGGATTTTTTAAATTTCGAATTATACAGCCCGTGGTTCTTATTGCTATTTGCGGTTTTCATTCCTTTGATTATTCGCGATATAGCCAAGAAAAAACGCTCCGGAATCACCGTTCCTTCCACTCAAAAAATGGAAGAAAACAAATCGATTCTCTTCGTTTTATTTCTGCTGAAAATTTCAAAATACATTATTCTTTCTTGCCTAATTATTGCGATGGCAAGACCACGAACATTTACGATTTCGCAAGATCAAGATGACAGCAAAGGAATCGACATCATGCTATCAGTCGACGTTTCATTGAGTATGCTGGCCAAAGATCTAGAACCCGACCGCTTAACAGCACTACAAAATATTGCAAAAAAATTCGTCAATAGCCGACCTGGCGACAGAATCGGATTGGTGACTTACGCCGGCGAAGCATTTACCAAAGTTCCCGTAACATCCGATCACGCCGTGGTTATCGATGAACTTGATCACCTTAGCACATCAGAATTAACACAAGGAACAGCGATTGGTGAAGGACTTTCCGTAGCGGTCGCTCATTTAAAAAATAGCAAAGCGAAATCTAAAATCATCATTTTAATGACCGACGGAGTCAGCAATGTTGAAAACGCAATGCCTCCGCAAGTCGCTGCAGAGTTGGCGCGCGCCAGTGGAATCAAAGTATATTCCATCGGGATTGGCACCAACGGTTACGCCTTGATGCCGACGCAGCAGGATCTTTTTGGCGACTTGGTTTTTACCGAAGAGAAAGTTCAAATCGACGAACCGGTTCTGCGCGAAATTGCGCAAACAACGGGTGGCAAGTACTTCCGTGCTTCATCCAACCAAAGTTTAGAAGAAGTATATGACGAAATTAACAAGCTCGAAAAGTCCGAATTAAAAACGACCAAACTCTATAATTACCAGGAATATTTTAGAAATTTCCTGTGGATTGCCTTAGCCATTTTGATGTTGGACGCTTTGTTGCGCTGGGTTTTCTATAAATTTTTAAGTTAAAATAGAGATGAATATTTTTAGGAGCACCAAGGTTTTAGCTTTTTACAAGAGCAGTCCCGCTGTCCACTATATCCCAATCCGCAGCAATGCCATCGCTTTTGGGGATGCCGTTTCCATCGGGGCTAGAACTTCAGGCATTTTTTCTTTCGAAGGAAACTTAAAAGAGAAAAGAGATTTCAATAACTTATAAAACAGAGATAAAGTCAAATACTTTTTTGCACTTTTGACAAACTAAAAAATAGAACTTTTGTGACTTTGTATATTAAGCAAATCAAATCGTTACAATATTCAAAAAATAAAATGAACTGGACTTTAGGAAATAACTTATATTTAATTCTGTTGCTGCTTTTGCCGCTGCTCGGAATCATCATGATTTCTTATCTCAAATGGAAAAATCAGCGAAAGAAAATTTTCGCCGAAGCAAAATTTCAAGACGAATTATTCGAGAAAAAAACTGGATTTACAAAAGTTCTACCGATTCTTTATTTGCTTGCGACTTTATTTTTAGTCTTATCAATCGTTGATTTACTGAGTGGTTCCGAAGAAGTAAAATCAAAACAGAAAATGAACAACGTCATTTTTCTACTCGATGTTTCTAATTCGATGAATGCACAAGATGTTGCACCCAACCGTTTAGACGAAGCCAAAAACATCATCATCAACACGATGGAAAAAATGAAAAACGACAAAGTCGGAATCGTTGTTTTCGCTGGTGATGCCAACTCAATCATGCCTTTAACAACCGATTTCACTGCGGCCGAAACTTACCTTGGTGGCGTAGAAACCAATATCGTAAAAATACAGGGAACTGACTTTTTAAAAGCAATGAAAACCGTTGTAGACAAATTTAAAAACATTCCCAAAGGTGCCCGACAAGTCGTTCTATTGAGCGATGGTGAAGATAATGAAAGCAATGAAAAACCTGCTGCAAAACTTGCCGCCAAAGAAGGTATCTCGGTCATCACGGTCGGAATTGGTTCTGAAGAAGGTGCACCGATTCCAGAATATGTTTTCGGTCAATTGATGGGATATAAAACCGACATCCAAGGAGAAACCGTAATTTCCAAAAGAGAAACTCAAGCTTTACAAAATATCGCCAACAAAACAAATGGAACTTACGTAGATGGAAATAATCTCGAAAATGCGACGACTCAAATTATTGACGGATTACGTAAAAGCGCAACTTCGTCGGAAACGATGGTTAAATCAAATAATGCAATTCACTACTATCAATATTTCTTAGGCGTTTCAATCTTGCTCTTTCTTGTTATATTTCTTCTGAATCCCAACCGAGACTTCAATATTTGATTCAAAACCAAGACATTCAGCCGAATTTAACCGAAATTTAACTATTCCATCCATAGACTTTAACAAATAAAGGAATAATTTTGCAGTGATGAATCTGAATTTACTTTTTTCCACGTTTCTTATAGCGTTTGGCTGTTCCCTGTTTTCTGCTCAAGAAAATTATAAGACATTAGTCTTCAAAGGAAATCAGCAATTCGACAAAGAAAATTACGAATCCTCTTCTTCGAAATATATGGAAGCTGTACAACTCAACGACAAAGAGTTTATGGCTCACTACAACCTGGGCAATTCTCTTTACAAAAGAAAAATGTACGAAGAAGCAAAAGCCGAATTCGAAAAAGCCGAAAAACTTTCTACTACTATTCCCGACAAAAGTGCTGCGCTCTATAATTTAGCGAATACTTATATGCAAACTGAAGATTCCAAAAAAGCTGCGGAACTTTACAAACAAGCATTAAAGCAAGATCCTTATAATGAAAGCATTCGTAAGAATTATGAAATTGCAATGTTGAAAGAAAAACAAAAAGAAGAACAGAAAAAACAAAAAGACAATTCTGGTGGCGGCGGAAACGACCAGAATAAAGACAAAAACAAAGGTCAGGATAAAGGAGATCAACCTCAGAAAGAAGCCGGAAACGGACAACAAAATAAAGGAAATGGCGAAGGGAAAGATCCCAATGAAAATAAAAACAGCAATGCCGATCAAATGCCCAAAGATTTAGAAGATGCGCTTTTAAACCGTGTTGGGAATAAAGAACGGGAAACCGCTAAGAAAATTCTAAACAAAAACTCTTATTCGATGCCAGAAAGCAACGAAAAGGATTGGTGATGAAACAACAACTGTCCTACATATTATTTATATTCTCTGCGGTATTCACTTATGGTCAGGTTACTTTGGCAATTTCTGATGTTAAAGATCAAAGAGTAAATCAACGTTTCACCTTAACAATACTTCTTGAAATTAGTGGTGAAAATATGGAGCAGCAAACTCCGCTGCAAATGCCAGATCTTTCAAAATTCGACATTATTGGAACTGCATCTGACAGAAATACAATAGTTTTAGATGCCAAAAAAGGAGATGTAATTAATCAATTGGTCTATCAATGTGTCCTTTCACCAAAGCAAGTTGGAAAAGTCAAAATTGGCTCTGCTTTGGTTACCGTCAACGGAAAAATTTATAAAACTGAACCGTTTGATATTAATGTTCGAGACAGTGATAGAAGTAATTCCGTAGCTGATAATTCTGATCGAAATAACATGTATTTGAATTTAGAAGTTCAGGATAAAGTAGTTTATAAAAATGAACCAACAATTGCGATTCTCCGCGCTTACAGTCGCAACTACGACAATTTCAGAAAATTAGGAAAACTGCATTTTCCTTATCAACAAAATGCAAATATAAAACCGGTAAGCTTTGCGAAATCTGACATTGAATCCAACGCTGGAATGGCTTCACAAGTGATCGGAGTTTTCATCATATTTCCTTCGGAGACAGGAAATGTTGAAATTAATCCTATTTCAGCTTCTTTTGCTAACTCCTCAAAAGACAACAGAATTTCTTCGAATAAGGTTCAACTGAATGTAAAGAAACTTCCAGTTGGAATGCCAGGACATTTCAAGAATGCAGTTGGTCAGTTTACCGTTGATTTATTTAATCCAATCACCGATATCATTCCAGAAATCGAAAAACCTTTGCATATTATTTTAAAAGTGGCAGGTTCGGGAAATCTGGGAAGTTTGCATTTACCAAAAATTCTAAATTCTTCTGATTATGTTTTCTTCCCGCCGAAAATAACCTCGCAAACCATCGCTAAAAAGAATGGACTTTCTGGCTTTGTAAGCGCGGAATATATTATTGTTCCAAAAAAATCAGGACCGATTTCTATTAAGTTTGAAGATTTCTCTTACTTCGATCCTGAAACCAAAAAATATTCTGATTTGGGCTCTAAAGAATTATTGATTAATGTAAAAACTCCAGCACAAATTGCTGAAGAAAAATCAACTTTAGAAAAAGTAAATGACTATACGAATACTGTTTTAGAAACTGTAAACACGCCAGTTTTACAAACCCAAAACTTTAAAGTAAAAGATAAAAATAAAATCGACTGGAAAATTGTTATCGGTAATTTAGCACTGTTGATGACTTTCATTTCTTTATTTTTAATTGTTCTGAAAAGAAGAGAAAAGAGAAAATTAAAACCTCAGCTTATTTCGAGTCCAATCACCACAATTGCTGACACGGAAGAAGTTATTAGAAAAAACCTCAATAACCACTTCGAGGAAAGTATTGAATATTTAAAAATTCTAAAAGATAATAAAGATTTCACCAATTTCTTTTCGGCTTACACTGAATTGAATAGAGAGACGAAAGAATCCTATTATGCAAATACCGATTCAGATTTCAGAACTATTTTAGAACAAACTAAAGGTCAACAAATTTCGGAGCAATACAGAACACTTTCGGAGCGAATTCAGATCGAAAAATTCGCGCCACTTCATTCTGAAGAGCAGATGAATGACCTGTACAACTCGATTCATATCTTATATTCAGAAATTAGCAAATAATGATTTATTTTTCATATTTTTGCGAAATTAATAATTTCAACCAATGTTAGAACATTTCTCCATCAAAGAAACCCTTACTGCATCGATGATTCTCTTTGCTGTTATCGACATTATCGGTTCAGTACCAATCATCGTTGGTCTAAAAAAGAAGTTTGGTAAGATTGAAGCCGAACGCGCTTCTATCGTTGCAGGAGTTTTAATGATTGCATTTCTTTTTATCGGAAATAAAATTCTAAAACTCATCGGCGTAGATGTGAATTCATTTGCGATTGCTGGAGCTATTGTAATTTTCGTCATCGCCTTGGAAATGATTCTCGGTATTGAAATTCAAAAGAATACAGAATCGAAGTCTGCATCGATTGTTCCCATTGCATTTCCATTGATTGCAGGAGCTGGGACATTGACGACTACTCTATCTTTACGTGCTGAATATCATGATATCAATATCATTGTAGGAATTGTAATCAATACAATTTTCGTATATTTGGTGCTGAAATCAGCGAATTGGTTAGAGCAAAAATTAGGGGACGGAACGCTTCAAGTTTTACAAAAAGTTTTCGGAATCATTCTTCTTGCAATTTCAATCAAGTTGTTTACAGCAAACTTCGCACAACTTTTCTCAACGTATGTTAAATTTTAATATTTATAAAAATGCAACTGTTCTATAAAATATTCTTAGCGCTTTTCATCGTATTTATCTGTGTAAACCTTTACGTTATCGAATGGAATCTAGGATTTCTTGCAGAAGAAAACTCTACTTTCATCCTATCAATGTCTGCAGCAATCGTTGGTATCATCGTGGTTTTTATCATGCATACCTTGAGCAGACTTGCGGTTAAAAAGTAAGTTCCATCTTAAGAATTTAAATCTTTACTCTTTTAAACAGCAAAAGAGGCAAAAGACATCTGTAAAAATGATGTAAACTAAAGTTTAGCAAACCTTCTTTCTAATAAACTTTTACAAACTTTTGCGTGCTTAGTTTGGAAGAACGACTTCTTGTAAATTATCCGTTTTTAAATTATTTATTTCCGGCGAAACACGGTGAATCTTGGATTTGCAGTAAAAAGCAATTTTGGAGCAATTGATTAATTCCATTGTATAGTTCTGTTATATCCCCAACTTCCGACACGAATTATTTTTCCGTAGAATAGTGCGATAAACAGTAAAATAATAATTACCACTAAGACTATATACCAATACTTTTTCTTCATTTTAGAACCGCATCACATCTTTTACAACTCCATTATTTTGGGTATGCTGCACTAATTCTTTAATAATAAATTCTTGAATTTTTTCTTCATCTCTATTACTTGGGAAAAGCAAATGTACGTTCGCACCTGCATCTAGAGTAAAGAATAAAGGAAGGTTCGTTTCTTTTCGGAATCCCCATATTTTATTAATGACGGCTAAAGTTCCCGTTTGCATCAAAATGAATGCGGGCTCGCTCATCATCATCATCGCGTGCAAGGTCAGCGCTTCATGTTCAACCATTTTAATAAATACTGTCATATCCCCGTTTTTCAAAATCGTTTTCAGACTAGCGAAATTCTCATGGGCTTCCTGAAATCTTCTTTCTGCATACGGATTCGTATTCATCAAACCATGACCAACTGTAGAACTCACCGATTTCTCACCTTCGTGAATGAGTAAAACCCAATCGTTGAAACTTCTGAAAACTTCATGAATTTCTTCATTCGGATAGCGAACTGCAAATAAATCAGAACTTCCGGAAACCTCTTTGGTTTCTCCCCAAACAACCAATCCGGCATACAAGCTTCTGCAAGCACTTCCGCTTCCTAAACGAGCCAGAAAGCTTGCTTTTCTCAACGACGAATCTTCATCAGTTTGTCCCGAAAAAGCTTTATCTAAATTCATTAAGCATTTTGCAATCGCTCCAAAACCGGAAGCAGAACTTGCAATCCCAGAACTGTGTGGAAAAGTATTTTCTGTTTGGATGATATATTTGCCTTTTAAAATCCAGGGCAAATACCGTTCAATATTTTTAAAATATTTCTCGATTTTCTCAGCAAATTTCAATTCTTCTTTTCCAGCTAAAAAAGTCTGAACAGAAAACGGTTCATCAGCGATAAACTGCATTTCTGTATTTGTTTTACACAGATTTAAAGTATAACTAATACTTGGATTTGCTGGAATCTGGTTTTCATATTTCCCCCAATATTTGATCAAGGCAATATTAGAAGGACAAGATTCGTTGACTTTCTGATTAGAGATTTCGAAGTTTAAATTTCCTGAAAATTCGTTCATATTCTATTTCTAATTTACTTTAATAAAGACTATTTTTTTTAAATGCACAATTAAGAATTATACATCTTATCTACCAAAGCCGCGTATTTTTGCAAAACTACATTTCGTTTGACTTTCAAAGTCGGCGTAATTTCGCCACTTCCTATTTCGAATTCTGCGGGCATTAAAGTAAATTTCTTCACCTTTTCAAAACCGGAAAGTCCTTTCTGAATATCGTCCATTTTCTCCCGATAAAACTCTCGAATACTTTCCAAATTAACAATGTCTGCCCAATTCGTAAAAGGAATATTCATTTTTGCAATCACTTCCTGCAACGCCTCAAAATTTGGAATTATCAGCGCTGTAACATAAGGTTTTCCTTCTGCCACAATCATCGCTTGATTGATATAATTATTATCTGAAAGTAGATTTTCTAAAGGTTGCGGCGCAATATATTTCCCATTCGAAGTTTTCATTAAATCCTTAATCCGATCCGTAATTATTAAATTTCCAGCTGCGTCAAATTTTCCTGCATCACCCGTTTTAAACCAACCATCTTCGGTAAAAACCTCCGCAGTTTCAGTTGGCTTTTTATAATAACCTTTCATAATCCCGCTTCCTTTGGCTAAAATCTCATCGTTTTCACCAATCTTAATTTGAGTATCGCCAAAGGGAATTCCCGCAGATCCATGTTCAAAATTATGAAAAGGAAAGCAAGTTAAAGTTGCCGTAGTTTCTGTCAAACCATAACCAACCGTAATATGAATACCCAATGCCTCAAAAAACCGCGTAACTTCAGACGAGACAGAAGCTCCACCACAAGGCATAAACCAGAGTTTTCCGCCCATTTTTTTCTTGACCTTATTAAAGACCATGATGCCTGCAATTTTATTTTTAATGTTTAAGGAAAATGGAATTTCTTTATTTAATCGTCTCAATTCTGCAACTTCAGTTCCCGTTGCAATTGCCCAGTTGAAAATTTTCTTTTTAGACTCAGAACTGTTGTTTGCCATTTCATTAACTCCCGCATAAATTTTCTGATAAAACCTTGGCACAGCACACATTATAGTCGGTTTAATTTCTACTAATGCACTTGCAATGAGTTTGGTATTCTCCAGGAAATAAACTTTTGCTCCACCATACAAAGCGAGTAAAGTCCAAGATCTTTCGAAAATATGCGTTAATGGTAAAAATGCTAAAGAAGTTTCATTCTCGAAGTTTTTAAACTTAAAAAATTCAAAATGTGCTTCTACCGATTTGTGGAAATTTCCGTGAGTCAGCATCACTCCTTTTGGAACACCCGTGGTTCCTGAAGTATAAATAATGGTGGCTAAATCTTCATCTTCTTTAGGAACAATATCAAAAGTTTCTTCTGCTTTTTTAATAAAATCCTCGAAATATTGACTGTTTTCTTTTTTGATCCAGATTGCTTTTTTCGCAACCAAAACCTGCTTCAAAATATGATTTCTATTTAAAATATTAAAAGCTGCATCATATTGTTCCTGATTTCCGACTAAGATGATTTTACATTCAGATTCGTTCAGAATATATTCTGCCTGCTCCTCATTATTAGTGGAATAAATCGGAACGGTTACCGCTCCCAAAGACAAAATCGCCAAATCAGTTACAATCCATTCTGCTGAATTATCAGAATAAATGGCCACTTTATCGTGCTCAGAAATACCTGCTTCGCAAAGTGCATTTGCAGTTTTAAAAACCAATCGTCGGAAATCTGACCAAGTGATTTCTGTCCACTTTTCTTTTTTCTTAAAACCGATTGCCGGTTTCATCGGAAACTTGGCAGTATTAATATTTAAAAATTCAGCAACATTCATAGTTATTTTTTATCTGAGATATAATTTTTTAAATGGAAATCAATACTTTCAAAAACTGGAATAAATTGATAATCAAGTTCTTTTCTAATCTTTTTATTTGAAACGACATGATTTGAAGTTACAGTTTCAAGATTGACTTTACTCATCATTCTAAGCTTAGGAAAAAGCCATCCGAATAAAACATTGAAGACGTAACCTAAGTTTAAAATTCCTTTTGACAGCACTTTCGCTTTTGATTTCCCTAATTTTTCACGAACAAAATTTGCAACTTCAATAATCTTCTTAGTTTCAGAAATAATGATAAACCGTTCTCCAAAAATATTATTTTCCATTAATGAAATGGCGATTTCAGAAACATCTCTAACATCAACATAAGTCGTACTTCCGCTCATCGCGTAAGGATATTTCTCAAAAGCATCAAAAATTTCACCGCTACTCGACTGCCAGTTTCCACTACCGATGATTACGCCTGGATTGATAATTACGGTATTTAATCCTTCCGCCGAGGCGCGCCACACCTCCATTTCAGAAAAATGTTTGGACTTAGCATATGGCGAATGAATCAGTTTTGAATTATAATTGGAATCTTCAGTCGTTTCGCCTTTTTCATTAACGCCATCTAGAACAGCAGTTGAACTTACAAAACAGAATTTCTTAACCGAAGAATCTTCACAGGCAAAAAGAAGTTGTCTTGTTCCTTCGATATTAGTTTGATACATCGTACGCCTTTCATCGGGATGAAAACTCACGTGAGCAGCGCAATGATAGACTTCGGTGACTTGATCAAGTGCGTTCTGTAATGATTCTAAATCTTGAAAATCGACATCAATCCATTCAATTTTATTAAAAAAATCGTCGGCTTTATCGGTATAAAATCGGTAAGATTCACGAACTTCTTCAATGTTACTGGAAGCTCTTTTGGTTGCCCGGACGGATTTACCGCGTTTCAGTAATTCTAAAACGATAACTCTGCCGAGAATTCCAGTAGCACCTGTGACTAATACCATAATTTAGAGGGGAGATTTGGAGACATGAGATTGGAGACTTTGAGTTTTTTAAATAATTCGAAATTAAACTCGATGTTCCGAAAGGAAATCTTTAACCACTTCGTTGAAGTCAGTAGGATTTTCGGCCTGCACCCAATGTCCCGCATTTTTTATCGTAACGACTGATGCATTTGGGAATTGCTGTTTAATCTGGAATTCATCTTGAGGTAAAATATAGTTGGATTTTGCTCCCGAAATAAATAAAGTTTCTCCTGAAAACACACCGTATTTGATTGCATTAGAAACAAATTCTGTGTATTTTTCGGAAAGTGTTTTTAAATTAAAACGCCAGTTTAGTTTTTTATCATCAGTCCAATAAAGGTTTTTTGCCAAAAATTGAATGACTGATTTCTCAGGAATATATTGATGTAGAATTTCTTCAACTTCTTGTCTGGAAGTCACTTTTACGAAATCAACCGTTTCTAACGCTTTTATAATTCCCTGATGATGTGGCGGATATGCTTTTGGTGAAATATCAACTACGATTAATTTTTCCAGTTTGATCGGATATTTAATAGCAAATTGCATCACTGCTTTTCCTCCCAAAGAATGACCCAACAAATTAACTTTCTGCAAATTGTGGGATTCCATATAATGCAAAATATCGTGCGCTAAATCGTCATGCGACATTTCTGGTGAGTGAAAACTTTTTCCATGATTTCTTAAATCAATTAAATGAACCGGAAAAAACTCGCCCATTTCTTTACCGAAACTTCCCCAGTTATCGAGCATTCCGAATAATCCGTGAAATACCAAAAGCGGCGTTCCTGGTTTGTCTTCTCCGTAAATCTTTGAGTGCAGAATTTCCATCAATAATAATTAAAGTTCAAAATTAACATAAATTTCGGCTAAAGCCTATAAATATTGAATACAGAAAAACGGGTTAAAGCCCGCTTCCATTATTTTACCATTTTGCTAAACGCTTCAGATACGCCTGAACGGTATTTTCAAGTCCCATATATAACGCCTCAGAAATCAAAGCATGACCAATGGAAACCTCTAATAAATTAGGAATATTATCTGCAAAATATTTTAAATTTTCTAAACTTAAATCGTGACCAGCATTAACACCTAATCCATATTTCTCTGCTTCTAAAGCAGTTTCGATATAAGGTTTAATTGCCTCTTCTTTATTTTTAGAATAATTGGTTGCGTAAGCTTCAGTGTATAATTCAATTCTATCAGCACCAGTTTGTTTAGCAAATTTTACCATTTCCGGATTTGGATCCAGGAAAATAGAAGTTCTAATTCCGGCTTCTTTAAATTCTGAAATTACCAATTTTAAAAATTCCAAATTATACTCACAATCCCAACCTGCATTCGACGTAATCGCATCTTCACCATCTGGAACAAGTGTAACCTGCTCAGGTTTTACTTCTAAAACCATATCAATAAAAGCACGATGCGGATTTCCTTCTATATTAAATTCGGTATGAATTAAAGGCTTTAAATCATAAACATCCTTTCTCGTAATATGTCTTTGATCTGGTCTTGGATGAATGGTAATTCCCTGCGCGCCAAATTCCTGCAACTTAATTGCAGCTTCAGTTACACTTGGTAATTCACCACCTCTTGCGTTTCTGATGGTCGCAATTTTATTAATATTTACACTCAATTTTGTCATTGTATTACATTTTATTAAACTGCATAATTTCTAAATCAAATTCTTTGGAAGCTACCAAAAGATGATCAAAAATATCTGCCATAATTACTTCATAATTGGCCCAGGCAGAATCGTTGGTGAAACAGTAAATCTCTAAAGGCATTCCGTGTGGCGTATTTTCAAGTTGTCTCACGAGCAACGTTCCTCCCTGATCAATGTGCTTACTGCTTTTAAGATAATGAAGAGCATATTCCCGAAAGACTCCAATATTGGTTAACTGTCTGCCATTAATGATCAGATCTGAATTTTCTAAATCCGATCTTTCTTTGACAATCTCGGTTTTCATATTATCAAGATATCCTTTAATCAAATTAATTTTCGAAAAGTGCTCGACTTCTTCTAAATTTAAAAATTTAAAAGAATTAATATTAAAGATGATAGAACGCTTGATCCTTCGCGTATTGCTTTCAGACATTACTTGAAGATTCTTAATTTCTGTCGTTAAAAAATCATAGGTTGGAATCGTCGAAATTGTTTTATCAAAATTCTCAATTTTCGTAGTTAAAAGATTTAAATCGATGATCGTTCCTTCTAAGCCATATTTTGGGATTCCGATCCAGTCACCGACTTTTAAATTTTTAGAAGTAGCTACGTGAATTCCAGTTACAAAACCTAAAATCGTATCTCTGAAAACCAATACTAAAACTGCCGTAATCGCTCCTAAACTTCCTACAATTGCAGAACCACTAATGCCAAACAATACGCTAATTGCAATGACAGAACACACAAAAATTCCGAAAATATTAATCGTTTGAGAAACAGCATTCAAAGCGATGATCTTGTAATAATCTTTTTTAATTACAAAATAGTTTCTGAAAGCAGTTACACCACGCAGCAGCAATTGTGCAATAACTAAGACAATAAATAAACCGATTAATCTTTCAAGAAAAGTAAAGCTTTTTGGATGTCTGTAAAAAATCGAAAATAACGCATAACTACCGAACAATAAGGCATTAATGTGCGAAATCGAATTGGTGATTTTTGCGTCGTAGATTGATTTTAAGATCGGATATTTCTCTTTATTAAAAAAAACTTTGAAAATACTGTTGATTAATAATTTAAATAGAAAATCAACCAGGTAAATAATGACAATAAAAAAAATAAATTTCGCCAATATTTGCAGCAGTAAAACCCAACCATCTGGAAAATAATCTCGGACAAAAACGTGAATATAATCGCTTATATCCTGCAGGAAATCTTTAGTATTAGTCAGATCTTTATTCATTATGGCAAAAATAAGAATTCTGTTTGTCTTTCGTAGATTAATAAGTACATTTAACAAAATTTAGTTACGATGGACACTACTTTAATTGATATTGCGTGCATTATATTATTAGTTCTCGGTATTTTAGGAACTTTCCTTCCTGTTTTACCTGGTTTACTATTAAGTTTAGCGGGTTTGCTCATCTATAAATTTGGAACGGACGCGCCACTATCAATGTTTTATATTTGGATTTTTGTTTTCCTGACGATTTTATCAACCGTTTTAAATTATGTCATTCCAGCTAGAACCAATCGGAAATATGGCGGAACACGTTGGGGAAGCGTCGGCTCATTTGTTGGAACTTTAGTCGGATTGTTCTTTATTCCCATTCCTTTTGGTTTCTTAATCGGAATGTTTTTAGGCGTTTTCATTGGCGAATTATTGCATGATGCTTCCGACAAAAAGAAAGCCTGGAATTCTACCAAAGGTGCTTTTATAGGATTTCTCTACGGAACAGGTTTCAATTTCATCGTGGGATTGGCAATGTTTTTGGTAGTTTTAATCGATATGTTTTAAAAATTAAATTTATGATTTACAGAATATTACTAAGTTCATTAGCTGTTTTTACTTTGGCAACGTGTCAAAATCAAAATGCAGCAAAGACGGAAAAAGCAACTATTATTGAGAATACGAAAGTGGTAACAACTTCTGATTCGACCACTCCAAAAAAAGACGAGCCGAAAATGTCTACTGGATTACCGCCTGATGCAGAAGCCGTAAAAATTGCAGAACACGAACAGGCTAACTCAAATCAAAAAAATGTGATTTATTTAAAGGAAGGAGAAAATAAATTCTTTAAAGAATACGGAATGAATGTTACTTTCAATAAAATAGTTGAAGACAGCCGTTGCCCAAAAGATGTACAATGTGTTTGGGCCGGAAATGCAATGGCAGAAGTTACGTTGATGGGAACTTATACGAGACCTGTAACACTGCAATTAAGCACTTTAAATGATGCAAGTAAAGGATACCAAAACACACAAAATTTCAACGGATACGCAATCTCATTAATTGATGTAAGTCCGGAAACTACTTCAGCAAAAGGATTTAAAGCATTGAAAGGAACTTATAAAATTGCACTTCAGTTTGAAAAAGAAACAGATCAAAATCCATCAACCGAACGCGGTGGAACTACCACGAAATAGTTTCTATATTTTTTGATTTTAAATAATCATTGATCTGAGAAAAAGGTTTACTTCCGTAGAAACCACGATAAACCGAAAAAGGCGATGGATGCGCAGATTTTACAATAAAATGTTTAGAGGAATCAATGAGTTCCTCTTTTTTTTGTGCAAAAGCGCCCCATAAAACAAAGACTATATTTTCCTTTTTATCTGAAACTTCTTTGATGGCGTAATTGGTGAATTTCTCCCAACCTAGATCTTTATGAGAATTCGGCGAGTGTGCTTTTACCGTTAAAGTCGCATTCAAAAGTAAAACTCCTTGTTCTGCCCAATCATCAAGTTCTTTCTTAGATCTTTCAATTCCTAAATCTTCTTTCAATTCTTTGAAAATATTTTTGAGTGAAGGCGGCGCTTTTACTTTTTCAGAAACAGAAAAACACAATCCATTTGCCTGATCATCGTTGTGATAAGGATCCTGACCAATAATAACCACTTTTACATTTTCAAAAGACGTTAAATCTAATGCTCTAAAAATCTGCTCTTTTGGTGGAAAACATTTTTCGGTTGAATATTCCTCTTCTACTTTTTGCCAAAGCTTTTCGAAGTATTCTGTATTTTTAATCGGAGAAAGAATTTCGGTCCAAGTCATTGTATGAGGTGATGATTAATTGATGTGATAATGCGATGATTATTTAAATAGCGTTTAATTCAAAAATAAGATTTTCGGGAAACTTTTCGTCTCGGCGATTTTCATTTAGAATAAACTTTGATTTTTGAAGTAAATTAATAGAATTTGAATTGTTTTTATTGGTACAAGCTTCTATCTTTTCTAAATTTAAATTTTTAAATCCATAATTTAAAATACAATTTACAGCTTCCGACATGACTCCTTTTCCGTGATAGTCGGGTAATAATTCGAAGCCTAATTCAGCAACTGTTCGATCTTCGGAGAATTTCCAAAGGCAAATTGTTCCTACTAATTTTGAATGATTTTGAAAAGTAATTCCAAAAAGGACAATTTCATTATTCGCTGATTTCCTTTTGATATTTAAAATAAATTCTAAAGCTTCAAAAGAATTTTTAGGAGGATTTCGATGAAGGAATTGATTAATTTCAACGTTACTTCTGATGTTCAGAATCTCGCTGGCATCGTATTCTGTGATTGTTCTTAAAATTAATCGCTCTGTAGAAAACTTCATCTTTCAAAGATAGAATTTTTGAGATTTAAAAAACTTTTTGTTTTTCACGCAAAGCCGCAAAGATTTACGCAAAGACGCAGAGAGAATAATTTAAAATAGGAGCTATCGTTTGAACTAAAAAAATACAAAAATTTTACTCCAACTGCCGCATTCTCAAATTAACTCATTCTCAAATTATCCCATTCTCAAATTAACTTACTAAATTTGCGCGTGCATATACAAACAGACGATTTAAACGAACTTGAATTCCCCGAACTTTTAGCGGAGATTTCCCCTTTTGCCTTTTCGAAAAAAACTGCAGATAGAATTGCAGCAATTCGCCCATTCGATATTGATGCAGCTGAACTTTCCTTAAAAAAAGTAGCTGAATATGTATCGAGTTTTGAAAGCGATAACGCAATTCCTTTCAGCGAATTTGAAGATATTGACGAGGAGTTAAAACTAATGCTGATTGAAAATTTCAGATTAGACAATGCTGCTTTCCTTAAAATAAAAAGTCTGACGGAGCAAATCGCTCGACTTCAAAAGTTTTATCCAATTCATTCAGATATATTTCTTCATCTGAATAACGATGTTAAAGATTTAGAATACCGAAAAGAAATCGTTGATAAAATTGACAAAGTGTTTAACCGTTTTGGCGAAGTAAAAAGTGATTCTTCACCCATTCTGAAAGCATTAAGACACGATATTTCTCACGCTAGAAAAGCCATTCAAGAAAACTTTAACCGTGCACTTACTGGTCTTACCAATACTGATTATTTAGATGACATCCGAGAAAGTATTGTCGATGACCAAAGAGTTTTAGCCGTAAAATCTGCTTACAAAAAGCGTGTTCCTGGAAGAGTTTTAGGACTTTCGAAAACAGGTTCGATTACTTATATTCAACCGGAATCTGTCGTCAAACATCAGTTTAAATTAAGAGAAGATATTGAGGAGGAAAAGAAAGAAGTCGATAAAATTCTTCGAAAACTAACCTTCGAAATTTCAGAATTTCAACCTCAACTTTATTCTTACCAAAAGTATATTTTTGATTTAGATGTAACGAGAGCCAAAGCAAAATTCGCTGAAAAAATTGGTGGAATTTTACCTAAAATCAACCGTCACAGAACGATGCGATTGGTGAATGCTTTTCATCCTTTGCTGCTGATTAGAAATCAAGTTGAAAAGAAAAAGATATTTCCACAGACTTTAACCTTAACCGAACAGAATCGTATTCTTTGTATTTCCGGCCCTAATGCTGGCGGAAAATCGATTACTTTAAAAACTGTTGGATTACTGCAATTGATGATTCAGAGTGGAATTTTAGTTCCTGTTCATCCAAAATCTGAAATGTTTTTCTTTGAGAAACTAATGACGGATATAGGTGATAATCAATCCATTGAAAATCATCTTTCGACCTACTCTTCCCGTTTGAAGAAAATGGCGAAGATTATTAAAGAAGCAGATTCGAAAACATTATTACTCATCGATGAATTCGGAACAGGTTCTGATCCGGAATTAGGTGGCGCTTTAGCTGAAAGTTTCCTGGAGTTTTTCTACGACAAGAAAAGTTTTTCAATTATTACCACGCATTATACCAACATTAAATTGGTGATTGAACAACTTCCAAACGCAACGAATGCTGCGATGCTTTTTGATGAAAATTCACTGGAACCGCTTTATAAATTAGAAGTCGGACAAGCTGGAAGTTCATTTACATTTGAAGTTGCAGCGAAAAATAAAATTCCAAAATTCATTATTGAATCTGCCAAGAAGAAAGTAGAACACGATATTATTAACCTCGATAAAACGATTGTAAAATTACAGCAGGAAAAATTTGAGGTTGAAAAATTAAAAACTGATTTAACAGAAAAAAGAGATTCCACTCAAAATAAAAAGGAAAATCTTGAAAAACTGAATGATCAACTGGAGCAAAAACTCTTTAATTTTCAAAAACTCTACGAAGACGAACATCGGAAATTACAGTTTGGAAATAAGGTTGAAGCCTTCATCGATTCTTATGTGAAAGGAAAATCCAGGAAATTGGTTGTGGCAGATTTCGTGAAAATTCTGGAACAGGAAAAATTCCGAAAATTAGGTTCTGATAAAGATGAAACTAAACGGTTGCTAGTTGTTAAACGCAAGATCACGCAACAATTAAAGAAAGTTGATGTTCAGGAAAAAATCGTAGAAACCAATGAAAAACTGGAAGATAAACGTCAAAAAGAACGCGCCGTTTGGATGAAAGTCGGACAACGAGTAAGAATTCCTGGATCTACAAGTGTTGGAACCATTGAAAAGATTGACAAGAATGGTAAAGTTTCTGTGAATTACGGAACTTTTAAAACGCAGATTAGCGGTGATGAACTGGAGCGGATTTAAAAATTGAGAGTTCTACAAGCATATTTGTATTTTTATCAAAAAATCTTTTTGATCAGTTTTTTGGTTAGTGTTTCAATATCTTTTATAGCGGGATTTAATTTTAAAAACCTCGCAATTTCGTATCTTTTTTTTGCACCATTTTTTCATTTTATGATTTATGAAATTAGGAATAAAAACGAATATTATTTTTACGCTAATTTTGGTTTAAGCAGAAGATTTCTTTGGATGATGACCCTTTTAATAAGTCTAATTTTAGAAATTTTAATATGGAAATTTTAAAATTACACGTTGATAGCATTGATAAATCATTTGATGATAAAAAGATATTGAAAGATATTTTCTTGTCTTGCGAAACAGGTCAGATTGTTGGAATACTTGGCAGAAATGGAAGTGGAAAATCTACTTTATTAGAAATTATTTTTGGCACAATTTCGGCGGAAAATAAGTTCGTAAGGGTAGGTACGAAAGTCATTAATAATGTTTCCGACAATAAAAATCTTATTCATTATTTATTCCAGGGTCATTTCTTACCCAATCACCTCAAGGTAAAATCCATCATTGACTTATTTTGCAATAGTGAAAATGCAGTCATTTTAAAATCCAATGAATTGATGATACCGTTTATCAATCAAAAAACACGTAACCTTTCAGGCGGTGAAAAACGCTTGATTGAAATTTTAGTACTACTTTTTTCTGATTGTAAATTTTTAATACTCGATGAACCTTTTCATTCTCCAAAGATTATTGAAGAAATAAAAAAGTTGATAAAGAAGCAATCTAAAAACAAAGGCATTATCATTACAGATCATCAATATAAAAACATCATTGAAATTTCTGATAAAATCATTTTATTAAAAAATGGTTCTACTAAAATTGTAAATGGAATTGATGATTTAAAAAAATTCGGATATTTACAGTCTTATTAATTGGCAAATCACCTTTCGATTACTCGACCAGTTTCCCTTCATCCAAAGCTTTTTTCAGCAAAATATCAAACGCTTCACCCATTTCTTCGGAAGCTCTTTTTACGGCTTTACCGACTATGTTTTCAACTTGATTTACTTTTACATCAGCTTCTGTCCAACTTTTAGCGGAACCATAAACATTCAGAACAAAAGGCATAATCCTATCAACTGCACAAGCAAAAATAGCATCGGGAGTTTCTTCAGCCTCAAATTCTATCCAGAGATTTAGAAACTCTGAACTTAAAGGTTCGTCCAAAATACCGAAAGTCTTTTTTGCTGCTGCCAATTCTCGCTCATATTTACCAGTCATTGCGCTTTCATCAAAAATGAAAGTATCTCCTGCTTCTATTTCTACCACATCGTGAATAGAAAGCATCCTAATCACTCTTAAAAGATCGATTTGGTCTTTCTCTTTTGCATAGGGTAAAAGAACCTGCGCAAACACTACAATTTGCCAACTGTGTTCCGCCGTATTTTCTCTACGTGAATCATCGAGATTAAAGTTTCTGCGGTTTACACTTTTCAAGGCGTCTAAAGCGAGAATGAACTGTATTTCTTTTTCTAAGATCATGTGGCTAATTTCGGAAAAATAAGATGGATTAATAAGACTTTTATATTTTACTTATTCACACAATAAATTATACTCCTCCATGACACCCCAAAGGGTATAAATTATTCATTTTAGAATGAAATTATACCCGATAAGGAATTTTTTAATTGTTAAAAATGCACGATAACGATTTTATGAGCGAATTGGGATCAAAAAATAAAACAGGTGTATATTTATAATAGGATTTATTAAGTAATCTGTATGGTTATTTAAGACGGATCAAGTTGAATTATGGTTCATGGATGCTTCATAGATACTTCATGGATAAAGCATGGATAGTTCATGAGGAGTTCATGAAAACGAAATAATCAAAAACCCATATTTTCATAAAAAAAGAACTCCCAAAATTCCTAACAAAGTACAAATGAGACTTTGACTTTTATAATTTCATTAATTCTTTCATCAAGCCTTAATGCTGAAAAACATATTCATTTTTTAGAATCAGAACAAAACTTGGTCGAATTCTTCGGAACAGATATATTAAAGTGTTCAACAATAAATTTCGGCAGCAATGACTTAAGCAATTCAAAGCTATTGATCATTTTACAAAAATGACAAATTCACCATTCTTCCCCAAAATTTGAGACCGATCTATGATCCTGTAAGATTCATGTGAAAAAAGCACAAAAAAAGCGCTTAGTTTTGAAACTAAGCGCTTGACCTTTTAAAAGTGGTCTCTCCAGGAATCGAACCAGGGACACATGGATTTTCAATCCATTGCTCTACCAACTGAGCTAAGAGACCTTTGTTTAATTCAGTGGTGCAAAAGTAACAAGTTTTCCCATACGATGCAAATCTTTTGCAAAATAATTTTAACAAAAACTTTAACATTACTGATTATCAGCAACATTATTTTCTTCTCTTCTGATTTGCTCACTCATTTCTTCCAGTACTGGCTTGATTGTGCTCTCCGGTAATTCGCTAATTCGAATATACATCAACCCATCAATTGCATCATTAAAGCTTGGATCTACGTTGAAAGATACCACTTTTGCATTCTGCTTGATATATTTTTTAATAAGAACTGGCATCCGCATTTCTGGCTCCAAATCGTCGATAATCTTATCCAGCTTGTTCAAATCAGATTCTACCTCATCGAAAAATAGATTCTTGTCACGTTCCTTTAACTTAACTTTAAAATCATGTTTAGGATGAATATACTGCGCCACGGCAGAATCGTAGTAATGTGACCTCATAAACTCAATCATCAGCGATTTTGAGAACTCTGAGAATTTATCGGAAATACTTACGCCGCCCATCAGGAATTTATGTTCGGGATTTCTTAAACAAACATGTACAATTCCTCGCCACAAAAGGAAAAGAGGCAGTGGTTTCTGTTGATATTCCGCAGAAATATAGGCTCTTCCCATTTCAATCACTTTACGGAAGAATGGTCGAAGTTCTGGATCAAATTCAAAAAGTGAACTGGTATAAAAACCATCGATCCCGTATTTTTTCATTACTTCACATCCCAAAGCCATTCTATAAGCGCCCGCTAATTTCTGAGCTTGGCTGTCCCAAAGGAAAAGATGGTGGTAATATTCGTCGTATTCATCGAGGTCAAAAGGCAAATTGCTTCCTTCACCAATTTTTCTAAAGGTGAGCTCTCGCTGTCGGCCGATCTCACGCATGATGGATGGAATCTCACCATAAGGTGCAAAAAAGACTTCGTAATTTCCGTTTCGGAAAAGCATCTTATCATTTTGAGAAAGCGCTTCTATTTCTTTAATGATATCTTCCGTTGGTGTTTCATCAATAATATTCTGAACTACATTTTCTTCTTTTTTCAAAGAGAAATTAAGTTTAAGATTTGGAATATTTAAACGGTCCGTGATTGATTTTCTTTTCTCGTAATAAGACTTCAACAGCAGAATTTTCTTTTGCAGAAACTCACCCATTTCTTCTATGGTATCATTCTCTTCCAGAACTTTTACAGAAACGGGTTTTCCAATTCTAATGCGGATTGGCTTCTCCCTTTTATTCATCATTTCGGATGGTAATAAAATCGTTTGCAAATCTGGATGAATCTTGGCTAATTGATAGAACAGCCGGCTATTCTTGGCATGAATATACATTGGAACAACGGGAACTTTAGCCATTTTAATAAGCTTCAAAGCTGGTCTTTCCCATTTCTTATCTAGTATTTCACCGAACTCATTATTTCGGTTAGAAACTTCCCCTGCCGGAAAAATCCCGACACAGCCGCCATCTTCTAAATGCTTTAAAGTTCCTCGCATTCCAGACGAACTGCTTTTCAGCTCTTTTCTATTTTCAAAAGGGTTTACCGAGATCACGTAAGGTTTCATCGGTTCGATTTTCTCCAATAAAAAATTACCCATGATTTTAAAATCAGGACGAATTTCAGTTAAAATTTTAGTCATCAAAATTCCATCAATCGCACCAAGTGGATGATTGGAAACCAAAATAAAAGGACCTGTTTTTGGAATTCTTGCCAAGTCTTCTTCGAAAACTATATATCTTAAATCACGTTCGCGCACGAAAGAATCGAAAAAGTCTTTTCCGACTTTATTTTTCAATACATCGTATAACTTATTAACCTCATCGATTTTTGTTAAACGCATAATCGCCGACGCCGCAGGATTTTTTAGTAATCCTAATTTGCTTAAACCTGAGGCTTTAATCAAATCACTTTTGGAAATTAAACTCATTGACAATTAATTCGTTATAACCTGTATCGTTTTTTGGGAAATCTGTTCTAACAATATGTTTTTATCTTGATAAAATTTATTCAACTGCTCTAAATTAGCGTTTCTTATGGTATAAAGAGAAACATTTTTTATAATCTCTGCATTGAATTCTTTTTGAAGTTCTTCATTCAGCTCCTCCACCGTTCCATACATATCTTCTAAACAAAGATCGAGTGAAATGGCAGAATTCTGCATCAAAGAAATTTTGATTTTATATTTGGCTAAAAGAGAAAATATTTGACTCAAATGCTCTTCTGCAATAAAAGAGAAATCGCGGGTTGCAATGCGCATCAATTGTTGGTTTTCTTTTAAAATAAAAGACTCCAGTTGACTTCTTTCTTCGCTCGTTCCAATTTTCGTTCCCGAATTTTTTGGCTCTAAAAAGGACTTCACATAAAAAGGAATATTCTTTTGTTTAAGTGGCTGTAAAGTTTTTGGGTGAATTACAGACGCACCGTAATACGCCATTTCAATAGCATCTTCGTAAGAAATATGACTCAAAAGAGAAACGTTTTCAAACTTTCTGGGATCACCCGTCATCACTCCTGGAACATCTTTCCAAATCGTCATGGCTTCTGCATTTAAACAATAAGCGAAAATTGCAGCAGAATAATCGGAACCTTCCCGTCCTAAAGTCACTGTAAAATTATTCTCATCAGAACCGATGAAACCTTGCGTTACATAACAATTATTCAGGTTCAACGAAGCCATTTTCTTTTCTGTTTCTTCCCAGTTGACATTTCCTTCGCGATAGTTGCTATCGGTTTTAATATAATCGCGGGAATCACACCAGTTATTTTTAAATTGAATATCATTTAAATATTCACTCAAAATTTTAGAAGATATCAATTCACCACAACTCACTACTTGATCATAAACGAAATTATAATTTGGAGATTTATTTCGTCTTAAAAAAGATTCAATATCACCAAAAAAGACAGATATTTCGGCAAAAACAGGATGGTTTTCAGCAAACAAATCTTGGGAAATTTGCAAGTGCTTTTGCTTCACTTTTTCAATTTCAGATTGATAATCGGTTTTGGAAAAATAGTTCTCAACTACTTTCTCCAGAGCATTTGTTGTTTTTCCCATCGCAGAAACTACGAGGAGACAACTCTCAAAACCCTGCGTTTCTAAAACCAGGGCTACATTCTTTACACTTTCTGCATCTTTCACCGATGCGCCACCAAATTTAAAAACCTTCATTTAAATACCTCGATATCAATAATTTATTTCGTCAAGAGAGAATCTCTGAGAATAATATCAGGGGTCAAAATTATTAATTATCAACGAATAAAAAAAACTTGGATTCATATTAAAATTGATAATTAAAAAATAGCGTTTGCAAATAACTTTTGCAGAAGTTAAGATGTGGAAAATCAAAGAGTGATTTCTATCATTTAATGAAAACAAATGCTGTTAAATTGAAAGAATTTTACGAAATTTGTAAAAACCCAAAAAGTAAAATAATGTCAGATCAGTCGTTCCAAACTCTTGGTGAATTCATCATCGATAAACAAGAAGATTTCTTGTATACCACAGGTGAACTTTCCCGTCTACTCAGCGCAATTCGTTTAGCCTCAAAAGTAGTTAACCGCCAGGTTAACAAAGCCGGAATCGCCGATATCATTGGTAAAGCGGGCAATGAAAATATTCAAGGTGAAGAACAACAGAAACTGGATGTTCTGGCCAATGAAATTTTCATCGAAGCATTATCACAAAGAGAAGTGGTGTGCGGAATTGCTTCCGAAGAAAATGACGACTTTATCCAAATCCAGGCAAGCTCCAATGCGCATTTGAGCAAGTATGTAGTTTTAATCGATCCTCTAGATGGTTCTTCGAATATCGACGTGAATGTTTCTGTAGGAACAATTTTCTCTATTTACAGAAGAGTTTCTGAACCGGGAACGCCAGTTGTACTGGAAGATTTCTTACAAAAAGGAGTGAATCAAATCGCGGCAGGATATGTGGTTTATGGATCATCAACGATGATTGTTTATACCACAGGAAATGGTGTGAATGGTTTTACACTCGATCCAAGTTTAGGAACTTATTATCTTTCTCACCCGAATATGCAGTTTTCTCGCACCGGGAAAATCTACTCTATTAATGAAGGAAATTATATTAAATTCCCTCAAGGAGTAAAAAATTATATTAAATATTGTCAAAGAGAAGAAGAGGATCGTCCTTACACTTCTCGATATATCGGAAGTTTGGTTTCTGATTTTCACCGAAATATGATTAAAGGTGGAATCTATATTTATCCATCAACTTCTCAATCACCAAACGGAAAGCTAAGACTTTTATACGAATGCAATCCTATGGCATTCTTAGCTGAACAAGCTGGTGGAAAATGTACGGACGGTTTCCAAAGAATTATGGAAATTGAACCTACCGAACTACATCAAAGAGTTCCGTTTTTCTGCGGAAGCTATGATATGGTAGAAAAGGCTGAGGAATTCATGAGAGAAGCCGCAGCCAATTAAAAAAAACAAAAACAATCTAATTCGGTCAGAGCATGCTCTGACTTTTTTTATGAAGAAAGCAACTTTTAAACAATACCTTTTAGAATTTAAACAAGCCAGCGGAACTTCCCGTGGTATTCTAACAACCAAGGAAACTTTTTTTCTTGAAATAACCGAAGGCGACAAAAAAGGAATTGGAGAATGTGGAATTTTCCGCGGACTTAGTTTCGAAGATGTTCCCGAGTACGAAGAAATGTTGCAATGGCTTTGCGACAATATTAATGAGAACAAAAAAGTTCTTAGAAAAGAATTGCTTCATTTTCCATCGATCTGGTTTGGTTACGAACAGGCGATGTTGAATTTGAAAAATGGTGAAGACCTTTATTTTCCAAGTGATTTTTCAGAAGGATATTCTTCTATAAAAACCAATGGTTTAATCTGGATGGGCGACGCCGATTTCATGAAGCAACAAATCGAAGAGAAATTAAGCCAGGGATTCCAATGTATCAAACTAAAAATCGGTGCTGACTGGAAATCTGAAAAAGAAATTTTAAAACAACTCCGCGCAAAATTCTCGAAAGAAGAATTAGAATTAAGAGTTGACGCCAATGGTGGATTTACTTTTGAAGAAGCAAAAGTTGTTTTACAGGAACTTGCTGATTTGGACATTCATTCTATTGAACAACCAATCAAGGCAGGAAATATTGAGCAAATGGCTGAGCTTTGCAAGAATACTCCAACACCAATTGCTTTGGATGAAGAGTTGATTGGCGTTCTCAATTTCGAAGACAAAAAAGAACTTTTAGAAAAGATCAATCCACAGTTTATTATTTTGAAACCGTCGTTAGTTGGTGGATTCTCTGGAACTGATGAATGGATTTCTTTCGCGGAAGCTAAAAAAATCGGTTGGTGGATTACGTCTGCTTTAGAAAGTAATATCGGTTTGAATGCGATTGCACAATATACTTTTACCAAAAACCCTAAAATCCCGCAAGGTTTAGGAACCGGCGGTTTGTTTACCAATAATTTAGAAACCCGATTGGTTTTACATGGTGATGAATTGATGATGAGATAAATTTAATTCGGCTCAGATTTAATTCTTTTTCAACGTTTTAAAGCTGAGCCGAAATACCTTCTATGTAAAGGTGTTATTTAAAATCGATAACCCAATGAAAGGCCGGATCTAACTCCTGCCCACGGTCCATCAACATAAATATTGGCTCCGTTGGCATCGGTAGTAGCGGTATATTTTACGAAAGGTATATCCAGACCTTCAATTTCTTTTTTCAATTCTTGCTGTTCCGACGGCGTTAGTATTCTTGACGAATCTCCACGGAACTCTCCTTTTCCTTTTCCATAATGACCACCGACGATCCATAAATCTAAAACCCAGTTATCAGCTTTGCCCAAAAACCATTGCGCACCAATCATTAATCCACCACTATTCCCATTTGCTTTACCGGAAATTTTCAAAGGTACCGTTCCCATTCCATAATCTGAAGTTAACAAAACGTTATCGGCTTTGAAAGAAGAATACCTGTAATACGGCGCCAGATAAAAACCATGTCCATATCCTTTTCCTAAATAAATTCGCGGTTCAATTGTGAAATTTGACAAAGAAACTTCTACGTTGGAAAGCTCCGTATCTTTAATATAACTTTTACTAAAAGGAACACTTCCCTTTCCCATGCTTCCAAATCCTACGGCAACAGAGAATTTTTTATTAATAATACGTTCGTAAGTGAGATTAACATTCCGGAAGGCGTAAGCCGTGACATTTGTTTTTACAATATTCATTTTCTCCGGCGAAGAATTTTGCGAAAAAAGAGTGGTTGAAATAAGCAGGGTGAAAAATAAAGTTCTCATAAGATTTTAGTTTTTTGGTTGTTACGGGCTTTTAATCTAAAGAATAAACTAAGATATCAAAATAATTTCACACTGATTTCAAAGTACATTTACACTATCGCTTGACTAATTATTTACAAATGAGATAGAATTAAAGGTAAACTTTAACCGTTTTTTTAACCGCAAAAGATGCAAAAGTTTAATTTTTAAGAAGCTGTTCAAAAGTTTGCAAAAGTTATAACTAGTAGGGAAATCGCTTTTTTATTGTTTTGCTTTGCTATTTTCAGATTGTCTTTTGTCTCTTTTGAGGTTTCTAAAAAATCATTAAAACCCTTGACAACGTTTTTAAATCCTGGTCGAAATATCTTTCATAATAATTTCCGCATGAATTCGCGAGTTTTCTATGAACCAGAGATGGGTGTCTTTTCCGCCACAAACGACGCCGGCTAAATATAAACCTGAAACATTGGTTTCCATCGTATCTTCATTATAATAAGGATTGAGACACTCTCCCTGAAGTTTTATACCGCAAGCTTTCAGGAATTCAAAGTTTGGAAGATAACCTGTCATCGCTAAAACGAAATCATTTTGAATTTCATGAACGGTTTGATTTTCATCTTTAAAGATAATTGTGTTCGGAGTTATTTCTAAAACCTCAGCGTTGAAATAAGCTGAAATACTACCTTCTTTAATGCGGTTTTCAATATCAGGTTTCACCCAATATTTTACACTTTTTGAAATTTCGGAATGACGGATAATCATGGTCACTTCTGCTCCTTTTCTATACGTTTCTAAAGCGGCATCTACGGCAGAATTACTGGAGCCAATGACCGCGATTTTTTGATTTGCATAAGGATAAGGTTCCGAATAATAATGTTTCACTTTTGGCAGATCTTCGCCCTTTACGTTCATGACATTAGGAATGTCATAAAATCCCGTGGAGATAATAACCTTTTTTGCGTGGTATTTATCTTTAGTGGTTTCTACCAAGAAATTTTCTTGTTTGGTTACTTTCAAAACCTCTTCGTATAAATTGATATTAATATTACGCTGACGCGAAATTCCCTGATAATATTCCAGAGCATCTCTTCTACCTGGTTTTGGTGCAGTAGAAATAAATGGAATATCCGCAATTTCCAATTTGTCCGCTGTCGAGAAAAAAGTCATGTATAAAGGATAATTATAAAGCGA
The DNA here is from genome assembly GCF_015191005.1 of Kaistella flava (ex Peng et al. 2021). NCBI lineage: Bacteria > Pseudomonadati > Bacteroidota > Flavobacteriia > Flavobacteriales > Weeksellaceae > Kaistella > Kaistella flava (ex Peng et al. 2021). Next base: position 3,529,473 of record NZ_CP040442.1, on the reverse strand, counting down.
ATTTACAATCGTTCCCTTTTCTATTACAAGATACGAAAGTCCGGCTTTTTCTGCTTCCAAAGCGCAGTTTAAACCAATCGGACCGCCACCAATTATTATAACATCATATAAAATCATTTTGCAAAGATATTGAAGTGAAAGTTCATATTTAAAAATTCACGAAGGTCTTTTAAAAAAGATGAAATTGTTTGACTTCAATTCTAAATCAATGGTTGATCTAGTGTCTGTTTTTCAATAAAACCCAGCCTGTAAAAACGCTGCCATCAGACAAAGTTAAAACATACCAGTAAGAATCGGAAGGAACGACGCGGCCTAAAGTTTTACCATTCCATTCTAAACGTGTTGCACTTTCCTGTTCAAAAATCTTTTCCTTGAATCTATTGAATACTTTTAAGTTGGTTTTTTGACCGTCGAAAACATTCAGATCGTCAATAATCCATGTATCATTAATACCATCGTCATTTGGACTGAAAGCATTTTTAATATTTAGAACCAAACCTTTTTTTATTTGCGGATTACAATCTGAATCTTCAAATTTCACATAAAATGTGATTACGCCATAAGGTAGATTATAGAAAACATTCGTTTCTTGATAGTTAAGGCCGTCGATGGAGTAAAGAATCTTTTTGCTTCCGGTTGCGATAACGGTATAGGAATTTCCATTGGCGACTAAATTAACAATTACTGGAGTTTCTTTGATGCTAACCTTAAAGTTTATCAAAGTAGAACAACCGTTCGAAGCAGTCAAATTGAGTTGGTAAGTACCTTCTTTTTTGATACCCAATAATTCTTGATTGGTAGAAAGTTCCTTTCCATCAGGATCAAACCATTTAAAACCAATAATATCTAAATTAGAAAAATCGGGCTTAATATCAACATGACCTTCCGCACAAAAAAAATAGTCTGGTAATGAAAACACAGGTCCTTTTTTAAGTGTTAAATTTATTTGCACAAGATTAGGACAAAATCCAGAAGTACTTACTTTGGCGTATATTTTTTTAGGCCCTATCTTTTCATCGAACACATATTCTTGCGGCGTGCTTATTCTGTTGGTATCATTATTAAGGTCTAAAACAGTAGGATAATAGACGTAATTCGCTTGACTATTATATATCAAATTCTCAAATTGGGTGAGATTTACTTTTTCTCTACCGTCATTTCCTACATCACAAACATTTTTTACCGTAAAAGGACCGTCATTATTAAATGTCATTTTTTTACCAAAATCAAAATCTACAAATGCCGTATCAAAACATCCAGCGATATTTTCCACTCGGACCCAGATTCTGGTAAGTGAAGGTTTTATTTTGAATTGATCAGGATGAGCAATCTGATTGGTAAAGGTTTCAGCTTCAGCTTTAGTAAAGAAAAATGTAAAATTATTATCATCACTTTTGGTATAAACCATATTGTCGATATAACTCGTTAAATTAACATCATAGAAACCATCTAAATTATCATCACATAAATCTGCTATAACGGAATTCCTTCCTTTTGGCGGGAAATACGTTTGAAGTTCAATAGGTGAAACAGAATAACACGAGGTAGATTTAGAAGTAAATCTGGCCCAAAAAGTTATTTTAGATTTAACAGTAATTACAGTAGCATTAATTTGAGCTGCAGAATTGCCAGCGTTGGCATCATCTTCTGTTTTATAATAAGTAACAAGCAGATCTCCGCGTGGGATTGTGTTTTCACTTTGTATAAATAATTGTGGTAATGCATCGTTTAAATTAAAAGTTTCATTTAAATCAAATTTATAATCACATTTTTGCAGAATTGCAGGCTTTAAAACAATCGTCGGTAAAAAACTTAACTTAATATTTATGGTACTCACGGAATAACATCCACTCGTAAAGGAAACTTTTGCATAAACGACATTGGATTCCGTGGCGATAAATGATGACGGTGTTGCAATAAGATCACTTAAAGAATTGTCGGTGGGATTATACCTTTTATAATATTGAAATGTAACAGGATCGATTCCATTATAAATTTGAGACTGCACCGTCCTAAGATCAAAAGGTTCCTGCCCATCATTATTATTATCACAAACCGCATTTCGTACCGTGTCAAAATTAAGTTTTACAACGGGAGTCTTCACTAAATTTATATTTATTTCAAACACTTCTGAACAATCGTACGATTGTAGTCTTACAAAAAGTCTTGCGGAATTTTGAACATTATAAATACTTTTCGGATTGCTGTTACTCTGTGCATCTGAAAAACTTGTAAAGTACGAAACAGTTGCATTTTGTGCTCCAGTAATTTTTTTATTTAGTGTAGATAAAATCACATCCTCTTTACCATCATTATGAAAATCACAGATATCAAAGTTGGATTGATTAATTATAAGATGAATTAAACTAACCTTTAGTGCTTTTACGGCATAACAGCCCGTAGAATCTTTAAATTTAACGAAGAAACTCTTGGTTACCAGATTACCATTCCCTGTAATAGTTTGAAGATTTGTAATCGGATTTCTATCATTTTCTGCATCTGCCTCAGATAAAAAATAAGAAGTGCTAATTCCGATTGGAGAATCTAATAACATAGCCGGAGCATAATGATCTATATTAATAGTAATATCCTCGGTACCATCAAAACAGATATAAACCTCACTATTTTTAGACTCTACTTTTGTAAAAGTAATATCTAAATTAATAACTGCAATACTAAAGCATCCACCAGGGATTTCTACCCTGGAATAAATGGCATATTTACCTTCCTTAATGGTAGTTAAAGTTGAGCCGACTCCACTATAAGCCTTTTGATTAGTGTCATAGAAACGTATTATTACTTCAGAATCATTCGTTATCAATGGTCCAATAATTTCTAAGAAATTAAAAGGCTCCACAAAATCACGTTTAAAATCACAGGTGGTAAATTGGAAATCAATTGGTGAATTAACAACTGGTGAAGGTGTTAAATTTAAAGTAATAGGCCCAAATATTTGGCTGCAGGTAGGCGTTTTATATTTTAAGTATAACTTAAGATTATCAATAACATTTATTACTTTAATCTCATTCCTGTTATTATCTGCATCTGCTTGTGATAAAAAATAGTGGATGCTTCCATTAATCGGCGAAGACAATAGTTGCGAGTTCAAAGTAGAAAGCTGATAATTCTTTTCTATACCGTCATTATTAATATCACAAATACTAACTAAATCTGTTAGTAAGCTTGAGGAAATGAGTTGCAAATTTAAAACTGAAGTACGAAAGCAAGTCGGATCAGAAGCATTTTGAACACGTACATAAAAAGTTTTATTTTCAGTCAGTACAAAATTTTCAGGCTGTGGATTAATATTGTTTTGTGCATCAGAAATCGAGTTATGAAAACTGAGGAGTAAAATGGAAGGATTCTGTGGAGTAAGTTTGGAAACGTAGTTTCTAAGATTAACGTTAAAAGAATTTCCATTACAGAAAATTTCTGTGTGATTATTCGCTACCGGAAAATCTGCGGCAAAAGTTACAGAAGAGCTACCTTCTAAAATTAAATCTAAATTCCCGCAGATTTTATATTTAATTTTCACCTTATAAATCTCATTCTTATCAGGACATACCGTTACCGTATCTCCTTCTCCGATATTTTCGTTATTAGAGTTATACCAAGAAATTTCCGGAATAATCGTTGAACCGGAAGGTGTAAATTTCCACGCTTCATTGTTTGACTCCCAAACACCTGTATTTCTTTCTGGTGGAGAATATCCTTTAGTACCATCTGCATTTATTACCCCTAACAACGCATTTTTAAATTTTGAATCTGAACATGAAAGTGGTTTATTTTCTACAAAAGCTTCAACTTCATTAGAACTTTCAGACAGAACAATTTGCGAGGTAACCGTTTGATTGCAGCCAAGAAGTCTTCCTTTATAAAAATTTATAATGAATTTTCTATAGGGAGCCGTTCCTGTAACACGATAATAAATTTCGGAATCGTTATTTTTCGAAAAGACTAAATCACTGAAAACCCCAAAAATCATATTTTTAGGTAGAGCGCTGCTTGGATTTAAATAATCCACATTTGGATAATTTACTTTTCCTAACTGGCCCGTATCAAAAGTAATTACGCCATTACTGCCAATGACAAATTCACGGTAATTATTACCAAAATAGCAAAAATTAAAAGGAAGTTTTATTCTATTAATAAATAAATCATCAGCATCAGCACCCACGGATGTTCCTTCATTGAAAGCACCATAAGGTGTAAAATTTTCTTTAGAAACCGCGTAAATGGTTGTTTCATGAAATTCCGGGAAGGTTGTTTTCAATTTTAAACACTTGCCATCAAAAGGATAACTACAATTTAAAACGGGATTTTCATTGCCCAAGCTGTCAATAATTTTTACAGCATTATTTGACTGCTGACCTATTAAAGGTAAGTAGCATATCAAAAAGGTCAATGTTAAAAAAATTACTCTTCTATGCATAGCATTTATTAAGTTTTTTCTATTGTTTACCTTTCAAAATTTGTGTTTTTTCGGAAAGAAATTTCCTGTATTTTGAGTCTGCAATCTACGACATTATATCCAAAAACCAAATATTATGTTAAATTAGAAGGAATGACTATAAAATGGCGGAGCGGATAATACTAATAAAAACTATACTATAATACACTTACTTCCAATACCATACATCAGAGTAAAAATAGCACTACAATAACAATTACAATATCAGAATTTTTATAACGAAAGCAGCTATAGTGAGAACTTACTGTCATAAGCAACATTACAACCTGATTGAGAATATGAAAATAACAACTATTATTTTACATAATTATTAATAAATAATTTACAGTTAAAAACCTTTATAAAGTTAAAAAAATATTTAAAATACAAACACAGTGAGTAAATTAATCATAATTAAATTGGCTTGTACAAGGCTGTCGATTTAACTTTAAAATAAAAAGATAAATATTAAAAGAAAATACAAATGCTAATTAATTCATACCATTCAAAATCAACAAAGACTATTGATCATCAATACCTTTTCTTTTAGTAATTAATTTTTGATCTGTATCATTTAAAACAAAAATCACATCTGATTTTAAAGAAGAACTCGATAAATAATTCCAGTGATTTCCTACCTGAAATCTAAAATTAGTGATCAAGTCATTTTTCACTTCGGTACAATTTATAACCGAAATCACATCTTTAATTTTTGAAAATTCGCTCGGCCCCATTTTCCGCAATCTTGGTGACAGAATATTTTTCGAAAATTGAGAAATACCAGATAAGTGTCTTTACGATTAACGTAGATGCTTAATCTATATCAGCATTCATGTATTACTATTCAAACTCTATACAGAATCCACTTATAACTTTAAATAATCCTCCATTTTACAGCGCTAAAAAGTCTGCTATAGTTGCAACACAAACTGCAAATGCAAACCAACTTCAGACGGAACAATTCTGAATTCACCATTCATAGAATTCATCCGACTGTCCATATTTGCAAAGCCATTTCCGCACGGACTCTCAGGTTTTAATCCTACTCCATCATCTATAATATCAATTATAAACTGATGTTCGACTTGTTCAAAACTGATAATCACGTTCTCTGCTAAACTGTGTTTATAAATATTATTCAAAGCTTCTTTTACACACAAATAAAGATTTCTCCGAGTTACTGCACCAATGATTTTATTTTGATATCCAGCATTTTGAATATGAGGTTTTATCTTTGTCTTTTTGAAAAAATTAACCGCATAAATAGTCACATAATTAACAAGGCTTTCTAAACTATCATTAGTAGAATTCAAACCCCACAACATTTCCCGCATCGAATGATTCAAGTCATCGCAACTTTTTAATAAATCGTTGATGTGTTCATCGAGAAATCCCTCATGCTTTGAAAGTTTCAAAAATTCAACCTGAAGTTTTAAAGCAGAAATGCCTGATCCAAAGTCATCATGCATATCACGGGAGATTCGCAGCCTTTCCCGTTCCGCTTCTTTCTGTACTTCTATCTCTTTTTGAAGTAATATATTTTTAAACTCCGCATCTTTAAGTTCATTTTCCTTTTGAGAAATTACCTGCTTCCGATTAGAAAGCACGACAATAAAAATGAGAAAACCCACAAATACCACCAATAAAACAACTGCGAGAAAATAGGTGAGTTTAATTTCAAAAGGAAGAGATGATTTCATTGGATTTTGATTTAATATTTACGGGTAATAGCAACTACAAAAAATAAATAGATCATCAACGTGCCGATTCTAAAAATATGATTGATGAATTCTAAAAAGGGCAAATCATTTTCTTCAAACCAATACATGGGCACTATTTGGAAAAGAAAAAATATACTCCATAAAATAAGGGCCATGCTTACCCAAAATGCTTCTTTCTGAATAATAAACACCGAACTTTTACTCTTCAACTGATAGAAAAAATAAAGAAGCGAAAGAGAAATATAAAATACTGAAAGGATAATAGCCAAAGAAATTGAATACTCTTTTTCTGAATTAAAAATAACAATCAAACTGCTAAAAAAAGAAAGCAATCCAATAATGTATACTTTAATCTTTTGTCTTAAAAGTTGTTTGGAGAAATAATACGTAAAAAATAAAATATAGAGCAACGAGCCGAAAGAATAAAGGCGATAATAATGAATAGAAAAAAAATACGGAACTGTTTCTAAAGAACAAACAATAATAAAATAGACATACAATATAGAGCTCTTTCTTTTTCGGCAAAAAAAAGAAAGTACAAGACATCCATAAATGAACGCCAAATAAAGGATTTCTTGCCAAATAAGCATTTAAAACAAATTAACAAACTAGTTAAACTTAACTAGACTCAGCGAGTAAGTAACTGAATCCCATTCTACTCCACATTTAAAGTTACCATTTTTTTCACTACTTATCACTCTCTGAGGAGCACATTTTAAAACAGTGAATTGTAATTCATCATATTCATAGAAATATTGACTGTTAATTTTAACAAAAACGCTGATTGATTCTACTTTTTCTTTTCCTCACTTTTCGCTAAATTTGCCAAATGAACAATCCTATGGAAGAAGATAAAAAATCCCTCAATTTTATTGAACAAATTATAGAAGAAGATTTAGCGAATGGTTTTCCGAAAGAGAAATTACGTTTTCGCTTTCCGCCAGAACCAAATGGTTACTTGCATGTAGGTCATACCAAAGCGATTTGTATTAATTTCGGTTTGGGCGAAAAATATGGCGCTCCCGTAAATCTTCGTTTCGATGATACCAATCCAGAAAAAGAAGAACAGGAATTTGTAGATTCCATTAAAGCGGATATTGATTGGTTGGGTTTTAAATACGATCAAGAATTATACGCGTCGGATTATTTCGACCAATTATATGATTGGGCTGTTCAGATGATTAAAGATCAAAAAGCATATATCGATGAGCAACCATCAGAAAAAATCACGGAACAAAGAAAAACACCTTTCGAAGATGGAGTTGAATCTCCATATAGAAACCGTCCGATTGAGGAAAGTTTAGAACTTTTTGAAAAAATGAAAAATGGAGAATTTGAAGAAGGCACCATGTCGCTTCGTGCAAAAATCGATATGACTTCTCCGAATATGAATATGCGCGATCCTGTGATGTATCGTATTCTAAAAAGACCGCATCACCGAACTGGTGACAAATGGAAAATTTATCCGATGTACGATTGGGCACATGGTGAGTCTGATTATATCGAACAGATTTCTCACTCGTTATGTTCATTGGAATTCGAAAATCACCGACCGTTATACGATTGGTATTTGGATCAGGTTTACGACAAAGAAAAAACAAGAAACAAACAACGTGAATTTGCACGAATGAATGTTTCTTACATGATTACTTCTAAAAGAAAATTACAAAGACTTGTCGCAGAAAATGCAGTAACAGGTTGGGACGACCCAAGAATGCCGACCATTTCTGGAATGCGACGATTAGGTTTTACAGCGACTTCTATTAAAAGATTCATCGACAGAGTTGGTGTTGCGAAGAGAGAAAATCTAATCGACATTCAATTGCTGGAGTTTTTCGTAAGAGAAGATTTAAATAAAATTGCAACTCGCGTTATGGCAGTTGTAGATCCAGTGAAATTGGTGATTACTAATTATCCGGAAAACGAGGAAGAATTTTTAGAAACGGAAAACAATCCAGAGCAAGAAGACGCAGGAATAAGAGAAGTTCCTTTCTCGAAAGAATTATATATCGAGCGTGAAGACTTTAAAGAAGAAGGAAATAAGAAGTTTTTCCGTTTGAAATTAGGTGGAGAAGTTCGTTTGAAATCGGCTTATATCATTAAAGCCGAAAGCGTAGATAAAGATGAAAATGGTGAAATCACAACCATTTATGCAACCTACGACGAGAAAAGCAAATCAGGAAGTGGAACTGAAGAAAGTTTAAGAAAAGTAAAAGGCACTTTACATTGGGTTTCGGCAAAGCATGCGATTCCAGTGGAAGTGAGAATTTACGACCGTTTATTTACCACGCCACAACCAGACGCTGAAAAGGAAACTGACTTCATGCAATTCATTAATCCTGAAAGTTTAAAACTTGTTCAGGGATTTGCAGAACCAAGTTTAGAACACGCTGAAATTGGTCATCCATACCAGTTCCAAAGAATCGGGTATTTTACTAAAGACAGAGATTCTTCTGCTGAGAAATTAGTATTCAACAGAACGGTAACTTTAAAAGATGGTTTCAAACCAGAATAATTTTTAAAGAAAATATTAAAACTTCGGAATTTCCGGAGTTTTTTTTTCGACTGGATTTCAAGTTTATTTTAATATTCTATGAATTTTAAAAATGCTGAATTTCAATGTTATAAATAAAGTAATGCATCTCAATTTTCATAAATTTCTACTTTTACAATACGTCCATTATTTATTTATAATTATCTTCGCATCGAATTTTATTAAAATGAAAAAAACGCTCACCCTACTTTTCTTATTTATTTTCTTGATCTCATTCTCTCAAGAATCGATTAATTTCGAAAATACCACTTTTAAAGAAGTTTTAGCAAAAGCGAAACGCGAAAAGAAATTAATATTCATGGATGCTTACGCTTCCTGGTGCGGACCATGTAAATTAATGGAGAAAAATGTTTTTCCACTTGCAGCTGTAAAAGAATATTACAACGCTAATTTTATCAACGCCAGATTCGATATGGAAATCGGAGAAGGCCGAGAAATCGCGCAGAAATACCAAATTCGTTCTTATCCCTCTTTTTTATTCCTAAATGGTGATGGAGATGTCGTGATGAAAAATTTCGGATATATGGGTGGCGAAGATTTTATTGCGATTGCTAAGGAAGCTAATAATCCATTATTAGTCAACAGTAATCCCAAAGCGCTTTTCGAAAAAGGCGAAAGTGATCCCGCATTTTTATTAAATATGATGCGTCAGAATGCTCAAACTGATTACGAACTGGCAAAGAAAGTTTCGGAGCGTTATTTCAAAGTTAAAAAAGATCAGGAATTAACGAGAGACGATATTGGAATGCTATTGTATTTCCTAAAATCTCCGAGCGATCCAAACTACCAAGTATTTAAAGATCGAAAAGCGAATATCGTGAAAGAAATGTCTGAGGATATCTACAATCAATTCGATGTCAACATTAAGATTTCTAAAGTAATGGAAAGTTCTTTAGATCAAAACACAGGAGTTATTAATGACGATTATTTTTACAAAAACGCAATTCCATTAGTAGGAAAAGCAGAAGCAGAAACTGCTTTGAATCGTATGAAAGTAATTTACTACCCGAATGTTGGAAACTTTAAAGAATATGAAAAAGCTGCCCTCATTTATTATAAAAACGCAGATGATTTTGACCCTGAAGAATTATTGAAAGCTGCCTGGATTTTCAGTGAACATGTTGATGATAAAATCAGCTTAAAAAAAGCTGAAGTGTGGGCAGAAAAATCAGTAATGAAATCTGAAAATGCAGAAAACACTTATATTCTTGCAAAAATTTATGCAAAGACAGGAAAGAAAGACAATGCGAAAATCTATGCAGAAATGTCTAAAAATATCGCGCAACAGCAGGGGAAAGATTCTTCTGCCGCAACACAACTTTTACAAAGCTTAAAATAATCTATCGATTTTGAAAAAAACAATTCTACTATTTGCCCTCTTCATTGGTCTTTTGAGCAATGCTCAAACTCAAAAATCGGAGAATTCTAAAAATATTTATCTTAAAGGGAATGCCCTTTTTCTTCCAGTGGGTATAGTAAATGCAGGTATTGAATACCAACTCAATGAAAAGGTAACTCTGCAAGCAGATGTTTTCATTTCACCCTGGAAATCATTTATGGGAAAATATTCCCAAGTTTACATGGTGGGTTTCGACGCAAGATATTATTTTGACGAAGCTTTTAAACATTTTTATGTAGGTGCTAATGTTTCTGGAGCTCGTTTTATTATTCAAAAATATAATTATTGGGGAAATGGAAATTATCAATATACTCCAGAATCTCCAATTTATAAAACCTCGGATATTTACCAAGATGGTTTTGCTTTAATGCTTGGTGCCACAGTAGGTTATGAATTCCAGATTAGCGATCGATGGAATTTGGATTTATATTTAGGAGCTGGAACCATTCAAAGTTTTTATAAAGGATATCATAAAGAACTGGGAGTTCGTTATGATGATGACGGACGCCTATGGAACAAAAGCGGTGAATTCTTACCTTATCGTGGCGGAATAATGATCGGCTATAAATTATAATCATGAATATAAAAAGTACAAAATTTGCGGTAATTGCCGTGTTAACCTTCATCATCTTATTCCTTTTTAATTACATCGGAAATACCGAACCGGATAAAATAGAACGTGCCCTAATGACTGCCGTTGCGGGAGTAATTGGATTAACGATCGGAATGTGGTTCGTTCATAGAAACTCCAAAGACGACACCTATCACGACTTTGACTAAAGTGAAAAATATATAAACAGACTTCAACAGAGGTCTATTTTTATATCAGTATCAAATCTTCGGAAAAAAAATTACAAACTGATAATTTCTAAAAAATCGAATAATTAGATTCTCAATAAGAAGCAACAAAATTTTTGCTTCTTACAAAACCCGTCCCGCTATCCGCTATATCCTCCCGTTCCGAAAATTCGGAAACGGGAGGGATGCCGCTCCTATCGGCGCTATAACTTCAAGCAGTTTTTCTTGCCACAGGAAAATCACTCGACCTATTTTTTTTATAATAATCCTCCTCTCTTTTTTCTTCTATAATTAATACCTTTGCACCATGATAAAAATCGGAAATATAGAACTGCCAGAATTCCCACTTTTGCTTGCGCCAATGGAAGACGTTTCGGATCCTCCATTTCGTAAGCTGTGTAAAATGCACGGCGCAGATCTGATGTATTCAGAATTTATCTCCTCGGAAGGACTGATTCGTGACGCGATGAAAAGCATGAAGAAACTTGACATTTTCGATTATGAAAGACCGGTTGGTATTCAAATTTTTGGTGGTGATGAAGAAGCGATGGCGCTTTCTGCTAAAATTGTAGAAGCTGTAAATCCTGATTTGGTAGATATTAATTTCGGCTGTCCGGTGAAGAAAGTAGTTTGTAAAGGTGCTGGAGCCGGCGTTTTGAAAGATATCGATTTGATGATTCGATTGACCAAAGCGGTTGTTAACTCCACACATCTTCCTGTTACTGTAAAAACACGTTTGGGTTGGGATACAGAAAGTATCAATATCATGGAGGTTGCGGAACGATTACAAGAAGTTGGTGTAAAAGCTTTAACCATTCACGCCAGAACACGAGCTCAAATGTACAAAGGTGAAGCTGACTGGAATTATATTCATGCTGTAAAAAACAATCCAAATATTGAAATTCCAATTTTCGGAAACGGTGATATTGATTCGGCTCAAAAAGCGTGGGAATATAAAAATAAATTCGATTGCGACGGAATTATGATTGGCCGTGGCGCGATTGGTTATCCCTGGATTTTCAATGAAGTAAAACATTTCTTTAAAACGGGAGAAGTATTACCGGAGCCAACAATCACTGAAAGGTTAGAAGCCGTAAGACAACATGCTGAATGGAGTAAAGACTGGAAAGGTGAAAGATTAGGACTGATTGAAATGCGACAACATTACGGCAATTATTTCCGTGGTATTCCTCATTTTAAAGATTTCAGAAGAAAATTCCTGGAGGTTTTTACTTTAGAAGAAATGGATGCTGTAATTGCTGAAGCGGATGCTTTTTACAAGGATTTTGATTTTGTGAATTAGTTACGAGCCTAGTTTAAATTCACTTTTAAATTGATCTTGACTCACTCAAAACATTTTATCTCAACAATTACTTATTAAATCCCTCTTTCATAGCCCTGATTGAACGGCATGTTTGAGCTCTTTTTACAGATTTTTAGGATGGCATTTAGCGGTTGGAAAAATCTGTGAAAAAGCGAGTAGTGAAAGCAGGTTCCCGGCTCCTTAAAAGTTTTAAGAAATTCCGTAACTTTTGTCCTATTTAAAGGACTAATCATTTAAAATTATTTCGATGCTGAAAGCAGAAAATGTAACTAAAACCTATAATGCCGGTAAAAAACTGGCGTTAGAGGATTTCTCTATAGATGTTCCAGAAGCTAGTATTTATGGACTTTTGGGTCCGAATGGCGCTGGTAAAACCACTTTTATCCGAATCATTAATCAGATTACGCAAGCCGATTCTGGCAACGTGTACATCAACAACCAAAAACTGAATCCTGATCATATCCGACAAATCGGTTATATGCCGGAAGAACGTGGTTTGTATAAAAATATGACCGTTGGCGACCAACTTTTATACTTTGGTGAACTGAAAGGAATGACCAAAAATGATGCTTTGAAAGAAGCGAAATATTGGTTTGAACAATTGGAAATTGATCAGTGGTGGAAGAAAAAACTGAGTGAGCTTTCGAAAGGAATGGCGCAGAAAATTCAGTTTGTGGTAACAGTTTTGCACCGTCCGAAATTGCTGATTTTGGATGAACCATTTTCGGGTTTCGATCCTGTGAATGCTAATTTAATTAAGGATCAAATTCTGAAATTAAAAGATAACGGAACTACGATTATCCTGTCGACTCACCGTATGGAAAGTGTGGAGGAAATGTGTGATTATGTAGCATTGGTCAACCAAGCGAGAAAAGTTTTAGACGGAAAAGTATTTGATGTTAGAGAACAATTCAAGAAAAATATTTTCAATGTGACTTTGGCTGAAGTTAATAATGCGAGATTTGAGCAATTTAATAATCAGTTTGAAATTCAGAATTATTCAACAGAAAATGAATTGGTTTCATTTGATTTAAAAAACAATAATGATCAAAACCTGCTTCTGAATGAACTGATGAAAGTTGGAAAAATCCGTTCTTTTGACGAGAAGATTCCGAGCATGAATGAAGTGTTCATCAATGCAGTTAGTGGAAATGAAAAACCAGAGATGACATTATAACTTTGAACTCCAATTTTAATTAAAATAATTCATGAAAAATATATTTCTAATCACCAAAAGAGAATACCTGACGCAGGTCAAGAAAAAATCTTTTGTTATTCTGACGCTTTTAGCACCCATTCTGATGATTGGTTTTGCTGCTTTAATTGCTTTTATGTTTAAGGCAAATGAAAGTACAAGTACTTTTAACGTCGTTGATAAAAGCGGACTATTTGTAGGAAATCTTAAAAGCACGAATCAAATTAAATATGTCTTTGTTCCAGCTGCCAATGAGAAATCATTAGTTGCAACCTTGAAAGACATGGACGGAATTGAAGGTTTACTCATTATTCCCGAACTGAAAGATCACAATTACGATGAGTTACAGAAAGATTCTAAATTATTGATTAACAAAAAAATAGGATTTGACACCAAAACAAAAGTCACCTCTGACTTAGCTAAAATCATCAGGAAAGAAAAGATAAAAACGCTGGTTATTTCAGAAGATCAGATGAAAAATCTGGATGAAAACTTTGAACTGAATACGCAGAATATCGTCGATAATAAAAGCTCTGACAATGATTTATCTTTCGGTGTAAAATCTGGACTGGCAATGGTTCTGATGTACGCCGTTTTTATGTTCATCATCATTTATGGTGTTCGAGTAATGCGAAGCGTTTTGGAAGAGAAAAACAACCGTGTGGTCGAGATTATTATCTCCTCGGTAAAGCCATTTGAATTGATGATGGGGAAAATATTGGGTGTAACGCTGGTCGCTCTAACGCAATTCTGTATTTGGATTACGATGTCTGTCATTGGTGCTTTATTCTTAAATACTGGATTTGCAGCGATGAAAAATCAAATCCCTGGCGGTGAACAATCGGCAGATATGATTCAAAAATTCGACTTTCAACAAATTGCAGGACAAGTTTCACATATTCTTTTAGACATGAATGTTGCGTTGATTATCGGCGTATTTATCGTGTTCTTTTTACTCGGTTATATTTTCTACAGTTCAATGTATGCCGCGATCGGTTCGGCTGTAGATAACGAAACGGAAACCCAACAGTTTACCATGTTTGCGATTATTCCATTGATGGTTGGAATGTATGGAAGTTTTACAATTATGAATAATCCTGAAGGTCCGCTTGGATTTTGGTTATCGATGATTCCATTTACTTCGCCAGTTGCGATGATTGCAAGAATTCCTTTTGGAGTTCCTGCATGGCAAATTATACTTTCAGCTTCATTGCTTTTAGTTTCAACGTTACTAATGATTTTTATCGCTGCAAAAGTGTACCGTGTAGGAATTTTGATGTACGGAAATAAAGCGACTGCGAAGGAACTTTGGAAATGGATTACGAGTTAGTAATAAGCAATAGCTAATGATTAAGACGTAATAGAAGTTGGGAAATCATTTAAAATACTTTGGTTTTTTATATTGGAAATAAAGAATTTAGTCATTCATAATAATAGAAAACGTCGCAAAATTTGCGACGTTTTCTATTTCTAAAATTGAGGTTATTTATTAAATCTTTTTAAATCAACTTCTTTCATTAAATCCTGACCATTTTCGATATGTTCATAAAGTTCTTTTGAGAAGTAGCAGCCATTAAGTATTCCTCTTGCTCCTAAGCCGTTGAAGATATAATAATTTTGATGTTCGGGCAGATTACCAAGAATTGGTCGTCGATCTTTTACTGTTGGTCGGAAACCGTAATTCACTTCTAAGACTTCAAAATCATGCGGATAGAATGCTGAAAGTCCTTCTTTTAATTCTTCTGTTTTAAAATCATCGATTTCATTTTCCCTTTCATTGGGATCATAAGTTCCACCGTAATAATAAACATCATCTTTTAAAGGAAATAGAAAATGCTTTTTCTTCAAGGTATATTGATGATTCATTTTCTCTGACAGCTTTACTTTTAAATGATGTCCTTTATTGGCAATCACCTGAATATCTGCAAAAAAAGGATTTGCTCTCACGCCCATTCCTTCGCAGAAGACAATGTTTTTAAAATTAAAATCTTCATACATTGAACCTTTAATTTTTGAATAATCAAACTTTTCTCTGATCAACATCTCATGCACTTCCATATAAGCCGAAATACCACTGAAAAATCCATTCACATCTACTCGAGCTGAATGATTTACTTTACCAGTTCCGAAAGGATTTATAATGGTTTCTAAGGTTTCAAAATCAGGATTTAGAAAGGGTTTTAATTCTTCGGTTTCGGTTTTCATCGACCATAAATTCTTTTCACTTTCATCATGAAAAATACGGTGAATTCTTTCTTGAATTAAATAATTCTCGCCCGTATAAGTTTCAATCTCTGCAACCGTTTTATTCAAAAATTCTATCTGCTCAGCTGCCAACCAAAAGGTGGTGAATTTCTTTAATACCAAAGGGTTCACAATTCCCGCAGAAACCTGCGAAGCTCCTTTTTTACTGGCAGAAAATAAAACAAAAGATTTTTGATGAAGAATTAATTGATGGGCGAAAAAGAAAGCGGCATAACCGTCGCCAACTATTATATAATCTACATTTTTCATTGATAATTTAATTGATGAAAGGAATTTTTGACCTCAGAATAAGTTCAAAAAAAACCTGAGCAAAGGTACTCAGGTTTTTTTTTATATTGAAAGGAATTGATTAATAATTCCACATATCGCTCTCCATTTGCATGATTTGCGCTTTGATTCTTTCGCTTTCCTCTAACTGTTCGTCAGCATCATTTGGAATATAATCCTTGATAACACCATTTCCTAAACCGTTATCTGACTTATAAATAATACTGGAAAATCTTCTTGCATTTAACAAATCATCAAAGGTAATGTCAGAAGCAAGGTTTTTACTGTTGAATACTACTGCATTAGCTAGAACCTCTCTCGTATCAGGATAATATACCCAGAACAAATCGATCAACTCATCTTTACCAGCCAACGGCTGCCCGTCCGGACCAAACTGACCCATCAAAGAAGGATCTTGACCCATGGCTGCAATTCCCAGCAATCTATATTTCATCTGGCTATCTCTACGGTCGATATACCACATTCCCTTAATCTTTAAAACCTTTACATTTTCAGTTTTGGTTTCATAGACATTGGTAAACTCCTTCATTTCTTCCGCAGACAATTTCCCAACTTCATTAATCCTGTCAATTCCAGCGTTGCTCATCACCTCGTTTTTAATACGAGCTTGAATTGCTTCGGGATTTAGTCGAGTCATGAAAAGTTCGTCATCATATACTTCTTTTATTCTACCATCATTGATAGCATCAAATAAAAGTTGGTAAAGCGATTTGTTTTTCGAAACCAATCCATCTTCATTATGATAATACGGTTGATTAATTTTATCATTCATATCGATGATTTCCCAAACGACCATACTCTTCAATATGTCTTTGTCGTTGATAAAACCATATGATAAAGGAATGATTTTATTAGAAACCATCGAATCACCTTGCTTAATCAAGTTCAAATCTCTATATTTTCTAAACGATTCCGGAGATTTCGCATTTAAAATAGACATTGAAGTAATTGGCGTATCATCTACTACAGGTTGATATTCCACAGGAGCTTCAATTATAGGCGCAGCTTCCACAATTGGCTTTGCAGCAGCTGTCGTCTTAGCCTTAGCTTTCTTTTTCGGCTTTTTCTTAGTTTGTGCTCCAACTGCACTGAAACTCAAAGCAAGCACTATCAATATGACCTTTTTCATTCTAAAATTTTTATACTAATGATTGATATACAATCTAATCAATAACGTAATTATTGTACGTTTATTACTACTGGTGGAATCTGTTTTAATGCTTGATCACCTAATCCGGTTGCTGTTGCTTTAATATTAAATACATAAGCAATATCACCAGCACGCAGACCTTTTGATAAATTCCCTACTGAGCTCAATGAGTTACCATTCACCAACATTGCTGCTTTTCCTGGTACTCTAAACATGAAACTGTTTACAGTAAAACTTACTGGGAAATCGAAATCTGGCATCACCACAGAAACTTTCTGATTTGGGATTGAACTTGCAGGCATCGATACCACATAGTCTCCTTGAATTTGTCCAACCGGTGGCGGAACGCTTTTAATTCTGAAAGGGAACGCTTGTGAAATCACAGCACCTTTAGGATCACGTCCTGAAATAGTCAAGGTCACTGTACTTCCACCTCCTGGCGTTACAGTCCACTTACCTCCGCTTCCACTCACATTTGCTCCTGGTGCGGATAAAGAAATTCCTGACATATCTGCTCCCAAGATTGATCCTGAAATTGGATTCGGTAATCCACGGTAAAGAACATTCATTTTATCAGCAGTTAAGATTGCTCCTTTCTGTGCTTTCAATTCCTGTGCTCCTGCAATAACTTTATAGGTATGGTTATATTTTAATGGTATAACTTTCCCATTAACGTCAGTGAATGAAATTTCACCACTAAAGCTTTTTTCACCCAAAGAACCAGTATCTAAGTTTCTCACTCCCTGGCCATTTTCTATGGTCAAACCTGGCATTGACAATCCCGGAACATTACTAGAATAGTTACCAATAGCAACTTTTCCTTGTGCAGCTTCTCCTTGAATTACAGTGGCTGGTGCAGAAACAATTGCCGAATAAGCATCAAACTTGATATCTGCATCAATTTTTTCCTGAAGCATTACAGATAATGCGTCACCCTGAATTCCTCTTGCAGAAGATTGAATCACTTCTAAATTTGATAATGCAGCAATTAAAGGCTGGTTATAAAATTTATATTGAATGAAATTTTTACCATTTCTAGGTTTATCAAACTCTGAAATCATTTGCTTATTAGTTCTGTTCACCATTTCTTTCATCAAAGGGTTTGAGCCAAAAGTTTGGTTTACATAAGTTCTAAATGCATCGATCTTTGTTTTTAAATCAATTGCTGTTTTTGACGGTTTTGTTTCATCACCATCATTAAAGAACATCGTTGTAGATGGCTCAGTATTATTTAGTGAAGCAAAACTTTCCTGAATTTCTTTATTCGTATCGTATTCTGCGTCTTTACTTAATTTTCTTTTCAATTCCTCAATAGATTCTACTAAAACATCAGCCTTATTTTCCAATCCTTTATAGTTATTTAAAGGGACTGTGAAAGTTTCTGGAGTCTTTTCAGCTTTAACTTCTAAAGTTTTCTTGAATATTGCATTATTATTTTGAGTCAACACTCTCGTCTCTTCCAAAGAACCGGTCGTATCTTTATAGGATCTGATGATTTCTTGATCGATCTGCATTGCAAGCATCGCAATGAACACCAAATACATCAAGTTGATCATCTTCTGACGAGGCGTCTGTTTTCCTTGTGCCATTTTTAGTAAATTTTGTTAATAGTTTAAATTTTAAATATAAATGGTAAGAAAATTATGATTTCATTGCGCTAAGCATACCGCCGTAAACTCTATTAAGACTATTAAGGTTAGAAGTTAATCCAGTTAATTCTTCGTTAAATTTCTCTGAATGAGCAGCAGCTTTTTGCATATCATCTACGTATTTTTTGCTGTATTCAGTTTGTGTTTTTCCATGTTCTAATTGAAGCGCATACAATGCATTCATGCTCTCAAGATGACTTGCAGCCAACATCAATTGATCATTATATTTTGCTGTAGAACCACCAACATCTACTGTTTGATTAATTTGATCTACAGAGTGTGAAAACTTTTCGATTCCTGTTCTTAAACTATCAAATAAACTCACATCTAATTTAGCATCGGCAAGCATTTTATCTAATTTATCAGACAAAGAAAGCTCCAATTCTTTAACTTCTGCCGTTTGCATAACATTTGTCGAATGTTTTGGATTCGGGTTAGCATGGCTATCTAAAAGTTCTGGATACACATTTTCCCAAGCATAAGACTCTTCAGTCTTAGGAGCATCGAATGCAAAAATAATAAAGATAATTGCCTCAGTGATAAGACCTGCGGCAAGAGTCACGTTTCCAGAAATCGGCCCAATACTCCAGTGAGTCATTTTGAAAAGTGCTCCTAAAATTACGATTGCAGCTCCAAATGAATAGATGAAATTGTAAGTTGCTTCTTTAGTTTTAAACATGTGTTATAATTTTTTTTTAGTTTTTGTTGTTTTATTCTTAGTTCGTTCTCTTTTTGTATTTGGCTGTTCCTTCTGGGATGTCTTGTACAGTTCTGAAACCTATATAACTTCTGGCAGAATCTTTTCTTTCATAGTCTCGTGATCCAGTCATCAACAAATAACCGATATCTTTCCAAGATCCACCACGAACAGTTTTTCTAGGTTCTCTGTATGCTTGATTAGATAGATAAGGATTTAAAGTAGAAGCGAACTGATACGTTGAATTATTGTACGGAGATTCCGTCCACTCTGCTACGTTTCCTGCCATATCATATAGTCCAAATCCATTCTTAGGGAATTTTTTTACTGGTGCAGTATAGGTATAAGTACCTTTCTTTTCATCTTCTATATAATTACCTCTTTTCGGTTTAAAGTTTGCTAAGTAACAACCTCTATCATCCTGCAAATATGGTCCACCCCACGGATAAGTTGCATTTTCTTTACCACCTTTAGCCGCGTATTCCCATTCTGCTTCAGTTGGAAGTCGGAAAGCCATTGCTTTTTGTTTTTTCTTTTTCAAAGACTCATTATAATCAGATTTTAGCTTTGATCTAAAATTACAAAATGCTCTCGCCTGATCCCACGTTACTCCAACTACAGGATAATTTTTATATGCACTATGCCAAAAATAACCGTCATATAAAGGTTCGTTATAAGCATAATTAAAATCTTTTAACCAAACCGTTGTATCAGGATAAACTGCAATACTTTCTTTTTTCAAATATTTTGCACCTCTCGATTTATCTTTAACGGCAGACTCGATGTCTTCCCAATTGTAAGCATACTTCAATTTTCTGGTATCGATAATTCTTTCATTATTGATTCTTTCTGCGGATGGAATATATACTGTTTCTAAAATTTCGGCATATTGAGCATCTGGATATTCAGAAGTTTTCCAACGAATAGGGACTTTCCAATCTAATTTTTTAGATTCGTCGTATCCATCTCTACCGCCTTGAGAATCCATAAATTCCTGGTAAGCATTTTTATCACCGCCTGCTTTTTTTGAAGCATACGCATAGTCACCAATAGAATTCCCGTTACCGTCAGAACCGCTATCACCAGCTGCTTCAGCTAATAAAGAACGCACGACACTGTCACGAACATAATTGATAAAGACTCGGTACTCTGCATTTGTAATTTCTGTTTCATCCATAAAAAAGGAAGAAACAGTTACCGTTTTAAGGGTTGCCTTTTCTGGAGTATTTGTAAAATCCTGGTCAGCTAAACCCATCACATATGATCCAGCAGGAATTGCAACCATACCATATGGCCTTTCGGAAACAAAGGATTTGGACTTGCCTCTTGGCACCAACTCTCCTTTTAACCCTCCCTTGCCCGCAGAACTACCTCCGCTTTTCGAACATGAGCTTACAGCTGCTGCTGCTAATAATATAAGGAATACTCTTTTCATTCTAATATTTGAAATTAATCCGTAAATATATAATTTTTTGGGAAACATTTATGTTTTTTTTTACAAAACGTAAAAACATTTGTATTATTTTATAATCGGTTACTTTTTATTCTACTGTAACAGATTTTGCAAGGTTTCTTGGTTGGTCAACATTGGCTCCACGGTACACTGCAATATAATATGCCAGTAACTGTAAAGGCACTGAAGCAATAATTGGTGAGAAACATTCTGATGTCTCCGGGAATTCGATTACATAATCTGCCACAGAAGCAACTTGTGTATCCCCTTTATTAACCACTGCAATCACTTTTCCTTTTCTAGCTTTGATTTCCTGTACGTTACTTACAATCTTGTCATAATGTCCCTGTCTAGGTGCAATAATAACAATTGGCATATTTTCATCAATCAATGCAATCGGTCCGTGTTTCATTTCAGCAGCAGGATATCCTTCTGCGTGAATGTAAGAAATCTCTTTCAACTTCAATGCACCTTCTAACGCTGCAGGGAAATTATATCCTCTTCCTAGGTAAAGGAAATTCTGCGCATCAACAAAGCTCTTCGCAATTTCCTTGGTAATTTCGTGAGTACTTTCTAATACTTCCTGAACTTTTTGCGGAATTGTCTCCAATTCAGTACAAAGGCGCATGAACTCTTGATTACTCAAGTGACCATTATGCTTTCCTAATTTTAAAGCAATTAAAGAAAGAACCGTCAATTGTGCAGTAAATGCTTTTGTTGAAGCAACACCGATTTCTGGACCAGCATGTGTGTAAGAACCCGCATCAGTAACTCTTGAAATAGATGAATCAACGACATTACAAATTCCATAAACGAAAGCTCCTTTCTCTTTAGCCATTTTAATAGCGGCCATCGTATCAGCAGTTTCACCTGATTGAGAAATCGCAATAACGATGTCTTTCTCTGAAATGATTGGATTTCTATATCTAAATTCTGAAGCATATTCTACTTCAACAGGAATTCTCGCAAATTCTTCAATTAAATATTCTCCGATAAGACCGGCGTGCCAAGAAGTTCCACAAGCAATAATAGTGATTTTCTGAGCTTGGTTTAATCTTTCCAAGTTATCCCAGATTCCGGCCATTTTGATGATTCCTTCCTCTACCAATAATCTACCTCTTAAAGTATCGTGAATCGATTTCGGCTGCTCGAAAATTTCTTTTAACATGAAATGTTCGTAACCTCCTTTTTCAATCTGCTCCAAACTCAATTTCAATTGTTGAACTTCAGGAGTGATCTTAACATTATCCTTAATATTTCTGATGTCTACACCATTTTCTAATGAAATGGTTGCCATGTGACCTTCTTCTAAATAAACTGCTTCTTTGGTAAACTCAACAAAAGGAGAAGCGTCTGAAGCGATGAAATATTCATTATTTCCTAAACCAATCGCCAAAGGAGAACCTAATCTCGCAACGACCAATAAGCCAGGAAAATCTTCATGCATCACTGTAATTGCGTACGCACCAAAAACTTCATTTAATGCATAACGAACTGCGGTTGGGAAATCCATTTCCGCATTAACATCCATTATATATTGAATAAGATTCACCAATACTTCTGTATCTGTTTCTGAATGAAATACAAATCCTTTCTCGGTCAACATAATTTTCAGCGTATCGTAATTTTCGATAATCCCATTATGAACCAATGCTATTTTTCCGTCATTTGAAAGGTGAGGATGCGAATTATTATCACTTGGAACTCCGTGAGTTGCCCAACGGGTATGTCCCATTCCTATATGTGCTGTACCTGCTAAATCTTTTGATATTGCAACCAAATCATCTACTTTCCCTTTAGTTTTTGCAACAGTAAATACTGAATTTTCATTTTCGAGTACAATTCCCGCACTATCATATCCTCTATACTCTAATCTTCGAAGCCCGTTGATTACAACTTCATAAGCATCTTGAAAACCAGTATAACCTACAATTCCACACATATATTATCCTATTTTTTTTTGTTATTGTCTTTCTAATTATTGTTTCTGTCCGTAAGTCAAAATTAATCTTGCGCTTTTATCATTTGCAAGATTAGTAAGATCTGTTCCTACAAATACAGCTCTATTTGCCGTATAACTTCTGGTATTAAAATTTTGAGCGCCTAAAGTTGGATATAAAGACCCTAGAAGATTCCCCCCTGTATCTGTGGTATAAGAACCTACGTTTAATATTAAGTCGTAGTTTGGTGATTCTTTTTCAATGATATTTTTGAAAGTCTGTGTAATTCCAATATCGTAATAAGCTGGATTCTTTTGTAAATCGTATGCTTTTACCAAGTTATAAACTCCGGTACCATATAAAGCACTCATGTCAACAAGATAATCATTAAGATACTGAGACTTCCCTGGTTCAGGAGTTAAGTTTCTTTGTCTCACAACAAAATAATTAGGTTTCGCATAGTTATTTGACCAACTAGTCACATCAGTATAAATACGGATTTTCGCTGAAACAATTCCTATCTTATTATTGTTATACAAAGTTTTAATATTTGCAACATCCACAGCTGGAACTCTAAGCCCAAATCCTGGACCACCCATTCCCTGAGCGAAAAGCTTGGCATCACCAGTTATTTCGTTTGTTGTCGCTAACGCAGTTGCAGAAGGCGTTCCTGTACGGTTAAAAGCGATTTGATTAAAAAATGCATTAGACGCTCCCATGTTCATCATATAAACAGATTGCTCTCTGGTGATTATTCCATTGGTATCTTTATCATTTTTGTAATAAAGATTAAGCTCTACTGTAGTTGGATCAAAATTGAAAATATATCCATCATTTCCATCAACAGAAACTCTAATTCCTTTAAAATATCTAATAAATGAAGCTGCATCAGAAAGTTCTGGAGAGCCTACTTTATTAATAATTTTATTTGCGAAAAATGTACTATCCAATGGAATCCTAAGAGCTGGTGTTCTTTCGAATAGAACAGTGTCGTCACCATCTTTGGTAACTCTTACAAGGTGAACATTTCCGTCAAAAGTTTTTGATCCGATCTGTGCTCCAGTATTGACTATTTTATTAGAATAAACAACATCAGTATTAGAACCTAAAAAGTCTGTCACTTCTTGAACTTTAAAGTTTAAAAGTGTTTTACCTGCTATTTTGGTATTACCATATTTGATTACTGGATAAGTACTAACAACCCTCTTTGCAGGCACAGCACCAACTGGATAAATATAATCTTCATTCGTTACCGTGGTAACAGAATCTGCTGCATACTGTGGCTTAATTACAAGAACAGCTGAATCTAGTTTTGCATTTAATCCAAAATCGGGACTTGCTCCAGATAATCTAACCTGCGAAACGTACGAAGATTTCTGCGATCCAAATTGAGATTCAGTAAACGCACCTAAAGTTGCACTTTGCAGTCGTGCAGCATCTGTTCTTATCGAATCGTTGTTGTTGGAATTATAAGCGATAATCGGATAAGATACTTCTGTACCTTTTGCTCCGTCTTGAAAGAATTGTGAACCCAACTGATCTGGATCCGGCTCACAATTCACTAAAATTAAACTCCCAATTACTAATGTTGCAGTAATTTTGAATAATTCTTGAATAGTTCTTATCATTAAATATAAATTGATTAGTATAACGTGTTGATTAATTCAGCGTCTATATATTCGGATTTCGTAGTTTTAGTTTCAGCAAAAGCACTGTTAAGATCCTCTTCCAGGAACTCGTCGCCTTTGATTACTAAATCAACCAAATCAATACTTTCGATTACGAAACTCTGAAAACTTGGTTTCTTAAACGCTTTTAGCCCGGTAATATTGTCGAACTTCATTTTTTCTTCTACAGACTCAGACAATGCCATATTCTCCTCATTATAAAGAGAAAGGACTATTTTGGAATCATTAAAATAAGAATCGTTTTTATAGAAGGTCTTTAAATAAACAGGGATAAATGAGGCCATCCAACCGTTAAGGTGAATTACATCTGGAACCCAGTTCAGTTTTTTGATGGTTTCAATTACTCCTCTAGCGAAGAAAATTGCGCGCTCATCATTATCTGCATATGGTTTCCCTTCTTCATCGATATAGAATTGTTTTCTTTTGAAATACTCCTCATTGTCGATGAAATAAACTTGTAATCTTTCTCCAGGCAATGATGCTACTTTAATAATCAGGGGTTGATCCAAATCATTAATAATAATATTCATTCCGGATAGACGAATTACCTCATGCAATTGAAATTTTCTTTCGCTGATTTGGCCAAATTTTGGCATAAACACTCTCACATCATTCCCGTCTTGGTGCATTTTGAGAGCCATCTTACTCACCATTGTCGCCATATTGTTATCTTCCTGATAAGGAGACATCTCCGTGGTAACATACAAAATCTTTTGGTTCGGCATAAATTCTAACTTTCTTCTAAATTTTTGGGCAGAATATTCTACAAGGCAAATTTACGAAATTTTAATGTAATAATTTTTAATTAACATTATTTAAGATTAATCCTTTAGAAATCTGATATTATTCTAAAAAAATATTTAAAATATTTATCCTCATTTACAAGAATTTCCTACTTTTACAAGGATAATCAAATTAGATATGGAAATTTTCAGAGACAAAAAAACGCTTACGGATTATGTCGAAAGACAAAAAGAAATGGGTAAAAGAATTGGGTTTGCTCCCACCATGGGCGCACTACACCAAGGTCATCTCTCTTTGTACGAGATCGCCAATATAGAAAACGATTTGGTTATTTCCTCAATTTTTGTGAATCCAACCCAATTTAATAATCCTGATGATTTAACAAAATATCCGCGCAATACAGAGCGTGATATTAAATTGCTTGAAAACACCGGAATTGTAGATGCCGTCTATCTTCCTGAAGTCAAGGATTTATATCCCGAGGGATTAAAAAGTAAATCCTTCAATTTTGATGGTTTAGAAAATGAGATGGAAGGAAAATCCCGCCCCGGACATTTTGATGGCGTAGGAACTGTAGTTGAAGAATTGTTGCGACAAGTAAAGCCTGACAACGCCTACTTCGGTGAAAAGGATTACCAGCAATTAGCAATCATTGAAAAATTAGTAGAGCAATTAAAACTTCCCGTAAAAATTCATGGTGTTGCAATTTACCGTGAAGAGAACGGACTTGCTATGAGTTCACGAAATGAACGATTGAGCCATTTTCAAAGAGATGCTGCCAAAGTAATTCATGAAACATTGGTTAAAGTAAATGATTGGTTTCGGATCATGACCATTCCAGAAATTAATAAACGTGTAAAAGATATTTTCGATGACGAACGCGGAATGACTTTGGAATATTTTGAAATCGCAGATGAAACTACGTTAAAGAAAACCGATTTCTTTTATAAAGATAAAAAACACCGCGCCTTCATTGTCGTCAATGTTGGTACAGTTCGATTAATTGATAATTTACATTTAGATTAATACCTTTTAAAAAAACAGAATATTGCTCGACTGTAATATTCTATTTTTATTTCTATTCTAAAATTTATTTGTTGGAAATATCCCTTCTGAATTAGTCCTCAAGGGATATTTGTTGTATGTTTATCTTTTACTAAAATCAATTATTATTTAAAAGAAAACATGAAAGCACTACTCTATTTTTCACTCTTAATTCCAATCAATTTCTTAGCTCAAGAACAAACAACATCCGAAAAATTCTGGACACAATTAGAAGCACATTGTGGAAAATCATACCAAGGCGAAATAATTTCTGGAGGAGCTGAAGGTGACGGATTTACCGGAAAGAAATTAGTAATGCACGTTCGGTCTTGTAAAAAAAATGATATTAGAATTCCATTTTTCGTAGGGGACGATAAATCCAGAACTTGGGTTTTACATAAAAATACCAACAAAATTCTAAGCTTAAAGCACGATCATCGAAATCCAGATGGCACAGAAGAGAAAGTAACTCAATATGGCGGTACAAACTCAAATGTAGGTTTGAAGAATCTTCAGATGTTTCCGGCTGACGAACACAGTACGAAGATGTTGCCAAAAGCTGCTACTAATCTTTGGTGGTTTACCATTGATGCAGAAAGTTTCACTTATAACCTTCGCCGAATCGGGAACGAGCGTTTATTTACTGTTCGTTTTGATTTAACTAAAAAGATTGAAACTCCAGGCGCACCTTGGGGAACAAAAGAATAATAATAATCGAAAATATTGCAGATTACAACCATAAAAAAATCCATTTTGAAACAAACAAAATGGATTTCTTCATGAGCAGAATATTCAATTATTCAACTCTGAAAGAAACTTTACAGACACATCCGTAAGTTGAAATCTCACCATCTTTCACGTGGCATTTCATGTCTTTTACGTAAACGCTATCAATGTTTTTAACCGTTTTCGAAACTTCCTTCACGGCATTTTTTATAGCGTCATCAAAACTAATTTCTGAAGTAGCAATTACTTCAAGCACTTTTACTATCATAATATTTGTTTTTAATTTACTTTAAAATTAATATAAAAATTAGGAGCCTACTAGATGTTTAACAAACTTTAAGATAATGAGTTAAGAAATATAATTTCATTTTTTATTTCAAATAAGAGAAAAACGCTCTTACTCTAAAGGTACAAAAAGACACATTTCTTACTCATAACTCACCAACCAATTATGGGTTTTTCAACCCTAAATTCATATTTATTACCACACTACCTTTGAGTGAATAACCACAA
The DNA here is from genome assembly GCF_015191005.1 of Kaistella flava (ex Peng et al. 2021). Lineage (NCBI taxonomy): Bacteria > Pseudomonadati > Bacteroidota > Flavobacteriia > Flavobacteriales > Weeksellaceae > Kaistella > Kaistella flava (ex Peng et al. 2021). Next base: position 3,501,875 of record NZ_CP040442.1, on the reverse strand, counting down.
AACTTAATACCATGAAAAATCTAATCGCACCATTAATTTTTTATTTTCTTCTGCCGACAATTAGTTGTAAAAACTCACCAGAAGTGGCAGAAAACAAAAACGACTTGGAAAATACAGCGTGGTACGGAGTTGCAAATATTCCAACTGCAGAAAATGTTACTTTTAAATTTACTGACAATGAGTTTAAAGTATATGTGAAGGATAAAGTTGTAGAGGAAATGAAATATAAAGTAAATAATGATTCTCTAATTATCACCAAAATCATCGGTGGTTCACCATGTCCCGTAAACAGTAAAGGAATTTACCAATATTCGATTGAAAACCAAAAATTAAGTTTAAAATTCATTTCAGAAGAATGTGATTCCAGACAATACAATCTTAATATTTCTAATTTTGTTGAAGTGAAATAATGTCCGAATTTAATTGACCAAAAGATTGATTTAATTAAACAGTATTTTCATTCAAATCGACCTAAAAAATATTAACATTAAAAATTTTATGACATTTTGTTGGAGATTAAAAAAAATTATATAGATTTGCACCTCTAAAGACGTTCTTTAAAAAATCGCAACTTATTCAGAAAAGTGGAGGGAATTGACCCTTTGAAACTTTGGCAACCTGTTTAGAAATAAATAAGGTGCAAAATTCAACTCGTTAGCGCGGGAAAGATAAGTCAGATATTAAAATTTAGAAAAAAGAAATTCTATATATTAAGCTCTTTTGATTTGTCGAAAGAGCTTTTTTTATGCTCTTTCGACAAGTATTTCAAAGGATAAGTTGCCCAAAATTTAAAACAAATAAATTAAAATATGAGCAATTTAAAATTTGAAACTTTGCAAGTTCACGCCGGTCAAACCGTAGATTCAACCACCAATTCTAGAGCAGTTCCGCTCTATCAAACCGCCTGTTATACCTTTAATGATGCAGAACATGCTGCTAATCTTTTTGGTTTAAAAGAATTCGGAAATATCTACACGCGCTTGATGAATCCAACAACAGATGTTTTCGAAAAAAGACTGGCAGCTTTGCATGGCGGCGTTGCAGCCTTAGCAACAAGTTCTGGTCATGCTGCACAATTTTTAGCCTTGACTAATATCCTTCAAAACGGCGATAATTTCGTGAGTTCACCTTATTTGTACGGCGGAAGTTATAACCAGTTCAAAGTATCTTTTAAAAAATTAGGAATACAAACTCGCTTTGCAGAAGATAACGAACCTGAAAGTTTTGAAACACTTATTGATGAAAATACAAAAGCCATTTATCTTGAAACGATTGGAAATCCCAGTTTAAATATTCCCGATTTTGAAGCGGTTGCAGAAGTTGCCAAAAAACATGGTATTCCCTTAATTGTTGACAACACTTTCGGAGCTGGCGGATATCTTTTTCAACCATTAAAACATGGTGCTAATATTGTCGTAGAATCAGCTACCAAATGGATTGGTGGACACGGAACTTCAATTGGTGGAATCATTATCGATGGTGGAAATTTTGATTGGAGCAACGGAAAATTCCCACAATTATCAGAACCTTGTGAGAGTTATCACGGTCTGGTTTTCACTGATGTTTTCGGCGTGAATTCTCAATTTGGAAATATCGCTTTTATCATCAAAGCCAGAGTGGAAGGTATGCGAGATTTTGGTCCCACAATTTCTCCTTTCAACTCTTTTCTACTATTACAAGGTCTGGAAACATTGTCACTTCGTTTAGAAAGAACGGTAAGTAATGCACAAACAATTGCTGATTTTTTGGAAAATCATCCGAAAGTTGAAAAAGTTTTATATCCAGGTTTATCCAATTTCCCAGATCATGAAAATGCAAAGAAATATTTAAAAAGAGGATTCGGTGGCGTGTTAAGTTTTGATATTAAAGGAGGAAAAGAATCCGCCGTAAAATTCATTAATCATTTATCATTAATTAGCCACGTTGCGAATGTTGGAGATTCGAAAACTTTAATTATCAATCCGTCTTCAACAACGCATGAGCAATTATCTGATGCCGAAAGAGAAAAAGCCGGAATTCGTCCGGGACAAATAAGACTGAGCGTTGGAATCGAACACATCGATGATATTATCGCTGATTTAGAATCAGGTTTTTCGATTATTTAGACCGCAAAAGAGCTAAAAGAAATAATAAAGTTTCGTGGAAAAAGAATGCAAAAGTTCAAAGCATTATCCACCACATGAGTCTTTCTTGCCACGAATACACGAATTTCATTCGTGTATTCGTGGCATTTTTTATAAAATATAATTTTCACCTTATTATCTTATAATTTTTTGAAAACCGCTGTTGTTTAATCAATCTTCGGTTCATAATCGAGCGGAAGAAAATTTCCCATTTTATTATTACTCAAACTTCCCTGTAAAATCATTTGTTCAGGATCCGAAGAATTTCCATCTGGGTAAATATCAAATGAATTCCCATCCACATAAATATAAGAAGTCTGCTGGACCATCGAAGTTTCTTTAACAATTTTAGACTTAACAATTGCAAAATAATGCTTCGGATAATTCACCTGAAGAATATCTTTAAATGCTAATGTTTTTTTATCACCAACCTTTTCAATAAAAGAAGAAGTGGGAATTTTCGTCTCAATAACAGCCAAAGCTTTTTCTTTAGCCACTATTTTATCTTTATCAAGTTTAACAATATGATTTACCCAAAATCCCTGCTCTGCAATTTGATCTTGATAAGCACTTCTCAGAAAATGCATGATACTTCCGTGGTAAGCATTCAGGCGATTAACTTCATTTATTTTCTTCGGATTAACATCTTTAAAAAAAGAAGTTCCGGAATAAGCGACCGTATTATTTCTAAAATCCGCTTCAAAATTCAAAAGATTAAATTGAATCTGATACGCCAATCGTTTATTCTCAATAATTAAAGTCTGCGGGGCTTTCACTTTCAAAATTTGATTCTTTTTGTCGAAAGCAAACTTCAGCGTTTTCTGATTTTTTATTTTCACATTTTCCTGATCAATCCCTACAAATTGTCCCAGAAAATAACTGATAAATTTATTGTAAGCTTCGTCGGTATATGGAATCAGCACAACTTCTTCAATATCCTGAACTTTAAGTAACACGATTTTTACCTTCTTTCCAACAGCCTCAGAAATCTGCACCGAAAAAGTTTCATACCCATTTTTCTGAAAAACAAGCGCAGCATTTTTTTGATTTTGCACATCGAGCGAAAAATTCCCATTGCCGTCAGAAACCGTATAGATTTTGGAACCGTCAACATAAATATTAACCTCCGAAAGTGGTCTGTCATTTTCTGTAAAAGTAATCCCGGAAATAACCTGTGCCTGAAAACCTGCAGTCAGAAAAAGAACGATAAAAACTAAAAATTTATTCATCTCGCAATATTACTAAAAAGTAAACAATAGTTTCAAAATTTTAAATAAAAGGAGCATAAAGATTTTCTCTGTTCTCGAAGAGCAGTCCCGCTGTCCGCTATATCTTTATTGTCTCGTTTCTAAAAACGAGACAATAAAGGATGCCGCTTCCATCGTGGCTATAACTTTAGTCAGTGCTTCTTTTAAAAAAATAAAAATATTTATAACAGAAACGTAGAATCATACAAAAGAAAATCCTTAAAAAATTGTAATATAAAAGAGAGCAATATTATTTACTTATCATTCCCTGAAGTTTCAGATCATGTAAATTCTTTTAGAAAATAACCAGATAATATATTGTTAACTTCTGAGTGTAGCAGAAATTCGTTTAGGATTATCGATTAAATCAAGCGCATCAAGAATATTAGTACAAGCAATATTCGAAACCATAAGTGCCTCAACTGACGCACCTTCTTTTTGAATAAGTATAATACCAATTACTGAGCGCTGTACCATCTCTCTATCCTTACTACCATTACCAATACTGATCACGGACTCTTTCCCCAACATCTCAACATACTTTCCTTTTTCAATATTTTGATTATGCGCGGAAAGCAATTTTAATGTACAGGAGATTCCTTCAAGTTCTTTTTCTGCAGTTCCGAAACTATTACCTGTAACAATATGAACTTGTAATTTTTCAGAAATCAGATTAAGTTTCTCTTTCACTCCAGCAATTAATTTTCCATCAATTGCAAGCGTACCATTGAAATCAACCATCAAATGTTGCAAGTGCAACTCGTCCTCTCTAAAACCGGGAATAAGAATACTAAGCATAATATTATGTTATATTTTAATAAAATAAAAGATCCTGACAAAAACACAAGATAAGTTAGTCTATAAAAAATAAATTTTAGATAATAAATATTTTCAGCAATAGATCTGGATTAAGGAGTTAAGAATATTAAGATTTTCGATAAAAATGGTAATGCCAAATCCGTCTATTATCTTTTGGTCTTCTCTTTGTCCTTGTCTTTTCTTTGGTTTTTGGGCACAAAAAAAACCTCAATCATTTCTGATTGAGGTTTAAAAAAACTGGCGGCGACCTACTCTCCCGCGTTAGCAGTACCATCGGCGCTAGAGGGCTTAACTTCTGTGTTCGGAATGGGAACAGGTGAGCCCCTCTGCTAAAACCACCCTAAAGGTTGTTTTGTACAAAAGGATGTACAGTATATTGTAATTAGGCTGTAGATTTTAGGTGGTAGGTAGTAGACCATGGGTCTATTATCTATCAGTCTATTATCTTTTAGTCTAATAGTTATCGATAAAAATTATCACAAAGAGCAAACCTTGTTGCACTGTCGAGTACCTTAATTAGGCAATAAATCTACGGGTAATTAGTACTACTCGGCTATGACATTACTGCCTTTACACCTATAGCCTATCAACGTTGTCATCTCCAACGACCCTTAAAAGATGTCTCATCTTGAGGCAGGTTTCGCACTTATATGCTTTCAGTGCTTATCCTTTCCAAACGTAGCTACTCAGCGGTGCTCCTGGCGGAACAACTGATACACCAGAGGTTTGTTCAAATCGGTCCTCTCGTACTAGATTCAAGCCCTCTCAAACATCTAACGCCCGCAATAGATAGAGACCGAACTGTCTCACGACGTTCTGAACCCAGCTCGCGTGCCACTTTAATGGGCGAACAGCCCAACCCTTGGGACCTTCTCCAGCCCCAGGATGTGACGAGCCGACATCGAGGTGCCGAACCTCCCCGTCGATATGAGCTCTTGGGGGAGACTAGCCTGTTATCCCCGGAGTACCTTTTATCCTATGAGCGATGGCCCTTCCATACGGAACCACCGGATCACTATGTCCTGCTTTCGCACCTGATCGACTTGTAGGTCTCACAGTCAAGCACCCTTATGCCATTACACTCTACGCACGGTTACCAAGCGTGCTGAGGGTACCTTTGAAAGCCTCCGTTACTCTTTTGGAGGCGACCACCCCAGTCAAACTACCCACCACGCACTGTCCTTCCGTTAGGAAGTTAGGCTCCAAATAAACAAAGGGTGGTATTTCAACGTTGACTCCACTGACACTAGCGTGCCCGCTTCAAAGTCTCCCACCTATCCTACACATTGTTTATTCAAAGTCAATACGAAGTTATAGTAAAGGTTCACAGGGTCTTTTCGTCCCATTGCGGGTACTCGGCATCTTCACCGAGACTACAATTTCACAGAGCTCATGGTTGAGACAGTGCCCAGATCGTTACACCATTCGTGCAGGTCGGAACTTACCCGACAAGGAATTTCGCTACCTTAGGACCGTTATAGTTACGGCCGCCGTTTACTGGGGCTTCAGTTAATTGCTTCGGTTACCCTAACAACCTTCCTTAACCTTCCAGCACCGGGCAGGTGTCAGACCCTATACAGCATCTTTCGATTTAGCAGAGTCCTGTGTTTTTGATAAACAGTCGCCTGGGCCTCTTTACTGAGGCCAGCATTGCTGCTGGCGTCCCTTCTTCCGAAGTTACGAGACTATTTTGCCTAGTTCCTTAACCATGATTCACTCTAGCACCTTAGGATTCTCTCCTCGACTACCTGTGTCGGTTTTGGTACGAGTTGCTTCACTTCGGCTTTTCTTGGAAGCACTTTCCCCTACAACAACTTCGCCCGAAGGCTAGGTCTTGACTATTCCGTCAGTCTCCAGTAAGTACGGCACTCCGTCCCCTTTTTAGTGTGAGCAAGTATGGGAATATTAACCCATTATCCATCCACTTCCCCTTTCGGGTTCGCGTTAGGTCCCGACTAACCCTCAGCTGATTAGCATGGCTGAGGAAACCTTAGTCTTTCGGTGAGGGGGTTTCTCGCCCCCCTTTATCGTTACTTATGCCTACATTTTCTTTTCTGTACGCTCCACAAGGCCTCACGACCCTGCTTCTGTGCAAACAGAATGCTCCCCTACCAGATATAATTCAAAAATTATAAATCCATAGCTTCGGTACTATACTTATGCCCGATTATTATCCATGCCGAACCGCTCGACTAGTGAGCTGTTACGCACTCTTTAAATGAATGGCTGCTTCCAAGCCAACATCCTAGCTGTCAATGCAGTTCAACCGCGTTATTTCAACTTAGTATAGATTTGGGGACCTTAGCTGTTGGTCCGGGTTCTTTCCCTCTCGGACATGGACCTTAGCACCCATGCCCTCACTGCTGCGAAACATTTATTAGCATTCGAGTTTGTCAGGAATTGGTAGGATTTGACTCCCCCGCATCCAATCAGTAGCTCTACCTCTAATAAACTTGTCGCAACGCTGCACCTAAATGCATTTCGGGGAGTACGAGCTATCTCCCAGTTTGATTGGCCTTTCACCCCTACCCACAAGTCATCCGAAGACTTTTCAACGTCAACCGGTTCGGTCCTCCACTTTGTGTTACCAAAGCTTCAACCTGCCCATGGGTAGATCACAAGGTTTCGCGTCTAATACTACTAACTAAGCGCCCTATTCAGACTCGCTTTCGCTCCGCCTCCGTACCTGAAGTACTTAAGCTCGCTAGTAAAATTAACTCGTAGGCTCATTATGCAAAAGGCACGCCGTCACCCAACTTGTGGGCTCCGACCGCTTGTAGGCGTACGGTTTCAGGTTCTCTTTCACCCTTCTATTCGAAGTGCTTTTCACCTTTCCTTCACAGTACTTGTTCACTATCGGTCTTTCAGGAGTATTTAGCCTTGGAGGATGGTCCCCCCATATTCAGACAGGATTTCACGTGTCCCGCCCTACTCATTTATCATCTATGTATGCTTTTCAAATACCGGGCTATCACCGTCTGCGGCTGTTCTTTCCAGAACATTCTTCTAAACATATAAAGACTTTTGGGCTAATCCGCGTTCGCTCGCCACTACTTACGGAATCTCTTCGATTTCTTTTCCTCCGGGTACTTAGATGTTTCAGTTCTCCGGGTTTGCTCTCCATATAAATACAGAGTGACTGGTCTTCAACCAGCCGGGTTGCCCCATTCGGACATCTGCGGATCAATTCGTGTGTGCCGATCCCCGCAGCTTTTCGCAGCTTACCACGTCCTTCTTCGCCTCTGAAAGCCTAGGCATCCGCCATACGCCCTTAACGATTTCTTTCCTAATAATATATTAGTTCAGTTTGTTTGTCTAACACCGAAGTGTTAAACTAGTTTTATTTAAACTCGGCACTCGAAAGTGCTCGGTTTTCTCTTTGTGATGTTTTTATCGTTAATGTCAATGATCTTAAATCTTCTTGTCGAACTGATGAACAGAAATTGTTTTTGGCTCTTTCCGTAACTTTTAAATCAGTCTCTCAAAACTGTGAATATATAGGTCTCGATCCTATTAAACTTCCTGGTTATCCAGTCCGTTCTGCCTCCTCTGGCATAATTCTTAAATCTCTAAATGTAAATATCTTCTGTGCTTGCTTCCTGTTAGAAGCTTGTCGCTACATTGCTGTAACTTGTTCCCGTTATATCACTATAACTCTGTGGAGAATAAGGGAGTCGAACCCTTGACCTCCTGCGTGCAAGGCAGGCGCTCTAGCCAACTGAGCTAATTCCCCGCTAGTGTGAGACTTAGAGATTCTCAGATGGGAGATTTGAGACTTTTTAATCGTCTATCATCTCTTATCTATTGATCTCCCGTCTTATTATTAGTAGTCTCGGGCAGGCTCGAACTGCCGACCTCTACATTATCAGTGTAGCGCTCTAACCAGCTGAGCTACGAGACTCTCAATGAGTAATGGGTAATTAGTAACTAGTAAATTACTGAATTCCTCCCTCATACTCTATCTCCTTCCCTGATTACTAATCCTAGTGGGTATGTTTTTATAAATATCAACCAAATAAAGAAAAACAAAGCTAACTTTGAGCAAGTGCTCTGATACTTGCGTATCGTGTTGTTTGTTTATACTCTCCTAACGAAGAGTCTCAAAATGAGATGTTCCAGCCGCACCTTCCGGTACGGCTACCTTGTTACGACTTAGCCCTAGTTACTTGTTTTACCCTAGGCAGCTCCTTTACGGTCACCGACTTCAGGTACCCCAAACTTCCATGGCTTGACGGGCGGTGTGTACAAGGCCCGGGAACGTATTCACCGCGCCATGGCTGATGCGCGATTACTAGCGATTCCAGCTTCATAGAGTCGAGTTGCAGACTCCAATCCGAACTGAGACCGGCTTTCGAGATTTGCATCACATCGCTGTGTAGCTGCCCTCTGTACCGGCCATTGTATTACGTGTGTGGCCCAAGACGTAAGGGCCGTGATGATTTGACGTCATCCCCACCTTCCTCTCTACTTGCGTAGGCAGTCTCACTAGAGTCCTCAACTGAATGTTAGCAACTAGTGACAGGGGTTGCGCTCGTTGCAGGACTTAACCTAACACCTCACGGCACGAGCTGACGACAACCATGCAGCACCTTGAAAAATGTCTTGCGAAAGGTCTATTTCTAAACCGGTCATTTCCCATTTAAGTCTTGGTAAGGTTCCTCGCGTATCATCGAATTAAACCACATAATCCACCGCTTGTGCGGGCCCCCCGTCAATTCCTTTGAGTTTCATTCTTGCGAACGTACTCCCCAGGTGGCTAACTTATCACTTTCGCTTGGTCTCTGAGACTTGCGCCCCAAAAAACGAGTTAGCATCGTTTACGGCGTGGACTACCAGGGTATCTAATCCTGTTCGCTCCCCACGCTTTCGTCCCTCAGCGTCAGTTAAATTATGGTAACCTGCCTTCGCAATTGGTGTTCTAAGTAATATCTATGCATTTCACCGCTACACTACTTATTCCAGCTACCTCTAATTTACTCAAGACCGACAGTATCAACGGCAGTTTCATAGTTAAGCTATGAGATTTCACCACTGACTTATCGGTCCGCCTGCGGACCCTTTAAACCCAATAAATCCGGATAACGCTTGCACCCTCCGTATTACCGCGGCTGCTGGCACGGAGTTAGCCGGTGCTTATTCGTATAGTACCTTCAGCTAGATACACGTATCTAGGTTTATCCCTATACAAAAGAAGTTTACAATCCATAGGACCGTCATCCTTCACGCGGGATGGCTGGATCAGGCTTTCACCCATTGTCCAATATTCCTCACTGCTGCCTCCCGTAGGAGTCTGGTCCGTGTCTCAGTACCAGTGTGGGGGATCTCCCTCTCAGGACCCCTAAAGATCATGGACTTGGTGAGCCGTTACCTCACCAACTATCTAATCTTGCGCGTGCCCATCTCTATCCACCGGAGTTTTCAATATAACCAGATGCCTGGTCATATATTATGGAGTATTAATCTTCCTTTCGAAAGGCTATTCCCCTGATAAAGGTAGGTTGCACACGTGTTACGCACCCGTACGCCGCTCTCTCCTGAATAAATCCAGAATACCGCTCGGCTTGCATGTGTTAGGCCTCCCGCTAGCGTTCATCCTGAGCCAGGATCAAACTCTCCATTGTATGTTTGTCTGACTCACTCAAAGTTATAATCGCTTTTAGTTTTTCCTTACTTTTTTGGTTGTTATTTGTATGTCAATGATCTATTGTTCTTTTCGCGTATATCCAGGAACTCTTTCTGTCGTTGGTCCCGAATTGCGAGTGCAAAAGTATAAAGTTTTTTCTAATTGACCAAATGTTTTTCTTGGAATTTTAAAAGTATTTTAAGTTACCATTAAATCTGCTTTTCTTATCATTCAATCTCCTCCTACTTCGCTCCCCAGCTCTCTCGATTTGGGATTGCAAAGATAAGAATTTTTTCTTAATTTGCAAGCTTTTATTTTAATAAGTACAAAAGAAAGTTAATCCCTCTATTCTTACTTATATATTAACTCTACTGTTCTACTTCGCTACTCTGTTTTTTAGAGTGGTGCAAATGTAATCCCACTCAGTCAATCTCGCAACTTATTACCAATCTATTTTTAAAATGTGTATAAGTAATATTTTAACTTATTGACTAATAATTGAATATGTCTATTTCAGAGTTATCCACTTTATCTGATTATACTTTATTCAGGTGCATTAAACTAACAATGCGGTTGTAACTGAAGTAAAAAGATAGCTGTAAAATTAAGGTTTAGTGCTGAGTAGTTCTTGGCTCGTTATAAAGAAGACATGGAATTGAAACGGAAGTGCTCAACTTTAGCGCCGGGAAAATGATGTAGAAAGTTCCTAAGTATGGAAAGGAATCGCCTAAGGAAAATGGAAGAGTACTTAATATAGTTGTACGCCGTAATTTTTTAAAGATAAAGTAGCAGATTAAAACTACAATAATTACTATAACTAAATCAAAACCTACTCAGAAAAAAAACAGTACATTTCTTCCTGGAGAATTTCGGTGAACAGAATGTGGATAATCTCAATTGCTTTGTTTGATTTCTAAAAATGACCAGGGACCTTTGCTCTAGAAATATTTTGCTGAGAGGAATTTATTTTATCCTTAAAATAAAATCTGCTGACCAGCTCTGATTGTACAATTTAAAAATTACAAAGCATTTGATCATTAAAAAAGGAATCAAGCATTTGAACATTGTAATTTAAATTAGCAACTCAATAATTTGATTATACTATTTATAATATGTTACTAAAAATAATCTTAAAGTTTTTAAATAAATGCTCTATTGTAGTTTAATTACAAAAATTGATACTGCAATATAAATATATAAAATTACAATCCTTAAGTTTTCTTTTATACTATCTTAAAATAATTTCAGATTATAAAGAAGTCTCAATTAAATTAATTATTTAAGCTAAAAAATAAGATACTCTCTATTCTTTTGATATTAAAGATACCAAGCAATTAAAATCAATTAACTTTTATCTTCATCATGGTCATGTGGGTATCATAATATAATCCTAAAGGTTTGTTCGTTTTTGCAAGTGAAAGAATTATAAAAAAATAATATCATCATTTAAGGTCCGGATCGCAATTATAGATCAATTCAAAACTTAGAGTAAAAGAGAAAATATCTTAGTCTACAAAAACCATAATCTGAAAAATTTTTAATATTAAGATTTTGATTAATGAGTTAAGAAGATTAAGATTTCCTTCGGAAATCATCTCCAAATATCTATATGAGTTAATTCTCATTTTTGTCTCTCATCTCCCGTCTATTATCTGTTCATCTCATGTTTTTTAGTCTATTGCATTATTCGTTTGTGTTTGTTTCTCTGGCTTTTGGGCACAAAAAAACCTCATACAAATAAATGTATGAGGCTTGTTCTCCGCCGAGGCGGATAAAAAAAAGACTGGCGGCGACCTACTCTCCCGCGTTAGCAGTACCATCGGCGCTAGAGGGCTTAACTTCTGTGTTCGGAATGGGAACAGGTGAGCCCTCTGCTAAAACCACCCTAAAGGTTGTTTTGTACAAAAGGATGTACAGTATATGTATTTTAAATAGATTAGAGATTTATAGATTGGAGACACGAGACACATCGTCTCTTATCTCTTGTCTTTAAATCTTCTGTCTGATTTAAAAATCGATAAAATTATCACAAAGAGCAAACCTTGTTGCACTGTCGAGTACCTTAATTAGGCAATAAATCTACGGGTAATTAGTACTACTCGGCTATGACATTACTGCCTTTACACCTATAGCCTATCAACGTTGTCATCTCCAACGACCCTTAAAAGATGTCTCATCTTGAGGCAGGTTTCGCACTTATATGCTTTCAGTGCTTATCCTTTCCAAACGTAGCTACTCAGCGGTGCTCCTGGCGGAACAACTGATACACCAGAGGTTTGTTCAAATCGGTCCTCTCGTACTAGATTCAAGCCCTCTCAAACATCTAACGCCCGCAATAGATAGAGACCGAACTGTCTCACGACGTTCTGAACCCAGCTCGCGTGCCACTTTAATGGGCGAACAGCCCAACCCTTGGGACCTTCTCCAGCCCCAGGATGTGACGAGCCGACATCGAGGTGCCGAACCTCCCCGTCGATATGAGCTCTTGGGGGAGACTAGCCTGTTATCCCCGGAGTACCTTTTATCCTATGAGCGATGGCCCTTCCATACGGAACCACCGGATCACTATGTCCTGCTTTCGCACCTGATCGACTTGTAGGTCTCACAGTCAAGCACCCTTATGCCATTACACTCTACGCACGGTTACCAAGCGTGCTGAGGGTACCTTTGAAAGCCTCCGTTACTCTTTTGGAGGCGACCACCCCAGTCAAACTACCCACCACGCACTGTCCTTCCGTTAGGAAGTTAGGCTCCAAATAAACAAAGGGTGGTATTTCAACGTTGACTCCACTGACACTAGCGTGCCCGCTTCAAAGTCTCCCACCTATCCTACACATTGTTTATTCAAAGTCAATACGAAGTTATAGTAAAGGTTCACAGGGTCTTTTCGTCCCATTGCGGGTACTCGGCATCTTCACCGAGACTACAATTTCACAGAGCTCATGGTTGAGACAGTGCCCAGATCGTTACACCATTCGTGCAGGTCGGAACTTACCCGACAAGGAATTTCGCTACCTTAGGACCGTTATAGTTACGGCCGCCGTTTACTGGGGCTTCAGTTAATTGCTTCGGTTACCCTAACAACCTTCCTTAACCTTCCAGCACCGGGCAGGTGTCAGACCCTATACAGCATCTTTCGATTTAGCAGAGTCCTGTGTTTTTGATAAACAGTCGCCTGGGCCTCTTTACTGAGGCCAGCATTGCTGCTGGCGTCCCTTCTTCCGAAGTTACGAGACTATTTTGCCTAGTTCCTTAACCATGATTCACTCTAGCACCTTAGGATTCTCTCCTCGACTACCTGTGTCGGTTTTGGTACGAGTTGCTTCACTTCGGCTTTTCTTGGAAGCACTTTCCCTACAACAACTTCGCCCGAAGGCTAGGTCTTGACTATTCCGTCAGTCTCCAGTAAGTACGGCACTCCGTCCCCTTTTTAGTGTGAGCAAGTATGGGAATATTAACCCATTATCCATCCACTTCCCTTTCGGGTTCGCGTTAGGTCCCGACTAACCCTCAGCTGATTAGCATGGCTGAGGAAACCTTAGTCTTTCGGTGAGGGGTTTCTCGCCCCTTTATCGTTACTTATGCCTACATTTTCTTTTCTGTACGCTCCACAAGGCCTCACGACCTGCTTCTGTGCAAACAGAATGCTCCCCTACCAGATATAATTCAAAAATTATAAATCCATAGCTTCGGTACTATACTTATGCCCGATTATTATCCATGCCGAACCGCTCGACTAGTGAGCTGTTACGCACTCTTTAAATGAATGGCTGCTTCCAAGCCAACATCCTAGCTGTCAATGCAGTTCAACCGCGTTATTTCAACTTAGTATAGATTTGGGGACCTTAGCTGTTGGTCCGGGTTCTTTCCCTCTCGGACATGGACCTTAGCACCCATGCCCTCACTGCTGCGAAACATTTATTAGCATTCGGAGTTTGTCAGGAATTGGTAGGATTTGACTCCCCCGCATCCAATCAGTAGCTCTACCTCTAATAAACTTGTCGCAACGCTGCACCTAAATGCATTTCGGGGAGTACGAGCTATCTCCCAGTTTGATTGGCCTTTCACCCCTACCCACAAGTCATCCGAAGACTTTTCAACGTCAACCGGTTCGGTCCTCCACTTTGTGTTACCAAAGCTTCAACCTGCCCATGGGTAGATCACAAGGTTTCGCGTCTAATACTACTAACTAAGCGCCCTATTCAGACTCGCTTTCGCTCCGCCTCCGTACCTGAAGTACTTAAGCTCGCTAGTAAAATTAACTCGTAGGCTCATTATGCAAAGGCACGCCGTCACCCAACTTGTGGGCTCCGACCGCTTGTAGGCGTACGGTTTCAGGTTCTCTTTCACCCTTCTATTCGAAGTGCTTTTCACCTTTCCTTCACAGTACTTGTTCACTATCGGTCTTTCAGGAGTATTTAGCCTTGGAGGATGGTCCCCCCATATTCAGACAGGATTTCACGTGTCCCGCCCTACTCATTTATCATCTATGTATGCTTTTCAAATACCGGGCTATCACTGTCTGCGGCTGTTCTTTCCAGAACATTCTTCTAAACATATAAAGACTTTTGGGCTAATCCGCGTTCGCTCGCCACTACTTACGGAATCTCTTCGATTTCTTTTCCTCCGGGTACTTAGATGTTTCAGTTCTCCGGGTTTGCTCTCCATATAAATACAGAGTGACTGGTCTTCAACCAGCCGGGTTGCCCCATTCGGACATCTGCGGATCAATTCGTGTGTGCCGATCCCGCAGCTTTTCGCAGCTTACCACGTCCTTCGTCGCCTCTGAAAGCCTAGGCATCCGCCATACGCCCTTAACGATTTCTTTCCTAATAATATATTAGTTCAGTTTGTTTGTCTAACACCGAAGTGTTAAACTAGTTTTATTTAAACTCGGCACTCGAAAGTGCTCGGTTTTCTCTTTGTGATGTTTTTATCGTTAATGTCAATGATCTTATCTTCTTGTCGAACTGATGAACAGAAATTGTTTTTGGCTCTTTCCGTAACTTTTAAATCAGTCTCTCAAAACTGTGAATATATAGGTCTCGATCCTATTAAACTTCCTGGTTATCCAGTCCGTTCTGCCTCCTCTGGCATAATTCTTAAATCTCTAAATGTAAATATCTTCTGTGCTTGCTTCCTGTTAGAAGCTTGTCGCTACATCTCTGCAACTATTCTCGTTATATCACTATAACTCTGTGGAGAATAAGGGAGTCGAACCCTTGACCTCCTGCGTGCAAGGCAGGCGCTCTAGCCAACTGAGCTAATTCCCCGCTAGTGTGAGACTTAGAGATTCTCAGATGGGAGATTTGAGACTTTTTAATCGTCTATCATCTCTTATCTATTGATCTCCCGTCTTATTATTAGTAGTCTCGGGCAGGCTCGAACTGCCGACCTCTACATTATCAGTGTAGCGCTCTAACCAGCTGAGCTACGAGACTCTCAATGAGTAATGGGTAATGAGTAACTAGTAATATTATTACTGAATTCCTCCCTCATACTCTATCTCCTTCCCTGATTACTAATCCTAGTGGGTATGTTTTTTATAAATATCAACCAAATAAAGAAAAACTAAAAGCTAACTTTGAGCAAGTGCTCTGATACTTGCGTATCGTGTTGTTTGTTTATACTCTCCTAACGAAGAGTCTCAAAAATGAGATGTTCCAGCCGCACCTTCCGGTACGGCTACCTTGTTACGACTTAGCCCTAGTTACTTGTTTTACCCTAGGCAGCTCCTGTTACGGTCACCGACTTCAGGTACCCCAAACTTCCATGGCTTGACGGGCGGTGTGTACAAGGCCCGGGAACGTATTCACCGCGCCATGGCTGATGCGCGATTACTAGCGATTCCAGCTTCATAGAGTCGAGTTGCAGACTCCAATCCGAACTGAGACCGGCTTTCGAGATTTGCATCACATCGCTGTGTAGCTGCCCTCTGTACCGGCCATTGTATTACGTGTGTGGCCCAAGACGTAAGGGCCGTGATGATTTGACGTCATCCCCACCTTCCTCTCTACTTGCGTAGGCAGTCTCACTAGAGTCCTCAACTGAATGTTAGCAACTAGTGACAGGGGTTGCGCTCGTTGCAGGACTTAACCTAACACCTCACGGCACGAGCTGACGACAACCATGCAGCACCTTGAAAAATGTCTTGCGAAAGGTCTATTTCTAAACCGGTCATTTCCCATTTAAGTCTTGGTAAGGTTCCTCGCGTATCATCGAATTAAACCACATAATCCACCGCTTGTGCGGGCCCCGTCAATTCCTTTGAGTTTCATTCTTGCGAACGTACTCCCAGGTGGCTAACTTATCACTTTCGCTTGGTCTCTGAGACTTGCGCCCCAAAAACGAGTTAGCATCGTTTACGGCGTGGACTACCAGGGTATCTAATCCTGTTCGCTCCCCACGCTTTCGTCCCTCAGCGTCAGTTAAATTATGGTAACCTGCCTTCGCAATTGGTGTTCTAAGTAATATCTATGCATTTCACCGCTACACTACTTATTCCAGCTACCTCTAATTTACTCAAGACCGACAGTATCAACGGCAGTTTCATAGTTAAGCTATGAGATTTCACCACTGACTTATCGGTCCGCCTGCGGACCCTTTAAACCCAATAAATCCGGATAACGCTTGCACCCTCCGTATTACCGCGGCTGCTGGCACGGAGTTAGCCGGTGCTTATTCGTATAGTACCTTCAGCTAGATACACGTATCTAGGTTTATCCCTATACAAAAGAAGTTTACAATCCATAGGACCGTCATCCTTCACGCGGGATGGCTGGATCAGGCTTTCACCCATTGTCCAATATTCCTCACTGCTGCCTCCCGTAGGAGTCTGGTCCGTGTCTCAGTACCAGTGTGGGGGATCTCCCTCTCAGGACCCCTAAAGATCATGGACTTGGTGAGCCGTTACCTCACCAACTATCTAATCTTGCGCGTGCCCATCTCTATCCACCGGAGTTTTCAATACAGTCAGATGCCTGATCGTATATTATGGAGTATTAATCTTCCTTTCGAAAGGCTATTCCCCTGATAAAGGTAGGTTGCACACGTGTTACGCACCCGTACGCCGCTCTCTCTATTCCGAAGAATAAATACCGCTCGGCTTGCATGTGTTAGGCCTCCCGCTAGCGTTCATCCTGAGCCAGGATCAAACTCTCCATTGTATGTTTGTCTGACTCACTCAAAGTTATAATCGCTTTTAGTTTTTCCTTACTTTTTTGGTTGTTATTTGTATGTCAATGATCTATTGTTCTTTTCGCGTATATTCAGGAACTCTTTCTGTCGTTGGTCCCGAATTGCGAGTGCAAAAGTATAAAGTTTTTTCTAATTGACCAAATGTTTTTGAAGAATTTTAAAAGTATTTTAAGTTACCATTAATCTCCTTCTCTTATCATTTAATCTTATCCTACTTCGCTCCCCATCTCTCTCGATTTGGGATTGCAAAGATAAGAAGTTTTTCTTAATTTGCAAGCTTTTATTTTAATAAGTATAAAAGAATTTTATTCCCTCTATTCTTACTTATATATTAACTCAACTGTTCTACTTCGCTACTCTGTTTTTTAGAGTGGTGCAAATGTAGACTGACTCAACTGATCTCGCAACTTATTACCAATCTATTTTTAAAATGTGCATAAGTAATACTTTAACTTATTGATTAATAATTAAATGTGCCTATTTCAGAGTTATCCACTTTATCTGATTATACTTTATTTAGGTGCATTAAACTAACAACGCGGTTGTAACTGAAGTAAAAGATAGCTGTAAAATTAAGGTTTAGTGCTGAGTAGTTCTTGGCTCGTTATAAAGAAGACATGGAATTGAAACGGAAGTGCTCAACTTTAGCGCCGGGAAAATGATGTAGAAAGTTCCTAAGTATGGAAAGGAAACGCCTAAGGAAAATAGAAGAATACTTAATATAATGGTACGCCGTAATTTTTAAAGATAAACTAACCGATGAAGGACGCTGATAATGTCTATAACTAAATCAAAATCTTCTACGAAACAACAGTACATTTCTTCCTGGAGAATTTCGGTGAGCAGATAAGATAAGCTCTAGTGGTTCATTCGTTTTTGGAAGTAAGAATAATTGTAAAGGTAATATCTTGATCTGTATTTATGGAAGGTTCAGATATCAATTACAAATTAGTTTACAAACCTTACGTAAAAAGAAAATATCTTAAATCGATAAAAATGCTTCAAACTGAAATATTTTCAACATTAAGATCTGGATTAAGAAGTGAAGAAAATTAAGATATCACTCGGAAATGGAAACTTTAAAACGCTATTAGGTGATTGTGATTGTGATTTAAAAAAAATAACGGGATTACTGTTTTTAAAAGATAGTCGTTACCAACTTTTAATATGCTAAAGTTTTTACAGCTTTTATAATTGAAAGAAACTAGAGTTGAAATAGGAATTTAAGATTAACAAATGTAGCCTATATTTCCAGCTTATCTTAATCAAGGAATTTCTACACGATCATTTCATTAATTGCTACCTTAAACTCTATGATATTTTCCTCAAGTTTGGAATATGATAATTCATTGATAAACGTTTGATTGATTTTTATCAATAGATTAACTTAAAATATTGCCTAGTCACCAAGTTTTTACGCTTGATTCCGAAGTTTTGTTTTGATCATTTCTTTGTCTCGCGTCTATTAGTCTATCATCTATCCGTCTATTATCGTTCGTCTTTTTAGATTTTGCACACAAAAACCTCATACAAATAAATGTATGAGGCTTGTTCTCCGCCGAGGCGGTTTAAAAACTGGCGGCGACCTACTCTCCGCGTTAGCAGTACCATCGGCGCTAGAGGGCTTAACTTCTGTGTTCGGAATGGGAACAGGTGACTCTGCTAAAACCACTAAAGGTTGTTTTGTACAAAGGATGTACAGTATATGTATATTAAATAGATTAGAGATTTATAGATTGGAGACACAGACACATCGTCTCTTATCTCTTGTCTTTAAATCTTCTGTCTGATTTAAAAATCGATAAAATACTCTCCCGCGTTAGCAGTACCATCGGCGCTAGAGGGCTTAACTTCTGTGTTCGGAATGGGAACAGGTGAGCCCTCTGCTAAAACCACCTAAAGGTTGTTTTGTACAAAAGGATGTACAGTATATGTATTTTAAATAGATTAGAGATTTATAGATTGGAGACACGAGACACATCGTCTCTTATCTCTTGTCTTTAAATCTTCTGTCTGATTTAAAAATCGATAAAATTATCACAAAGAGCAAACCTTGTTGCACTGTCGAGTACCTTAATTAGGCAATAAATCTACGGGTAATTAGTACTACTCGGCTATGACATTACTGCCTTTACACCTATAGCCTATCAACGTTGTCATCTCCAACGACCCTTAAAAGATGTCTCATCTTGAGGCAGGTTTCGCACTTATATGCTTTCAGTGCTTATCCTTTCCAAACGTAGCTACTCAGCGGTGCTCCTGGCGGAACAACTGATACACCAGAGGTTTGTTCAAATCGGTCCTCTCGTACTAGATTCAAGCCCTCTCAAACATCTAACGCCCGCAATAGATAGAGACCGAACTGTCTCACGACGTTCTGAACCCAGCTCGCGTGCCACTTTAATGGGCGAACAGCCCAACCCTTGGGACCTTCTCCAGCCCCAGGATGTGACGAGCCGACATCGAGGTGCCGAACCTCCCCGTCGATATGAGCTCTTGGGGGAGACTAGCCTGTTATCCCCGGAGTACCTTTTATCCTATGAGCGATGGCCCTTCCATACGGAACCACCGGATCACTATGTCCTGCTTTCGCACCTGATCGACTTGTAGGTCTCACAGTCAAGCACCCTTATGCCATTACACTCTACGCACGGTTACCAAGCGTGCTGAGGGTACCTTTGAAAGCCTCCGTTACTCTTTTGGAGGCGACCACCCCAGTCAAACTACCCACCACGCACTGTCCTTCCGTTAGGAAGTTAGGCTCCAAATAAACAAAGGGTGGTATTTCAACGTTGACTCCACTGACACTAGCGTGCCCGCTTCAAAGTCTCCCACCTATCCTACACATTGTTTATTCAAAGTCAATACGAAGTTATAGTAAAGGTTCACAGGGTCTTTTCGTCCCATTGCGGGTACTCGGCATCTTCACCGAGACTACAATTTCACAGAGCTCATGGTTGAGACAGTGCCCAGATCGTTACACCATTCGTGCAGGTCGGAACTTACCCGACAAGGAATTTCGCTACCTTAGGACCGTTATAGTTACGGCCGCCGTTTACTGGGGCTTCAGTTAATTGCTTCGGTTACCCTAACAACCTTCCTTAACCTTCCAGCACCGGGCAGGTGTCAGACCCTATACAGCATCTTTCGATTTAGCAGAGTCCTGTGTTTTTGATAAACAGTCGCCTGGGCCTCTTTACTGAGGCCAGCATTGCTGCTGGCGTCCCTTCTTCCGAAGTTACGAGACTATTTTGCCTAGTTCCTTAACCATGATTCACTCTAGCACCTTAGGATTCTCTCCTCGACTACCTGTGTCGGTTTTGGTACGAGTTGCTTCACTTCGGCTTTTCTTGGAAGCACTTTCCCTACAACAACTTCGCCCGAAGGCTAGGTCTTGACTATTCCGTCAGTCTCCAGTAAGTACGGCACTCCGTCCCCTTTTTAGTGTGAGCAAGTATGGGAATATTAACCCATTATCCATCCACTTCCCCTTTCGGGTTCGCGTTAGGTCCCGACTAACCCTCAGCTGATTAGCATGGCTGAGGAAACCTTAGTCTTTCGGTGAGGGGGTTTCTCGCCCCCTTTATCGTTACTTATGCCTACATTTTCTTTTCTGTACGCTCCACAAGGCCTCACGACCCTGCTTCTGTGCAAACAGAATGCTCCCCTACCAGATATAATTCAAAAATTATAAATCCATAGCTTCGGTACTATACTTATGCCCGATTATTATCCATGCCGAACCGCTCGACTAGTGAGCTGTTACGCACTCTTTAAATGAATGGCTGCTTCCAAGCCAACATCCTAGCTGTCAATGCAGTTCAACCGCGTTATTTCAACTTAGTATAGATTTGGGGACCTTAGCTGTTGGTCCGGGTTCTTTCCCTCTCGGACATGGACCTTAGCACCCATGCCCTCACTGCTGCGAAACATTTATTAGCATTCGGAGTTTGTCAGGAATTGGTAGGATTTGACTCCCCCGCATCCAATCAGTAGCTCTACCTCTAATAAACTTGTCGCAACGCTGCACCTAAATGCATTTCGGGGAGTACGAGCTATCTCCCAGTTTGATTGGCCTTTCACCCCTACCCACAAGTCATCCGAAGACTTTTCAACGTCAACCGGTTCGGTCCTCCACTTTGTGTTACCAAAGCTTCAACCTGCCCATGGGTAGATCACAAGGTTTCGCGTCTAATACTACTAACTAAGCGCCCTATTCAGACTCGCTTTCGCTCCGCCTCCGTACCTGAAGTACTTAAGCTCGCTAGTAAAATTAACTCGTAGGCTCATTATGCAAAAGGCACGCCGTCACCCAACTTGTGGGCTCCGACCGCTTGTAGGCGTACGGTTTCAGGTTCTCTTTCACCCTTCTATTCGAAGTGCTTTTCACCTTTCCTTCACAGTACTTGTTCACTATCGGTCTTTCAGGAGTATTTAGCCTTGGAGGATGGTCCCCCCATATTCAGACAGGATTTCACGTGTCCCGCCCTACTCATTTATCATCTATGTATGCTTTTCAAATACCGGGCTATCACCGTCTACGGCTGTTCTTTCCAGAACATTCTTCTAAACATATAAAGACTTTTGGGCTAATCCGCGTTCGCTCGCCACTACTTACGGAATCTCTTCGATTTCTTTTCCTCCGGGTACTTAGATGTTTCAGTTCTCCGGGTTTGCTCTCCATATAAATACAGAGTGACTGGTCTTCAACCAGCCGGGTTGCCCCATTCGGACATCTGCGGATCAATTCGTGTGTGCCGATCCCGCAGCTTTTCGCAGCTTACCACGTCCTTCTTCGCCTCTGAAAGCCTAGGCATCCGCCATACGCCCTTAACGATTTCTTTCCTAATAATATATTAGTTCAGTTTGTTTGTCTAACACCGAAGTGTTAAACTAGTTTTATTTAAACTCGGCACTCGAAAGTGCTCGGTTTCTCTTTGTGATGTTTTTATCGTTAATGTCAATGATCTTAAATCTTCTTGTCGAACTGATGAACAGAAATTGTTTTTGGCTCTTTCCGTAACTTTTAAATCAGTCTCTCAAAACTGTGAATATATAGGTCTCGATCCTATTAAACTTCCTGGTTATCCAGTCCGTTCTGCCTCCTCTGGCATCATTCTTAAATCTCTAAATGTAAATATCTTCTGTGCTTGCTTCTTTTAAGAAGCTTGTCGCTACATTGCTGTAACTTGTTCTCGTTATATCACTATAACTCTGTGGAGAATAAGGGAGTCGAACCCTTGACCTCCTGCGTGCAAGGCAGGCGCTCTAGCCAACTGAGCTAATTCCCCGCTAGTGTGAGACTTAGAGATTTTCAGATGGGAGATTTGAGACTTTTTACTCGTCTATCATCTCTTATCTATTGATCTCCCGTCTTATTATTAGTAGTCTCGGGCAGGCTCGAACTGCCGACCTCTACATTATCAGTGTAGCGCTCTAACCAGCTGAGCTACGAGACTCTCAATGAGTAATGGGTAATGAGTAATTAGCAATATTATTACTGAATTCCTCCCTCATACTCTATCTCCTTCCCTGATTACTAATCCTAGTGGGTATGTTTTTTATAAATATCAACCAAATAAAGAAAAACTAAAAGCTAACTCTGAGCAAGTGCTCTGATACTTGCGTATCGTGTTGTTTGTTTATACTCTCCTAACGAAGAGTCTCAAAAATGAGATGTTCCAGCCGCACCTTCCGGTACGGCTACCTTGTTACGACTTAGCCCTAGTTACTTGTTTTACCCTAGGCAGCTCCTGTTACGGTCACCGACTTCAGGTACCCCAAACTTCCATGGCTTGACGGGCGGTGTGTACAAGGCCCGGGAACGTATTCACCGCGCCATGGCTGATGCGCGATTACTAGCGATTCCAGCTTCATAGAGTCGAGTTGCAGACTCAATCCGAACTGAGACCGGCTTTCGAGATTTGCATCACATCGCTGTGTAGCTGCCCTCTGTACCGGCCATTGTATTACGTGTGTGGCCCAAGACGTAAGGGCCGTGATGATTTGACGTCATCCCCACCTTCCTCTCTACTTGCGTAGGCAGTCTCACTAGAGTCCTCAACTGAATGTTAGCAACTAGTGACAGGGGTTGCGCTCGTTGCAGGACTTAACCTAACACCTCACGGCACGAGCTGACGACAACCATGCAGCACCTTGAAAAATGTCTTGCGAAAGGTCTATTTCTAAACCGGTCATTTCCCATTTAAGTCTTGGTAAGGTTCCTCGCGTATCATCGAATTAAACCACATAATCCACCGCTTGTGCGGGCCCCCGTCAATTCCTTTGAGTTTCATTCTTGCGAACGTACTCCCCAGGTGGCTAACTTATCACTTTCGCTTGGTCTCTGAGACTTGCGCCCCAAAAACGAGTTAGCATCGTTTACGGCGTGGACTACCAGGGTATCTAATCCTGTTCGCTCCCCACGCTTTCGTCCCTCAGCGTCAGTTAAATTATGGTAACCTGCCTTCGCAATTGGTGTTCTAAGTAATATCTATGCATTTCACCGCTACACTACTTATTCCAGCTACCTCTAATTTACTCAAGACCGACAGTATCAACGGCAGTTTCATAGTTAAGCTATGAGATTTCACCACTGACTTATCGGTCCGCCTGCGGACCCTTTAAACCCAATAAATCCGGATAACGCTTGCACCCTCCGTATTACCGCGGCTGCTGGCACGGAGTTAGCCGGTGCTTATTCGTATAGTACCTTCAGCTAGATACACGTATCTAGGTTTATCCCTATACAAAAGAAGTTTACAATCCATAGGACCGTCATCCTTCACGCGGGATGGCTGGATCAGGCTTTCACCCATTGTCCAATATTCCTCACTGCTGCCTCCCGTAGGAGTCTGGTCCGTGTCTCAGTACCAGTGTGGGGGATCTCCCTCTCAGGACCCCTAAAGATCATGGACTTGGTGAGCCGTTACCTCACCAACTATCTAATCTTGCGCGTGCCCATCTCTATCCACCGGAGTTTTCAATACAGTCAGATGCCTGATCGTATATTATGGAGTATTAATCTTCCTTTCGAAAGGCTATTCCCCTGATAAAGGTAGGTTGCACACGTGTTACGCACCCGTACGCCGCTCTCTCCTGAATAAATCCAGAATACCGCTCGGCTTGCATGTGTTAGGCCTCCCGCTAGCGTTCATCCTGAGCCAGGATCAAACTCTCCATTGTATGTTTGTCTGACTCACTCAAAGTTATAATCGCTTTTAGTTTTTCCTTACTTTTTTGGTTGTTATTTGTATGTCAATGATCTATTGTTCTTTTCGCGTATATCCAGGAACTCTTTCTGTCGTTGGTCCCGAATTGCGAGTGCAAAAGTATAAAGTTTTTTCTAATTGACCAAATGTTTTTCTTGGAATTTTAAAAGTATTTTAAGTTACCATTAAATCTCCTTTTCTTATCATTCAATCTCCTCCTACTTCGCTCCCCAGCTCTCTCGATTTGGGATTGCAAAGATAAGAAGTTTTTCTTAATTTGCAAGCTTTTATTTTAATAATCATAAAAGAAATTTAATCCCTCTATTCTTACTTATATATTAACTCAACTGTTCTACTTCGCTACTCTGTTTTTTAGAGTGGTGCAAATGTAGACTGACTCAGTTGATCTCGCAACTCTTTTGTGAAGTTTTATTAATATTGAACAAAATCTCATTCCAATAACATGACTTATAGAACAATACACCCTTATAAAGTTATCCACTTTATATTTAAAGATCCCTTTTGCGATAGGGATAGTAGTGGAAATCCCACAGCAAGCGCAGGATTTAGCCAAGGCGCGAGGAATTGTAACGGATAGCCCGGTCCCCAAGCGAGGGAAAATCATGCAGCACTTTTGTAAGCCAGGCGGGAAATCGCCCAAGAAAATAAAAAAACGCACTATATAATAGTACGCTGTAATTTTTTGAAGATAAAGTAGCCGATGAGGACGCCGATAATGTCTGCAACTAAATCCAGGAACTCTAAGGAACGCCCCCAATGCATTTCTTCCTGCAGGATTTCGGTGAGTAAACCGTAGCAGATCATGATTTGAATGAAATAGTAAAACTTGATTTTTGGGAAAGCTGCAATAAAGGAGAATCCCAAAAAAGTGAAGATGCATAAATGCAAAACCTTGTCTATTCCCTCGAACATAAACGCATATTCGAAATTTTCTACGCCGGGCTTGAGCAGCATAAAAGTAAGAAATGCCCAATAAATGGGCAAAATCTTACGAAATATTTTTGTGATTTTATCCAAGAGATGCTTGGTATTCTTCTGCTGAAAGGAGTTCTGAATGATCTGCACCTTCTGCGATTTCTAATTTAATAATCCATCCGTTTCCGTAAGGATCGGTATTTAGAAGTTCCGGTTGATCTTCCAGCTCTGAGTTAAATGCTGAAACGATTCCACTTAAAGGCAAGAATAAGTCTGAAACTGTTTTCACTGCTTCTACACTTCCGAAAACATCTCCTGCAGAAAGTTCGTCGTCTACAGAGTCAACATCTACAAAAACGATATCACCTAATTCGCCTTGAGCGAAATCTGTAATTCCGATGGTTGCGGTGTTTCCTTCAATCTTAACCCACTCGTGGTCTTTGGTGTACTTTAATTCGCCTGGTAAATTCATTTTTATAATTTTATTCTTCAAAAATAATTAAAATTCTGTGATATTCAAAAGTTATTGAGGTTTTTAATAAAGACATTTATCAGATTTGCGGTTCATATTGGTGTAAGGGAACTATTTTACTATTTCAAATGACGATTATTGTCCGCATCAATCCTTTAATTTGTCTTGTTTTCTTAAATTTGTTGTTTCTAATTAATCTATTGACTTGTTGTTGCACTGGTGCGTTCTATATTAATAGATCTATACAACGTCAAAAATTCAAATAAAATGAATATCGAAAATAAATTAAAAATCTCTCAAAAAGCTTTTAATACTTGGAAATCTGTTCCTTTTAAAGAGAAACAACAACTCTTGAAAAACCTAGCAAAACTTTTAGATGAGAATGCTGAGAAATTCGGAAAGATCATTACTCAGGAAATGAACAAACCGATTACGCAATCTATTGCTGAAGTCAACAAGTGCGCTTTAATGGTTCGTTATTATGCCAACGCTAAAAATATTTTGAAACCGGAACAGATAAAAACTGAATTCAGAGTTTCGGAAATCCATTATGTACCGAAAGGAGTTATTTTGGGAGTTATGCCCTGGAACTTTCCTTTTTGGCAAGTGATTCGTTTTGCGGTTCCAGCAATTTTGGCGGGAAATACAGTTGTGGTGAAACATGCTTCGATCTGTTTCGGAAGTGGAAATGCAATTGAGAAGGTTTTCCTGGAAGCAGGATTCCCGAAAGGAATTTTCCAAAATTTAGAAATTGGTCACGATGAAGTGAAAAACGTTTTAGAAAATCCTATTGTTAGAGGAGTAAGTTTAACCGGTAGCGAAAAAGCTGGTGGCGAAGTTGCTTCGATTGCCGGAAAAAACATTAAAAAATCTTTACTCGAATTAGGTGGAAGTGATGCTTTCATCGTTTTGGAAGATGCCGATTTTGAAGCAGCAGCCGTAGCAGGTGCAAAATCAAGATTATTGAATTGTGGCCAAGCTTGTAACGCAGCGAAGAGATTCATCATTCAGAAAAATGTAGAAAAAGAATTCCTTCCGATTTTCGTTAAAGAATATCAGAAATTCGTGGCTGGTGATCCTTTGAAAAAGAAAACGAATATGGCGGGAATGGCTCGTCCGGATTTAGCAGATGAATTGGAAAACCAATATAACAAGGCGCTTAAATATGGAGCAGAAATTATTTTGCCGTTGGTAAGACTTTCTCCGAATGAATTTGTGCCCGGTTTAATTAAAGTAAAAGCTGGAAATCCGATTTTGCAGGAAGAACTTTTCGGACCACTTGGAATGGTGATGATTGCAAAAGATGACAAGCAAGCTGTGAAATTAGCCAATGATATTCCGTTTGGATTATCTGATACTGTTTGGACAAAAGATAAAAAAAGACAACAATTCTACATTGACAATTTGGAATCCGGAACAGTGAGCATTAATAAAGCGACAAGTTCTGATCCAAGATTACCGTTTGGTGGAGCAAAATCTTCAGGTTATGGAACTGAACTTTCAACCTTTGCGTTGAAAGAGTTTGTCAATATTAGATCAGTGGTTGCGAAGTAAAATTAATTTCAAACTTATATATAAGAGTCCGTTCAATTTTTTGAGCGGATTTTTTATGATTAAAAAACATTAGATTTAACTTTCTATAATCTTACTACTCTACTTAGAAACCGGACTATGAACATTTTAAAATTTATTCCAGCATTTGCAGCACTCTTTCTATTTTCCTGTTCTACCAAAACAAGATATAATACCAGTCAAGATAACCTTACATCCAGTTTAGACCAAACAGATCAGAAAATTAATGTTAAGACTAATTATAGCAAAGGTTTAAATAAAATGAAACCTTCCAAACAATCTGAAACCAATAAGTATGATTTTCTAACGTATGCGAATGAAGAAAATTTTAAATTATTACTAGAAGAAAATAAAGCTTCGTTTGTGGTATTTGGAATGGTATCCAACGATTATTCAGACTTCGAAAAGAAATACGGCGTTAAAGTGAAAACCGAAAATTGTGTTATTTCACCAGGAATTTCGAAAACAGCAACTTTAAATAATCAGATTGTCTCTAATTACTTAAATGAGAAATTTAATAATGACTGGAAAAATGATTTGGAAATTCTACCTTTCGGACTTCAAAAATAATTTACCACAAAAGTCACATAGTTTTAGGAAAAAACAATACTGAAAGTTCAAATAAGTTAAGAAAATAGAGGGTTTTTCAACTTTATATTCTCGATGTTTTCAAAATAAAAACTAAATTTATGTAAGTAATGTGTTAATATTATTTTTAAACACGCTCCTAATTAAATTTTTAAATATCTGTCGTAGATTTAGTCAATTCTACTTTCAACTGTGATTTGTACAACGTAGAATAATAGCCGCCTCTCTCAAGAAGTTCATCATGTTTTCCTTCTTCAACAATTTTCCCGTGCTCCATCACAATGATCTTATCAGCATTAACAATCGTAGAAAGTCGGTGTGCGATAATAATTGAAGTTCGGTTTTTCGTAATTTTTTCGGTAGCTCTTTGAATTAACTTTTCACTTTCGTGGTCAATAGAAGAAGTCGCTTCATCAAGAATTAAAATTTTAGGATCAGAAAGATAAGCACGTAAGAATGATAATAATTGCCTTTGTCCTAAAGAAATAGACGAACCTCTTTCCCTAACAACGTAATCATAACCACCAGGAAGACTTTCTATAAATTCATCCACTTCAATATCTTTGGCAATACTTTTTATCTTTTCTAAAGTAATAGACTCATCACCGAAAGCAAGATTTTCAAAAATACTACCGTGGAATAAAAACACATCCTGTAAAACAACGCCAATATGACTTCTCAGATTATACAGTTCATAATCTTTTAAATCAACATCATCCAATAATATTTTACCGGAATTAATATCATACAATCTTGTAATCAAACTGATAATGGTCGATTTTCCAGCACCAGTTGCACCAACAATGGCAACGGTTTCGCCAGGATTTACTTTAAAACTTATTCCTTTTAAAACTTCCTGTTTTTCATCATAAGAAAAATGAACATTTTTAAATTCAATTTTTCCTTCGAAATGAGATTTGGCAATTGTACCGTGATTCGGCATGGCAAAATCTTCATCCATCACGTCAAGAACTCTTTCTGCACCAACAATTCCTCTTTGAATATTATTAAAACGATCCGCAATTTGTCGCAACGGACGAATCAGCATCGAAATATATTGAATGAAAGCGATAACGGCTCCAGCTTTAATGGTGATAAATCCTCCATAGAAAAGAATAAATCCTATAAATAAAGACGAAATTAATTCAACCACCGGAAAGAATAAAGAGAAGATGAAAACCGTCTTCAGCAAGGCTTCTTTTAAGGTAATATTGATATCATCAAACTTTTTAAATTCCGCTTTTTGTCTGTTAAACACTTGTACGATTGACATTCCCGAAAGTCGTTCCTGAACAAATGAATTCTGATTCGAAGTCCAGGTTCTTTCGTCACCAAAAGCTTTCTTCAAACGTTTCTGGAAAAAACGCGTAATCACAACCATCAAAGGAAGAATCACCAAAGAAATATAACTCAAGTGAACATCAACCTGAAACATCATAATCAAGACGAAAACGATGCGCAGAATATCGCCGAAAACCATTAAGAAACCATCGGTATACACCGTGGCAATTGTTTCTACATCGCCAACTGCACGAGTAACCAATTGTCCAATCGCAGTTTTATCAAAGAAAGAAGTTCGGAAATAAATAAGTTTATGATATAATCTTTCGCGAATATCACGAATCACATTTTGCGAAATAAAGTTGGAGAAATAAACAAGGAAAAAATTCAAAATCGTTTCACCGAAAACCAACGCGACCAAAACATAAATATGCTTCATCATCAACCCTTTATCCCGAAGCTGAATAATGTCTGTATCTACAATCTGCATCGTCAAATACGGTCGATAAGTAGAAATGATCGACAAAACGATGGAAATAATTAGCGTAACAATAAACCATGACCGAAATTTCATTCCGATTACAAATAGCCGTTTAATGATGTCCCAGGTTGATTGTTTCTTCATACTGTATTTAAAAATCCTCTGCAAAAATACGGAATTTTGCAGTGATGAAAGGAATGTAGAGATTGAGTTTTGATATTGTACCGATTGACGGTTAAAAATTATAACCGACATCTACTAAAAATAAACCTTGTGCAGGAGCCGAAGTTCCGGCGGAATTTCGGTTTTTGTCTTCGATAATTTTTCGCAAATCTTGAGGTTTTATTTTTCCATTTCCTATTTCAACCATTGTCCCGACAATCGCCCGAACCATATTTCGCAAAAAGCGATCTGCAGAAATGGTGAATTTTATTTCATAACCGTTCTGTTCCCAAAACGCTTTATAAATCTTGCAGTTATTGGTTTTATTATCGGTATGTAATTTAGAAAAACTGGTAAAATCTTCGTATTCAAAAAGGATTTCACACGCCTCATTCATCCGGTTAATATCCAAATCCCGTTTCCAGATTTGCCAGGACGAATCTTGCGTAAACGGATTTTTTTCCAAAGTAATATAATACTCGTAAGTCCGAAAAGTCGCATCAAACCGAGCATGAAAATCATCTTTAACCGGGAAAATTCTTTTAATGGAAATATCTGCCGGCAAAAAACTATTCAATTGATAGGTTAGATTATCACCGATGTTTTTTTCCGTATCGAAATGCGCAAATATTTTCTTCGCATGTACGCCCGTATCGGTTCTCCCCGCTCCTGTCGTTTTAATTTTTTCGCGTAGAATCGTAGACAAAGCATTTTCCAAAACTTCCTGTACAGAAATCTGGTCAGGCTGAACCTGATAGCCAAAATAATTTTTCCCCAAATACGAAAACTCTATACAATACCTCATCGGCTACAAATTTACGGATTTTTTAGGAGCAACAAATATTCGATTCTTAACAAATTCAGTCCCGCTTTCACTACTCGCTTCCCGATCAAATGCATCGGGAGAGCTCAAACAGGCCGTTCAATCGGGGCTAAAAGAAAGAGCTGTTTTTCTTTCACTATTTTCATTACCCTTTTTAATAACCGAAGAACCTAATTTGAAAATTGATATTCTCGCAGATTTTGCAGATTAAGCAGATCAATACTTTAAGTTTAGTGGACAAAAAAATCTGCATCATCTGCAAAATCTGCGAGAGATTAAACATAACTCATATATAACTTCAACATAAAAAAATTACCATTAAGATTTAATGAAGGAATTAAGAGAATTAAGATTTCCTACAAATTACAAAGAGCTGAAACTAATGTGAGCTTTTTTGCAGAAAGAATTAACTAAAACTTATGTGACTCATGTGTAAAAAAACATCATATAAATTACGTCGAACAAAATCTTGTCACTTTATCTCTTTTATTTATCCTTTTTAAAAAAATCAGTGAATCTTCAATTTGTGGTTAAAAATAAAAGTAAGAAATTTACATCATGAAAATACTCCTCCTTTCCGATTCCCATTCTTATATCGACGACCGAATTTTAGACTACGCAAAAAACGCAGATGAAATTTGGCATTGCGGAGATTTCGGGAATTTAGAAGTCATCGAGAAATTAGAAAAAATAAAACCTTTGCGCGGCGTTTACGGAAACATCGACGGAACAGAAATCAGAAAAATATTTCCTGAGGTTTTACGATTTAAATGTGAAGATGTAGAAGTTCTCATGATTCATATCGGCGGATACCCCGGAAAATATACGCCATTAGCAAAAAAAGAAATCGAAGAAAAAGCTCCGAAGCTTTTCATTTCCGGACATTCGCATATTCTGAAAGCAATGTACGATCAAAAAAATAAATTACTACATCTGAATCCTGGTGCCATGGGAAAAGTGGGTTGGCATCAAATGCGGACGATGATGCGTTTTGAAATTAATGGAGATCAAATTGAAAACCTGGAAGTGATTGAATTGGGAAAGAAATAGGATCATTAATTTTCTATTTTCGTCTATATCAGCTGCTTCGACAAGCTCAGCATGACATTTCCAACATTACGTCTTTTCACCATTGTCAGATTAAGCATTTCGAAACCTTCAATTTTTTAAATTATAATTACGTCATTTTTGATTTGTGCAAAATAAAAAAACTATGGATAAATACCGCAATACACCCATCTTCAAAAAGTCTCAGGAAATCTTTGACACTTTACGAACAATTACCGATCTAATTCCTGAGGAAAACGAACATTTGGAATTTACAAAACAGCATATTTTAGAAAACATCTACACGATCCAAGCTAAACTTGCTGGTGCTTATTCCGTAAGAATCTGGGATTTGAAAATGGAAAATGCTGCGATTATTAGAAAATGTGCAAGAGAATTAATGGTTCTTCAACATTCACTGAAAATGTTTGGTTTTGAAGAAGCAGATTATTATCAAATTGTTAGAAGGCAGCTTGAAGAGTTTCGTTTACTATTCAGAGATTGGGTCGCAACATTCAATCCGAAACATTTTATTGTTGATGAATGGGGACTTTTTAATCCACCCGGAATTCCACAAGATTATAAACAGAGAGATGATGAGTTAAATTTTCTGGATGAAGATGAAGATGATGAATTCTAAAATCTACTAAGTTATTTCTTTTGCAAACCTTCATAAATACTATGAATCAATCCATCAGCAACAGAAATTTTTGGAACGTAGATTTTATCAATATCACTCCAGGACATTACATTATTGAAAATTTGTAAAGCTGGTACCAAAACATCGGCGCGGTCTTCTCGAAGATTGAATTTGCTCATTCGTTCGGTAACCGTCAATCCACACATTTCTTTATAATATTTTTTAAGATAAGCGCTGGACATCGGTTTGCCATCTTTTGTTTTACTCATCGAAAAAATCTTATTGATATTTCCGCCAGATCCAATGGCAACAATAGGTTTTTTACTGTTGATGTTTTTACGGATTTCTTCTTTCATTTCCTTCCATAAATCATCAACTACCAAACCATTTAACAAACGGATGGTACCGATATTAATAGATTTCTCGTACGCCATCTTTCCGTTTTCATAAAACATAAGCTCGGTCGAACCACCGCCAACATCTATATAAAGATAGGCTGAGTTTTTATCAAGTGCATCGGCCACATGATTTTCGAAAACCAAAGCAGCTTCCTGATCACCCGTAATAATTTCGATATCAATTCCAGAAGATTTCTTGACTTGCTTGATGATTTCCTTTCCGTTTTTCGCATCTCGCATGGCACTGGTTGCACAAGCTCTGAAATGCTGAACTTTGTAGATCTTCATCAAATTACC
Source organism: Kaistella flava (ex Peng et al. 2021) (assembly GCF_015191005.1). NCBI lineage: Bacteria > Pseudomonadati > Bacteroidota > Flavobacteriia > Flavobacteriales > Weeksellaceae > Kaistella > Kaistella flava (ex Peng et al. 2021). The sequence goes on along the minus strand of NZ_CP040442.1, from coordinate 3,468,958 downwards.
GAAAACACTCATCGAGTCGATGACCATTTGCTCTCTTTCTGGTCCAATCTCACCGTTCGTAAAAACATCCATTCCCAATCGCAGCGGAATTCTGAGCAGGTTGAGTTTAGTGAACTGCGGTTTTCCCTTTTTGGGCTCCGTCACTTCATTAATTAACAGTCGTGCTGCATTACTTCCTATATCTATAGCTGCTATTCTCATTGGATGATAAAAATTAATTTTAGAAAATTGTTCTTTACGTCAACAGAAAATCATGCCATCAATATTGATATTGATTTCAGTTATTAAAATGGCTTCTCATGAGAATTAAAGATAAGAAGCGTCGAAAGAAAACGGCAGTAATTCGCGGATTGATTTCGTTTTGTAAATTTCACCACCTAAAGAAGCAAAATAAATTTCTATTCCTTCCTTCTGCTTCGACTCATATTCTAAAATAGATTGTCTGCAAGCGCCACAAGGCGGAATTGGAACTGAAGTAGTTGCTTTTCTTGGTGCACCAATTACAAACAGTTTTTTAATTTTTACATCCGGGAAATTAGCTCCGGTATAAAAAATCGTTGTTCTTTCTGCGCATAATCCTGAGGGATATGCTGCATTTTCCTGATTGCTACCGGTTACGATTTCACCGTTCTCCAGTAAAATCGCACAACCTACTGTAAAATCAGAATAAGGTGCGTACGCTATTTCACGAATTTGCATTGCTTTATCAAAAAGCGTTTTCTCCATCGCATCGAGGTGGTCGTAACTTTCGATGGCTTCGAAATGAATTGTATGTTCTTTTTCCATTTTTAAAAATCGGAGAGTAAAGGTAATGTTTTTTTTTTGACCGCTCGCATTTATGCACAAACACTCATTATTTCTTTTTCAAAAAAAAATCCGAAAATAGATATTTGAAGTTTAAATCAAAGCAGTTTTAATTTTGTAGAAATCTCTTGTTTTTCAGTAGAAATAAATTTGGTTTAAAAATTGTTTTAAAAAAAACCTCCTTCAATAATAACATTTTCAACTTGTTATCCATATTGAATTAAATCCTCCAAAGTTTAAGATGAATATTAAACTTTGTTTCAGAAGATCTTAACCGTATTATTTAATCATTAAAAATCTAACAATGGACACCAAAAAAAGCAAATCATCAGAAAAGAAAACTGTTGCTAAAAATCTAAAAGAGTTTTTTATCGACGGATTAAAGGACATTTATTGGGCAGAAAATGCTCTGGTAAAAACGTTGCCCAAAATGTTTGATCACGCAACAGACCAAAAACTGAAAACTGCCATCAAAGACCATCTGGCTCAAACCAAAGAACATGTCGTACGACTAGAAAATGTTTTCAAATCGATGGGCTTAAAAGCAGAAGGCAAAAAATGTCTTGCTATGGACGGAATCATTAAAGAAGGTGATGAAATTATTGAAGAAACAGCAGAAGGTCCAGTTCGTGATGCAGGAATTATCGCCAGCGCACAGAAAGTAGAACATTACGAAATCGCCACTTATGGAACTTTGGCTGCATTTGCAAAAACTTTAAATGAAAGAGAAGCACTTGATTTACTTTTGAAAACTTTGGGCGAAGAAAAAAAATCTGATTGTTTACTGAGTACCATCGCCGACACTAATTTAAATTCTCAAGCAGTTGACGGCAAACTTCAGTCGAAAGATTTAAATGCCGTTTAGAAAACTAATAACCAAAGAAAAAATATTATGAAAATAAATGAAATCGAACCGTTTGAAAACGGGGCAAATCCAAAACAAGAACAACTTGGGAAATTTACGACCGACAATCAAGGTGAATTCCTGACTACCGACCAAGGCTTAAAAATTAATGACGATCAAAATTCTTTAAAAGCCGGTGAGCGTGGCGCGACTTTGCTTGAAGATTTTATCCTTAGAGAAAAAATTACCCATTTCGATCATGAGCGAATCCCGGAAAGAATCGTTCATGCAAGAGGTTCTGGAGCGCATGGACAATTTGAATTGTATAAATCCATGGCAAAATATACCAAAGCAAAATTTCTAAATGACACTTCTATCAAAACTCCGGTTTTCGTTCGTTTTTCTACCGTAGCAGGATTCAGAGGTTCTACTGACGTTCCTAGAGATGTCAGAGGATTTGCCGTGAAATTTTATACGCAGGAAGGAAATTATGATCTTGTTGGAAATAATATGCCCGTATTTTTCATTCAGGATGCGACCAAGTTTCCAGATTTGGTTCACGCTGTTAAACCAGAACCGCACAATGAAATTCCACAGGCTGCTTCGGCACACGATACCTTTTGGGATTTTGTTTCTTTGATGCCGGAAACGATGCACAATGTGATGTGGTTGATGAGTGACCGTGCAATACCAAGAAGTTTAAGAATGATGGAAGGTTTCGGAATTCATACGTTCCGTTTTATTAATGAAGAAGGTAAATCTCATTTTGTTAAATTCCACTGGAAACCAAAACAGGGAGTTTTAGGTTTAGCCTGGGACGAAGCCCAAAGAATTGCTGGAAAAGATACCGACTTCCACCGTCGAGATCTGTGGGAAGCCATTGATGAAGGTCATTTTCCTGAATGGGAATTAGGAGTGCAGATTGTAGCTCAAGAAGATGAACATAAATATCCATTTGATTTACTCGATCCGACGAAATTGATACCGGAGGAAATGGTTCCTGTAGAAATTATCGGAAAGATGACTTTAAATAGAAATCCAGATAACTTCTTTGCAGAAACAGAACAGGTTGCTTTCCACCCGGGACATTTAGTTCCAGGAATTGACTTTACAAATGATCCTTTATTACAGGGAAGATTATTTTCATATACTGACACTCAGATTTCCAGATTGGGCGGACCTAATTTTCATGAAATCCCCATTAATAAATCAATTCCTGAAGTAACCAACAATCAGCGTGACGGAATGCATCGAATGCAGATTAATAAAGGCAAAGTAGCTTATAATCCAAATTCAATGGGCGGCGGCTGTCCTTTCCAGGCCATGATTTCGGAAGGTGGATTTACTTCTTTTGAAGAAAGAATCGATTCTAAAAAAATCAGAATGAGAAGCAAAAGCTTCTTTGATCATTTCAGTCAGCCAGATTTATTTTATCAAAGCATGTCGGAAGACGAGCAAAGACATATCCAAAATGCGTTTGCTTTTGAATTAGGAAAAGTGAAAATCGTTCCTATCCGTCAGCGAATGGTAAATATGCTTTTGGAAATTAACGAAGGTTTGGCAAAAATCGTAGCTGATAAATTAGGTTTGATTCCCGCAAGATTACCGCAGCCGATTACAGGAAGTATTCCAGCAGATGGAGATCTGGAACATTACCATTCCTTTAAAAACAAGTTACCTATCAAAGATGCACCGTCTTTAAGTATGGCAAATAAATTACCGACGGATATTAAAGCCAGAAGAATTGCCATCTTAACAGCGGATGGTGTCAACGATGAAGCCTTTACAAAAATTAAAAAAGAATTGTGCGATATGGGTGCGATGGTTGCAGTGATTGCGCCAAAACACGGATTTGTAACTACAAAATCTGGAGATCAATATCCAATCGATGAGAGTTTGCTTACCGCAGCTTCTGTCGTTTTTGATGCAGTATATGTTGCAGGCGGCGCGAGTGTTAAAACACTTTCTGAAAACCCTGAGGCTTTACATTTTGTCGCAGAATCATTTAAACATTGCAAACCTGTTGGAGCTGATTCAGACGCAGTAGATTTCTTGAAGAAAGCCATTCCTGAAATTAAGCTTCCAGCAAAAGGAGTTTCAGCAAAAGGCAATTTACAGGATTTCGTAAAAGATATCGAGCAGCATCGATTCTGGCAACGAGAAGTAAATCCCGTTGTGCCGGCTTAGTTTACAACTGAATAATAGAGGCTCCTTAATTGGGGCCTTTATTTTTACTATTATTAAAAATACATTCAAATTTTATAACGAGCTGTTATTATAAAAATTTTCGACGAACTACAATTTGACCTTAATAACTCAACTAAAATAGAAAATTCTATAATTAAAAGGAATTATTTTTAATGAATGCCATTTAGGAATATACCGTGAAATCACTCGTTCTATTATGAATCTTATATTGTAGTTTTACTACGATAATTTATTATTATTTATGCCGTTTTAGTAAAAAAAGTAGAACTCATGAAAAATGAAGATAAACCGATTCATTCTTTATCAAAAGATGACCTGGCACATTCCCGAGCTGTGCTGGAGGATTTCTTCATTGACTCTTTGAAAGAAATGTATTATGCCGAAAAAGAAATAGCCAACGAATTTGATCTTATAAAGGATCACATTATCTCCTCAAAATTAAAAGAAATCCTTAAAACGCATTTTGCCATTCATTTAAAACATAAAGAGCGCCTTGAAAAAATATTTAAGTTGCGCAATGAAGTAATCGAAAGTAAGGAATGTCCAACTTTTAATGCTTTAATTTGCGAAGCAAAGAATCACTTGGCCGTTTTCTCAACTGATATCGACAATTGGAAATAGCACTTATTCTTGTTTCTCAGAAACTGACTCATTATAAAATAGCTTCTTATGGCGGCCTGGCTCATTTAGCCATTAAGTTAGACTATTATAAAGCCGCAACATTATTAGCAATCAGTGTTCAGGAGGAAGAAGAATTTATTGCCAACAATTTAGCTGGCATTATCGACGCTTTTCTATCTTCACATGTAGAAGGCTACAAAAATTAAATCATTCATTTTTTTATTTAAACTTTATTAAAGAGATTTTCGTTTTGAAAATCTCATTTCTTTTTATTGATAGAATAAATAACTCGTTCGAAATTCTCAACTTCTCTTTTCGTAAATTTGAAAACTTAATTAAAAAAATATTTATGATTTTATATTCTCCACTAAAACTTAGAAATCTCGAATTGAAGAACCGCTGGGTGATGTCGCCGATGTGTATGTATTCTTGTGAAAATGGTGTTGCTACAGATTTTCATTTTGTTCATTACGGAAGTCGCGCTCAAGGTGGAACTGGTTTACTCATTGTTGAAGCGACCGGAGTTGTACCTGAAGGTAGAATTACCCATAAATGCATGGGACTTTGGAATGATGAACAAGCACAAAGTCTAAAAAGAATCGTCGATTTTGTTCACCAAAATTCTGAAAGTAAGATTGGAATTCAATTAGGTCACGCCGGAAGAAAAGCTTCGACCTGGAATGGCAAACAGCTGTCTTTGGAAGAAGGTTGGGAAACTGTTGCGCCATCAAAGATTCCTTATCATGAAGACGAAAGAATTCCACATGAATTAACGATTCCTGAAATAAAAAAATTGGTGCAAGATTTTAAAGATGCTACTCAAAGATCACTTAATGCAGGTTTTGATTTGATAGAAATTCACGCTGCTCATGGATATTTAATTAACCAATTTATGTCACCTTTATCAAATGTAAGAACTGACGAATATGGTGGAAGCTTTGAAAATAGAATTCGGTTTTTAATTGAAATTGTAGATGGAGTTAATGAACTACTCGACGAGAATCACCCGCTTTTTGTGAGAATCTCCGGAACAGAATATACCGAAGACGGTTGGGGTATTGAAGAAAGCGTACAACTTGCAAAAATATTGAAAGATAAAAATGTAGATTTAATGGACGTTTCAAGTGGTGGAAATATTCACGGTGCAACAATAACTTTGTTCGATGGTTATCAAGTTCCGCTAGCTGCACAGGTGAAAAAAGAATCGGGAATGAAAACCGGTGCTGTTGGATTAATTAAATCTGCAGAACAAGCCGAAGAAATTTTAGAAAAAGGAGATGCCGATTTAATTATAGTCGCTCGGGAAATTTTGCGAAATCCTTATTTAGCAATCCAAGGTTCTTTCGAAGGAAAAGGAGAATGTGATTTCCCGCATCAATATGATAGAGCGAGAATTTAATTCTCTCAATATTTTTCACGCAAAGACGCAAAGAAAAACGCAAAGACCGCAATATTTAATCATTGCGGTCTTTTTATTTAAATTTATCTGCTAATTTCTTTAGCTAAACAGCAGCAGTAAAATCTTTGCGAGCTTTGCGTGAAATTTCTTTGCGTCTTTGCGTGAGTTACTTTGCGCCTTTGCGTGAAACCTCTAAGAATATTCAAAGTTTCTAATCACTTCCACAGTTTTATCGATTTCTTTTTCTTTAATCGCATCAGAAATAAACCAGGTTTCGTAACCACTCGGTGGTAAATAAATTCCTTTCGCCAATAACTGATGGAAGAAATTATTAAACAAAGCATGATTTGCATCGGCTGCTTCGTCAAAGTTAGAAACTGCATTAACATGGAAAAAGACGCTCATCATCGAACCTTTTCGGTTGATTCGGTGTTCGATACTTTTCGAATTTAATATTTTTCCGATTTCAAAATCTAATGTTTCTGCTGTTTTATTAATATTTTGATAAAAGTTTTCATCGTTTTTAATGAGTTGTAAAGTCGTTAAACCAGCTCTCATCGCCAAAGGATTTCCACTCAAAGTTCCGGCTTGATAAACGGCACCTTTTGGAGCAAGACAATCCATGATTTCATTTCGTCCGGCAAAAGCACCAACCGGAAGTCCACCACCGATTACTTTTCCGAAAGTGACTAAATCTGCTTTCACTCCATACAATTCCTGCGCTCCACCAAACGCCAAACGGAATCCGGTCATCACTTCATCAAAAATTAAAAGCGCTCCGTTTTCGTCACAAAGCGTTCTTAGTTTTTGCAGGAAATTATTTTCAGGCAAAACGCAACCCATATTTCCGGCAACTGGTTCGATGATGATTGCGGCAATTTCGCCTTGATTCAAACGAAATAAATCTTCCACTTGTTCAATATTATTATATCTTGCAGTCAAAGTATCTTGCGCAGTTCCGGGAGTTACACCTGGAGAACTTGGATTTCCGAACGTTGCCATTCCGCTTCCTGCTTTAATTAAAAAGGAATCAGAATGTCCGTGGTAACAACCTTCGAACTTGATGAATTTATTTCTGTTGGTAAAACCTCTCGCCAAACGAATAGCACTCATGCACGCTTCCGTACCTGAAGAAACCATTCTGATCTGATCAATATTCGGAACATTTTCTACAATGTATTTTGCAATTTCAGTTTCCAGTTCTGTGGGAGTTCCGTAAGAAAAACCTTTTTCTGCTTGTTTTTTAATCGCCTCTAAAACTTCTGGATGCGTATGTCCAAGAATGGCCGGTCCCCAGGAATTAATATAATCGATATATTGATTATCGTCGGCATCGGTCATGTAAGCGCCTTTCGCTGCTTTCATAAATAGAGGAACGCCGCCTACAGATTTAAAGGCACGAACGGGAGAATTTACGCCGCCCGGAATATATTTGTACGCTTCATCGAATAAAGCAGAACTTCTTTGGTATAACATAATATGTTGTTGGATGATGGATGTTGGATGATGGATGTGTCGAAAAGTATCTACAAAACATCAGTTCAAAATCTCAGATTATTTTTTAGGTTTTTTGCTTTGAAGGTAGATTAATTGTCCGGTTGTTGGTTGTTGACCGTAATCCATTCTATTTTTAGAATAGAGTTTCTTCAGTTTGATTCCGAATTTCTGAGCGATATCGTGCATCGACTCTCCTACCTGGGTTTTATAAGTCGGTACATTTCCGGTGGAAGATTTATTTTCCAGGAAAAGAATATCGTTTCTTTTTAACTGAGTTCCGTCGAGTTCATTCCATTTCATCAAAGTGGTTTCTGTGATTTGGAATTTCTTAGAAATTGCCGCTAAATCTACATCGTCTGGAACAATCACGAATTTCTTACCCCCATTTGGATGGCTTTTAATTAAAATAGAATTCAGTGTTTCTGCTTTAGTAACAATTTTTTCTACATTCTTCTGCTGTTTTGCATAAGAGTTTTGTTCGTAAGGAACTTTCACTGTTACCGGTTTTGAACTTGACTGACTCTGATCTAACTGCGCCATAAAAATACGGTCGTGCTTTAAATCAGGATACATTTTCAAAACGGCATAAAGCACTTCTTTAGAATTGGTTTTGTCGAATTCGTAGAGTCTATTCTTTTCAATTTTATCTATTAAGATATAAGCGTATTTTGGATTAGTCGCATAACCAGCTTTTTTCAGACCGTGAGCCCACGCTTTATAATCGGTCATATCTAGTTTGAAAAGATTCACGTAATATTTTCTAAAAGCCAGGAATTTGGAATGATCTTCATAAGATTCTCTCGGATCATCATAAACCCGGAAACATTCGTTCGGCGCATCATCAGTGTGCGTCATGGTTCTACCAGTCCAGTCTTCTTTACATTTAATTCCGAAATGATTATTTCCCTGTTGAGCCAAGCGACTTTGTCCGCCACCGGTTTCCAGAAGTCCCTGTGCTAAGGTAATTGAAGCTGGAATTTTATATTTCTCCATTTCTTCGACGGCGTACATTGCAAACTTCTGAATGTATTGCTCGTCTGTTTTCCAACCTTGGGCGTTGAATTTTGCAAATAATATTAATGCAAGAGCAAAAAATACTTTCTTCATATATTATATTTAATGACTTTTAAAACCAGTAGTTTTTTCGATCATATTTTTTTTGATAAACAGTGATATTTTATTTTTTAATCTCATCTAACGGACGAAACAAAAATATTCCAACATACTGCTTTTTTAAGGCACAGAGGATTTTATCTTAAGATAAAATTCTTCTGTCTCTCGCAGATTTAATGCATTTATTGATCTGCTTAATCTGTAAAATCTGCGAGAGAATAATCTTTCAATTTCCACAATCATCACCTTTATACTTTGTGACTTTACTTCATTTATTCTTTTTTAAGGAATCCGTGAATCTTCGATTTGTGGTTTATAACTAATTTTGTCTAGCAATGATTCCATAGATTCATCAACCTGCAACATCTTGCCAATCCACAAAAGAATTTCTTGATGATCTTTAAGCTTCCACATTTGTCAACTTAAGCTTTGTGACTTTGTGGTTTAAAACCTTATCAATTCTCTATTCTGTTTTTTCAATAGTTCGTTAGCTCCGAATATTCCCTGCAATCCACCCGTATGAAAAGCCAGAATTTTACTTCCTTTCGGAAAATAATCTTCTTCAATCATTTCGAATATCTTCTTCATCATCTTTCCGGTATAAATCGGGTCGAGTTGAATTCCGAAGTTTTTCTTAAAGTCATTGATAAAACGAATATTTTCATCGGTTATTTTACCGTACTTTCCATCGTGTGCTTCGATTAGTTCAAAGTTGTTTTTGGTTGAAAGTTCAAACACCTTATTATATAAGGAGTGATCATCAACCACCTTAAAACCTAAAACCTTTTGATTCTCCTCTGCAAACTTGGAAATCCCAGCGATTGTGCCGCCTGTTCCAACTGCGGTGCAAAGATAATCAAATCTTTTTGTTTCAGAATTGAGCATAAACTGAATCCCTTCCACGGCGTGTTCGTTGGTTCCGCCTTCTGGAATGAATAGAGCATCGGGAACTTCTTTTTGTAGGATTTGGGTTATAGCATCTTTGTCTCTGTACTCTTCCCGTGTCACAAATAGAAAGTCCATTCCGTTTTGGTACGCGAGCTTTAAGGTTGGATTTTCCTGCCATTTATCTTGAAGTTCCTCACCACGAATAATTCCTAAAGTTTTCAATTGATATTCTTTTCCCAAAGCAGCCACGGCGGCAATATGATTAGAGAAGGCTCCACCGAAAGTAATGATGAAAGGGTTTTGGGAATTTTGATCTAAATAGGAATTGATATTATAAAAGAGTTTCCAGTATTTGTTCCCTGAAATTTGAGCATGAATGAGATCTTCTCTTTTCAGAAAAAGTTGTATGTTTTTCTGAAGAGGGATTTGGGTGATGGGAATTGGAATGGTGGGGGTTTTCATTGAAACAAAGTTGCATAATTTTCACGCAAAGTTCGCAAAGTTTTTCTTTATAAATATGATGTTTTGCGCACGTTTTTAAGTTCGCAAAGGCTTTTGACTTCGTCGAATCTTTGATTTAACTTAGCAAAGTAAGAAAACACTAAAAAAGCATTGGAGAAAATTAGAAAATTTAAGTTGCTCTGCTCTATTTCTATTATGGATGATGCAGTCGTTGAAAAAGCGCTTCATTCTGATTTGATGCGATGCAATATTTCAGTGCCCTTGCTTCACATTGTGATTTGATTGTTACGAGAAATGAAAAAGATTTTAAAAACGCGATGATTCCTGTGATGAATGGGGAAAGTTATTTGCAGACGCTGAAGAAACTATAAAATGAATCCGTTCCATAAAGTTTCCAGACTTTGAGGTAATTAATATTATACAATTTTGAAAAATACTCTATTTTAAAAAACAATTTTCGTTCTTGCCAAATCTGCGCCCCGACCTGAGTGGAGCTCTTTTTGTGCAGCGAAGCGGAACAAAAAAGCGGGAACGGAGGGCGGAAATAGGCGCCCCAGAAAATAATAAACACCTATTCGACGCAGTCAAATGTGCGCCCAAATAAAAATTAATCCAAAATATATTTCCAGAAACTCCAAAATTTTCGGGAGTCGGGGTAGTTTAAATCATTTTCCATGGCGTAGGCTTCCCGCTCGAAAGAGATGGATTTGTAGGCGAGAAAAGGGTCTTTTAATTTGAAGTACCAATAATAATATTCGATCACATACCAGAGATAAAAGAAAATCAACAACAGTTCTACTTGCTGTCGTAGGTGGATTTTCTCGTGATTGATCAGGGTTTCATTATGCAAGTCTTCCGGCCTTTTCAAAAGAATGAAAGGGAAAAGGGTAATCCCTGAAATTTTTGTATTTTTGAGAAGTCTTTGGCAAACCAGTATCATGAAACAAAGATATTAATTTCAGGAAATCTGATTTAACTTATGTACCAGAAAATCATCAAAGAACACGAAGACTTTTACTATAACGAACAGGGCTATAAAGTTTTCACAGAAGCCTACCACCTGAAACGCGGCTATTGCTGCAAAAGTGGTTGCAAACATTGTCCGTACGGTTATGATAAGAAGACGGATACTTTTGTGAAGGTTCCCAGACCGGAGACAAAAAAAGACTAAAAGATAATAGACGGATAGATGAGAGACTGATTATTAATGAGCAATAAGTAATTGGTAATGAACACTTTCCAATTCAAAATTTTTTAAATAAAATAAAAAAACATAAAGGTCATGAGCAAAAAATATTTCTTACTTTTATTGGCTTCTGCTACGTTGGGCTTGACTTCCTGTAGCCCTTTTCAGGTGAAATCTGATTATGCAGATACCGCGAATTTCAATATGTACAAAACGTATAAATTGCGTATTGACGATTTGAAATTGAATGATATTGATAAAGACCGCGTGCTGAACGAAGTCTCTAAACAATTGCAAATGAAAGGCATGAGCGTTTCTGACAATCCAGATTTGATTGTGAACGTGAAAGCGAATCATAAACAAATTCAGGATATTCAGTCTTCACGACCTTATGGAATGTACGGTTGGGGTGGTCCTTTTGGTTATGGGTTTGGAATGAACAGAACCTGGACTCAGAATTACACTCAAGGAGCGCTGATCGTAGATATGATTGATGCGAGAACGCAGAAGTTGGTGTGGCAAGGTGTCGGCAGTGGAATTTCTGTAGATTCTCCGAAGTCGAAACAGAAACAGATTCCGGAAATAGTGAGTGAGATTATGGCGAATTATCCGCCAAATAGAAATAAATAATTTTCTTTAAGATATTGAAAAGACTGATTGAGAAATCGGTCTTTTTTTGTTTTAAGTTTTAACCCCAAAGTCACAAAGGTTTCTTGCATTGTCTTTTTGACTCATGAGTTTTTTAGTGGAATGAGAAAGAGCACAAAAGGATTATCCCGCAGATTTCCCAGATGCAGCAGATTTATGAATCAGTGCAATCGGTGCTCAATGTAACAAACAAAGTATAAAAGGGATATTGGAATGATTGAAAAACATAAAAAGTTTTCTCTTTTTTAACACATGAGTCACATAAGTATTTTAGAAAAATGCAAGATCACATAAATTGTGCATGCTGTAATTTGCGGAGAGAATCTTAATTTTCTTAATGAAAAAAATCTACTGATTTTTCTTAATGAAAATAAAGACAAATAAAATCTTAATTTCTTAATGGTAAAAAATTAACAAAGTTTTTCACCATTAAGTAACAAAAAATTTTTGTAATGCTTTTTTAACACATGAGCCACATGAGTTTTTAAGGAAATGCAAGATTACATTAGTTTGGAGTCCTATAATTTCCGGCGGAAATTTTAATTTTCTTAAGTTCTTAATTCAATTCTTAATGGTGAAAATTCATGGTGATATTTAATTTATGAAATTTGTAAAACCATTTGTAACAGTAGTGTTAAAACAAAAAACCGCTCGAAAGCGGTTTTTAATTATTCAGAATTTCTAAGTATATACTTAAACCTTATTTTCCAATCACTTCTGTAATCGGATTTCCGATATTTCCACTTGGAAATTGGATGTGCAATAATGCAGAAATTGTTGGTGCGATGTCGGTCATGTTGTAATCTTTATTACTTTCGCCCGGCTTGATTCCCCAACCCATAAAAATTAAGGGAATATGAGAATCGTAGGAATTCCAAGAACCATGAGTGGTTCCTAGTTTAGAATAAGTTGGCAACCAGTTATCATGGTAGATTACTTGGATATCACCACTTCTCTGCCAGTTGTATCCGTTTACAATTCGGGTTCTGATCGGTTCTGGAATTGAAGCAGAACCTGCTTTCTTCATATCAACCGCAAACAATACCGATTTATCTTTGTTCAAGATATCGATCAAATATTGTTTTACTTGCTCGGCATCTAACTTATTATCAGCCATTAATTTGTCATCTAAATACACCTGATTATTGATTATTTTAGAAATTAATTTATCGACTTTAAATTGATTTTTCAACATTAGGTTAAATTCTTTATTGTCTTCACCATAAAAACCTGTAGGCATTTTATGCTCGTCCATAAATCCTTTTGCATGCGCACCACCGTGATCCGCAGAAAGGAAAACCGTGTATTGATCTTTCCCAACAGTTTGATCTAAATAATTGAAAAACTCTGCCAAGTCGCGATCTAATCTTAAGTATACATCCTGAACTTCAATTGAATTCGGTCCGAATTTATGTCCGGCATAATCGGTAGACGCCAAGTTAACAGCTAAGAAATCGGTGATAGCATCAGCTCCCAATTGCTCACCTTTGATTGCTGCCTCAGCAATTTTCAATGTTAAAGTATTTCCAAAAGGGGTTGATCGAATGTCTCCTTTTTTTGTCTGATATTCAGCTGCTAAATTACTATAAGGAAAAGTTGGTGTTTTTGAATTTCCCTGAAGTCCTTCCCAAGGAGAATTGTCTGGTGAACTTTCGGTATATTCAGCAATCGGAAGTAAAGTGTTCCAGCCATTTTTCACCAACTGCTCACCCATTTTTTGCTTGTTGAAATCATTAACCCATTTTGGTAATTCGTTCATATAATAAGAACTCGTTACAAAATTTCCAGTAGTATCATCAAACCAATAAGCTCCGGTTGGATTATGACCAGCAGGAAGAATCGACGCACGGTCTTTCAAAGAAACTCCGACTACTTTTGCCTTAAAATTAGTTGCCAATAAAAGTTCGTCAGAGATTGTTGTTGACCATAAATTTCTCGGTGAATGATTCCCCACTTTCGTACTGGTCGTCCCCACTGGTTTTACGCTATCATCTCCAGTACAGTATACATTTTGCCCGGTCGTTTTATCAAACCAGTCATTTCCAGAAATACCGTGAATCGCAGGAACAGAACCTGTATAAATTGTTGTGTGACCAATTGCAGTATAAGTTGGGATATAATTAATGTGAACATTATTGAGAGAATAACCTTGATTCAACAACCTTTTGAATCCATCATTTCCATATTTTTCATAGTAACGATAGAGATAATCCCAACGCATTTGATCTACAACTAATCCAACCACCAACTTTGGTCTATCAACTTGATTGGTTTTACTTTTCTGAGCATTGAATCCTAAACACATTACTGCCAAAAGAACAATACTTAACTTTTTCAACATATTTCGAAATTTACTTGTTATTATTTTTTAAAAAGTGAAACACAAATTTAAGGCAATTTTATTGGAGGCGAAAAGTATTCGCATACACTTTTGTTAACAACAAACATTCGAGAAAGAAATGGTGAATAATCGGCTTCTTTTTTAACAGAACTTCCTGAAGATTCATTTCATTTTTTTCCTGAACATTTAAAACACTCTTCAATTACACATTATGTAAAATGATTTATTGTTCAGTGAATAATTACTTAATAAAACACCATTTTGATACAGATATCACACATGTTTGACAAAACTCAATAAATATTGATTGAAAATCTCTAACTTAGATTACTGATTTTTTATAAAGCTTTTCAGTAAGTACTTTAAAATCAAAATACTTGGGAATATCGAATTTTAAAAATAATATCATTATGAATAGTATTGAATTAATCCCCGCCATTTTCCGACCAATCCAATTTGGTTCTTCTAAGAAAATTTTCATTCAAAAAAAATCCATATTCAGGCATACCTTGAGACAAAATCAATCAAAGTAAGATTGCACTAATCTCTTTTTCACAAAAAAAAACTAAAAACACCATGAACTACTCTATTACTTTAAAAAAAATTTATTCCTGTATTGCATTGGTCGGCATTATCGCTTCGGTGAATTTACAAGCTCAAACCATAAAGCCCAATGAAAAATTAAATCAGTTATTTGATAATTATTATACCGAAGGTTTAAAAGTAGATCCAATAAGCGCGACCTTTAATGGTGAAAATCAATACAACGATTTACTTCCGGCAACTGATGCAAAATATTTATCGGAAGTCCATCAATACAATGCGAAATATCTGGATCTTTTAAAGAAATTTGATATCAATTCTTTAAATGAACAGGATAAAATTTCTTATCAAATTTTAAAAAACAGACTTGAATCAACAATAAGTTCCGAGCGTTTTCATTGGGAATATATGCCGGTTGACCAATTTAATGGCTATCATCTGGCTTTTGCAATTTTGGGTTCAGGCAGTTCGGCGCAACCTTTTAAAACAACAAAAGATTATGATAACTGGTTGAAAAGATGTGAAGCTTTGCCAAACTATATCAATGTCTCGATTGAAAATATGCGGAAAGGTGTAAAAACAGGAACAGTTATTCCCAGATCAACGGCTCTAAAAGTAATTCCACAGTTGGAACAACTGAGCATCAAAGACAGCACTTCGGTATTTTATGGTCCGATAAGGAATTTCCCACCCAGTTTTTCACAAAAGGAAAAAGCTAAATATACGGTCGCTTACAAAAAAGTGATTGGCGAAGAGGTTCTTCCTGCTTATCAAAAACTACTCACCTATTTTGAAACTGAATATTTGCCGAAAACCAGAACAACTTCCGGAATAAACGCTTTACCAAACGGTACTGAAATGTATCTTGAACAGATTTATGAAAACACTTCTTCCCGCAAATCAGCAGAAGCAATTCATCAAATAGGTCTTTCAGAAGTAGCCAGAATTACGGGAGAAATGACTAAAATAAAAGACTCCATCGGTTTTAAAGGAAGCTTACCGGAATTGTTTACTTATATGAAAACAAACAAAAGGTTTATGCCTTTTAAAACGAAAGCCGAAGTATTGGCTTATTATCAAAATGTTTATAATACTATTAAACCAAAATTACCACAGTATTTTGGGGTCGCTCCCAAAACACCTTTTGAGATCAGGGAAACAGAATCTTTCCGGGCGGCGGCTGCAGCGCCACAATATTACCCCGGCGATTTAGCGACCAATCGTCCAGGTGTTTTTTATGTGCCCATTCTTGATCCTACGAAAGTCAATGAGACGGGTTGGGAAATGCAAAGTTTGTTTCTTCATGAAGCAATTCCGGGTCATCATTTTCAAATGAGTTTACAGGATGAAAATGAAACGCTTCCGAAATTTCGCCAAAAAGGTGGTGAAAATGCGTTCGTTGAAGGTTGGGCTTTATACTGCGAATCTTTAGGAAAAAAATTAGGAGTGCTGAAAGATCCTTATCATCAAATTGGTGCTTTGGGCTCTGAAATGCATCGCGCAATTCGTCTGGTCGTTGATACCGGAATTCACACCGGAGAAATGACAAGAGAACAGGCCATCAAATATATGATGGATCATGAAGCAATCTCCGAAGCCATGGCAACGCAAGAAATAGAACGCTATATGGTTTTTCCCGGACAAGCTTTAGGCTACAAAATGGGAGAATTAAAAATTATAGAATTACGAGATAAATACCAAAAACAATTGGGTGATAAATTCAGTCTCAGGGATTTTCATGATGCCATTTTAAACGGTGGTTCAATGCCTTTAGATGTTTTTGAAATGTATATGGATGATTGGGCAAAAACTGTAAAATAAAAAACAACACTATTTTTCAAAAATAAGAGAGTTAAACCGTTTGTTGATTTATTTCTTTCAAAGGGCTTCACCCTTTGCTATTGATAGCTCCACTTCGTGGCTTAGTTGAATTCTTTAATTATAATTTCAGATATTTTTACAAAAGGATTTCTAGCGCAATATTAATTCGTGCATTCGTGGCTTTTGTAATTTAGATGATGAGATAAAAAACCGCCAAAAATTTTTGCTATTGATTGCGCCACTTCGTGGCTTAGTTGAATTCTTTAATTAGAATTTCAAATATTTTTACCAAAAGATTTATCTAGCGCAAATTAATTCGTGCATTCGTAGCTTTTGTAATTTAGATGATGAGATAAAAAACCGTCAGAAATTTTAGCCGCGATGGAAGCGGCATCCCCCGAATCACGAAAGTGATGAGGGGATATAGCGGACAGCGGGACGGGTCTTCAAAGAAAAACCAATCTTGCTTGCTCCAAAAAAAAACGCACCTTCGAAAAGATGCGTTTCTATATTTAAAGGAAATTGAATTAGAATTTCAAATCTCCATTTTCAAAGGGCTTCACCCTTTGCTATTGATTTCTTTCAAAGGGCTTCACCCTTTGCTATTGATTGCGCCACTTCGTGGCTTGGTGGTAATCCTAGAATTTTAAATCTCCATTCACTTCTCTAACTGCTTGTGCAGCGGTAGCGAATTTTTCTTTTTCTGCGTCAGTTAAACTGATTTCAACGATTTTCTCAACTCCATTAGCTCCGATAATTGCAGGAACTCCCAGACAGATATCGCTTTGACCATATTCTCCGTCTAACATTAATGAACAAGGAATCATTTTTTTGTGGTCGCAAAGAATCGCCTGAACCATAACAGAAACTGCTGCACCTGGCGCGTACCAAGCTGAAGTTCCTAATAATTTAGTTAGGGTTGCTCCACCAACTTTGGTTTCTTCGGCAACGTAATTTTGCTTTTCTTCGTTTAAGAATTCAGTTACTGGAACTCCATTTCTGGTTGCTTTACTCATCAAAGGAAGCATTCCTGTATCACTGTGAGCAGCGATTACCATTCCGTCAACGTCAGAAATTGGACATTCTAAAGCTTCTGCCAATCTGTATTTGAAACGTGCAGAATCTAAAGCTCCACCCATTCCGATGATTTGATTTTTTGGTAAACCTGAAGTTTTGTGAACCAAGTAAGCCATGGTATCCATTGGGTTAGAAACCACGATGATGATTACGTCTGGTGAATGTTTTACCAAGTTTGCAGTAACGTCTTTTACGATTCCAGCGTTGATTCCGATCAATTCTTCACGGGTCATTCCTGGTTTTCTTGGGATTCCAGAAGTAATTACGGCCACTTTAGATCCTGCAGTTTTGCTGTAATCTCCAGTTGTTCCTGTAATTTTGGTATCGAATCCATTCAAAGAAGCAGTTTGCATTAAGTCCATTGCTTTACCTTCGGCAAAACCTTCTTTAATGTCAACTAAAACAACTTCTGCGGCGAAATCTTTCATCGCGATGTATTCTGCGCAACTTGCACCAACGGCTCCTGCTCCTACTACGGTAACTTTCATATCTTTTTATTTATTGATTTTTAAAGGTGATATGGAAACTTTCGTTTTCATATCAATTAGATTTAAATAGTCATTTATATAATGAAGCTCAAATTTACGAAATGTTAAAGTTTTGGGCAATTTTTGACCTTGGTAAAGTTTTACTAATTTTTTAAGATGCAGAAATTGATTCACTTTATAGATACAATTGTTATTTATTAACTTAGATCAAGTGTTTGGAAATCAATTAAGTCCTAAATTTGTTTTAAATTTAATAAAAAAATGGGGTTTGCTTCACATTTACACAAAGGCTATTCTAACCGAAAATATGACATTGATAAAAAGAAAATCGAAGATTTTATCGACCGCTTTTTCAGGTTTATATTTTTTCTGGAATATCAGCGTTGCTCAGAATTGAGCGATATTCAACTGCGGTTGGATCATTTTAAAAATGAGTTTAATGAAATCCTCTTTTCCGTCACTGATGAAAAGGAAAGTCCAGAGACAGAAGTTTTCTTCGAGAGCTTTTCAAAAATCTATGATTTATTAGAAAAAGATGCGCAGGCTATTTTCGAAAATGATCCTGCGGCAAAGAGTATTGAAGAAGTGATGTTTTCTTATCCGGGATTTTTCGCCATTTCAGTTTACCGATTTGCACATGAATTATATAAAAGCAATATTCCTTTAATCCCAAGAATCTGGACGGAATTTGCACACAGCAAAACGGGAATCGACATTAATCCTGGTGCGAAAATTGGTGCTAATTTCGTCATCGATCACGGAACAGGAATCGTTATTGGTGAAACGACGATTATTGGAAATAACGTAAAAATTTATCAGGGAGTTACTTTAGGAGCTCATTCAGTTACTAAAAATTTGCAGAATACCAAGCGACATCCAACGATTGAAAATCATGTGGTCATTTATGCGAATGCTACAATTTTGGGCGGAGATACGGTTATCGGAGAAAATGCATTGATTGGAGGGAACGTTTGGATTACCGAAAGTATTGCACCCAATTCAGTGGTGTTCCATAAAGGGCAAGTTACGGTAAAAAATAAATTCCCGGGAAACGAACCGATTATTTTTAGCATTTAATCAAAATTTATTTTAGATCATTCAACTATTTATAAACACAAATATTAACATTAAAACAACACTTATGAAACTGAATAATATATTAGAAGCAATCGGGAATACGCCGATCGTGAAAATTAATAAACTATTCCCAAACAACGTAGAGGTTTGGATGAAGTTAGAAAGACAAAATCCCGGCGGAAGTTTAAAAGATCGTATTGCTTTGGCAATGATTGAAAAAGCTGAACAGGAAGGAAAAATTAATAAGGACACTTTAATTATAGAACCCACTTCTGGAAATACAGGTGTTGGATTAGCGATGGTTTGTGCCGTAAAAGGTTACAAACTTGTTTTGGTAATGCCGGAAAGCATGAGCGTGGAAAGAAGAAAACTGATGAGTTCGTACGGAGCACAATTTGTTTTAACGCCAAAAGAAAAAGGAACTTCTGGTGCAATTGCGAAAGCTGTAGAAATGGCCAACGAGATTGAAAACTCTTGGATTCCTCAACAGTTTGAAAATCCTGCGAATCCAGAAATTCATGCAAAAACGACAGCGCAGGAAATCTTAAATGATTTCCCGGAAGGTTTTGATTACCTCATCACAGGCGTTGGAACGGGAGGTCACATCACAGGAGTTACTGAGGTTTTGAAACAGAAATTTCCAAATCTAAAAAGCTTTGCGGTGGAACCGAAAGATTCCCCGGTCATTTCTGGTGGCGCTCCGGGACCACATCCTTTACAGGGAATCGGTGCTGGGTTTGTACCGAAAGTTTTGAATACCGAAATTTTGGATGGTGTAATTGAAGTAGAAAAAGACGAAGCTTTTAATTTTACAAAAAGATTGGCGAGTGAAGAAGGAATATTAGCAGGAATTTCAACCGGAGCATCGTTGGCGGCAGTCAATAAAAAACTGGCAGAAATCCCAGCAGGTTCTAAAATCCTGACCTTTAATTATGATACCGGCGAAAGGTATTGGTCTGTGGAAGGTCTTTTTGAAGAGAATCTTTATAAGGGTTAAACTTTAAGCATTCTCACTGATAAAATATGGAAGCCGTCTCAAAATACAATTTGAGACGGTTTTTTTATTTTCATTTGTAAGGTGTTAAATTTTGATTATTTGTGATTTTTGCACATTAGGGCAAAAAGATGCTTTTGTTAAGCACTTTTCTTTCTTAGATTGTGTGCTAAAGCGTGTAATCCGAACTCTAATTCCACTTTTTCTATTCCGGTGTGCGTAAAACGCTTGAAGTTCCGGTTGGATTTGATATGTGCAAAGACAGGTTCGACATCGGCAGTCCGTTGTCTGCGTTTTATTTCACCTACTTCACTTAAGAGATTTTCCCGAACTCTGTCCTTATGCCGTTCTAAATTTTGGTTCCGTTCTATTATTCTGTTTCCCTGCGCTTTGTGGCAAGTCCCTCGCAGCGGACAACCATTGCAGTTTTGAGCCTGGTACAGTGAACTTGTCTGAGCATAACCGCTTTTGGTTTTTCGGTTTTTAGAATATATTTTGTTCATCGGTTGCCCCATCGGACAGATATACTGATCTTTCTCTTCGTTGTAATAAAGTTTATCGCGGTGAAAGTCTTCGTTGATTTTTTTTCTTTTCGATTTTAAAATACCCTGTTCCTTATCGAAGGTGTTGTATTTTACGAAGGTTTCTATATTTTTCTCTTCCAGAAAATCATAATTCTCTTCACTGCCATAGCCTGCGTCAGCAGTAAGTTCTTTCGGCAAAAACTGATAAAGTTCTTCAAAAGTATTGAGGTGTGGTTTAAGCGTATTTAAATCATTGGTGCTTTGGTGTAAAGTATAATGAATGACGAACTGCGATTCGGAACTTATCTGAACATTGTAAGCGGGTTTAAGTTGCCCATTCTGCATATGATCATCTTTCATGCGCATAAATGTGGCATCGGGATCGGTCTTACTGTAACTGCCACGTCCTGCCAAAACTTTTTCCTGCTGCTCGTACTTATCCAGGTTCTGAGAAAAATTCTTTTGAATGTATCTTAATTTTGCCTTTGCTTTAGTGGAAGCATTCGGATTTTTGCTGATGATCTCTTCTATTTCTTGGTGGTCTTCTCTATTTTATCTTTATCTATTGTTTTAAACTCCGGTGGTGTAGGATCGCTGTCTTCTTCATCAGCAATGCTTTGGGCATAGTTCCACATTTGCTCAAGTTGTTCTGCCATCTTTTCTTTTCTGGTTTTAATGGCATTACCCCAAACAAAGGTGTACCTCCCCGCAATAGACTCTATCTTGGTTCCATCGGTAAAAACTTCTTTCAAGCTAACGAGTCCTTCCTCTGATAATAACAGGACGACCTGTTTAAAAATATCTTTGAAAATAGTCTTGAGTTTCTTGCTCCGAAAACGTGCAATAGTGTTATGGTCTGCGACCTGTTGAGCGGACAACCACATAAAATTAATATTCTCCCGCATCGCTTTTTCGATCTTCCTGCTAGAATAAATATTATCCATATAAGCGTAAACCATTACCTTGAGCATCATCTTGGGATGAAAGCTTGGTTTGCCATCTTTACTATACTCTTCAATGAGCAATCTCAGATCAAGTTGCTCAATAATCCCATTAACGATCCGAACTGGATGACTTTCTGGAATCAACTCCTCGATTGATGGTGGAAATAACCAGTTTTGCTGTTGGTTATAATCTTTAAACTTAATATTCATATCATTGATTATCAATACTTAAAGATACAAAACAACCATAAAATAAACAATAATTTTCAAAACAAATCACAAAAAAACCGCCTCAGTTTTGAGACGGCTTCTTTTTATTTGAAATGAATTTTGATAGTTTGGGCAAGACCTCTATTTTAAGATCATCTAGTTCTTTAATAAAAAAAAAGATTTTGTCTTTTTGCAGATTTTAGTTTCAAAGTTTTTAAGCTTTTTAATGATTATTATATAGTCAAATTTCAGCAATAAAAATGAATTGTTTATAGGAATGATTTTATTAAACGATCAGAAAATAATGGCGCATAAGGTTTCGTCAAGTAAATTATCGCTAATACTTTCATTTAAAATAGAGCAGTATCAAATTTTCGTTTTAAAAATATCCAGTATTGAAATCAATTGATAGGTTTTTCGTCATCCGTTGGGGCAAAAAATGAAATACTTAAAATCTCCATCACTATTTTCGGCATTATTCAGTAAAAAAAATTACAAAAAAAGACTGCCTTGTTAGACAGTCTTCCTTTTATTGATTTATTATTTATTTTTTAATGAGCAGTTTAAAGGTTTTTTCACTAGTTGAAGTTTTAACTTTAACCACATATGAGCCACCTACAAGATTATAGTTTTTCACATTTAAATTGGCTTTATTACCACTTCTTATCACTTTATTGCTATAATCTCCAATCAATTTACCTGACATATCAAATAATTGTACCAAAACTAATGTTCCTTGTTCAGCATCAAACTTAATATTAAATTCTCCATCTGAAGGATTTGGATAAAGTACCATTTTTGAAACAACAGGTAAGATATCATTTGTACCTGTAGCAAGTCCTGGTTCTGGACATGGACAAGTTAACACATGATTATTTATCATACCTCCATCGTAATTGTTATTTATTTCATCTACGATAGAATTCATTTTTGAAGCTGAATAAACTGAAATACCACCAAGAACCTTGTTGGATTCGGCAAGAACTTGATAAACTGACATTCCTGCAAAGGTACCAGAAGCTACTACCATATCACCTAACTTCGTTGATGATGGTGAAAAGTTAGCATCATATTCATCAAATCTCACATTTAAAGTTAATGCAACAACTTGACCTGCTAAAACATTAGCATAGCTTGCACCAGGATTTGTTAATGTACCTGGATCTAATGCTCTTGGAGTTGACCCGCTTGGTAAGAAGTCCTCGACTGCTTTTGCAGTAGTTAGTTTCAAGAATCTTGAACCTGCACCAACTGTTAAACCAGCTGGGAATGCTCCTGCAAAATATTGGTTTCTATATGCGCCCCAATTATTTCCTGCAGCTTTTGCGCCCCAACCTCCTTGCGTAACAGTTGTAAATCTACCACAATCTATTGGTTTAATTTCACCTCCTATGGTTGCTTTGCATCCTTTATAGTCTGTCACAGTTACACTGAATAATCCAGCTCCTAAATTCGCTGAAGAACCAGTTTCACCATTTGACCAAAGATATTTATATACCGGAGTTCCTCCACTTACCGTTACTTTAACGGTAGTTAATCCATTAGGATTAGCAGGTGGAATTGTAAGTACTAAATTCAATGCCTCTGGTTGAGTAATCATGATCTCTTTAACACCTGAACAGCCTTTAGCATCTTTAACGGTGTAAGTATGAGTTCCGGCTTTCGCTGTAAATGTTCCAACTCCTGTGTAAGGGGCAGTTCCACCTGTGGCAGTTACCTTCACTGTAGATTCACCTCCATTACATGAGATTGAACAGGCTTCAATATGAACAACCAATTTAGAAGGTTCTGTAATCGTGATTTCTTTCGAAACTGAACATCCTTTCGCATCTTTAACGGTGTAAGTATGAGTTCCCGCTTTCACTGTAAATGTTCCAACTCCTGTATAAGGGGCAGTTCCACCTGTGGCAGTTACCTTCACTGTAGATTCACCTCCATTACATGAGATTGAACAGGCTTCAATATGAACAACCAATTTAGAAGGTTCTGTAATCGTGATTTCTTTCGAAACTGAACATCCTTTCGCATCTTTAACGGTGTAAGTATGAGTTCCGGCTTTCACTGTAAATGTTCCAACTCCTGTATAAGGGGCAGTTCCACCTGTGGCAGTTACCTTCACTGTAGATTCACCTCCATTACATGAGATTGAACCGGCTTCAACATGAACTTCCACTTTGGTAACGGTTACTGTCTTGCTGCCGGTGCTGGTGCATCCGGCCGCATTGGTGGTTGTAACTGTATAAGTACCCGCAGTGCTTACTGTAATGCAACTAGTGGTTGCCCCGGTGCTCCACAAATATTTAGTAAAGCCCGCTGGTGCGCATAGCTGGGTGGATTGGCCCTGGCAAATGACACTGTCACCGGTGATAGTACAAACCGGCAATGAACTAACGGTTACTGTCTTGCTGCAGGTGCTGGTGCATCCGGCCGCATTGGTTGTTGTAACTGTATAAGTACCCGCAGTGCTTACTGTAATGCAACTAGTGGTTGCCCCGGTGCTCCACAAATATTTAGTAAAGCCCGCTGGTGCGCATAGCTGGGTGGATTGGCCCTGGCAAATGACACTGTTACCGGTGATAGTACAAACCGGCAATGCACTAACGGTTACTGTCTTGCTGCCGGTGCTGGTGCATCCGGCCGCATTGGTTGTTGTAACTGTATAAGTACCCGCAGTGCTTACTGTAATGCAACTAGTGGTTGCCCCGGTGCTCCACAAATATTTAGTAAAGCCCGCTGGTGCGCATAGCTGGGTGGATTGGCCCTGGCAAATGACACTGTTACCGGTGATAGTACAAACCGGCAATGAACTAACGGTTACTGTCTTGCTGCAGGTGCTGGTGCATCCGGCCGCATTGGTGGTTGTAACTGTATAAGTACCCGCAGTGCTTACTGTAATGCAACTAGTGGTTGCCCCGGTGCTCCACAAATATTTAGTAAAGCCCGCTGGTGCGCATAGCTGGGTGGATTGGCCCTGGCAAATGACACTGTCACCGGTGATAGTACAAACCGGCAATGCACTAACGGTTACTGTCTTGCTGCAGGTGCTGGTGCATCCGGCCGCATTGGTGGTTGTAACTGTATAAGTACCCGCAGTGCTTACTGTAATGCAACTAGTGGTTGCCCCGGTGCTCCACAAATATTTAGTAAAGCCCGCTGGTGCGCATAGCTGGGTGGATTGGCCCTGGCAAATGACACTGTTACCGGTGATAGTACAAACCGGCAATGCACTAACGGTTACTGTCTTGCTGCCGGTGCTGGTGCATCCGGCCGCATTGGTGGTTGTAACTGTATAAGTATCCGCAGTGCTTACTGTAATGCAACTAGTGGTTGCCCCGGTGCTCCACAAATATTTAGTAAAGCCCGCTGGTGCGCATAGCTGGGTGGATTGGCCCTGGCAAATGACACTGTCACCGGTGATAGTACAAACCGGCAATGAACTAACGGTTACTGTCTTGCTGCAGGTGCTGGTGCATCCGGCCGCATTGGTGGTTGTAACTGTATAAGTACCCGCAGTGCTTACTGTAATGCAACTAGTGGTTGCCCCGGTGCTCCACAAATATTTAGTAAAGCCCGCTGGTGCGCATAGCTGGGTGGATTGGCCCTGGCAAATGACACTGTTACCGGTGATAGTACAAACCGGCAATGCACTAACGGTTACTGTCTTGCTGCCGGTGCTGGTGCATCCGGCCGCATTGGTGGTTGTAACTGTATAAGTACCCGCAGTGCTTACTGTAATGCAACTAGTGGTTGCCCCGGTGCTCCACAAATATTTAGTAAAGCCCGCTGGTGCGCATAGCTGGGTGGATTGGCCCTGGCAAATGACACTGTTACCGGTGATAGTACAAACCGGAAGCGGGCTGACTGTTACTATGATATGATTTGAATTTACACTGCCACAGGCATTTGTATTGGTTACAAAATAGTCTCCACTTGTGGTTACGGTTATGGTTGCAGTTGTTGCCCCGGTGCTCCATGTTCCACCGCTATTTCCTGAAAGTGTAACACTGCCACCTGCACAAAATGTTGTCGCTCCGCCTGCTGTAATTACTGATGCAACAGCCGCTGGGCTTACTGTTACTATAATATGATTTGAATTTACACTGCCGCAGGCATTTGTATTGGTTACAAAATAGTCGCCACTTGTTGTTACGGTTATGGTTGGAGTTGTTGCCCCGGTACTCCATGTCCCACCGCTATTTCCTGAAAGTATAACACTGCCACCTGCACAAAATGTTGTGGCTCCGCCTGCTGTAATTACTGATACAACAGGCGCTGGGCTAACTGTTACTATAATATGATTTGAATTTACACTGCCACAGGCATTTGTATTGGTTACAAAATAGTCGCCACTTGTTGTTGCGGTTATGGTTGCAGTTGTTGCCCCGGTGCTCCATGTCCCACCGCTATTTCCTGAAAGTATAACACTGCCACCTGCACAAAATGTTGTGGCTCCGCCTGCTGTAATTACTGATGCAACAGCCGCTGGGCTAACTGTTACTGTAATATGATTTGAATTTACACTGCCACAGGCATTTGTATTGGTTACAAAATAGTCGCCACTTGTGGTTACGATTATGGTTGCAGTTGTTGCCCCCGTGCTCCATGTCCCACCGCTATTTCCTGAAAGTGTAACACTGCCACCTGCACAAAATGTTGTGGCTCCGCCTGCTGTAATTACTGATGCAACAGGCGCTGGGCTAACTGTCACTGTTACGGAATTTGTATTTTGACAACCTGTTGCAGTAATTGTTTCTACTAATGTATAGGTAGTAGTTGTTGTTGGGCTGGCGACAGGGTTTGCTATGGTTGCTGAACTCAATCCTGTTGACGGTGTCCATAAGTAAGTATGCCCTGATACCGGAGTAGTACCAAGAGTTACGCTATTACCACTACATATGGCCGTATCTCTACCAGCAGTTGCAGCAGGCAGCGGGTTGACTGTTACTATAATATGGTTCGAATTTACACTGCCGCAGGCATTTGTATTGGTTACAAAATAGTCGCCACTTGTGTTTACGGTTATGGTTGCAGTTGTTGCCCCGGTGCTCCATGTCCCACCGCTATTTCCTGAAAGTGTAACACTGCCACCTGCACAAAACGTAGTGGCTCCGCCTGCTGTAATTACTGATGCAACAGGCGCTGGGCTGACTGTTACTATGATATGATTTGAATTTACACTGCCGCAGGCATTTGTATTGGTTACAAAATAGTCGCCACTTGTGGTTACGGTTATTGATGGAGTTGTTGCCCCGGTACTCCAGGTTCCGCCGCTATTTCCTGAAAGTGTAACACTGCCACCTGTACAAAATGCTGTAGCTCCCCCTGCTGTAATTACTGATGCAACAGGCGCTGGGCTAACTGTTACTGTTACGGAATTTGTATTTTGACAACCCGTTGCAGTAATTGTTTCTACTAATGTATAGGTAGTAGTAGTTGTTGGGCTGGCAACAGGGTTTGCTATGGTTGTAGAACTCAATCCTGTTGAAGGTGTCCATGAGTAAGTATGTCCTGATACCGGAGAAGTACCGAGCGTTACACTATTACCACTACAGATGGATGTATCTCTACCAGCAGTTGCTGCAGGCAGCGGGTTGACTGTTACTATAATATGGTTCGAATTTACACTGCCGCAGGCATTTGTATTGGTTACAAAATAGTCGCCACTTGTGTTTACGGTTATTGATGAAGTTGTTGCTCCGGTACTCCAGGTTCCGCCGCTATTTCCTGAAAGTGTAACACTGCCACCTGCACAAAATGTTGTCGCTCCGCCTGCTGTAATTACTGATGCTGTTGGCTGTAAGCTTAGTGTGACTGTATTGGTAGATAAGCTAATAGCTCCGGCAGTGGAAAGCCCACGTCCATTTAGTGTTGCACCTTGCAATAGATTTATTGCCCCATCAGCTAAAATCGTGCCCTGGAAAAGAGAATTGTCTCCTAAATCCACTTCGCCATTTACCTGCCAATAAACATTGCATAATGAAGCGCCATTAGTCAACAGAACTCGTGAATTAACAGTAGTAGCTAAAGCGCCATCTATTTTAAAAATAAATATAGAATTGGGATCTCCTCCTCCATCCAGGATAAGATCGCCATTAATTGTTGAAGCTGCCCCAAGGCAATAAACGTTCGGTAGAAGTGTTTGCCCACTTCCCATCGTTGTTGAAATTACGCTGCCGCATGTTACCGTACTGACGCTACCATAGGCAAAAGCTACATCTATAGCAGCTTGTGACGAAACAAGGTCTGCATGATGCTTTTGCCCAATTAGTGTTCCGGGAGGAAATGCATTGAATGCACCTACGTTAGTGCCAACATCGCCGGTTACGATTGTTCCCGCCCCCGTGTTATTAAATGCTCCAGCTGCTGTAAATAGCGCAAAACTGGAAGCTGATCCCAGGTTAGGAGCCTGTCCGAAATTAACACTTGGCATTAAAAACAAAACAGCTGCCACTAAGGTGCTGAGTAATTTAGAAAGTAGAAAAAATTTTTTCATCTTCTTTGTTTTTTTAAATTTGATTTAAATAATAATAATAGACGAGACATCGTCACCAGACGTCATTATTTGAAAAATGCAAAAGCATAATGTAAAATAAGTATGCAACTTATTGATCGAATTCAAAACACGATAGAATATTTTTCAATTTAAAAATTGAAATCAGAAAAATGTAAAAATGGAGGTTCTAAATTCTAGAGTAGAATAGCACTTATTAATTTCAAAAATGTAACAAATCGCTAAAAATAAGGTATGACAAGGCATCCTTTAATAGAAATAAAATAGATTTTTTCTTTTCATTTGTGTTGGTGTGTTTTTAAGATTTTTAATACCACAAAGGTACTGGCATTTCCTTAATTACCAGGCGTTTATTTAACCCATATCATTCTAATTGAAAAGTATATTTACACAATACTTACTAGCATTAAACACTTACTGAATACTAATGATTATTAATTTTCAACATATTAAAAATGAGTAAGTACGCCTGAAAATAGAAAGAGATTATAGGATGTTTTTAAACAAATATTAATGCTTCAAAACCCGGTTAAGTTTATTCTGTAACTGCTTTTGAATAAAATTCTGAGCAATGATTTTGGAAATCTTAGCGCAGAATAAAGGCAAACCTTTTCTTGCATTTTTTCAATTTCCTGCTGAGAATTTTTCACTTTTACAGTTTGAAATTTTTTGAAATTTGATTTTACACGAAAAGCTTTTGACACTTTTCGCAAACGTAGGTTTTTACTTTCCCCACTTCTGCTATAACAAGTGGAAATTTGTCTTTCGGGCAGTTTTTCTTTTCAAAAATTAAAGCGTTCTTTTCTACACTGTCGGTTTTTAATAAAGTCAAAAACTCTTCTGCGTAATCCACTACCATTTTCAATAGGAATATTAATTTTTTCTCAGGAATAGCTTTAATCAAACTATCTGGATGAATTTTCGCATGGTATAAAGTTTCAGTTCTAATGATAGGGCCGACGCCTGCAAGAATATTTTGGTTCAATAAAGCTGCACCAATTTTCTCATCATGATGATTACTTTGCAATTCATTTAAAATAAAATCAGCATCGAATTCTGGTTTTGAGATATCTGTTTTAAAATTAAAATGATCAGTCGGTTTTCCCTGGAAAACTTTAACATCAGAATTATAAAAATTGATTTCATTTTCCTCAAAATGGAATGAAAAACCAGCGGCGATTTTCTTGCGTTTGTTGACCAAAACATTTCCCACTAGATTGACTTCAATCGCAGCGAAAAATTCTTTAAAAATGAAAAGGAAATTTTTACCGAAAGTTTGAATATCGATCAGCGTTGCATTTTCAAATAAAGATTCATCAATCGTCGAATCGCCCGAAACTTTAGAAACAGTTTTTCCTTTGTAGCGTTGCAGTTTGTTTTTTAGAAAAATGATGGATGGTCCTTCTGACATTTTATTTAATTTTTAATAAATAGTTCAAGCAGCAAAAGTAAAGAAATTAATACTTGACTTTACAATCAATATTGAGTTGGTTTAATTTAAGGGAGCTCATTTTCTGAACGTATAAATCATCAGGAATAACCACGAATAACCTAAACAGAATCCACCCAAAACATCACTTGGATAATGCACCCGCAAATAAACTCGACTGAAACCAATCGTAAGCGAAAGCAAAATCAGAAATACCATGGCCATATATTTCCATACTTTCGGTAAATCTGTTAACCAGATAAAATAGGCTAAAGTTCCATAAAGAATAAAACTTAAAGTCGCATGACCGCTGGGAAAACTAAAACTCTCTTCTTTATACAAAAGCGGATAAGGTGGTCGTGGTCGAGCAAAAAACATTTTCATTCCATAGATCAGAAGCAAGCCGCCTACGGCTGTAACAAAAGTGAATAATGCCTTTCGATAAAATTTGAAAGCCAGTAAAATAACTATTAGAAACGGATATGCGATTTTTATAAATGGCGCCGAAGAAAACTGGGTGATTACATACATGTACTGCGTTAAACCCGCTCTTACGAAATGAGTTTTGAAAAATTGAAAAACCAGAAAATCTATTTCTTCTTCTTTTTCAACAACGATTTCATTAGTAATCACTCCCAATACTAATAATGCTGCCAAAAAAAACAGAAGCGAAATCAATAATTTCGGCGAACTATTTCGGTAAAAATCTTTAATAAATTTAATCATAAAAGCGATATCATTTAAGAACCATTTCGAAGTAATCCTTTTTTGAAAGCCTTTTTCTAACCTTAATCGTAACTATTTAATGGATGTTTATGAATTCTGTCTTTAAATAATTTATTGTTCTTTCTCAAAATAAAGACGGTAATATTTTCCATTTTCATCTTGTCCCTGCTCAATCATTTTACGGTCGCCGTGAACATAAATACTAAAGTTTTTATCGAGTTTGATAATACTTTTGAAACCACGACTCTGTTTCTTCACCGCCGATTCATTGATGGCAAAATCTTCTGAAATTGAAACCTGCATTTCCTGCTCGTAATCGGATTTGAAATTTCCAAAACTCTCGATTACATTCTCATCCTGCAAAACTTCTTTGGTAAATTCATCGTAATCAAACTGCTCTTTATCTTTGAAGAACTCAATTGATTTATTCAAAAACTCCGCTTGATCAGCTTTGGTAGTTTCAAATTCCTGTGGCAATTGTTTGGTGATGAATTCTTTGTAAACGGACAAAGTTTCCTGAGTGTGGAAATATTCATCGTCACGCTGTTTTACTTTCAAGAAATCCTCGAACCAATAATACATGTCGCCATTTTTATTATTATCGACGACTGAAACGGCGTAACCAGATTCTTTAAAGTTATTGTAAATAATACAACCTTTATCTAATTTTGTTAAACTGATACCGTAATCTTTCTCAATATCAAAAGTGTCACCTTCCGGAAAAACTTTCAAGAAAGGCGTTTTATTTTCCGTTTTAAAAATACCGATGGAATCAATTTTAACACCTGCAGTTTCTTCACCTTCAAAATAACAGATGAAAACTTCACCCGGTTGTACACGTGGATTTTCGGTGATGTCATAAAGATGTTCGGCGATGTTTTCAGACTCATCTTTGAATTTGGTTATATCTTCAAAAATTTCCGATACCGAATTATAGACCGGATTATGAACCAAATAAGTATCGCTGTAAAACTGAAACTGTTCTTCAGATTTAAAAGCTTTTAAGAAAAAATCTTCGAGCATTTCTAACATTCCTTCCTCTGGCCGATATTCATCTTGCGATAGAACAAGCGATTCCTGATTTATTTTGTTTCCGACTTTATGGATGATTATTTTGGAGATCATTAATGTAAAATTTATGTGGGTGCAAAGATATTTTTAAAAGATTGAAGCAAAAAACTTTTAAAGAAAAATATCTCTGCTGAGACCAGAAGTGTTTTGTTTCCTAATAAATAACTCTTATCCAATACGTAAAAAACTAATGTGTAAAAAAGTGTCAAAAAAATAGAACAAATAATCTCTATGTATGTAACAACTAGAAAGTTATAAATAATTACAAATTTTCAATAATCTACTTATTTTCATAACTAACTATACTTCAAATTGTTGCAGTTTTTGTCAGGGAAGTTTTTTGTCCTTTCTAATTTTCATCTCTACTCTCATATTGCCGTCAAATATATACCCTTATGGAAAAGTTTAGAGAAATTATAAAATATTTATTTTGGCTGGCTGTACAAATATATCTAATAAATATTTTTCATTTGCAGTGTTTGGAAACAACATTTTTAATGATAAGTATGTTTAAACATGTCAGTAATTTTAATATTTCATTTTTATGAAAATTTAAGACAAAAGGTATCAATTAAATAATTTAAGTAAAAGTTAAGTTTGTATTAAAAATATTAAACTTTCAAAAAATCAGAAATCGTGGAATTATTATTGTTGTGAAAAAGCGCAATTAAAATTTTAATCAAAAAAATTGAATATGAAAAAGGAAAGAGTGATTAACACCCAAAGAGCTTTGGTAGCAGCATTATTTTTAGGAGCGGTAACTTTCGGTTATGCACAGGAAGCTGCTGCAGCGCAAGAAACCGTTGCCAATGCAACTGCACAAGTTCAAACTTCTCAACAAAATCCAGCAATCGACGCTTTGAAGAAAAAGATTGAAGCCAACCCAAATGACACCGAATCGTTGGTGAATCTAGCAACGGCCTATCAGGATGCGAAAGACTGGAAAAATGCCTTGGGAACTTGGAATAAAATTTCAACTTTACTACCAGATTGGGCTCCATCTTATTATAGCGAAGGCTATGTTTATCAAAACATGAAAGACGACGCGAACGCAAAAACAGCTTACGAGAAATACATCGCTGCGGTAAAACCAGAGGAATTGGAAGCAAGTAAAAAGAATCTCGCTTATGCCCATTTGTTCGTGGCATACCAACTTAAGGAAAGCAACAAAGAGCAAGCAAAACAGCATATTGCAAAATCATTGGAATATGATCCTTCGAATCAAGATGCTTTGAATCTGAGTAAGTTTTTGAATCAGTAAAACAACACATTATATTTAATGAAAAATTCCCTGAGTTTGACTTGGGGAATTTTTGTTATTAGAACTTATCTCTTTTTCAGATTGATTTATAGTCAGATTGCTATTTCAATTTTACTTAACACATTTTTGGAACGTTAATTATCATTTTTTTTACTCTATTTTTAAGTATCCTTTTCATGAACTCCTCATGAACTATCCATGCTTTATCCATGAAGTATCTATGGAGCATCTATGACGATGATTTTTGGGTGACCCGTCCTGAAAAAACTATACAGATTACTCAATAAATCCTGATATAGCTTTACAGCTATGAAAACAAGAAAACTCTATCTAACTATTAAGCTCGCTTTATAATAACGCCAAACGAATCCTTTCGTTTGGCAGCGAGGGCATTGAGCTATGTGAAACTGCCGTTTTTAAAAAATCGTAATATTAACAATTATTGTATATTTACGATATAACTTTATAATATGCTGAAAAATTACTTATTTGTATTCCTTTTTCTTCAAGTCATCCTTCTTTCTGCCCAACAAAACATTAACGGAACGATACACGATCTCAATCACTTTCCAGGCTCTTATCCTAAAGGTTTGAAATTAATTGGTGATGACCTTATTTTTTCGGTTAAAACCACTTCTTCTTATAACGAACCTTTTAAATACAATCTCGTAACTAAAAAAATTACTTTGATAAAGGATGAACTACAAACGACACCATGTGATATTAAGAGCAGCGAGTTTTATGAACTTAACCAAAAGATCTTTTTTTTAAATAATAATAATTCCTCTTACTTAGAATTGTTTGAACTTAATCTAGCGACAAATTCTGTAACAAAAATTAAAAATGTTGCTTCCTATTACAGCTCCGATAAGCTAAAAGTAAAAGTTTATAATAACAAATTGTTTATCGTGTTGAAAGATAAATTGTATGTAAGTGACGGAACTGCAGCTGGCACCTTTCAAATAACGAAGTTGCAATATGCCAGTGAGAACTTTGCGGAAAAAGATGGGAATATTTATTTTTTTGGAAGTGACGCAACTAGCGGCAAAGAACTTTGGAAATCGGATGGAACAGTTGAAGGAACATCTTTAGTTAAGGATTTAACTCAATATGGGTCTTCCGCAATTAATGGCAATGAATATGTTTATAATATTAATGGTAAAATCGTTTTCCCCGCAACATCTGAATATAATTATGGCTTATGGTCTACAGATGGAACAAACGCAGGCACCATAAAATTTTTTGATCTTGCAGGATCAGGTTTTAGTTTTGCCCCTTTTGAGAATTCAGGTAATGACAAATTAATCTTTAAAAACAATGGTCAGTTTTGGATTTCCGATGGTACAGAAAGTGGAACGAAAGCTACCGAAACTGCTGCCGGATATACAATGATTAAAAAGCTAGTCTCTTTTAAAAACAAAACATTTATCAGTACAGACAATAAGATTTATTTTAAAGATGAAGGCGATTTCATTCAGGAAGTGCCAACTTATTTGAATAAATCATTAGATATGGTTACCGTTTCTTCCGAAGGTAATTTGTTGATTTTCAAGGATCAGGACATATATTATCCACATTTATATTTCTATAACGGACAAAGCTTTCAAGACATTGGAGTAAATTATGGTGAAGATGTGTTTTATCCTGAAAAGGATGATAAAATTTATTTTGCCGGATTTACAGAAACAACAAATAATGGCTATGAAACGGAAAAAAACATTGAACTTTTCAGTTATAATAAAAGCACGAATTCTGCAGCTATAGAAAAAGATATTTTCAGTGGTCTATCCAGTAAACCGAGATATTTCATAGAAAACAATAATGTGGTTTATTTTATCGCGAACGATGGTTATTACGATCAGGTTTTTAAGATTGATTCTGATAAAAACATTACAAAACTTTCAAATTTAAGTACGCGGTTGCCTGATAATTTTTTAAAGTACAATCCCATGATGAAGTCGGGCAATGAAGTCTATTTTCGAGCGGAAGGAATAATTAGAACTTCAGGAACTAAAGAAAGTACATCAATGATTTCTTTGCCTGTGGGTGAAAGATTGATGGAAATGTATCCTTTAAATGATCATCAGGTTATTCTGAAATCTTATCATTCTTTGAATGGGTTTATGCGTATCTGGAGACTTGATAATAATTCTAATATACCGGTTTTGTTATTAGAACAACCCGCAGACAGTGTATATTCTACGGTTTATGATCAGGACTTTCTGACCACTCCAAGCGGTGTCTATTTTAAAATGATGCAAAACAATATTAATCAAATCTGGAAAACCGACGGAACAATTGGAGGTACTTTGAAAATTAGCAATCTGATAGGAATATATGCTCACAAGAATTTTTTATCGGTACTTAATGATAAAGTTTTCTTTACAGATGGTAGTTTCGGATCCTCTCAACTCAATTATATTGATGATTCTTCTAAGCTTGTTAATTACGTGACCGATGTTCATTACATAGATCCTACAAATTCATTTATTATAAACAATAGGTTAAATTTCTTTTCTTCTGATGTTGATGGAATTACCAAATATTATTTATCAAGTACTGATGGAACTGCGGCAGGAACTATTCAAACGAAAAACATTGGTCAAAGTATCTCCTCTGGAGAAATGGTAAAATGTGATAACTCGTACTACTTTCTGCCCATGAACAATTCCACAGCACTATGGAGAAGCGACGGAACCGCAACTGGCACTTATAAAATTTACGATACTAATAATCAAAGTAATTATTGGCCAACATGTTTGAATAAAGAATTATATACCGTGAGAGATCATGCAATCCTTACTAAAACAAATGGACAACCTGGAAACATTATAGATATTTCAATGAAAGTTGATGATGAAATCATTACCCCCAATACCCAAATGATGTTCCTGTATTCTGATGGTAAAAGACTTTATTCCTCCACAACTTACAAAAACCTGGGTGCTGAACTATTTGTTTCGGATGTTATAGAAAGTTTGGCAACTTCGGATCAAGATTTCATCAAGTCTAAGAGTAAAATTACTCTTTACCCGAATCCGGCGAAAGATGTGGTAAATATAAAAATTGATACGAACGAGACCATCATTAATGTTACAATTACTGATTATTCTGGAAGATCATTGCTGTCTGATGCAGGTAATTCTATTGATGTTAGTTCATTAAATGCTGGAGTTTATTTCATCACCATAAAAACATCTGGAAAAATTTATTCTAGTAAATTAATTAAGAAATAAAATCAATCACTATATGCTTTCCCGCCTAATGTGGGATTTTTTTAAATTTTTAAATTTTTAAATTTTTTAGATGTTAAAAATCAAAGTTATTCTATTCCTTTTCCTTTCGGTTCAGTTTATTTACAGCCAAACTTTTGCACCCTACGTAACAATTCCTTCACAAAAGGAGCCAACTGGAACCTTGATCGCAGACATGAACAATGATGGTCTTAATGATCTTATTGTGAAGTTTGGAAGTGACAGTGGTATGATTGGAATTTTTTATCAACAAGAAGACGGCAGTTTAGGTCCAGTACAAAATATTTCTTTAAATAGTTATTATGCAAATTCTTTTGATGTAGGGGATTTAAATCAAGATGGGTTAAATGATTTAGTGATAAGTCATGGTACAAAGTATAGTATTATTTTTCAGAATCCTGCGGGAGGATTTATGCCGAGACAGGAAGTGGAAATGTCTACATCTTGCGGGGTAATAAGGATCGGCGATATCAACAATGATCAA
Source organism: Kaistella flava (ex Peng et al. 2021) (assembly GCF_015191005.1). NCBI lineage: Bacteria > Pseudomonadati > Bacteroidota > Flavobacteriia > Flavobacteriales > Weeksellaceae > Kaistella > Kaistella flava (ex Peng et al. 2021). The sequence goes on along the minus strand of NZ_CP040442.1, from coordinate 3,432,533 downwards.
AAGAACGATATTGTACTGGTGACCTATAATCAAGTTAATTACTTGAGTCAAACGCAAGCAGGCATTTTTGTCTTGACTTCACATGATTATCCGCAAAATGGTTTTACGGAATTCAAAATAGTAGACATCAATAATGACCAATTAAATGATTTAATATTTTCTAATCCTGGGAGGGCAACTCTTTATACATTTTTGCAGAAATCGACGGGTGGTTTTGATGCTCCGGTCGCTACTTATTCTAATAACTGGATGAATGATTTTGCAGTCGGCGATCTGAATCAAGATGGTTTAACTGATCTTGTTTCCAATGTTAACATCAGTGGTAACTCAAAAATCAATGTTTATTACCCCTCATTTAACCAATATATTTTCTACAGCTATATCTCTTATCCAGTGTACGGTAATTCTGGAACAATTGAAATTGCAGATTTAAACAATGATGGCAAAAATGAAATAATTATAGGACATCCTGGATACAATAGTTATAGTATATTTTCCTCGAATTATAACAATTATAAATTGATCAGCAATAGCTATATGCCTTATAATAATTCTGTTGATACTCAAAGTTTATCCATCGGTGATTTAAATAATGATGGTTTGAAAGATTTAGTATTTTCTTATACAAGCGGCATAAATATCATTTATAATACTACTCCGATTTTAGCTATAAATGAATCAGATATAATCAGAGAAAAAATCTACCCAAATCCTGTTTTAGATTTCATAAGCCTGCAGAATAATCACATTAATGCCGAATATATGATCTCTGATTATTCCGGGAAAACAGTACGAAAAGGTAAAGTGCAATCTAACAATAAAATTGATGTTTCTACTCTTGTTGCATCACCTTACGTATTAAAACTAAAAGGGACCAAAAGTGAGATCTCCCTTAAATTTATCAAGAAATAAAATATGAAAAATATCTATTTATTATTAAGTCTCTTTTTTTTACAAGCCACTTATGGTCAAGATACATTTAATGCAAAATTTAATGTTCAGAACTTTTCTGCAAGTAGCAGTCCTAGATTTTTAATTGAAAATAATGGAGATCTCCTATTTTCGGCTTCTCGGTCGAAAGAATTTGGCGGTAATGAGCTTTACTCTCTAAATACCACAACAGATAAATCAAAAGTTATAAAAAGTTTCGTAGCTCAAAACTTTACAAGTATAAAAAGTAACCTTGTGAAATTTAATGGAAAGATCTACTTTATAGCCACCAATTATAACGAACTCAATAATCAATTATGGGAATCCGATGGCACCGCAGAAGGTACTAAACTAGTGAAACACCTTTATAACTCCAGTTCATCTTATTCAACAATTGAAATAAAGGTAAGTGCCGAAAAGATGTTTTTAATAATAGATTACAAATTATGGAGTTCCGATGGTACCGATGTAGGAACGCTGGCAATTGGCGATACTTTTTACGGTAGCGAATATTATATTTTGGATGGTAAACTTTTTTACTGGCAAAACAATTACGACGCAGATACATTAATGGTTTCAGATGGGACCGTAATGGGAACAAAACCCTTTAAAATCTTTCAGAAAACAAGCACCGAAAATTACAGCAATTTTAAAATGGTGAAAGTCGGCAGCAATCTTTATTTCGTTGCAAGAAGTAACAATGCTGTAGGTTTATGGAAAACCGATGGTACTATTGACGGAACGGTATTTCTCAACACCGTAAATGCACTGACTTTAAATGGAGTTCTTTTTAATGATGAGCTCTTCTTTTACACTAAGGATAATAAGTTATGGAAAAGCGGGGGAACTGCACAAAACACGATTTTAGTTAAAGATATTCCACAAACGATAGAAACAATTTTTGTCTTTAAAAACGCAATATATCTTGATACTACAACAAACTTTATAAAAAGTGACGGTACCGCTGAAAACACCCAACCCCATCAATTAGGTGACAATGATGCATCTTTAAGTTATCTAACAAAAAGCGACAAAGAAAATTTTCTTTTTTTAAAATCTTCAATTCAATATACAAATGAAATTTACATCACCACTGGAAACGAAATAGCCAATAGATTAAATACAGGAACGGTTTATGGCAACTCAGAATATTTAGAGATCGGAAATTATATTTACTACCGAGGAAATACAAGAAAAAATGGAGACGAAATATTCAAATATAATATTACTGATAAAACTGAAAAAATTACCGCGGATGTAAATTTTGGATTTAGTAGCAATCCTTTTGGTTATGAAACAATTGGGGATAATTTATTCTTCACTGCAGTTACAGATAACAATTCCAACAGACAGATTTTTACGCGAAAAATATCGACCGGTGAAGAAAAACAAGTAACCAATTTAACAAACACATGGGGTGAACAAGAAAGAACATTAGTCGTTGGAGATTATTATTACAGTTTTAGCAATAGTTACATTTATAAATCAGATGGTACTGAACCTAATTCCCACTTTTTCTCAGTTAATAAGACCATTTTAGATGTTTTTAAATTTAACGATTCTACGCTTCTTTATTTAGCCCGAAGCGAAGGCAAACTAGGTCTTTATAAATTAGAAAACAGTAAAATTACGCCTGAACTAATATTGGAAAACATCAACGCTCCTTACATTAGTCATAATAATGGTGCTATTTTAAACAACAAATTATATTTTGTCTTTTACGATGAAAATCAACACTTAGCCATTTACTCAACAGATGGGACTACCGCAAATACCGTCAAAAAGATCGAATTTCCTTATGACAATTTGCAATCTCTCAAAATTTTGGGTGTCGTAAATGAGAAATTGATTTTCTCTAAATCTGCGAATATTAATGCCAAATTATTTGATGTTTATTCATATGATGAAACATTGCCAACACCAACATTAATCAAAAGCTTCACTGATTATGTGGTAACATTCTACGCCGAAAATTATAAAGATAAACTCTATTTTTTAGCAGATAACTCAGCGTTGTACCACTTGTACAATACAGATGGCACTGCGAGTGGTACCAAATTTATTCGTTCCCTAACTTTAAGTACGTACGGTAATATTGGAATTCAAAAAGGTCCAAAACAAATGTTCACAAAATGTGGTAACAGTTTATTTATACTTGGCCAAACCCTTTGGAGGACGGATGGGGAAACAGCGGGTACCTATGAAATATCAAAAAATATATATCGAAATGATATTACATGTCACCAAGGTTTTTTATATGGAGTTTATTATTCAGATTCGGGCTATACGCCAGGTTTATTTCGGACTAATGGAGTTCGTAATCAAAATAAACATGTAACATTTAATATTACTGCTTCAAATACTGACGTGCTGGAAAATTACAATTTACTGAATGCAGTATATTCAAATGTTGGGTCAGATGGAACTTCACTATATTTTACCGGATATAATAATAAATCAGAATACCACCAATATATTGTCAATGAAAACTTGCCTGTTTTTTTAAATGTAGAAAATAATTCAGAAAGTCATATTAATAATATCATTATCGCACCAAATCCAGTTTCTAATTACTTTAGTGCTCAAACAAAGAATTTGGAAAAATTAACAAAGGTTCAAATAGTAGATTTATCTGGCAAAATTGTTCGCGAACAATCTAAAAACTTTTCTACCATTTCTGTAGTAGGACTTCCTTCATCTATTTATTATGTAAAGATATTTACGACCACTTCATTATATGTAGAGAAAATAATAAAAAATTAAGAAAAATATAGCAAGATCTCATACATTTTTTTTAAAACCTAGATTTGGAAAGGTAACTCAGTTCTGGTATTATTAAAATACAAAAATTTTTAATTTTCAGAGATTATTTTGAGAGTGGGTTTACTTAGATATGTTATAGAAGATGTTCGTTTAACAAAGTTAACTATATGTCATCATCAAGCATTTCGATTAATAGTTTCCAATCCAAAAAAAACGATTAGTAATCGATAAACACAAAAAAACCGCAGTAACACTAAGTTTACTGCGGTTTTGCAATTATTTGTAATCGTTGATTATTACTATTTACTTAACTTCTTCAAAAATAACGGGTACTGAAAATCAAATGTTTATGATTTTATGGTACAAATAAGGTATTGAATACTACATGGATTTTTAACTAAAAACATCTAATCTACTACTAATCATCGCTTTATAATTTTCTTGATTTTCTGAAGTTAAAAATGATTTTTCGATTAAAGTCAACATCTTTTTTTCTCCTTTTTTCAATCTTTTGAATGAATTGCTAATTTGTTTTTCAGTAAGATTAAATTTCAACCCTAACTGAATAAAATCCTTTTTAGTTAATCTGCTTTTTTTACCTGCAAGAGTTAAGGCAGTTTCCTCGTTATCTTCTGGTAAATGCAAATGTACATTCAACAAATCATAAGCGGGTGAAAATTCCCAATTTTCATTATTTTTAATTAAAGAGAAGTTTTTGAGATGCATATCATTATTTCCGGTGATGTATGAAAATAGTACTACCTCATAAAATCGCAGTATATCTAACAAAGTATTAGAGGAATATTCGGTAATTGCTTTTCCAATTTTTTCTAAAGAACTGCGATATTTATCGAATGCTTCTGTAATTTGAAACATATCTTGCATGTGAATTTTTTCACCATTTTCTTTGCGATCAATTCTTTTGGTGATGTAAGAAAGTTCGCCCGATTTCAAACGAATCAAAGAAGAAGGAACGGTAGAAATCGCAAAAATTTCTGCCATCTTCATAGTCAAATGTTCGTTTTCCGGCATTTCTGGAAATGTTTTATTTTGAGGTTTGAGAATATAATTTCCTCCTAACGCACCTACAACTGTTAATCTACCTTTACTGCCATTTTGCAAAACGTCTTTAATAAAGCCCAAAGATAATTTCGGCTGAACACCTGGAACTGCAATAGAGCTTTCCACGATATCTTGGGCTAATTCTTCCATCTCGTCAATGGTGTAATTTAATTTAGGCGCTACGTTTGTTCCAAAAAATTTTAAACTGCAAGCAGAATGAAAATCTTCTTCAGAGTCTAGTTCTTCATAACAAAATAAACATTTTTTAAGCATTTTGGTCTTCATTTATTGGTTGAACACTTACCGCACCGATGCAGTTTTGACAACATGCTAAAAGCAATCCCATTCTGTCGTTCTTATTAATCTTCCAACTTTCTGCAGCAATTTCTAACAGCCAACCTTCCGGAATAAGTCCTTCAAAGAATGGAAAAAGCCGTTTATCTTTATAAACTTTTTCTGAAACTGGCATCGAAAAAGTAATCTCTTGATTGGGGAATTTTTGACTGTAGTTTTTATCGTACACAAAAGTGTATTCGCCGTCCGGTGTTTCTGTGATTATTCCCGCTAAATCGTTTTGATAGAAAACTTTTCCTTGTCTCATTTCTCAATTTCCTTTAAGATTAATGGTGCTAATTTATTACCAAACATCAAAAGTACTTGGTTCACCTTTGCTAAACTTAAATTCTCCTTTCCCTGCTCTATTTTCCTAACTACGGTCAAAGCAACACCAGCTCTTTCAGCAAATTCCTGCTGTGTAAGATTGGCTTCTTTGCGTTTATCTTTGGTAAATTGCGCTAAATTTTTATACATTTTTATATGCTTTTGCAAGTATTTAGCACAAATGTATGAAATTATATGTAAATGCGTATATTAATAATTAAAGAGTATATTTTATATGTTATGTGATATAAAAGACTTGAAATTGTTAGAGTAAGTTTTAAGAGAATATTCTATGTGAAAAAGCGAACCCCTGTTCGGTTTTCAAATTTTTACAACTTTTTAAATGTTAATACGTTACATCACTATTTTCTAATTATTTTGTCGCAAATATTGGATATATTTGCGACAAAACGTTTTCTTATTTGTATATCCAGTCCAATAGCAGTAAATTTGATAATCAAATTTACTGCTATTGGACACTTTAAATTTGTTTGCTTATTCCGATTCAACACACTTATCACCAATCGTTTATCAGTTTCCATTTTATCGGGTTTACTCGAAGCGATGAACATAAAATCTTCAGCATATTAAAAATAGATGATTCCATTTTGTTCAGCCAAATGTCCAACAGATTGTATATCTGAACCAAAATTTAATCCAACTTTTATTTCTGTAATCATTTTTTGCTGCCTCTTTTTTTAGTGATATTATCCTCTGATTTTAGAACATCATCAATTGATTTAAAATTGGGCTTAATTGGTTTTAAAACGTTAATTATTTCCTCCAAACCTCCTACTACAGAAAGTATTTTTAAAAATGAATCTAAAGAAATTAGACCTTTCTGCTCAAATTTCCTCAATGTAGATAAAGGAACGCCTGATCTTTCTGACAATCCTTCTTGTGTAAGCTCCATCAATAATCGCCGTTCACGAATATTTTGAACCAATTTTTTTTGCGTTTTTGCTAAAGAAATAAATACCATTATAGTAGTAATTAAATAGTTATATTGTTAATAATTAACATTATAGTATTACAAATGCACATAGAATTTCGAACTTGTAAGAAATCATTACAAGTTGCATTTTCGTTAAGTTCCTCTTCTTTAAAAATACTTTTTCCTTTAATAGCAAAGTGTTGAGTGGTTTGTGCAAAATTTGCACAAACCACATTTTCATCTAATTCATTTTCAATAAAAACATTTTATATATGCCTTCCAATAACTATTCTGTCTTTCACAAACAGTTCAGCAATTTGTGATTTCGTAAGCCAAACCGTTCCCTACTCAAATTGTACATTTATTTAAGTACAGCCATCATTAGTATGATGAATTTTTATTTGTTTTTAAATGTCCGCAATTTAAAAAATGCAATGTAAATATCGGTTTTCTTCAATTTATATAAAGTTTAGTAGAAAATACTATTACAATTTTTTGAACTTGTGTTGTTTTTGCACAAGTTGAACCAATCGTTATTTTCCTTTTGTAGCAAAAATATTATGTGGCGAGTCGGAAATCCCGACATACCACTTCTTCTACAAGTTCTCCTTCAGTAAACACATTATTTATATGTTCAGTAATTGTAGTTCTATCTCTTTCAAACAGTTCTGCCATTTGTGCCTGTATAAGCAAAACCGTTTCCTTCTCAAACTGCACATTTATTCGAGTGGAACCATCATTGGCTTGATATATTTCTATTGGACTTTGTATATCCATCGGTTATGATTTCGCTCTAAATATCAGTATAATTTTCCGCACTTTAATAGTTTTGAATCAGTTAAATTTGTAATACGGCTACAAAATTTTGTAAGAAACTTTTCTAGTCTCATAAATCAATATCTTTAATTGATGCAGGAACTAATTTGCTGCCAAACATATAAAGAACTTTGGTTCGCTTTTGCCAAACTTAAATTTAACTTTCCTTGTTCTATTTTCCGAACCACTGTTAAAGCAACACCTACTTTTTCAGCAAATTCTTGTTGGGTAAGATTGGCTTCTTTACGTTTATCTTTTCTTGAGAATTACTTACTTGTTTTCCTTTATCTAATTCTTTAACACTAATATGTTGATTCTAAACTTCATAAGCTCTTCTCATAAACGTTTAAAATTATCTTAATTAAAATTTGAATGTACTTATTTTCAATTTTACTAAGCTCATCAACCAATGTAATATAATGTTCTTTAAACAAACGTAATTTACCGACAGAAAGGGCGTGTAGAAACTCCAACAATGCCTCTCCTTGATATTCGTCACGATGTTTGGCAAAAGTTTTTAGAAGCATTAACATATCTTCAGAATTTTTACGACTAAATGAATAGTTTAGTTCATCATTTTTTGCTGCTCGAAGAATTGCAGCTTGAATAACACCATCATTGAAACGATTAAAAATAAATGGATCAAGTAAATTTTTCACAAAATTAGTTTGATAAAGACCGTCAACTCTATTATTTCTCATATTGTTTAAAACACAAGAAATAGTAAAATAGACATCCGACTGAGATACATTTCCAAAATAATCATTACTATTAAAGAAAGCTGAATTTTTTCGGATTTTCAACTCATTTCCTGAAATGTCAGGATAAAAGATTTTTTCTGAGCCCCCTTTGAATTCCTTATTTGAAAAGTTAGTTATTGTTGTTATTCTGTCTTTTATAAAACTAGATGGTTCATTCAAACCTTCTTGAATTTCTCTCAAATGGTCTAACTCGATTTCCCAAGGTGTTTGGAAATTAGAATTATCACAATTAATAGTTTCTATTTCGACAAATGAACTATTTTCGGCTCCATACAACCCATATTTAATATTACTTTTAAGCTCTTTATGCTTGTCAGAATCACTAATTCTATTGATTCCAACAAAGTAGATAAGCCGGATATTATTGTAGTTTCTGAAAAACCTACTTAAATAAAGTAAGTTTTTTCCATTTGTGATACAAGAGGCCACAATCAAAATGGAGCCAGATTCGTCTTCAAGAATCTTTTTATCAGCTAGTTCCGAGTGATTTATAACTTCAATAGAATTCTTAGAAAAGCATTTTGTCTTTTCTAAGATATACTTTGCTAATAACTCTGAACCCTTATCGTTTAAATGAATAATATATTTTAATGATGCTGGTACATATTGATTAACAAATGCATCTATCTTATTTTTGTGATTTTCATATTGCTTCTTTTCAATATTTTTAATAATATTCTCGTAATCAATATACAAGTTGTATTTTTTTCTGTTAATAGTATCTTCACTAAAAGAAACTTTTAAAGAAGTACCTGTTTCCTCATTATATTTGAATACCTCCACAAAATCTTTCAAGGACTTTGATATATATTTACTTGCAACAATATTCCTACTATTTATAATAGGTTCGTCCAAACTGAAGGAATCACCAACTATCTTGATTGCAGTCGATTGATTCTCACAAAATGAACATTTTTCGCCTGCTTTGAATTGCTTATAAATTTCTAATCCGTAACTAAATTTTTCATTCCGTTCTAAATTACAAAGCACTCTTTCTAGAGAAAGATTTGAAGCTTTTTCTATGGGTAGATAGTAAAGGATACAAACATTTTTCGAGTCTATTTCTGGATGATTTTCTTTCAAATAATGAACTAAACCTCCCGAAGTGGATGCAGATATTAAAAAAATAGAATCTTTATAGAATCTTGTATTTTTACTAAATATACCATCGTAAGATTTAAAAGATTCTATATTAAAATCGTCTCTGTTCTCATATCTTTTCAGGTATTGCCCCATAGAATACCCAATTACATTTATCGATAATGTGTCACAATAAATATTTTTAATTTCGGCGTATTTAAATAAATGCAAAAGATTTAATCCAATAAAATCAATTTCATTTTTTTGCACTAATACATTTGCTGTTCTTAAAAATTTGGTTGAATGTTTTCCTGATGGAAAAACATAATGATGAGAAACACCATTACTTTCTACTAGGCCTCCATTTGATATAAAAATATTTGCTAATCCTTGATTAACTATTTCCTTAAAATTTTCTCTCAGAAAGCTATCTTTCTTTGAAAAGATAAAATCTAATTTATTGTAGCCAACATAAAAAATACTCTCTACAAGTGAATTTTCTTCTGCTTTCGGAATACTTCTAAATATCTTATCAAGATTATCTTTCAAGTGGGAATCTATTGAAGAAACAGTAGAACAATGAAGAAAAACAAGAGCATTCGTTTGATGGAAATCTCGAAAATGTTCCGTTAATTCATTTTTTAAAGCGCCAAAATCAAATTCGATATTTGGATTAAATATTATTGTAGCACTCTTATATTTTTTATCTTCAATATTTGAGTTGAAAATGTAGAATTTCCCCATTATCTATTGCTTTTAAATGGATATAGAATACTGATATAAGAACCTCTCGATTTAGTGATATTATCTGTTTTGAAATTATCATTATTCCAATCTTCAAGCTTCAAATCCTTTAGTTTTTCTACGTCAATAGGTTTGTAATTATCTTTTATTAAATCCCTATAAACACAATACTTATCAGTTGAAATTCTCACAAAACCTTTTTTATTTAATATGTTTAAAATACGGTCTAATCCTATACCTTTCTTCGATTTAAGGTTAGAGGTGGAAGAAGTTTGATTTTTTACAAGACATTTTTTAATAACCTCTAAATCAGTTAAATCTTCTTTTTGAATAAATTTATCGATAAATCCTACTCCAGAATCAAATACAAGAATTTCTAAATAATAAATTTGATTTTGATCATTTATACAGTTTTCTAAAATAAATGGGTGTTGAAAAAAAGATTGAATAGGTGTTTCCTCAAACTCTTCCAATATTTTTTTACTATTATTTATATGAAATCTAAAATAAACTCCACGTATACTCGCTGGGATCTCAATTAAATTTTGGTCTGTTTTGCCCCATTCGTAAGTGTTTTTTGTTAACTCATAAACTATTGCACCAATATCTTCGATAAGGTTCTCAATCTCGACTTTATTGCTTTTATTAAAGGTCAAAACATACTCATTAAAAATTTTCTTCACACTATATTTAATTTGATCCTCATCATCATTGAAGCCATCAGGATTTTCAAGTAATCTGATTAAACCCTTGTTTTTTGAAAGATGATCCGTATTAGTCAAAATATACTTATTGCCCTTTATCCTAGCTAACGAATTCATTTTTATGAAAAATTCATTTTGCTTTTCTCTTAAGCTATCTTTAATATTTACATTATTTTTATCAGTGAAATTTGATGTATTCCACAATAATGAAATTATAGGATAAGCATACTCTTGATCATAAAAACTGATTAGATTTTCATTATCTACATCTAGCATTAATGTCTGGATTTTTGATTTACTATTTAACGTTATAATAAACTTCAACAAATCTCCCAATAATCCAAAGGTATATTTGTTTAATGAACCTGGAATTTTAAGATGTATATTGCTCACACCCTGGTTATTTATATATTTTTTATATAAATCCTCCACTTTATTTGGAGTGATATTTTTATGTATTGTTATTTCAGTCATTGATTTCTTATTAAATGATACTTAATTTACAGATTAAAAGGAGGATTTGTTATTATAAAATTAACGAGCCTGTCTACTGTAGTCTCATACCAATTTATTGCAGGGGCAAAAAGTCCAGAAGAATGTCTTCTTGTAACCCGTGCCAAAGGAATTTCAAACACATTTACATCTGTAGGATTTATCTTTATTGTGGTAAAGAAATAACCTCTTTCCCAATCAATATCTCTTACACTACTTATAATAATATCAATTATTTTATCACTACTATGCTTAATGATAAAATCTCTTAAATTATTTATAGCTGCTGCATCATCGCTTGGTGAGCTTACTATAACATATTGACTTTGTCCTTTTACAATTCTACGCAATAGAATTAAAAAATCTGTTCCTCCTACTGGAGGAAATATACCATCAGCAATTGTAAATGAAAATGGTGTAGATAGTAACAAGTTTGTTAATCTTGTGACTGTTGAAGTTTTACCTGAATCAGGCTGACCCCCAAATAATAGAAAATTCATAGTGGTTATTAGTTTTTTATTAATAGTTAAATTAGCTTGAAATTACTCGTAAGTCAATTCCTCCTTCTTTCTTTAGATGATTTGCTGTAACTCCCAATAAATTTAAAATTGACGGTGTTGCAGTTACTTTAGAAAATCCTGGCTGAACAATATAAATTTGAAATTTCAATTCTTTCTTCCATTTGGCTTCAAAAAGTAATTTTTCTAATAATTCTATATCTCCCTTTCTAATTCGGGTTTGTCCAATTTTTTGTTTTTTATCTTCTCTTTTTATTAAATGATTGAAGAGTTCTACATTCTCTTTATATTTCCAAATCAAAGATTTTTGTGTTTGACCGCAAACTTCATAGAAGTTCTTAATCTCACCTGACACTAATCCGTTCGTAGCAAATTTCAAATGAAATAAATCAATAATAATTTCATTTTCATTATTTTTAATTGCAACAATATCTGCTATTTCTCCTTTATTGTCATCATTAAAAATTAAATCATAATAATTTTCCTGAATTAATTTTTCAATGGAATGAAACTGAATTGAATTGGTATTTAAATTCGAAAATCCCTCAGATTCACTATTTAAATTAACTCCATTCCAATCCCAAGTTTCAATTTCATCTGTGGGAAAATCAAGTATTTGCTCATTAAATTTGACGTAATCATTTCCTTGCAAAAATGCTCCATCGTGAAACCAAAATTTGGGTGGCAATTCATTAAAAAATTCAATTACTGAAAAATTTCTTGATCCCATTTTTACATTTGCATCAATAGTAGAAGTCTTTACTATACTAAAACTATATAATTTACTACCATTTACAGTAGTTTCATTTAAATTTAATTGAAAAGCAATACTCTCATTTTCAGTGTCTAAAGAGAAGCACAACGGATTATCATTATCAGGATTAAAAGTATTGAGCTCCAAAGTTGATAAATCACACTCGATTCCGTTAATTGTAAAAACAACTTTATCTTCGATTGTTTTATAGATTTCGTGATGCCAATCTACTGAAATTGGATAAGCATTTGGTCTCACGGAAATCCTAACTGGTTTTATCGAGTTTTTAAATAAAATATTGTTAGGATCAATTTCATGGTTTGCCAATTTAACTGCTATTCCGTCACACCAATCCAAGAACTGATTTATTGTTCCTCTAGAATATGACCAGATTCTTCCTTTTCTTGAACATCCTATTGAAGTCATATTTCCATCCTCAAACCCAACGCCAAAAACATTGTTGTTAATACCTGACTTTTCTTCAGCCAGAGAAAGTCCTTCTTGTACACCTTTTCCATAATAAGACTGGAAAGTGATATCTTTTCCAAGACCTTTTCTTAGCCCTAAGTTAAAAAGTCGAACCCGGTCAATATTATAAAATGTTTTGAAGACCTCTTCATCTTTTATTAGTAGAGAGCTTTCACCAATAACAGCATTTGCTAATTCTTTATAAAGACTTCCTTTATCTGAGGAATGTATAAATAGTAAATTTTTTGATTGCTCCCAGTAAATTATATAAATATCCCATTCGATATTATAAACGTCTTTAAAACTACCCCAGTCAACAGGTTTTTTATTTCCTAGAAAAACAATCAATGCCTTTTTCTCTCTATTCAAATCGAAAAATTTGTAATCATAATTTTCATATCCTTTTATGCCTTTCTTAAAGTTCATTGGATGCCAACCCTCTGTTTGATTTTGATAAACCACCGAACTAAAGGCTGGACGGACTTCTTGAAATGGAATTAGTGATTCATCCAAGTGACTAAATCCTGCTAAAAATTCTTGTAGGTCTATTTGTTCCTGAGTAGCTTGTAAGCTTAAAGTTGGTAATATGGAATTCCAATTCGATTCTTTTGCGTAAAGTAAACTTAGTTCATCACTTAAAGTTGGCTGATGAAGATTTGCAATAAAACTCGCTTTACCTAAATTATTATCTTTATTCGTACGTGTAAACCTACCTGCAAATTGCAAAGTTATTGGCAAGCTCTTTCTTACATCGTGGAATGCTGCAATTTTCAATTCAGGCAAGTCAAATCCCTCTCCAAGCATATCAACACAAACAATGATCCTATGTTGTTTATCTACTATATTTTGTTTAATATTTGATTGACCCTTTAGATTAGAATATATTTTAACAGGATTTAAGTCTGCATATTGTGAGTAGATTTCAAAAACGTCATCTGCACGATATTTATCCTCACATCTCGCCATCAAGATATGTTCATAACCATTTGCTAGATCTTCTCTTAATTTATTTACAGCTGTTTCTGCAATTTTGACATCTGCGATTTTTTGATCATATTCTCTTATAGGAATAAAATCAATTTCTTTAAAATAACCTTGCTCTTGTGCCTCCCGAAGAGTAAAATTATATATAATTTTTCCATCGAGAAGCTGCCCATCATTTCTATATGGTGTTGCTGTAAAAAGCACCACTTTATTTTTATCAAAAGATTTGATGAATTTATTCCAGCTTTTGGCTTTTGAGTGATGCGCTTCATCAACAAATAAATGTGAACACTTTTCAGTTAATGTGCTTTTCTGTTGAATTGACATTGATGTCAATAAATCCATTGTAGAAACTATTACATTGCATTTGTCAATAAATTGATTTAGCTCTCCTTCATTGCTAAAACCTGTATTTAGTATTCCTACTTTTGGATATTTAGCAGAAGTATTTACAATTGAATTTCCTTCACCATCAAGTTTTTTCAACCAACCTAAATCACAAAATTTTCCGGCTAATTGACTTCTTAGAGCATCAGATGGTACGGTAACTAAAAGCTTACTACATCTATTAGCTATTAATACGGATAGCATTGTTTCCGTTTTACCAGTTCCCGTTGGTAGTACAACTGTTGCAATTTCAGTAGCATTTGTCAAATGTCCTAAAATAGAATGAATTGCACCAATCTGTGGTTTACGCAATCCTATTGTATTACTTTCAATATCTTCCTCTTTAAAATTGAATGTGTTTTTCCAGGAATTCACTACAGCACCTGATAAATTATCAATATTATCAGGATGTTTCAACCATTTAAGAAATTTAATATTTCCGCTTTCAGCATCTGTTTTAAGGAAACTTTTAGATAACAGTACAAAACCTTTATCTTTGGGGATATCATTTTTATCAGTTGTAACATAGTACTCGACATTATTATTATCCTTTAAAATAACTTTTCCTCTTTGAAATGACACCAAGCAAAAATCTTTTTCTATAGTTTCAGAGATTAAATGAATTATAAGGTTTTTTTTCGCTGTACTTCCTAATCTTTCTTCCCTTTGTAATTTGGGTAATTTAAATTTCATTGATGTTTTTAGTTTTTCTTAAATATACTATAATTCAATCATTTTGACAATTTATCAAAATGATTATACTATTTTTTTAACATTTATAAAATTAGCTTTTCAAAGCTTAACTATTGTTAAAGTTTTCAATATATTCGTATTTATAAAAAAATCCCTCAAAAGAGGCAGTAAATTTGTAGTATAATTTTAAAAGTTGACCATTATCTACGAAAAGATTTTAATACTGTCAGGTGAAAACATTTGACGATTATTCACAACCAAAAGATAATCATTGTTGGACTCTTCGTCTTTTTTTTTAAACATCCAAAATTTTCTTCCTCCAGCATCAACTGCATTTTGTGCAAATTCGAAAATAGCTTGTCCATCTTTAGCCATATCTAAAAACTATTTCAGCTTCTTTTAATACCATTTTGTGGAGTACTAATTCCATCTGTATCTCCAAAATATATATCAATCCATCCTTTAACTATTCTCAAATTTGGAACAAAAAAAAATCACTATAAAGTTTTCATTTTTATCGGACTTTCTTCCGATTTCATTTTTGTATATACTTCTATACTGTTGGATATTTTTAATTTCTATTGGAATTAGCTTTATTGTAACAGAGGGGAAAATGAATTATCACAACCTTTGAATTTATATCATTGGAACACATTAAATTAAAAGATTTCATTTAGAAAAATATTTTTTTTTTTGTTGCTGATCTATTGGTTTTACAAATTACATTTTTGCTTTTAAAAAAAATTTAGGTAATTCATAAAAGATTAGTTTTAGTTAAATGATAATTTAGAGCGTATGGCGAAAACGCTTTACGACTATTGGTTTGCACAGTTTGATTTCCCAAATGAAAATGCAAATCCCTATAAATCAAGTGGTGGAGAAATGGTTTATAATGAAGTTTTGAAGAGAATGATTCCGATTGGTTGGGACGTGAAAAGCTTACATCAAATTGCTACTACCGGATCTGGAGGTACCCCAAAATCTACGATAAAAGAATATTATGAAAATGGAATTATACCTTGGGTAAATAGCGGTGAGTTAAACAATCCTTTTATTATTTCAACTGAAAATTTCATTACTGATTTCGGAATGAAAAACTCTAGTGCTAAACTTTTTCCATCAAATACTATTTTAATGGCAATGTATGGCGCTACTGCAGGTAAAACAAGTGTTATTTCGTTTGAAGCTTCAACAAATCAAGCTATATGTGCAATTATGCCTAAATCTAATAATTTGTTTCATTACACCAAATTCGTTCTTGATGATATGTATCAATACTTAATAAATTTGAGCACTGGTTCCGCAAGAGATAATCTTTCACAAGACAAAATAAAAAACTTAGATATAGTAATTCCAAAAGAGGAAATTCTTATATCTTTTTCTTCTCAAATTTTATTTTATTATAGAAAAATAGAAAATAACCTCAAAGAAAATCAACAACTTAGCAATTTACGTGACTGGCTTTTACCAATGCTGATGAACGGACAAGTAAAAGTAGAGTGATTTTGTAAGATAAATTATCATTTAGCGCACAAGTTTAGCTATTTTTGTTTTGCATTTCTTTGCGGCTTGAAAATTTTAAAAAAAATTAGCCCCAATGAAGGAATTAGTGAAACAAGAAATTATGAATGCAATGAATACCGTTTTGAATTTTCAACAGATCATGATGCTGGAAAAGGTGATTCATCAAAGTTTTCACAATGTAGAAATTACTATACCAAATAAAGAAAATCAAAACTTTACAGACAATAACAAATCTATTCTCAGTCTATTTATTTCTTCTAAAAAAGTAGAAGGATGCTCCGAAAAATCATTAAAATATTATTTATCAACAATTGATACTTTACTTCAAAAACTCAAAAAAAACATTACCGAAATTTCCACCAATGATTTAAGATTTTACCTTTCCGATTATCAGGAAATAAAAAAATCAAGTAAAGTAACGATAGATAACATCAGAAGAATATTTTCTAGCTTTTTTTCTTGGCTTGAAGATGAAGATTACATCCTGAAAAGTCCTGTGAGAAGAATTCACAAAATAAAAACGCCTAGAATTATTAAAGAAGTTCTAAGTGATGAGGAAATAGAAGTTTTGCGAGACAATTGCAAAGAAATCAGAGATTTAACTTTAATTGAAATACTCATTTCAACAGGAATAAGAGTTGGGGAATTGGTGAAAATTAATCGAAATGATATTAATTTTCACGAACGCTCTTGTATTGTGACCGGAAAAGGAGATAAGGAACGGGAAGTTTATTTTGATGCAAGAAGTAAAATTCATTTAAAACAATACCTAAAAGCACGGACTGATAACAACGAAGCTCTTTTTGTCTCGCTGTCAAAACCACATCAACGCCTTTCTATTGGTGGCGTAGAAAATGTATTGCGGAAATTGGGGCTTAAAACCAATATTAATAAAGTACATCCTCATAAATTCAGAAGAACTTTAGCCACAATGGCAATTGACAAAGGGATGCCCATTGAGCAGGTTCAAAAATTATTGGGACACGTAAAAATTGATACCACAATGCATTACGCAATGGTGAATCAAGCAAATGTAAAAATTGCGCATCGAAAATTTATAAGTTAATGACGAAAGAATACATACTAAAAGATCTACTTAAAATAAAAAACGGTAAAGACCATAAAACTATCCCAAATGGAAATATTCCGATTTTTGGGAGTGGTGGAATTATGCGATTCGGAAACCAATTTATTTATGACAAACCAAGTATTCTACTGCCAAGAAAAGGAACTTTACCTAATATACAATTTTCAAAAATTCCTTTTTGGACAGTTGACACCATTTATTATACTCAAATAAATGCATTGATTGCAGAACCTTATTTTCTGTATAACTACCTGAAAATATTAAATTTAGAAAACTTAAACACTGGAACAGCAGTTCCAAGTATGACTTTTGAAAGTTATTACAATTTAAAAATCCAATTGCCTAATCTTGATGTTCAAAAGAAAATTGCCAATATCTTGGGAGACATTGACAATAAAATTGATTTGAACAACCAGCTAAATGATAATTTAGAGCGTATGGCGAAAACGCTTTACGACTATTGGTTTGTACAGTTTGATTTCCCAGATGAAAATGGAAAACCTTATAAATCAAGCGGTGGTGAAATGGTTTTTAATGATGTTTTGAAAAGGAAGGTTCCGATTGGTTGGGAAGTAAAAAGGTTATATCAAATTGCGAATATAACAATGGGGCAATCTCCGTCTGGAACATCTTACAATGTAGACGAAAAGGGTATGATCTTTTTTCAAGGTTCTACAGATTTTGGGTGGAGATTCCCGACAAACAGAATTTATACAACAGAACCAACTAGATTTTCATTTAAAGATGATATTTTGCTAAGTGTAAGAGCGCCGATTGGCACGATGAATATTTCTTCGTGTGATTGTTGTATTGGCCGAGGTTTAGCAGCATTAAATAGTAAAGAAGGTTACAATTCCTATTTAATATATCAAATGAATTATTTCAAAAAGAAATTCGATTATCTAAATTCCGTAGGAACAACTTTTGGATCATTAACTAAAGATGATTTGTATAATTTGCAATTAATTTACCCATCAAATAATATCTTATTAAAATTTGATAAAATCGTATCAAATTTTGATAAAAAAATTAAAATAAATTCAACACAAAACCAGCAACTTAATAACTTACGAGATTGGCTTCTACCAATGCTGATGAACGGACAAGTAAAAGTAGAGTGATTTTGTAAGATAAATTATCATTTAGCTTATTATTGAGCTCAATTTTATCATCTAAACTTGACAGAACAGAAGCTATTTTTTGTTGGGTTACAAAATCTGGAAAAACTATTTCTAGTCGCTTAAAGTTAGTCGTCGCTTGAGCTAACGCAGGGACTCCAACATGACTTTTGAATGACAATAGTTTTTTCTGACCATATTCTGAATGAAATAAATAGACAATAAAAGCAGTGTGAATCTTTTTATCGTTAAATCTAACTCGAAATTGGCTTTGTGAAATAACATATCTTTCATATTTAGAGTTTTCTGGAATAAAAGAAATTTGCCCAAGTGTACCTCGATGTGTTATCACAATATCACCTCTTTTTGCAATTGCTTTTCTAAATGTATTTGCTTTTTCCTCACTTACATATTTGAAAGAATTTTCTGATAGTCTATATCCCGTTAAATTTGATCCATTTAAAACAGGCACTCCAATATCAATGAAATTATCAATTTTAATATCCGACCCAAATGGTCCCATCGAAATTTCATCGATCAATGTAGAAAGTTGTATCTCATTATCCATCCTTCAATCTTTTTTTACGTTCTTCAACCATTTTATCAAAATCTGATTGATAGATTTTATCTTGTATGGTTTTAAATTTTTCATATTCGCTTTCTGCCACTTTCTTTGCTACAATCGCAGTTATTTTTCCGGCATCTTTTAATATATCATATTCATTAAAAGATAGGAAGGCATCTAAACGACTGATCCAACTGGTCATTTTCATTTCTTTTTGTCGGCGCGCCATATTTTCTGCGAAATCAAGATACATTGTTACTACTCGATTCAACTCGATAAGTTCTGCTTCATTTAGGTAATTTTTGGCAACCGAAACATCAGTTTTTAAAATCTTTCCGCCCTTTTTCTCATTTTTCCAAGAAGTTAATCCCATATTCGTATTTTGAGAATTGGCTCTTAGCTTTATAAGTTCCGCTGCTGTATGATGGTGAATTGCCCAATGTAATTTATTTTGAACCGTGGCGTAAAACTCTTGTGTAATGGGTGATTGTGCATCATAATCTATAGATGTAGCATAAATATCTGTGATTTTTTGATAGAACAATCTTTCGCTGGATCTAATATCACGAATGCGTTCCAATAGCTCCTCAAAATAATCTTTACCAAAAAGTTTGTTACCTTGTTTTAATCGGTCATCATCTAAGACAAAACCTTTTATGAGATATTCTTTTAAAATTGATGTTGCCCACTTTCTAAATTGTGTAGCCTGCAAAGAATTTACACGGTAACCAACAGCAATTATGAAATCGAGATTATAAAATTCAATTTCACGGTTTACTTCACGATTACCTTCCGTTTGAACTGTTCGGATTTTCCGAACAGTTGACGCTCGCTCCAATTCATTGGTATCAAATATATTAGTTGTATGTTCACTAATTGTTGATTTAGTAACACTAAATATTTCACCAATCGCTTTTTGCGAAGCCCAAATAGTTTCGGTATCATTGTCAACAACGACTTGTACTTGCACAGTTCCATCTTGCGACTGATAGAAAATAAAATTAGATTGATTTTCAGGATTGTTTATCATTACTAATTGAATTTCAAATTTTTCAAATTCTCCTGTATTTTCTTTTCCAAATCAGCACCTTCTGCAAAAAGAGATTGTAAATTATTTTCAAATTCATTCATCTTTTCTGAAAATTCTTCAGCAGTAATGTCCACATATTCAATCTTTACTTCGAAATATTGTCCAGCCGAGAAAGAATAATTTTTTGCTGAAATTTCTTCTTTGCTTACTACAACAGATAAATCTTCAACTGCAATTTTCTGATTGAATGTATCAATAATTTTAGCTTCTTCTTCGGGCTTTAAAACGGTTCGCTGATTCTTACCTTCTTTTACGGTTTCTCCCAATTTAGAAGCATCCATCAATACGATGTGTTGATTGTCTGCTTTTTTATCCAACAATAAAACGGAAACGTTTGTACCTGTACTTGCAAAAATATTACTAGGCATACTTACGACGCCACGAAGCCAACCATTTTCTATCAAACGTTCTCTAATTTTCTTTTCAATTCCAGATTGAGCCGTAATAAAACCTGTTGGAACTACAATTGCTGCCTTTCCGTTATCGCTCAAACTGTACATAATATGCTGAATGAATAAGAGATAAATTGACATTGATTCTTTTTTGCTTTTCGGAATATTGGGAATTCCTGCAAAGAATCTTTTCTTGAAAATATCTTTATCTAAATCGGCGTGGAAATCTGAAAAATCTAATTTAAAAGGCGGATTAGAAACAATATATTCAAATTTTGTATCCAAATACGAAGGTAATGCAATCGTATTGGTCTTGATAATATTCGGAATAGAGTGCGTCAGGTTATTCAAAACTAAATTTAAACGCAACATATTACTCGACTTTTGCGATATATCTTCGGAATAAATGGTGCAATTTTCTTCGCCAATTTCGTGGGCTAAACTCATCAGCAAGGTTCCAGATCCTGCACTTGGATCGTAGCATTTCACCCCTTTTACTGGTTCTGGAACTAAAATTTGAGCCATAATACGAGCAACTGAATGTGGCGTGTAATATTCGGCATATTTACCACCAGAATCGGTATTGTAATCCTTTATTAAATATTCAAAAATAGTAGCAAAGAAATCGTATTTCTGTTCAAACATTTCTTCGAATGAAAATTCAAATAATTTATTGATCAACGCTTTTGCATAAGCATCACGTTGGGAAGAATCTGAAATAAACTGCGTAAGCTCATCAAACAAAGTATCTTTTGCACCTGTAAAAGATTTTACAGAAAAAACATCAGCATTTTCAATCGAAACCTGGCGTAAAGTATCATCAAATAACTTCGCAAAATCGCTATCATTTTGTTTTACAAACAAATGCGAAATCAAATGTTCGGGTTGCAATCTTGGAATGTTTGGATCTAGTGCATCTATTAAATCTGAATAATTATCTTCAGAAAGTGCTTTTAAGGCAATAGAAAAATTCTCGGCTTCTGCCAATTTCGGCATTTCCTTTTTTACGGCATAACGAAATTTATCGTTTAAAAATTTATAAAGAAATACCTGCGTTATGATTTTAAATTCGTTTCCATCATTTCCTAAACCATAGTTGGCACAAACACTTTTCAGGTTGTCAATCAACGATTTGGTTTTGGTCATAAAATTAATATCCTGCGTCATTTTATTTTTTATTTTATAAATCCAGCTTCTACGATAGCTGAAATCCTGTCTTGATTACTTGTTGTGAAAACTTTTAAGTCCTTATTTATTTTTACAATATTATCTTTAGATTTTTTATAATTCATTTTCCCATCCGAATTAAAAAAAAGCCATTGATCAATTGGTATTACAGCAAAAGTTAGGAAGTTGTGGGTGGCTCTCTTTTTTGGCCTTATTATTTTTTCTTTTAATTTAGGATCTTCTAAAAATAAATGTCTTAAATCATTATATATCAATTCAATATTATTTTTTTTTAGTTCTTTTTGAAATTTCTTGTAAGAAGGTCCTTTTTCCTCTCTTAATTTATTCAGATCAACTTTAAGCTTTAAGTCTAATCGATCAAACTGAAGATATACGTTCGTTTTTTGGGAATCGAATACGTAGTCATTTGAATAATAAGTTCTGTTGCCAATACTATCATTATAATTCCAATTTGTAAAAACTTCGTCCTGTTCTAATCTTGTATAAAAGGCTTCAATAATATCGTTTCTAAAACCATTTTGATTTTCTTTTGAAATGTACTTTTCAAATTCTAACTTTACTTGTAGTCTTTCAAAATTTAATTGATAAAAGTCCTGGAAATATGGATGAATAATTTGCTTTTGATAAATGTGGAGAATTTTGTGTAAATCTTCTAATGAAAAATATTTCCATTTACCATTAACATTGGATTTAGAAAAAACATTTTTAGCTTCGTTTCCAGTTTTAAAATATATACAAATTGGATCATTAAAATTATTACTGTTACAATATTCTGTTGCAATATCATAATACTTTTCTAGCTGACCCTTGCCTGCAGCACTATTCGTTTTATCTTCTATAATTATTAATATATTTGAATTAATTTCAATCCAAATATCAATTTTGTGTACTTGTTTTTTTACTTCGATTTCTCTTATATCAATTTTACCATCTCCTATGAATTGGTATAATATATCTAACGATAGCAAGTGTAATTGTTTAAATTCAGAATTATCGTATTTCTTTGCTGCGAATGAAAATAACCAACATAAAAAAGCATCTTGGGATAATTCTTTAGTTGCATACTTAAAAATATTTGGTGCAGTTATTTGCGTCATTTTCATCTGTATTGAAATTGTTGCAAATATTCGTTTGCTATTAAATTACTAATATTGTTTTTCATTGCTTGATCCATTTCGATTTGCTCTTTTTTCTTAAATTCTTGCACCACCAATTGTAAAAGATAACGTTTAAAAAATGCTTCATTTTTAATCAAATCTTCTTGTCCTTCCAGTTTGTCATCAACCTGTTGCTTTACTTGCATCAATGCCTTGTGTAATTGCATTTCTTTGGCATTAAGATCTCCTTTTTCGCTCAGTCGTTTATGGATTCTGGAGTATTTTTCATCGTTTTCGTATTTGGCTTTTAGTAAAGCATTCTTACGATTAAGTTCTTTGGCTTGATCGTATAATTTTTGCAGAAGATGCATATTTTCAATCATATCAGATTGATTGATTTCGCTCAGGTTTTTCTTCTTGAAAATTCTTTCTAATTCTTGTCTTAAAGTTACAAACTGAGGATCGAATTGATCAAAATTATTTTGTAATGATTCTCGTGCTTTGCGTAAGATATTTTTAAACTCATCTGCCAATACCAATTCGCTCTCATCAACTTTAATGAATTGAAAAATAATATCTTCTAGGGCAGTATTCAATAAATTTTTTGAAGCTTCTTCATTACCAATACTTTCTACAAAATTAAGATTATCCAATCTGCCTTGAGCTTCAATTAATAATCGATTCCAAATTTCAAAATCCGCAATTCCATCCAAAGCTTCATAACCATTTACGGCAATAATATTCTTTAATTCTTTGGCAGTTCTTAACGCTTTTATTAATTGTGTAAGCTTACTCTTATCGTTAATTTGTGCAATCTGTTGGGAGAAAAGTTCTCTATTTTGGGTGTCGTAATGAAATAGCGTTTCTTTTATTTCTTTAATCTCTTGCTGGATTTCTTCTTCTGTTTTGAATAAGTAAGAATACATTTCCATTTCATCGCCAAGCTGATCTTGCAATTCATCAAAATACAATTTATTGGTACGATCGAATGCCTTGGAAATATCCGCAAAATCAACAACGTAGCCGTACTGATATTTTTTGTAAGGGCGATTAACTCTTGTCAATGTTTGCAATAAATTGTGATCTTGAATTACTCGCGCCAAATACAATTTTTTCAAACGCTTCGCATCAAAACCTGTCAGCAACATATTATAAACAAACAGAATATCAACTTTAGCTTTTTTGTAAGCATTGATTAATTCTTTACGAATAGATTTGTCATTTTCATCGTGAAGAATTAAAGCTGAAGTCAGTTTAACTTCTTCATCTCGTCCATATCTTGCTCTTGGCTCAGCAACCATCAATAAACTTGCATCCGTTTCTTGCTCACCATATTTTTCTTGGAACAATCGAAACAATTCTTTCGCTTGATCTGCAGAATCACAAACCACTAAACCACCTAAAGTAGTATCTTCTAAATCTTTTCTGAATTTGATTAAATCTTTGGTAATATAATCCAACAAAGGTTCTGCAAATTTAGGATGTGCATAAATATTTCGGGTCGTAATATCGCCTTGTAAAACTTTAATTTGATCCATCACCTCTTTCATTTCTATCTTGAAGTTTCCTTCAATTTGTTCCCGAATCAAACGCAGAGTATAACCATCTGCGATGGACATATTGTAGTAATATTTGTGAAAATAATTACCGAAAAGCATTTTAGAATCATATTCTTTAGCCACTTCTTTCAGCAGCGGAGTTCCTGTTAAAGCAATAATTACCGCATTTCTATCTGAATTAATCAGATTTGCTAAATAATTTCCTTTAGGATTATAACTTCTGTGCGCTTCATCTAAAAAATAAACCCGTTGAACATTAATATCATACTCTATATTTTTAAAAACTGTCGCATCTTCCGAAAATTTCTGAATATTAACCACGGTAATTTCTGGCACTCCACTGTCATTATGCAACGCACCAATAACCTGTAAATCTTTGATAAAATCTTGTTTAGAATTAACAGAATTGACCTTTAATCCGCGATTATTAAATTCACTCGAAGCTTGAATAAGCAAATCAATACGATCTACAATAAAATAAAACTTAGGAATTATTCCTTTTTTGGAATAGAAATCTGTAAGATGTTTTACATTAAAAAATGCCAAAGCCGTTTTCCCCGAACCTTGTGTATGCCAAATGATCCCTTTGTTTTGTCCTGCTTCCAATTTTGCGGCAATGGCTTGCGTTGCAAAAATTTGCGGATAACGCATAATGTGTTTTTGGTAAGAAATTTTGCCTGTATTTTCTTCCTCTACATAAGCGATCGAATAACGCAGAATAAACTGCAACCTTTCTTTACTAAATAACGAACTTAAAATTCGGTTGGTTGGCGTATTTTCTTGTTTATTGGTAATATATTCAGGGCTATTTTTTATGACAACTAAATTATTGTCTTTTAGTAAATCATTCTCCGTTTTTTCGTCAATAATTCCCAAAGTTTGCTTTACAGGATAATCTAAATCTTCTCTGAAATAATTAAAATTGACTTGTTCATAAGACGGCGTTGCATAAAATGCGCCAAAAATTGGCTCCACAATTCCGTCTTCATATTCCATATTATTAGAGAAAACCAACAATTGAGAAATATTTACAAAACGACGAAATTGTTTGTTTTTAAAACGAGTATTGATTCGGTTACGTTCATTAATTACCCCTTCTTTATTATGTGGTTTTTTAACTTCAATAAATGCGAAAGGCAAACCATTAATTAAAACTGTAATATCTGGTCGAAATTCTTCATCGCCTGCTTTACAACTTAATTCTGTCGTAATATGAAAACTATTATTATTAAAATCCTCAAAATCAATTAATTTAACTCCTGAAGTGGCAACCAATCGTTCATAAAACTTTTTCCCTAAATCTTCATAATCCAATTCAAGATTAATGTCGTCTAAAACACGTTTTGCTTCTTCTTCCGTTATTCCATTTATTTTTGAAATTTGTGCAATGAAAATTTCAGAAAAAATATTATTATCCTCAATTCTATTTTGTTGATTTAGTGGAATATATTGATAACCTAATCGCAGCAAATGCAGCAAAGCGGGTATTTTAACTCGTGAATCTTCGTTGAATTTCATTAGGTATTAAAGTTTTTTGAGATGTTAAATATAACCAAAAGAAATCAAAAAATATTAAGCGTTCAATCACTATTAATCAACTTCTTTATACTTTAGGAATATTGTACTTATTTTCCAGTTTTACTCGCATCATACCCATCTTTAAACCTTAAAAAATCTTCTGCTTTTTTAGGATTATTCTTAATCCATAATTGCATCAATTTAGTATTTTCACTCAAAGTGTTAACCTCACTTTCATCATATATTTTTTTCCCTTCACCAGCAATTTTATTTAAAATATCTGCACGAAGCTCACTTTTTGATCGAATACTTTCTTTATACCAGTTCGTAGCAAAGTTGATAGAAATAACTAAAATCATAATTCCTAAAACCATCGTCCCTAATCCGAACCATGTTAAGGTTTTCATTTCTTTTATTTTTGAATCTATCTTTTCAAAATATCCTACTGTTTCTGGTGAAAGAGCCGCTTCGATTGTGGTTGGAATATTTTGTAAAAATTCAGTTCTTTTTACAGATTCTAATTCATGAAATTTCATTGCCTCTTTGTAGATTTCGCCAACCGCTTCAAAATCCAATTGTGTCTGACCCATCATATTAAAATGATCCTCGAACGCAAATGCTAATTTTGAATAATTTTCAATTCTATCATTATTTGATTTTATATTCTCCTCATTTGATTTAATTACATTCTCTAAAAGTTCGAAACCATCAGATTTAGATTCTTCAAATTGATCATTGTTTTCCATTGTTATTAATTTTGATTTATCGTTTAATTTTTTCTTCTTTTTCCACCATTCATCTTCCGCTTGTGAAACATAATTTGGCTTTAGAACGTCTTCGACTGCGTCCAAAGCAATCTCTAATACATTTTCATTCTTGTTACTGGCAGAAAAAACTGATGATTGTGCGACAATATTTACTAAATTTTCAATGTTTTGATAATCGACACCAATTGCAGAAAGAGAAAAACCATCGTATTTATTATAAAAAAAGCCATCTTTATCTTTGCTTCCAGTTGTAACTTCCCGTCTTTTGATCCAGACATCCTGAACTTCATTCTTTTGATTTGGTCTGAATTCGGTTTTATACTGAACTTTTATTGCCCATCCTTCTCGGTACAAACTTTCCCGCAGTTCTTTCAAACTACAAAATGCTTTTAATTGCTGATCCACGATATTTTTTAAATCAAAAAAAATTTTGATCTCAGCAATTTTGAGTGTTGAAGAAATCTCCGAAAGTTTATATCCTGGTTTGTATTTTCGCTGGGTTTGATGATTGATATCGCTCTTCAAAATAATTCGCATTCCCGAAATTCCAATCTTTTCATTTTTAGAAAGTTCAGTTACAAAGCCTCTTTTCTTCATTTCTGAAATTAGTTCATCAAAACTATTGGAGCATTTCAAACTGTCAGTAAGATTTTTCATCATAAATGCTTTCTTATCAATTCCAATCTCAACGTCAGTTTTTAGATTTCTCTCCTTGCAAATTTGCCGAATCGCATCACCGAATCGCTTTCCAACATCGTGCGCTTTTACGGTACACTTTCCATTGATGTCAATCCGATTCGCAATGAAATGAATGTGTTTCTGCTTCGTGCTGTTGTGGATATCCAAGCGGTATTGGTTTTTGTCGGTTACTCCAATTTTATACAACGCTTCAATTGCAATTTCAGTTAATTCTTCATCTGACAAAGGTTTTGTAATTTCATTCGGTGGAGAAATATAGCCAGTCAAAGCCCACTTTTTTACATTTGAATTTCTATCTGCAACGGTTTTCATTTCCTGGTATTGATGTTCTGGATTGCTACTCAAAAGAAAATTAGAAGCTGCACCAATCGCCATTCCTTTGTCATTCCCATTATATTCTAAAGCGATTTTTGAAATAGCTCTAGTTGTTGCGGAATTATTCATTTGTATGCATTTTTGAATATAAATATTGATACATTAAATCATTTGTAGTTTCAATTTTATCTAAAATTTCTTTCTTATTTTTGAACACACTCCACTCTCGATGACGCAAAAGATTGGTAATCTTTTTAGAGTTATTTGCATATTGAAGTAGTATATCATCAGTCTGATATTCCTTGATTTTAAGTTCCTTTTCAAGGTGAACCATTCTTGAATAAGTTGATAATTTTAGGTTGTATTTTTGCGCTTTTTTTAAGCTTTCTTCATATTCAAAATCAGGTAATCTGAATGAAATTATTTTTCCCAATTGAGAATTATTTTTCTTTTTCAAACCACCTTTTCTGCCTAAATCTTGGAAGTATTTTTTTCTTTTTTCAGCAGCAACTTTTTGCATTTTTTGCTCCGTTGATTTTGTGATTATATTCTTTAAAAAATCATTATTTCTATTTTCCATTTTATGCTTCTATTATTTTATTTCAATTGTATTTCTGACGATAGGAAGAAATCAAAAAATCCCATTTTTACAAAATAGCGTCCAACGCTTTTTGTAAACATTGGGTACTTTTTGCACTACCATCCTACCATATTTAACCGGAATTTGTTTTACGCAGGTTATTGTAGGTTGCACCTGAGTAAAAAGAACACAGGTTTAAACCTCATACAATTTTTAAAAATTATTTTTATCTGCTATTATTTCAATCACCTTCTCCTGCATTTCAATTGCCTTTCATTCGACGGCTTTTTATGAATTAACCAATCATTCAAATCTTTAAAACTTGAATATAAAATCCGACAATCTTTTGCCTTTTCATTTTTACTTTTTATCATTTCAACGGCATGATTTCCTGCTCCATCATTATCAAAATAAAGTTCAATATTTTGATAATTACCTAGATTATTTTTTATTTTATTTACCATTGAAACTGAATTCAAAATGATATAATCTGAAGGTTCTTTTTCTAAAAATTTTTCTACATTTTTAAAGGAAAGAAAGTCAAAGAAGCCTTCGAATATTCGGATTGAATTGGAGCCATTATTTATGGTTGAAATGTCTTTTTTACCCAAACAGATTTTAGAATAAGCGTTCCGGATTTCGTATCCATCAGAATCATTTTTAAAACCTATTCCAAAATAATTTTTATCGTTCATTCGGTAATGAATTTCATTTAAAAATTCAGTTTGATTTTCTACTCTCCTTTCTCTCAAATATTCAAAAAGTGCAGGATGTTGAATATTTTTTACTTCAGTTATATCATAAGTTTTATCAAGATTTTCTAATTTTCGGTTTGGAATTCTGTGATTTTGAAAAGAAGAAAAATTTTGATTTTCTGTCCAATCTAAAATCTCGCTTATCGAAGTATTTAAATATCTCTTCATAAAATCGATGTTGTTTCCGCCGATTCCGTCTGAAAATAAATACCAAATATTGAGACTTTTATTAAGTTTAAAAGAGGCATGGTTTTCTTTGGAAAATGGATTGAGATACCACGCTTCTTTTTCCGATTGTTTTGTGGGAAGGTGTCCGAGAGAAAGCAGGACTTCTTCCAACAATATTGTATTAAATTGTTTGCAATTCATAGTTGTGAAATTTCTGGGTTTGATTAATCTGATTTTTTGTTAATTTGTTGAGAAAACATTTTAACTTGTTGATATAAAACAATATACTCTCTCAACAAAAGCTCAACAATTCAACAAACTTGACTTTTATCGCTCAACAAACGTTCAACAAAAAGTTGGGTTGAAAAGTTTGTTGAGGATTTTGTTGAGACTTAACTACTTGATTTTATTTTCATTATCAATTAATTCAACATTTCAACATATTTTTGAAGAACAAAATCTTTTTTTATGGTGAAAAATCGTCCAACTGAATTATTTTGATAAAATATTCCCGCAAAATCAATGTCGTATCTGATGTAGGTTAAGCCATTATTTTGTGGATTTAATTTCCAGGTTTCTTTTAAGACATTTCGGATGTCATTTCTCGTCCAGTATGTTGGCCTGAACATTCTGTTCATCATATTCAGTAGATCTTGCGGAACGACATTAATTTCTTCGTCGTCGTTGCTTTCAAAAAACTCATACAGCAATTCAATAATCTTCGATTCTAACTTATTGTTATTCTTGAAAACTAATTTTTGAAGTGCTTTTGTTCTGATCTCCTCAGCAGAAAACCACATCCTAGTTTTTTTCTGAGTTGAAAATGGTCTTTCAATTAAAAACTGAAGGAAATGAGGGATTTCTGAAATAAGATTATTTAGAAATTCGGTATTTTCAGTTTTTATAGGATTAATTTTTAGAATCCAGAACCTGATTTCATTTTCATCAATTTGAATAAAATTTTCTTCGTTATTGGAACACAAAATAAACTTGGCGAAAAAATCAATCTCTTCTCTGTCTTTTCCTTTTGCTTCCAATTTGTCCTTGTTGGTTGTCGATAGGTATTTTAATCTTTCCGTAATTTCTTTTTTATCAAAGAACACTTCGTCGATTGCCACAACTAACATTGCTGCCCAATCACTATTAAATTGACTTCCGAACGAATCTCCTTTAATGTAAGTCATATTCAACCCGAAAATTTCTCTTAGCCATTTTATGAAAGTTGATTTACCAGTAGATCTTTCTTTACTAACCAGACAGAGAATCGGGAGGATTTGAGTAGGATATTGCAATAGTATTTTCAAATAATCCAAACCCAATTGAAATTGTTCACCGAAAATATGCTGCACAAAATTCAAAGAAAAAGGGATTGAGTTTTTCAAGTTTCCATTGTCAGATGAAGGAGAAAATGGAATTTCATTGTAAATATTATAGAAACCATGTACTATCTGTTGATAATCTAAATGTTCAGGAATACAGCAAAAGCCATCATATTTTGGGATGGATGAAAGAAAAGATTTTCCGTGATCAGCAACGATCGTTTCTCTATTCCAACGAACCAAAACAGAGGTCTTATCTCCAGAAATCAGTGGCCTTTCTATTATTTTATAGTAAGTGGTTCCAACTCTTATATAGGGGATTTTTTTACTCATTTTTGTAGATTTTGATTAAACTCCCCTACTACCTTTTTACAATTTTTTTTAAAATTAACTTCGGCTTCAGACTGAATCTCCTGAAGTGTTTTCTTCTTCCCTTTAGTAATCCATTCCAATAACTCGTCTTCAAAAAAATAGATTTTCTTACCATTTTTATAGCAGGGAATCAATCTTTTCCGCACAAGCGTGTAAACTGTAGGTTTCGCTTTACCGATAATTCGGCAAGCTTCTACAATGTCTATTGGAATTCTTTTTTGAGGAATTGGAGGGATTTCTTTTCTTTCTACAAGAAATTTAATTTCCGCTATTTCGCTAACCAGATGCGCAACTGCTCTTGGCAGGTTTTCAAATGAAATGTCATTTACTTCCATAACTATCGTTTTTAATTGTTATGGTGCAAATAAAAAAAGTGTTTTCCCTGTGTCGCATGGTACACGGAGAAAACACTTTAAAAACACAGCGTTTAGTAATTTTTTCTAATCAGAAAGAGATTCCTTGATGGTAATTATTCCTTTCATTTCATCGTCTTTTAAATGTCGTTTTATACTTTCAGGTTCTACTTCTTTCAAAGATTCTGAAAATATTTTTTTTAGAAACACAGCAGTTTCGAATTGGTTTCGCACATTAAAATGTTTCCATATATTCCACCCGAAATGATACAAATCTAGGTTGGATAATTTCTCGATTTTGATTGGTTTAATGTTGTCCAATTTATTTTTCTCGGAATAGAGCACAACGTAATTACAAAGTGATTTTAAATCATCTTCTGAAGTGTAAAGCGCAAACTGATTTTGGGTGTATTTTATCGCAATATTTTTTTTGCCTTGGGCATTTTGATCAATTATGTTTTGTTGCTCTTGTCTTATATTCTCAAGATTTTCAGTTGGAATAACATCTTTAGTAGAATTTTTAGAACTGTTTTTTTGAGGTAGTATTTTTCTATTTTTAATAATTCCGTCTAGAAATAAAACGATTAATGCATAAAGGATTACACCTAAAGCAGTCACGCACCAGAAGATAATATTTGCAGTGTAATCATCGACACCTTTATCAAGAAAAGCCAATCTTGCCAAAGCGCCTAATAATAAGCACGCAGAAACGACCGTCAAATGTTTTACTATATGTTCAAAATATTTAAAATTCATTTTATAAATTTTTTAAATGAATAGCGGACGAAGCTTTATTTTTCTTTTCATCAACAACCTTTGCGTAAACCTGTGTAGTTTTTACGTTGGTATGACCAAGCATTTTACTGACGGTGTAAATATCAGTTCCACTGGAAAGTTGTAATGTAGCGAAAGTATGACGGAAGTTATGAAAAGTTATTTTCTTGGTTATACCTGCGCTTTCAATCCATTTTTTAAGTGGTCGAGAAATCCAAGCTGGGTTCGTTAAATCTTTAAAAACTAAATCATTTGGTAAACCTGCTTCACCACAAAGTTGTAATGCTTGTTTAGACATTGGCATATATTCCACACCTTTTGTCTTTTTTTGAGTAAAGTTTATTCTTGCTTGATCTTTTTCACGACTTATTTCATTCCAAGTTAATTTTTGAATATCGGAATGCCGCAGACCTGTTAACGCCGAAAAAAGTGCTGCACGTTTTAAAACATCAAGTTCACAAGGTGTTTCCACTAAAGTATTGAGTTCTTCCAACGTTAAATATTCTCGTCTCGATTCCTCGTGCGGAATTGCTTTTATTTTTGCAGAAATATCAGTTGTAAAATATCCATCGATAAAAGCTTGTTTTAATGCGGCTTTGAAAACAGAAAAATAAGTTGAAGCCGTATTTTGAGAAATAATCTCTTCCTTATTGCTACCACTTTTTGCGGTCAACAAGTATGATTTAAAATTTTGTGAAAATTTTAAATCAATCTGTGAAAACATAATCGTTTCACCACCGAAATCTTTTAGAAATTCTATGGAGCGATACCAGTTTACCTTAATAGATTCGGAGTTATTTTTATGTCGTTTGTTAGTAAGCAGGTCAAAATACCTCACAAAATTCTCCTGAGATTTCTCTTTCTGTTCTACTTGAATTTTGTCGAGTTCACTATAAAGTTCAATATTATCATATTCTCTCTGACGTAATTTACGCATGGAATCTGCATAAAACATTGTTTCACGGTCGTTTTCACTTTTGCAAACTATAATTCCATTATCATCTCTTTTGGGTTTAAATGAAACTGAATTTTGTGTTGTTCGTGCAGGTCTTTTCTTGTCAAAATCTACGGTTGTGACGCTCCGGTTCAAATATTCCCGAATTCTTTGAACGTCATTTTTACCAGGAATCATCACGGGATAACTTTCCAAATAAATAAACCATTCTTTTCGGAATTCGGCTTTACGTAGTCTCACGGTAACTTTGGTTTTTAATAACTCTTTCATTTTCCGTCAAAAATTTTATCAATTAAATTTTTAGGTACATAAACGAAACTTCCAACTTTCATTGTCGGAATTTTGTTTCTTCTAATTACGCTGTTAACAGTTGCCGGATCGGCATGGTATTTTTCACTTATCTCAGAAATCGTGTAACAAGTACCTATTTTAAAAGTGGGTTTTTCAGGTGCTTCTTTAGATTTATCTGGAACTTCAACAGCTGAAAATAAAGCTTCAAAATCTGATCGCTTTACTCGCGTCAATCTTGAACCTAGATTAACTCCAGTAATAATTCCTCTTTTTATATATCTGTGCACCGTATCTTTAGAAATCCCAAACATAACGGTCGCTTCAGACACTGAAATAAATTCCCGAGATTGAACTTCTGCGATTTTAATTGCATAATTTTTCAAAAGTGTTAATTTTTCAATCCTTTCTTTTTCGAATT
This sequence comes from Kaistella flava (ex Peng et al. 2021), assembly GCF_015191005.1. Lineage (NCBI taxonomy): Bacteria > Pseudomonadati > Bacteroidota > Flavobacteriia > Flavobacteriales > Weeksellaceae > Kaistella > Kaistella flava (ex Peng et al. 2021). The sequence continues at coordinate 3,398,879 of NZ_CP040442.1, read as the reverse complement.
TTTTAATTTCTTTTGCTGCTTTATTATTGCAGGAAATAGAACAAAAACGGGTCATAACTGTTTTTGCTTCAAATGGTTTTGAACAATGCTCACAAACCCTCGGTATTTTTAATTTACTAAATCCCATTCTGTAATAACATCCTGCACAATCTCTCTTTTTTCGAGTTTAAATATCAATTAAGGCGCATAAGGCGCACCTACTATCAAAATATAGCTCGGTACAAGTAAGATACAAAAATACGATAAAAATCGATTAAAATCACCTATTATTGAAAAATGTTAAAAACAAAAAAATCGCTGTAAACATTAAGTTTACAGCGATTTACTACTTTATTTCAATCGATATTAATCGATGATAATTGCTATTTATTTGACTTCTTCGAAGTCAGCATCCTGAACATCTTCTCCGCCTTGGTTTCCTTCAGGGCTTCCTTGTGCTTGGTCAGCACCTGGTTGTCCTTGGTTTCCTGCTGCGTACATTTCTTCAGAAGCTGCCATCCAAGCTGCGTCTAAAGCTTCAGTTTTGGTTTTTACAGTGTCTGTATCTTTTGCTTCGAAAGCAGTTTTTAATTCTGCTGCTGCAGTTTCTACTGCTGCTTTTTTGTCAGCTGATAATTTGTCACCAAATTCTTTCAATTGTTTTTCTGTTTGGAAAATCAATCCGTCTGCTTTATTGAAGATTTCAACTTCTTCTTTTCTTTTAGCATCAGATGAAGCGTTTTCTTCAGCTTCACGTTTCATTCTTTGGATCTCATCATCTGAAAGTCCTGAACTCGCTTGGATTTTAATAGTTTGTTCTTTACCTGTTCCTTTATCTTTAGCAGAAACGCTCAAGATCCCGTTGGCATCAATATCGAAAGTTACTTCGATTTGAGGAACTCCTCTCTGTGCTGGTGGAATATCAGATAAGTCAAATCTTCCGATTTCTTTATTGTCATTAAACATTGGTCTTTCACCTTGTCCAACTCTAATAGAAACTGCAGGTTGGTTATCACTTGCGGTAGAGAAAACTTCTGATTTTTTAGTTGGAATAGTTGTATTAGACTCAATTAATTTAGTGAACACAGAACCCATTGTTTCAATACCTAATGAAAGTGGCGTAACGTCTAATAAAAGAACGTCTTTCACATCACCAGTTAAAACTCCACCTTGAATAGCAGCTCCTAAAGCTACAACCTCATCTGGATTAACTCCTTTTGAAGGGGTTTTTCCGAAGAATTTTTCTACTTGCTCCTGAATGATTGGGATTCTTGTAGATCCACCAACTAAAATAACCTCATCAATATCTGAAACAGAAAGACCTGCATCTGAAAGCGCTTTTTTACAAGGCTCCATAGAACGTCTTACCAAGTCAGCTGCTAATTGTTCGAATTTCGCTTTAGTCAAAGTTTTAACTAAGTGTTTCGGACCTGTTGCAGTTGCAGTAATATATGGAAGGTTGATTTCAGTTTGTGCAGAAGAAGACAATTCAATTTTTGCTTTCTCAGCTGCTTCTTTTAATCTTTGAAGAGCGATTGGATCAGTTTTCAATTCAACACCTTCTTCAGATTTAAAATCACTTGCCAACCAGTTGATAATTACATCATCAAAATCATCACCACCTAAGTGAGTATCACCATTTGTAGATAATACTTCGAAAACTCCATCTCCTAAATCAAGAATAGAAACGTCAAAAGTACCACCACCTAAATCATAAACTGCGATTTTTTGGTCTTTGTGATTTTTATCTAAACCATAAGCCAATGCTGCTGCAGTAGGCTCATTGATAATTCTTTCTACTGTTAAACCAGCGATTTCACCAGCTTCTTTAGTTGCCTGTCTTTGTGCATCATTAAAGTAAGCAGGAACTGTAATTACCGCTCTTGTTACTTCTTGACCTAAATAATCTTCTGCAGTTTTCTTCATTTTTTGAAGAATCATGGCAGAGATCTCTTGAGGAGTATATTCTCTGTCGTCGATTTTTACTTTTGCAGTATCGTTAGGTCCAGCTACTACTTTATAAGGCACTCTGGAAACTTCGGATGCATCATCTTTAAAGTGTGTTCCGATAAATCTTTTAATCGAGTAAACTGTTTTAGTAGGATTGGTTACTGCTTGTCTTTTTGCAGGATCTCCAACTTTTCTTTCACCATCTTCTGTAAATGCTACGATAGAAGGAGTTGTTCTTTTACCTTCTGCATTTGGGATTACCACAGGATCTTTCCCTTCCATTACGGCAACACATGAATTGGTCGTACCTAAGTCAATTCCAATTATTTTGCTCATTTTAGTTATATTTTTAGTTATTATTTAAATTAATTTTTACAGTCAGAACTTCTCCAATTTTATACCACAGGAAAATTTATGACAAATTGACAGATTTGATTTTCATTTTAAATAAAAAAAAGACATCTTACATAAATAAGATGTCTTTTAATCGGTATAATAATTTACTATTTTTTAAGAGTCATAATATACTCTACCATTTTTTTAGCATTTTCTTTACTCATTCCGGCGTGTGGCGTCATTGGAATTTCTCCCCAATTTCCTTTCCCTCCTTCAATAATTTTATTGGCAAGCATGTCAAGATCTCCTGCTGAATATTTATCAGCTACTTCCTGATAAGATGGTCCAACTACTCTAACATCCATTTTATGACAAGTCAAACAATCTGCACCTTCTATAAGCGCTAAACCTTCTGGTTTGTTTGCAGCTGCAGAATCTACAGTTTTTACAACGGGCTCCTCCAACATTACATTGCTATCCATATTAGGATTGCTTTCTTTTTTATTACATGCTACTACTGCTAAAACTCCGCAGATTACGAGATACTTTTTCATTCGTTTCTTATTTAAATGTCTGTTATATTTTTGTATCACAAATTTGACGATAATTATCATACGGTGTTTATGATTACAATCATAACGACAATCAAGCAAACCTTAGTACTTTTGAGCATACAAAAAAAATCAATAAAATGAAATTAGTAAAAACTATTGCACTCGCAACCCTTACCTTCGCTCTATTCTCTTGCGGAGGAGACAAAAAAACCGATTCAGTTCCTACAGCATCATCTGACGCTGCTACAACGGCAAATGAAACTAGCGCCGAGATGGAAGCTAGCGCTGCTAAGTATGATCCAAACAGAGGTCTTGGTAAACACGAAAACATTGACATCAGCAAGTTTGATCCAGCAATGGCAGCTGAAGGTAAAAAAATAGCTGAAGTTAAATGTACTTCTTGCCACAAACCAACAGACGAAAAATTAGTTGGACCAGGTTGGAAAGGTGTTACTACAAGACAAACTCCTGAATGGATTATGAACTTTATTTCTAATCCTGATCCAATGATCGATGTAGATCCTGAATTACAAAAACAACTGGAACTTTGTTTGGTTAGAATGCCAAATCAAGCTCTAACAGATAAAGACGCTAGAGAAGTTCTCGAATATATGAGAGAGATCGACGGCGCAAAATAAATCCCTTCTTGATGAATGGTAAATGAAATTCTACTTTACCATTCATCTTTTCCTACTTTCCTTCCGAAAGAATAATTAAATATCATATGAAAACTTACAAGAAAATTGGACTCGCAGCTTTTGCTGCGGTGAGTATCGTCGCATGTAAACCCAAGGGCACGCAAACTGCCGTAACGGGTGATGCAGCCGAGAGAGTGTATGTTGCCCCAGGAAAACATGATGAAGTTTACAACTTCGTTAGTGGTGGTTTCAATGGACAAATTAGTGTTGTTGGACTGCCAAGTGGTAGAACATTAAAGATCGTTCCTGTATTCTCTGTACATCCAGAAAATGGGTACGGATTCAGCGAAGAGACCAAACCAATGCTTGAAACTTCTCATGGTTTCGTACCATGGGATGACCAACATCACCTTGCATTATCACAAACAAATGGAGAAACAGATGGCAGATATTTATTTGCTAATGCCAATAACACTCCACGTGTTGCAAAGATTGACCTTAAAACGTTCACAACTACCGAAATTATCGAGATTCCTAACTCTGCAGGAAATCACTCTTCTCCATTCCTTACGGAAAACACAGAATATGTAGTAGCAGGAACTCGTTTCGCTGTACCAGTTGACGGACAAGGTGACGTACCAATTGAATCTTTCAAAGAAAACTTTAAAGGTTACTTATCTTTCATCGGAATTGGAAAAGAAGATGGAAAAATGGACATTACGTTCCAGATTGAAGCTCCAGGATTTAACTTTGACTTGTCACACGCTGGTAAAGGTAAATCTCACGGATGGTTTTTCTTCTCTTGCTATAACTCTGAACAGGCAAACACGCTTCTTGAAGTAAATGCTTCTCAAAATGAGAAAGACTTTATCATGGCGGTGAACTGGAAAAAAGCTGAAGAGTATTTAAAAGCAGGGAAAGCTAAAAAAATGGCCGTAGAATATGCTCATAATACTTATGACGAATCTACTCACATGGCTAAATCTGAAATCTTAAAAGAAGTATCTGTACTTTCTGCTAAAGAATTAAAAGATATCTGTTATTTGATTCCTTGTCCAAAATCTCCACACGGTTGTGATATTGATCCAACAGGAGAATATATTATCGGTTCAGGAAAATTAGCAGCTTTAATTCCTGTATTCAGTTTTGACAAATTAATGAAAGCAATTGCTGACAAAAATTTCTCAGGTGAATTTGATGGAATTCCAATCGTTAAGTATGACGCAGTTTTACACGGTGAAGTTCAAAAGCCAGGTTTAGGACCACTCCATACTGAATTTGACGGAAAAGGAAATGCCTATACCTCCATGTTCGTTTCTTCAGAAATCGTTAAATGGGATATCGCAACTTGTAAAGTTTTAGACAGACAACCTACTTTCTATTCTACAGGTCACCTTATGGTTGTTGGTGGAGACACTAAAAAACCTTACGGAAAATATCTAGTAGCGTATAACAAAATTACGAAAGACAGATTCTTACCAACAGGTCCAGAATTAGCACAGTCTGCTCAACTCTTCGACATTAGTGGAGACAAAATGAAACTGCTCTTAGACTTCCCTACTATTGGTGAGCCGCATTATGCACAAGCAGGACCAGCAGAACTGTTTACCAAAAACCAAGTAAAATTCTATAAATTAGAAGACAACAAACACCCTTATGTAACCAGAGGGGAAGGTGAAAGTAAAGTAGTAAGAGAAGGAAATAAAGTACATGTTTATATGACTTCGATCCGATCTCACTTTGCTCCAGATAATATCGAAGGTATAAAAGTAGGTGACGAAGTTTACTTCCACGTTACTAACCTAGAACAAGATTGGGATGTTCCTCACGGATTCGCAATCAAAGGTGCACAAAACGCCGAACTCCTTATTATGCCGGGTGAAACCAGCACACTGAAATGGATTCCATTGAAAGCAGGAATGTTCCCAATGTACTGTACAGACTTCTGTTCTGCGTTACACCAGGAAATGCAAGGATATGTAAGAGTATCACCTGCAGGTAGCAATACTCCTCTTATTTATTCATTGAATAATAAAAAGGATAACGCTCAGAGCCCTGTAAAACAAGGTGAAACCAAGTAAAAATTATTAATAAAAGGGCAGTTTTTACTGCCCTTTTTACTTTTAATGATTGATGTCATTTTGTAACAAAGATTACAGAAGAAAGATATTAAAGTACCTAACTTTACTAGAGCGGTCATTAAAAAAAATAAGCACCTTAAAAAAAACAAAATGAAAACAAACTCAATCCAAAAATGGAGTAAAATACTTCTCATCCTTTTGGGCATCGGATTAATCGTTGCGATTTTTGTACCCATTTGGTCAATCTATCTTAGCGCTCCACAGTATCCCGAAGGTTTAGCAATGTTCATTCACTCCAACAAAGTAACTGGGGAATACTCAATCATTAATGGTCTGAACCACTATATCGGAATGAAAGAAATACATGCTGATGAATTTTGGGAATTTAAAATATTACCCTTTGCCTTAGGATTTTTCGCCATTATGTGCTTCTTAGCTGCTTTCTTAAACAGCAGAAAAATTCTTAATATACTGACAGGTATTTTCTTACTTTTCGGTGTCGGATTCGTCTTCGATTTCTGGAGATGGTTATACGATTACGGACACAACCTTAATCCTCACGCAGCGATTATTGTTCCCGGCATGTCTTACCAACCTCCATTGATTGGTTACAAACAACTTCTTAATTTTGAAGTGTGGTCTTATCCTAATGTTGGTGGTGGTATTATGATTGCAGCTGGCGTTATTTTGATTATCTTAGCATTTATGGAAAATAGAATTGCTAAAAAAGCGGTGTAAAATTTATTCTATTATCCAACTTCTTTAATATTTAAAAATAAAAATTATGAAATTATTTGGCAGATTACTTTTAGCAAGCAGTATGATTGTTTTAGCAGCGTGTTCGAAAACCGGACCACAAGAAATTGCGGTTGGTAAAGACCAGTGCGACAATTGCAAGATGACGATTACGGAGCCAAAATATGCCACTGAATTAATTACCAAAAAAGGCAGACTTTATAAATTTGATGACATTGCCTGCATGAAAGATTACGAAAATTCTAATGCAGAAACGACTGGTAATGCAACAACTTATGTCGCCGATTTCCCAACGGGACAATTTATAGAAAGCAGTACTGCTACTTTAATTAAAGGAGGTGAGATTAAAAGTCCAATGGGCGGAAATACCCAAGCATTCAAAAACAAAAGCGATGCTGACAAAGCTGCATCTGACCTAGGAGCAACCATATCCCAATAAAAATCTGCAAACTAACAATCGTTGATTGTAGTTGGTATGAAATATGAAAAATAAAATATCCTATTTACTGTTTTTACTTTTACCCATTTTTGCGTTTTCCGCAGTTTTAAAAGTCGGTAAAAGCGAGCAGTATAAAAGCATAAAACAAGCTATCGCCGCAGCAAAAAGCGGCGATACTATTTTAGTTCAAAAAGGCATTTACCAGGAAGGCACGATTGACATCGAAAAACCTTTAACACTCATCGGAATCGACAGACCTATAATTGACGGTAATCTCCAGGGCGAAATCGTCACGTTCAGAGCAGACCGAATTACATTAAAAGGTTTTAAATTAATCAATAGTGGACGGGACGAAATCCGCAGTATTGCGGCTGTACACATTTACACAAGTGCTGATTCTGTCGTAGATAACAACATCTTCGAAAACAATCATTTTGGAATTTATGTTCAAAGAGGATTGCGCTGTTTAATCAGTAATAATAAAATCACTACCAATCGTGGTACTTCCGAGGAAAACATTGGCGATGGAATTCACCTTTTAGGAAGCCGAGAGATCTGGGTAAAAAACAATTACATCAGCGGACACAAAGATGGAATCTACCTGGAGAAAAACGCAAAATGTTTTATCTTCCACAATCTTTCCCGTCATAATCTTCGGTACGGATTACACTTTATGTTCTCTAACGACAGCGTTTATACCGGAAATGTTTTTGATAATAATGAAGCAGGTGTTGCCGTAATGTACGCCATGAATGTGAGCATGTATCACAATAAATTCATCAACAATTGGGGCGACAGTGTTTTCGGACTTTTACTAAAAGAAATTTCCTACAGTAAAATCAAAGGAAATACGTTCGAAAATAACACCACTGCCATATTTGCTGACGGCGCCACCAAAATAGATTTCTACAACAACCAGTTCGAAAACAACGGCTGGGCGATTAAGATCAATTCTAATTGCATGGAAAATAAAGTGATTAGAAATAATTTTGTCAATAACACTTTCGATGTCAGCACGAATGGTTCTACGGTGATGAATGATTTCCGTTTTAATTACTGGGATAAATATGAAGGTTATGATTTGAACAAAGATAAAATCGGCGATATTCCCTTTCATCCTTTGAGTTTATATTCTGTTTTGGTTGAGCAGAATCCATCGGTAATGTTACTCTTCAGAAGTTTCTTAGTCGATATGTTAGACCGTACTGAAAAAATCCTCCCAAGCCTTACGCCGGAAAGTTTCGTTGACGATCAACCTTTAATGAAACCTGTGAAAATATATTAAAGCAAAGTTTAAATTCATTTTTAAAATTTGTTCTGTAAAAATTTAATGAAAGTTGATGTTGACAATTAACATCTCAATGATATGATTGAAATAAAAAATCTCACCAAAAAATTCAACAAGTTCACTGCGCTGAACGACGTCAATTTATCCTTTGAAAATGGTCATTCTATTGCTTTAATCGGACCAAACGGTTGTGGGAAAACAACCATGATTAAATGTATTTTAGGATTAAACGTCGTTGAAGATGGCGATATATTGGTCGATGAAAAAAGCGTAAAAGAAGATTACAAATACCGTGAGAATATTGGCTATATGCCACAAATCGGTAGGTATCCGGAGAATATGACCATCAAGGAAACCATCAAGATGATCAAAGACACCCGTAAAAACAGTGGCGACAACCTGGACACTGAACTTCTGGAAGCATTTGAGCTTGAAAACATTTACGATAAAAAAATGCGCACTCTTTCCGGCGGAACTACGCAGAAAGTAAGTGCGGTACTCGCTTTTCTTTTTAATCCTAAAGTTATTATCCTGGATGAACCGACTGCTGGACTTGATCCGTTGGCTACAGAAATTCTGAAAAACAAAATAATCAAGGAGAAAAACAAAGGAAAACTCATCATCATCACTTCTCACCTGCTAAGCGAACTCGACGATATTATAACTGAAATTGTTTTCATGAACGAAGGTAAAGTTGTCGTGCATCAATCCGTAGAAGATTTGAAGAAAGAAACCAATACTGAAAAAATTTCTGACGGAATTATTTCAATTTTAAAAGCAATGAAAAAATGAACAAAATAGCTCGCTTTATCTTATTTGATATTTTAAAAAATAAAATCGTGATTCTTTATACGATTCTACTTTTCATTATCTCATGGTCGGTTTTAGGATTAGATAATAATTACACCAAAGCCACGCTTAGTTTGTTGAATGTGGTTTTATTAGTCGTTCCTTTAGTAAGTGTCATTTTCTCGACCATCTATGTTTACAACAGCAGCCAGTTTATAGAATTACTATTGAGTCAACCGGTTCCGCGCGGAAAGGTTTGGTTTAATTTATTCCTGGGACTTTCTACAGCGCTTATTCTGGCATTCTTAGTTGGATGTGGCATTCCGATATTATTGTATTCCTCGATTGAAACAGGATTTTCATTGCTTATTACCGGAGTCTTCCTATCAGTGATTTTTACTTCTTTAGCAATGCTAGCGGCGATTTTCAGCAGAGACCGAGCTAAAGGAATTGGTATTTCTATTTTCATCTGGATGTTTTTTGCCATTATCTATGACGGAATTTTATTGGTCTTAATGTTCCAGTTCGCAGATTATCCTATTGAAGGAATTATGGCGACTTTAGCAGCAGTTAATCCGATTGGACTTTCCAGGATTTTTGTACTGCTTCAGCTAGATGTGGCGGCTATGCTTGGACAGGCTGGCGCGATTTTCAGACAAGTATTTGGATCTGGTGGCGGTATGGTGATTTCCATTATTATCTTAGCCATCTGGACGCTCGTTCCATTCTTATGGTCTTTAATCCTGTTCAATAAAAAAGATTTATAATTATTAAATTTCGCAGGCATTATTAACTGATAAAACTCAGCTAATTAATTGTTTAATATGTGATTACGGTCATAGCAAATTTTCAAATTTTGACCTAATTTTATATCAGCATAAAAAGAAAATTTATTCTAATACAATCTTAGAAATTAACAATAAAAAAATAGAAGCTATGAAAAAATCAATTATGATCCTTGCGGTGCTTGCACTTGCATTCTCTTCTTGCTCGAAGAATGAGACGACAGCAGCAACAACTGAAACGACAGGTACAGAAGCCGTTGGAGGCGGTCAAGAATCTGTAGTAGATAATGACAGCGCACCGGACATCGTAAAATTGGCAGTTAGTACTCCAGATTTATCTACTTTGGTAAAAGCGGTACAAGCTGCAGGATTAGCGACTTCTTTAAGTAATGCTGGACCTTTCACCGTTTTCGCTCCGACTAATGAAGCTTTTGCTAAACTTCCAGCAGGAACTCTGGATAATTTAATGAAACCTGAAAATGTTGAAAAATTAAATGATATTTTAAGCCACCACACTTATGTAGGAGTGATCAAAACTGATCAACTTACAGACGGACAAAGTTTAGGAATGGTTGATGGAACGCCAATTAGCATCAAAATGGTTGATGGAAAACCTGTAATTAACGGCACCGTAAATATCCTTGCTACAGTCCCAGCATCAAACGGAATCGTATACGTTGTTGACAGCGTAATCCTTCCAAACTAATGATATCTTAATAGTTTAAATTGTTTTGTAAGCTTCCTGAAATTTATTTTCAGGAAGCTTTTTTAGGACCTTATAAAGGATTTGATGATGATTTCAATTGCGCATATTATTGTGTTTGATGCCACTAATATTTGCGGTGGAAAGAAGAAATACGTGAAGTTTTAGCCACGATGGAAGCGGTATCCCTCCCGTTTCCGATTTCTCGGAACGGGAGGATATAGTCTCGTCTTAGAACGAGACGGGACTAGATTTGTAAGAAGCAAAAGTTTTGTTGCTTCTTATTAAGAAACATAATTACAACTTTTCAACAAAGAAAAAGAGTTCGATATCTACCGAACTCTTTACTTTATCATTTAGTTATTTAATCCAAAAAGAATTCCTTTACAGATCCTTCTTCTTTAAATTGAAGAAGATAATGAGTAGTGAAAACATCATTAATAAAGAAACTGCCAAAAGTATTTCCGGTGTATAAGGAATCGAAATATATTTAATCGAGAAAATACCCATCAATCCCAGAACGGCTTCATTTAAGAAAATCCCAAGCAGTAATAACTTGAGACCAGTAATCACCGGTTTTGTCATTTTGAAAACGTTGGTTGCCAGAATCTGATTGATTAAAAATACGGAAACACACATCAACAAAATTAAATGTAAATAGGCAATGACTACGTTTCTAAATCCAAAGGCAAACTGACTTAAAGCTGGTATCGTAGATCCTAATTGCAAGACCGTTTTCGCGAAGAACGCAAATCCGACATACATCAATACGAACCGTTGCAGTGCTGAATAATTCAATACAAGTTTTGTCCAATTCTTTTTAACTACTAAATAGAGTTTTACGGCGCCAATTGTTTGTGCGATTGTTGCTAAAATAATGGCGATAAAAATCAACATTGGCATTTTCATCCATAAAACAGAAAGCCCAAATCCAATTAAACAGCCAATAAACATCAGCCAAAAAATCATTTTGTTGTCCTTCTCAGAAACCTCAGCACCGATTTGTTTTAAGGAATGAATCAATAAACCGATACAGCTAAAAATGAAAAACCCGTTATATTGAAAATGGAGGTAATAGTAAGTAGAAGCGAGATATAAGTTTTGCGTCATATTTCCGGACGACATCATATAGCTGAGTCCAAAAACACCAACTGACGAAATCACCGCAAAAAACAATCCGCCTAAAAACCAAGGTTTTGCTAAATTCTGTTTGCCTTTTAAATCTCTCAATAAGAAAAAGAAAAAGACGAAACTGGTTAACAACGCGGCAGTTGACGCTACAATTGATAACCAAAAATAACCGTTATAAATAAAACTCGGTACCATCACATATGCAGAAACAGCGTTAACAATGAGTAAAGTATGGTATTTTTTAAGTTGATTTTCAGGGATAATTCCGTGTAAATACCGAATGATTAAAACATAAATAATCTGGGTGATCCAGCCATAAAAAGCGAAATGAGAATGCGCTTCCTGTACATGCTTTTGATCGACGATCGGTAATGAATAGGCAATTTTGTAACGCATTAAAACACCTAAAACTGCTACGAGGAAAAAATTAAGAACAGAGAACCGTAGCCAAAAATTAATATTCTTCATAGTACAAAATTAAACTGAAAAAATGAATTAGGAATATGACTCTCGTCATGAGTTAGATGAAAATTTTACCGTTAACGATCTCTAATTTCCCTTCTTTTTCCATCTTCTTGATCGCGCGAATAACGGTCTCAATTCTCAAACCTGTCATATGAGAAAGATCTTTTCTGGTAAAATTAATCATCGTTCTTTCCTCTACACAGCAATTCTCTTTTTTGAAATCATGCAGATGTTGGAGAATACGATCTTCTGGATTAAACAAAACGATTTGCTTTAATAAAAGACTTTTCTTAACCGTCTTCTTGGCAATTGAAATTGTAAATTCGAAAAGTTTTTCGGGATGCGCTATTAGATACTCAATTAAATTCTCTCTTAAAATCTTTACGATTTCTACTTTTTCGGAACATACCTCTACGTTACCAGGAACTGGCTCATCGAGAAGAATTGCTGGATCTGCAAAAAAACGACCTTTCTTTACCTTGTGCTGCAAAAGTTCTTTTCCTTTCTCTGTAAAATTAAAAACTGAAAGCTCTCCTTCCTTTAGATATAAAAAGTGCTGAGAACGATCTCCTTCATTCAAGATAACGTCACCTTTATAATATCTTTTGAATTCTGCTTTTGTCGCTTTTATTAAATCTGGTTCCAGTACAAACCCCATATCGCTTTAGTTCTAGTTTTCCCAAATATAATAAAGTTTTTACAAACTATTTGAACAAAACCAGAATAATATTGTCACTATTTAATCTAAATAACACGCAAAAACGGTCAAAAAGCTCTATTTTTGAGATTATAATATTACAGATGTCGAATCAATTTAATCCCAGAGATATCACATGGCTTGCATTCAACGAAAGAGTTTTGCAAGAAGCAATGGATCAAAATGTTCCGTTGCATTTACGCATTCGCTTTTTAGGCATTTTTTCTAATAACCTCGATGAGTTTTTCAGAGTTCGAGTTGCCGGTTTAAAGCGCGCAATGGATTTTAAAGATAAATTTATCACCGAATCATTCTACCAGCCTCCAACAAAAATTTTACAAAAAATAAACGAAGTTGTCATCAAGCAACAACAAAACTTCGATAAAACTTGGAAAAAAATTCAGGTTGAAATGGCAGATCAACAAGTTTTCATTAAAACCGCTAAGAATTTAACGGCGGCGCAAAAGAAATTTGTGACGGCTTATTTTGATGAAATTGTTGAAAGTAATGTGATTCCGATTTTGTTGCATGACAATTCGCCGATGCCTTATCTAAGAGACAAGTCGCTTTATTTGGGAGTGGCAATGCGCAAAAAAGAAATTCAATATGAGAGTAAATTTGCAATTATCGAAATTCCGTCCAGAACCTTAGGAAGATTTGTTTTGTTGCCTTCTACTGATAAGAATGAAAAAAACGTGATGTTGTTAGAAGATGTCATTACTTTTAATTTACCGCACATCTTCTCTTACTTTGGTTATGAAGAATATGAAGCTCATTGTTTTAAAGTAACGAAAGATGCAGAATTCGATTTGGATAATGACATCAAAACAACTTTAGCTCAAAAAATTGAAAAAGGAATTAAATCTCGACGTAAAGGGAAACCGACGCGATTTGTTTTTGATAAAGTCATGGACAAAGCGCTTTTGGAATTTCTAATTAAAAAACTTCATTTAACGAAAAAAGACAGCATAATTCCAGGTGGGAAAATTCATAATTTCAGGCATTTTATGGAATTTCCTGAAGTTTTTGAAACGTATAAAAAACCGGTCGAAAGAACCTCTTTTGATCATCATGAATTTAAAGGAAAAAGAGTTACCGATGTTATTCAGAAAACCGATGTTCTCTTAACTTTCCCTTACCATAATTATACGCCTGTCATCGATTTACTGAGAGAATCTGCGATGGATCCTGATGTGAAGTCAATTCAAATTACAGGTTACCGACTGGCGAGTAATTCTAAAATCATCAATGCTTTAATTAATGCCGTGAGAAATGGTAAAGAAGTTACCGTGATGCTGGAACTTCGGGCGAGATTTGATGAAGAAAACAATCTGAAATGGAAAGAAATTCTGGAACAGGAAGGAGTGAAAGTTTTAACTGGAATCCCAAATAAAAAAGTCCATGCAAAACTCTGCGTCATTAAAAAAAGAGTTCACAATAAAACACTTCAATACGGATTTGTAAGCACTGGAAACTTTAATGAGAAAACAGCGAAAATCTACGGCGACCATTTATTGATGACTTCTGACCGTGGAATTATGGCAGATATTAATAAAATTTTCAAAGTGTTGCAAAAACCAAAAGACGATATTATGAATACGTTGAAGTCCTGTAAAAACTTAGTGGTTTGTCCAGAATTCATGCGGGAGAAAATAATTCATCACATTGATAAAGAAATTGAAGAAGCCAAAGCCGGGCGGAAAACGTTGATCATCATTAAAGTGAATTCACTTAGTGACAGAGAGCTCATAACTAAACTTTACGAAGCTGCAAAGGACGGTGTTGTCATCAAACTGATTGTTCGTGGAATTTACTGCGCGATTAATCAAAAAGATTTCAAACAAAAAATAACAGCTATCAGTATTGTTGATGAATATTTAGAACATTCTCGGATCATGTATTTTTACAACAAAGGTCAGGAAGATATTTACATTTCTTCAGCTGACTGGATGACGAGAAACCTGGATTACAGAATTGAAGCAGCAGCGAAAATCACGCAGAAAAACCTTAAAAAAGAAATCAAAGACCAACTTGAAATTCAATTAAATGATAATGTAAAAGCCAGAATTTTAGATAAAAAATTACGTAATGAATATGTTCAGGGGGATAAAAACCCGATTCGGTCACAAATTGAAACTTATCATTATTTAAAGAACAAATCAGTTTTAGATTAAATGAAATCACTACATTTGCACTGCTTTTAGAAAAGGGAATTGTGTGCGAATCACAAACTGTCCCCGCAACTGTAAATCACCATTAGTGAAACTGCAATACAACCACTGAGCAATCGGGAAGGTGCAGTTTTGTGAAAGTCAGGAGACCTTACTACAAAGCATTAACATAAATAAAGCTTTCGGAGGAAAGGCCTGAATAATGACTATAAAACACCACTTTTCTACTGCGTTACTATTTTGTTTTCTGTTGAGTTTTGCTCAAGAGAAAGCGATTGACACCATTTATATCTTCGACAATCAGTTGAAGAATTCTAAGAAATTTCACAAAATTGAAACTTTAAATCAAGAAGATTTGTTGAAAAACACCACGAATCTTTCGGAAGTTCTGCGTTTTCAATCTCCAGTTTACATTAAAGAAAATGGCCGTGGAATGGTTTCCTCACCATCTTTCCGTGGAACAACCGCACAACAAACTGCTTTTGTCTGGAATGGAATTAATATCAATTCTGTTTTTTTAGGACAAGGCGATGTCAATAATTTAAACCTTTTAGGTTACGACCAACTTGAAGTAAAATCGGGCGGCGGAAGCATAATTTATGGAAGTGGAGCCATCGGTGGAACGATTCATTTAAACAATGAACTTTCCTTTAATAAAGGTTTTCACTCGACTTTATTTCTGGAAGGTGGTTCATATAATACTTTCAATTCTTTTCTAAAGACTTCTTATAGCGACGATAAATTATCAGTAAAAGTTTCGGGGAATGTTGTTAAAAGCGATAATGATTATGAAGTTCCGGAAAAAAATTACGCAAACTTAAATGGTGAATATGACAACCGAACTTTCAATTTAGGAGCGGCTTATAAAATTGATTCTCAAAACAGATTGTATTGGCAAACGCAGATTTACGATGGTGAACAACATTATCCTACTTCCGAATTTGGGACGAAAACTAAATATCTAAGTAATACTTTTAGAAGTTTGCTTGCCTGGGATTTCAATTCAAAAAAAATAAATAATAGTTTTAAAGTTGCTTACCTTCAGGATGATTTTCAATATTTTGATAATATCAGTCAACCGAAAAGCAGTGGCGGATCTGGCGAAACTTATTTGGCTAAAAATGATTTCAATTATTTCTTGAATAATCATTGGGCATTCAATTTAATTTCAGAATACCATTTCGATAAAGGCGAAGGTTATCAGTCTGGAATTACTGATGTCAGCAGAAATGCAGGTTCAGTTGCGGGATTATTAAGATGGAATCCGACTCAGAAATTCAATTTTGAAGCAGGTGTTAAAAAAGATTTTGTTGAAGAGATCGTAACTCCAATTCTCTATTCTTTTTCCGGAAAAATGAATGTTACCGACTGGTATTCTTTTGCTTTAAATGTTTCTAAAAATTTCAGATATCCTTCTTTCAATGATCTTTACTGGCAACCTGGCGGGAATTTGGATTTAAAACCAGAAGTTTCTCATCAGGCAGAATTAGGAAATAATTTCAAATACGGAAATTTCAAATTAAACCTTACTCCGTATTACATGAAAATTAAAGATATGATTAGATGGCTGCCAACTTCTAACGGATATTGGTCGCCTGTTAATACCAACAATGTCGAATCTTACGGTTTAGAATCACAACTGGATTTTGAAAAAGAGTTTGGAACTCAAAAAACGAAATTATCATTAGGCTACGTATACACTCATTCTACAGACACCGATACAGACCGATTTCTGATGTATGTACCTCAACATAAAATTTTTGGAAACGCGACTTATAAATATCGTTTTGCAGAAATCTTTGTTCAGGGACTGTATAATGGACTGACTTATACTACAAGTGACGAAACACTTCGTGATGCAATTAATCCGTATTTTGTTATGAATGCCGGATTGAATTTAACCTTTTTCAAAAACTATCAAATCGGATTTAAAGTTAATAATATCTTTGATGAAATATACGAAACAACTGCTTATTACCCTTTACCAAAAAGAAATTACAGCGCCAATCTTTTAATTAACTTTTAAATAAATATAAAAATGAAAATTTCTAAATTACTTTCTGCAGCATTTGCCGCCACATTGCTTTTTACAATTTCGTGTAGAACAGATGATCCTATCGTTGAGCCACAACCAAAAGGTGCTTATGAAAATGGAATCTTCATGTCTAACGAAGGTAATTTCGGAACGCCAACTGCAACGGTTTCGTTTATTTCTAACGATCTGGCAACCGTAGAAAATAATGTTTTCAGCGCTAATAATGGAAATGTTGCTTTGGGAGATGTTCTTCAAAATATCGGATTTGAGGGAGATAACGCTTATTTAATCCTTAATAATTCTAATAAAATTGAAATCGTAAACCGTTATACTTTTAAAAAAGTAGCAACAGTAACTGACCAGGTTTCTCAACCAAGATATATCGCATTTGCAAATAATAATTATTACGTAACCAACAGTTCTGGATCTTCAAAATTTGTAAACGTATATAGTACTTCTACAAATGCTTTTGTTAAAAAAATTGATTTAACGAACACTGGAGAAAGAATTGTAGAAGCAAGCGGAAAAATCTTCGTGCAAAATGCCTCATATGGTTCAGGTAAAAAAATTACCATCATCAATCCTACTTCTAACACGATAGAAAAAGAAGTAATCATTCCTAATGGGAATATTCAAAAAACTATTTCTACTGGTGGAAGTGTATATACCATCGCTTCTACGACAACTGATTCATACATTTACAAATTAAGTCCTACTGGAGCAATTTCTTCTACAACTACCCTAACTGGAATTGCAAATGCTACTAATTTAGAAATCGATGGATCTAAATTCTACTTCACTTCTGGGTATAAAGTTTATTCGATGGACATCACCAGTACGGCAGTCCCTACTACTCCAGTCCTCACCTTAACTGATAATTCTTGGTCAGCATTGTATGGCTTCAGTGTTATTGATGGTAAAATTTTTATTTCTAATGCGAACGGATTTACAGCAGATAGTACCGTAGAAATTTATTCTACTGCAGGTACTTTGCTTAAAACAATTACAGCAGGAAAAGGGACCAGTGGCTTCTACAAAAATTAAAACATACCGTTATATACTTTAACAAAAATCCCTTTTAAACATGATGTCTAAAAGGGATTTTATTTTATCTGAAAAAATTTTTACGCTAGAATCAATCCAAGAGTTTGACCTTCTTTAATCACAAAATTTCTGGCTTCATCTTTATCATTTCCTATTTCTCCTTCCAGAATTGCTTCTTTTACTTTCTCTTTTAAAATTCCGATTTCTCGGCCGGGTTTTAAATTAAAGAGTTCCATAATTTCTTCTCCTGAAATCGGTGGTTGAAAATTTCGAACTTGATCTTTCTCTTCGACTTCTTTAATTTTCAAAGCAACATATTCAAAATTCTTTTTGAACTTCGCTTGTTTTGAAGAATTCTTGGTGGTAATATCGGCTTTGTTCAAAATAAATAAATCTTCCAGATCTTCGCCTGCATCAAAAAGTAATCTTCGTAATGCTGCATCAGAAGTTCCGTCATCAATAAGCGCAATCGGCCTTGAAGATAATTTGACCAATTTCTGAACGTATTTCATATCGGTTCCAAGCGGAAGTTTTAAACGATAGAAAAGGTTTTTTACCATTTTAGAACCTAGGAATTCATGTCCGTGGAAAGTCCAGCCATTTCCTTCCATGAATTTTTTGGTTGGTGCTTTCCCAATATCGTGTAATAAGGCTGCCCAACGAAGCCAAAGATTATCAGTGTTCTCGCAAATATTATCAACGACTTCTAAAGTATGCCAAAAATTATCTTTGTGAGTTTGTCCCTCTACTTCTTCAATGCCTTTTAGTGCAGTTAATTCTGGAATAATTAAATGTAAAATTCCGGTTTGCTCCATTAATTTTAATCCAACAGAAGGTTTTTCGGAAAGCATGATTTTATTAAATTCAACCATTATTCTTTCCATAGAAACGATTCTAATTCTTTCTACTTCACTTTTAATAGATGCTAAAGAACGTTCTTCAATCTTAAAATTTAAAGTCGATGCAAAACGAATCGCTCTCATCATTCGCAAAGGATCATCGGAATAAGTCTGGCTGGGTTCTAAAGGAGTGCGGAGAATTCTTTTCTTGATATCAAGAATACCATCAAATGGATCAATCAATTCACCGAAATTTTCTTTATTTAAAGAAATCGCCAAAGCATTAATGGTAAAATCCCGACGTTTTTGATCATCTTCCAACGTCCCGATTTCTACAGAAGGCTTTCGGGAATCTTCAGCGTAACTTTCTTTTCGCGCGCCTACAAATTCTAAATCAAGTCCTTCATGCTTAAACATCGCCGTTCCGTAATTTTTGAAAACAGAAACCTTTAGTTTGGAATTAATTTCGTGTGCAACGGCTTTGGCTAAATCGATTCCGTTCCCTTCGGTTACAAAATCAATATCTGTTGGTGCTTTTCTGTGCATCAATAAATCCCGTACGTAACCGCCAACAATAAAAACCGTTTGATTATTTTTCTCGGCAACTTCTGAAATAAGTTTAAAGAGTTTTAGATTTTTATTTTGGGTGAGATTGATGTTCATAACTATTCTTCGACAATTTCTGCAAAGATAAAGCTTCTGATTCAATCAGTCATTATTCAAGGGTCCCGGTAGATTCGAAAGTGAAAATAATTAAAAAACCACACTCGATATGAATTCATCCACTTTTAAAATTTATAGTACTGGATTATCTAAAAGCCAATCATCAATCTCTTCTTCTAAATATTCAGTTTGCAATTTGATAGCTTCCATAAAATCATCTGGGATATTGGTTGTATCTGTATTTTCCAAATCCCATAATTGGTCAGACATCAGTTCGTATTCAGTATACACTCTTTTGAAACGGGGACTGTTTTTTTCTAATTCCTCAATTTTTTTTTGTTGAGGCATGAATTTTCGGTAAGGTCTTTGTGTGGTCATGTTTTTTTTGTGATTAAATTTTGACTGGTTTTGAAAACTTATAATTGGTCTACTAACATAGTAACTAATTAATAATGATTAAGTTACCACATCACCTATCCCTTTCACAAAATAAAAGTAAACAATATATTAACGCGAAAAAATATTTTAACAAGTTTTTCTGATTGTTTAACATATAGTTTTAAATTTGCAACAATTAATATGAAAGAACTTTTACTCAAACAAAAACAAGTATTACTTTTCGTGATTGCGGGAGGACTGAGTGCTGTAATCGAAATCGGTTCATTTAAAATATTCAGTGTTTATTTACCATTAATTTTTTCCGAAGAAAATAACTTTCATGGGATTCACTTTCCGCTAAGTAATGTTTTTTCAACCAGTTGCGGTATTATTACCAATTATTTTTTAAGTATCTGGTTTGTATTTGAGCGTGGCAAACATTCCAAACGGAAAGAGTTTGCGTACTTTATGTTTGTTTCTTTTTTCTCAACCATACTCAGTTTAACTTTCTTCCAGCTCTTCTTTAGATTTGCATTTAAAGATAATCTCGATTTAGGATTCTTCGTTATTAGCCAAGCGATTTTAAGTAAAATAGCGGCGATTTTGTTGGTTTCTATATTGAATTACTCGGTGAAGAAAAAAGTTATTTTTAATGGCTAATCATTAAAGTAACAAATAGCCGTTTAATAATTTACATAAAAAAGTAATTTTAAAAAAGTACATGACAAAAGTTTTAAATTATATCTGGCGCGGTTGGATGGTGATTTTAGGAGCAGTTTTAACGCCCATTCTCGGCATTCCTGTTTTATTATTTTCCATTAAAAAAGAACATTATCCGTATGCTTACTTTTTTATTCGTTTGTGGTGTTTCGGGATGTTTTATGGAATGGGATTCCGCTATGAATTAATTAAACTTACTGCCAAAAAAATTGATAAAAATAAACAGTATGTTTTTATCTCCAACCACACTTCTATTATGGATGTGATGTTACCATGTATTTTAATGCCTCATCATCCGCTGTGTTATGTTGGTAAAAAAGAATTGGTGAAAATTCCGATTTTCGGGACTATTTATAAAAGAATTTGCGTGATGGTTGATCGTTCTTCCCCTCGAAGCCGTGCAGATGTCTACCGCCGTTGCGCAGAAAGAATGGAAGAAGGAGAAAGTATTGTGATTTTTCCGGAAGGTGGTGTTCCTGATAATACTTCTGTAATTTTGGATTCCTTTAAAGATGGTGCTTTTACACTTTCCTCAAAACATCAATCACCGATTGCCGTATTTACATTTGTAGGTTTAAAGGAAATGTTTCCTTTCCAATATGACAAAGGTTATCCGGGAAAAGTAAAGGTCTATTTTAATGACATCCTAGAACCTACTGAATCTGTGGAATTACTAAAAGCAGAGGCCCATCAAAAAATCAAAAACATTTTAAAAAGCTCAATTTGAGAACATAAAATAGTTATATTTGTTAACATTAATTAATAAATATGTCGACAAATTCTAATTATTCTAAACAAACCAATTGGGGTCAATTTGTACCTTTGGTAACTGTATTTTTCTTTTGGGGATTCGTTGCTGCAAGCAATGATATTTTAATCCCAGTATTTAAAAAAGCTTTTAATCTGACCCAAGGTCAAAGCCAACTGGTTTCAGTGGCATTTTATGTCGCATATACAATTGGATCATTGATTTACATGTTTATTTCTAAAGCAATAAAACAAGATGTAGTTAATAAAATCGGCTATAAAAATGGTTTAATTGTCGGCCTACTTATTTCAGCATCGGGAACTTTACTGTTTTATCCGGCAGCGAATATGGGATCTTTTCCTTTAATGATTACAGGATTATTTATTTTAGGATTGGGATTTTCACTGCAGCAAATTGTAGCAAACCCACTTGCTATTGAAGTTGGACCAACTGAAACAGGATCACAACGTCTTACCATGGCAGGAGGAATTAATAATCTGGGAACAACGATTGGACCGTTGATCGTTGCGTTTGCTATTTTCGGTTCCGCAACGGCTTCTAACACTGAGGCAAGTATTGAGTCAGTGAAAATCCCTTATATGGTTTTGGGAGGCGCTTTTATACTTGTTGCTATTTTATTGAAATTCTCATCACTTCCACAAATTACACCAACGATTACAGAGGATACAGACGATGTTGTTGCTGGTGAACACAGAGATTCTGCTTTGAAATACCCACAACTGGTATTAGGAATGATTGCCATTTTTGTTTACGTTGGAGTCGAAGTTTCTACCGCAAGTAACCTTCCCGCTTATATGGAAAACTCACTTGGTTTCTCCACAAAAGATATTGCTCCTTACGTTTCTCTATATTGGGCATCTTTAATGATTGGTAGATGGACAGGTGCTGTTGAAGCATTTGATATTACGGCGGGTTCAAAAAAGATTTTAAGATTTATCGCACCTTATTTAGCATTTGGCGTTTTTCTTTTGGTTAATGCAATTGCCCGTCACGATTTATCCCATTTCTATATTTATGGAGTGATCATTTTAGTAATGATTGTGTGTGATATTTTAAGCAAAGGAAATCCAGCAAGAATGCTACTGATATTTTCATCAATGGGAATCCTTTCCTTAATCATCGGAATGATGACCACGGGAATGACCTCAGTTTACGCTTTCACAAGTGTAGGTTTATTCTGTTCTACACTTTGGCCTTGTATCTTTGCTTTAGCAATTAATGGATTAGGAAAACACACCAATCAAGGTTCCGGTTTCTTAATTATGATGATTATGGGTGGTGGTATCGTTTCTTGGCTTCAGGGGATGCTTGCTGATTACACCAATATTCATTTTAGTTATATCGTGGGTGTTATTTGTTTCGCATATCTTGTATTTTACGCATTAAGAGTGACTAAGATATTGAAAAACCAAGGTATTAGCTTAGATCAAATTCAAAAAGAAAATGCTCATTAAAAAGAGTTGCACATATAGTAAGAAAAGATTTTGGGCAGGTTTATTACTTGCCCAATTTCTTTTGTTTTTAATTCTTTCAAAGGTTAATTATGCCATTAAAGTCTTTGAGAGTTTCTTTGAGATTCAAAAAAGAATTCATCAACAAATTTTTTTTAAAATACCGTTTTCTGTCGGTGATGTTTTCTATATTTTATTAATAATCATCTTTCTATTTTTTATTTATAAAATTATAAAAAAGAGCAGTCGAAAAAGCTATTCTTTAAAATTATTAATTCTTCTGAACATCCTTTATTTCACCTATCAACTATTTTGGGGCATGCTTTACTTTCAAAAGCCGATCCTTGAAAAGTTACCAGAAAAAGAGATTAATGTAGAGGAAGTAAAAGCCCTTGCCTTAGACTATCTTGAGCTTTGTAAACAAACGAGAACTTTAGTAAGAGAAGATCACAATGGAGTATTTATTATCTCAAACACAACGCTTATTAAAGCTGAAATACTGAGGAACCAGATGAAACTACCATTCCATTTAAATAATAAGAAAGGGACAGGAATTCTGGCCTTCAAATCGAGCTTATTTAAGCCAATTATGAGTTACACTGGGATTTTAGGTTACTACAATCCTTTTACGGCAGAAGCGCAGTATAATTCAACTCTACCGTCAACTTATATCCCATTTACGCTTTCACATGAGAGCGCGCATCAGTTAGGCTACGCAAAAGAGCAAGAAGCTAATTTCATCGGTTTTTTAATTGGCAAAGATTCGAAAAATACTGATTTGAAATACAGTACTGAATATTTTGTTTTGAAGTCTTTAGTTAATTATCTGGTTGACAAAGATGAAGAGTTTGTTAAGAATATTTTAGAACACTATTCTCCAGAAATGAAACGAGATCGACTTGCTGAAAAAGTTTTCATTAAAAAGCATGAAGGACTTTTGGATGTGTTCTTCGGCTTCACCAATGATTTATTTCTAAAAAGCAATCAACAGGATGGCAGCATCACTTACTCCTACTTCATCGACTTACTTATCCGTTATCAATGAAGAACATAAGGCACAAAAAAAAGAATCGCACCTTACGGTGCGATTCTAAAAACACAAATGATGAAAAAAAATTTATGCTTTAATCATGACAAATGCCATTCCTAAAGCGTTGTAAATATATGACTAAATTCTCTAACAACAAAGTTATTTATTATAAAATAAGTTAAGGTTTTTACAAAACCAATGATAGGAGATGAAAGCGCAGACTATTAAATAAAACTAGAAAATAGTCTCATCATTTTTTTTAAAATGAAATATCTCAAAGTAAAATTCCGGAGATCGAGTAAAATAGAATGCTATATAAAAGAAAAAGTCCAGTATAAATACTGGACTTTTTTGTAGCGAAGACGGGAATTGAACCCGTGACCTCAGGGTTATGAATCCTGCGCTCTAACCAACTGAGCTACCTCGCCTTTTTTAAGGTGGTGCAAATATAAAAATATTTTACGAGGTAGCAAAGATTAATTTAACTTTAAATAAGAAATTACGTCTGCAGCATGATCTGGCTTGGCAATAATCTTATTATTACTATCCAAAATATAGTAAGTTGGTGTCGCTTTTACATTGTAAGTATCTGCAAATGAGCTATTCCAACCTTTCAATTCAGAGTCATTAATCCAAGGCAACATTTTAACTTTATTTCCATAGGGAACAGCATCATTATCTAAAGAAAAGGCAATAACCTCTCCTTTTATGGCTTTAACCGCATTATATTTTTCAATAAGCTTTGGTAATTCACTTTCACAGTGTGAACATGTAGACGCCCAAAAGACAATAACCTTCTTATCTGCCTTCACATCGTAAAGAGATTTAGCTTTAGTATTCGTCACTCTATTGAAAACATAATTAGGAAATGTTGCTCCAATTTCTGTGTTAACGTTTGTTGCAATAGTATTTGTTAACCTTTCATTAATCGTGCATTTCAAACTCTTAGCTTCGGTAAGATACTTGTCTTTCATATCCTGCATCCCATAAGTATCAAAGATCTCAATAAGCTCAGAAAGGACTGTTTGTCCACGAGGAGTTTCTACATTAACAGCCTTAAGCAACTTATCCACATCTGCACCTAAAGTAGCACTGGATCCTGCATTTAAATACGCTACAAGAACTGGTCTCAAAAGAGAAGAGCTCTCAAGCATCTCATTTGATTTGGTCAAAAAGCTGATGATTTCGTCATGAGTTACAACACTATTTTTTGCACTCTTTTCCAAGAACTTGTTATAGTTGGTACTATAGTAAGTAACAAAAGGAAATTTACTAAGATCTGGAGTAGCCTTTGAAAGACGAAGGACTTCATTATTTAGTGCTGTTGCAAAATCACTTTTAGTCTTATAGTACTCCTGTATCTGATATAAAGCAGGCAAGATAAATTCTTTCTTTTTCTGAACATCCTGCATTTCATTCATTACATGATTTGCCTCGTCCAAATAATCAATATTGACAATCTTATCTTTCTCAGTTTCAAACTTCATTTTGACGTCTTTATTCTCTGAGATAAAATTGATGGACGCATTATTCTCCGGGAAATATAACTTCATCATCCCAGTATAAGGTTTATCGACGCTGATTTGCCACGAATTCCCTTTCTTTAGTTCTTTGCCATTAAGGACATCTTTGGAACCATTTAGCGTATAGAGATAAACTTCTTTCGGCGTAAATGAAGATGGCGCTTCTACATTGATTTTAAACTGTGCCTCGTAAGAGTTAGCAGCCAATACACTCAAAATAAATATTATTTTTTTCATAATGTAAATATAAAAAAAAACTCATTGCAAATTGAATGAGTTCTTTGTATTGTTAAAAGGTTAGTTTAGACCGTTTGTTTATTTTGCACCTTTTTAGCATAAAGAACAATGAATAAAATCGCTGCTATTGCTAAAATATAGATGTACATATCTATTGGGGAGGCTAATCCACCAGGACCAGAAGTACCACCACCATTGTTACCTCCGCCTGGAGGAGGAGAAGGTGGGCCAACTGGACCACTGTCAGCATACATAAGACTTCCTAATATTAAAAATAAAATTAAAAAGGATCTATAAAGGAATTTCATAATTTTGTGTTTTTTTTATTATCTAACTATTTTAGAACTGATTTTTTCTCCTTTCTCAGACACAGCCGTTACGATATACGCAGCGTTTGATTTAGGTAGAACAATATCAAAGTCTTTGCCTGCAGAAACACCTTTCTGTGAGATGATTTGTTTACCGCTCATGTCGTAAACATTGATATCTGCTTTTTTCCAATCGGGATCAAATCTTACCAAGAAATTGTCTGTTGATTGGCTGTAAACCACTTGAGTCCTGCTTGGCTTACTTGAAGAACCTGTTCCTAAAGTAATTGAATTTCCATAATATAAACTGTATTCATCCCCAGTTACAGGAATGATCTGGTTTTGTGCGATTTCGGCAACAACACCATTATTCCCTTTATAATAAAAACCTGTACCAGATGATAATGCATGTACATTATTATCTATTAATTCAGTATTTTCTCGAATTTCGAATTTTAAAGATTTAATGGAACCGCTATACAATGCTAAAGGAATTGCTTTTCCATAAAAATCAGTTTCATTTGCTTCATTGATATAAAGCCAGTAGGTATTAATTAAATTCATATCATACCCACCATTAATCGCATCTTCTTCATAGGTACCAATGATGCTACCACTACCTAAAGTAGTTTGGACAGTATGGTTAGATGTTTTGCCAGAAATAGCAGTTGGATATACAACATAATAGGTTCGAGCAAGCTCTTCACCATTTGCGTCTAAAGCTATAATTCCTAATTGTTTTACAGTTCCAGAAGAAACTTGTGTAGTTCCCTTTGCAGCGGTAACAGAATAATCAGTCCCACCTTGTCTCGCCGTCATTTTGAATCTACGTAATCCATCGAAATTTAATTGTCTTTCTGTTGCATCTTCATCATTGGTAGCTAATTTAATAACAAAAACCTGCATAGGTTTAATCACCACACCAACATCACCGATTGGCATATTTCCAGGATCTGTAAAATTAACAAACTGTGCATTGGTATCGTAAGTAGCACCATTTGCATCTGAAACAACATTTCCAGAATCAAACCGAATACCTCTTATTTGAACCAATTCATTTCCATCATTTGTAGTTCCCGCTTCTGTTATTCCAATAAATTTTAAATCTAGATTGGTCAGATAAGGATTCCCAAACTGATAAATATTCCGTCCGAAAGTAGGCACAGACCAAGGAGCTGAAGTATTAGTTAAATAATCCCAGTTATCTTGTAAATACGAATTATATTTTTCGTTGTAAGCATTAATTCCGTTCCCATTAGTTCCGAAAGGCGTATTCAAACCTGCATCAGTTAGCGTTTCTATCACACCGTTTGCATAAGGAACTCCTTTAATAGTATAAACAGAACCAGAAGTTGGGGCGCCAGAATCAAAATTTTTCGATCCCAACATAAAGTAGGAAGTATTCTTAGGTGTTGTTGAAGAAATATTTAAATTATCAGCAACTACATCTCTATTATTATAAACCAAAACTTCGTTTTGAGATCTACGTGTATTATTGAAAGTTTTCCCAAATTCAGTTGAAAGGGAAGAAATTAACTTATTCGAAAATGGCATTGCAATCTGCTGGTAAGTACCATGTTTCTTTGCCAAAAATTCTTTATTAACAATTGCTGTAATATTACCTTGGGTCAAACCTTGAATATAAAGTTGGCCATAAGTAGATTCAGCAATATCGGCTGGATTATTAAATCTCAAAATAAAATTTCCTCCATCCGTTTTATTACCTCCTGAAGTAGTATAAGTTCTAAGACCAGAGCCTCCTGTTCCCCCTACGACCATCACATTACCTTTAATATCGTAGATACCATTACCTTTGGTCTGAACACCACCGCCGTTATAAACTAACGCGTTCTCTCCGACATAGAATATTCCGTCGCTGTCAACGTGGCACACTACTTGTGCACTTAGTGACAAAGTCAACGTTAAAAATCCTATCGTTAATAGATTTTTTTTCATTATTATTTGTGTTTGTGTTTTTATAAAAAGAAAAAGATTGCGCTACAAAGATAGTTATTTTTTATACTTAGCAAGAAAAATCTACTAAATAACTTAAAAATGGGTGTTTTTACGGTTTATTACAACTTTCTTCTGTGCAGCAATATTGAACATGTAATCTTCAAGGACTTTTTCAGTTGTTCCGCGAAGTCCTCTTGCGCCAAGTCCCTTATCCATAGTCTCTTCTACAATACTTTCTAAGCCATCATCTGTAAACTTCAGTTCTACTCCATCCATTTTAAACAATTCTACAAACTGATTAACGATTGAGTTTTTCGGCTCTTTCATAATCCGAATCATCGTTTCTTTAGTTAACTTGTCAAGATATGTAATGATTGGAAATCTACCTAAAAGTTCTGGGATCAAACCAAATTTCCTCAAATCAATTGCATTAAGCTGACTTAAGATATATTCTTCTTCCTCAACTTTATTTAATTTTTCCGCACTGAAACCGATCGCTTGTTTATTCAATCGACGTTCAATAATTTCTTTTATACCATCAAAAGCTCCACCTGCGATAAACAGAATATTTTGCGTATTTACTTGAATGTATTTTTGATCAGGATGCTTTCTTCCACCTTGTGGCGGAACATTGACAATACTTCCTTCTAATAATTTCAATAAACCTTGCTGAACTCCTTCACCAGAAACGTCTCTGGTAATACTTGGATTATCAGATTTACGTGCAATTTTATCGATTTCATCAATAAATACAATTCCCTTTTCTGCTTTCTCTACGTCATAATCTGCTACCATTAAAAGTCGGGACAATATGCTTTCCACATCTTCACCAACGTAACCGGCTTCTGTAAGAATCGTTGCATCTACAATACAGAAAGGAACATTCAATTCTCTCGCAATCGATTTTGCCAAAAGTGTCTTTCCTGTACCAGTTTCACCAATCATGATGACATTTGATTTTTCAATCTCTACTTCACGGTTCTCATCTTTTGCATGCAATAATCTTTTATAGTGATTATATACCGCAACTGACAATTGCTTTTTTGCCTGATCCTGTCCAATGACATATTGATCCAAGAATTCCTTTATTTCTTTCGGTTTCTTTAAATCCTCAATCGTTTCTGCAGGAGAAGAACTGTGCGACGCACTTGTTTCCTTTACGATACCATGTGCCTGTTCGATGCATTCTTCGCAAATAAAACCGTTATTTCCAGAAATTAGCATTTGAACTTCATTTCGTTTTTTTCCACAAAAAGAACATTGGTTTGAATTCATATAAAATTTATAATTAAGAATAAGTTTAAAAAAATTTTGTCAAAGTACAATACTCTGACAAAAGTTGGTGTTTAAGAATTAATAATATGCTGTTGAGTTTCCCGATACTCTTCATCAGAAAATTTCAATCTTACATTTTTGAAGTTCATATCTTCCATTTTATTAATTGGAATCAAATGAATGTGCGCATGCGGAACTTCTAATCCAACAACTGCAACAGCAATCCTGCGTTCTGGAAATGCCTTCTCCATTTTTTTTGCGACAGTTTGGGCAAAACTCCAGAGGTTTTTAAAATCTTCATTCTCTAAATCGAAAATAAGATCTACTTCCTCTTTCGGAATTACCAAACAATGGCCATTAACCAAAGGCATCGCATCTAAGAAAGCCAGATGCTTATCGTCTTCTGCAATCGTGTAAGACGGAATTTCGCCTTGTACAATTTTTGTAAAAATAGAAGCCATGATAATTGTATTTAAATTAAAAACCCACGCATATGCGAGGGTACAAAATTACAAAATGTTAATAAAGGAAGCTGTTAAAAATTTGGTAATTTTTTAAGACACCTTATAACATAAGATTTTAAAAGTCTCTTTTGAATAATTATCCCAAATAGATTTCTAATATTTCAAATGAAAGTTGATTTCCGTTTGGTAAAAGAATTTCAGCACTATCGCCTACTACCTTTCCAAGTAAACCTTTTGCAATAGGAGTATTCACCGAAATTTTCCCAGCTTTTAAATCGCTTTCGTTATCTGGAACTAAAGTGAATTTCTGCTCTCCTTTCGTTGCATTATTTTTAAGACGTACGGTTGTCAGAATTGAAACTTTCGAAGTATCTAATTGTGTCTCGTCGATTACCTTTCCGTTTACAATAAGGTTTTTAAGTTTAGAAATTTTCATTTCCAACATTCCCTGTGCTTCCTTCGCCGCATCGTATTCTGCATTTTCAGAAAGATCACCCTTGTCTCTTGCCTCAGCAATCTGTACGGTAATTTTCGGTCTTTCGATGGTTTCCAGTTGCTCCAGTTCAGCTTTCATTTTATCTAATCCTACTTTGGTGACGTAACTTGACATAATATCTAATATTTAAAGTTAGTATAAAAAAATAATCCGACATTTGCCGGACAATGGTTTTTGTGTTGATTTGTTTCACAAAGATATAAATATATTTTAAATGAAAAGAAATATTTCCCACGTCTTTTTCTTAATAATTCTTCTATTTAGCATTTTAAATTTCAGCTCTTGCAGCAATCGTGAAGAGACTGTAAGCTGCTTCCCAAGCACGCCGATCAATGTAGTTTTAAACCTTAATCTTCCCACTTATTTTACACTACAAAACGTGGGTGGATGGATTTACATCAACGAACAACAATCCGGCACGCGAGGTTTAATTATAGTGAGAACAACCACCGGATTTAAAGTTTATGATCGAAACGCTCCTCATATTTGCCCCGATTCCAATACGACTTTAAGTGTTGAGAATGATATCAAAATCGTTTGTCCGAAAGATGGCGCAGAATGGATTACGATCACAGGCGAACCGACGAAAATTTCTCAAGTTCCGCCAAAAACATATCCTTACAGTTACGATACCTACACCAAAATTTTATCTGTTTACTATTAATCAAATGTTCACTTCTATCCTTTAAAAATGAAAGCAGTTATCCAAAGAGTTTCTGAAGCACATGTAAAAGTTGATGGCGAAATCGTCGGCGAAATTGCGAATGGTTTACTTTTATTAATCGGAGTTGATGAAGAAGATGAACAAACCGATGCCGATTGGTTGATTCAAAAAATATTAAACTTGAGGATTTTCGGAGACGAAGAAGGAAAACTCAATTTATCTGTTTTGAATATTTCCGGCGAAATTCTTTGTATTAGCCAGTTTACTTTAATCGCTGATTATAAAAAAGGAAACAGACCTTCTTTTATTAAAGCAGCTAAGCCAGAAAAGGCAATACCTTTATTTGAGTATTTTAAAGCGGAGATTGCAAAATCCAATTTAAAAATGGAAAGCGGAATCTTCGGCGCAGACATGAAAGTTTCTTTACTCAATGATGGACCAGTAACCATCGTCATGGATTCTAAAACGAAACTTTAAACTAAATTTTCTTCTACTTTAAAAACAACTCTTATTTTTAATTAAATTTGAGCATCCCATTATTATTAAAAATGAAGAAAATCATCCTTATTATTTCTGCCATCCTACTTTTATCCTGTTCTAAAAAAGAGACAGAAAACATCAACGTGATTTCTGCTGAAGCAAAAAAAATAGAATCAATCAATGTTGAACGTCAAAAACTGAACGACAGTATTGCCATTAGAAATCAACAGAACATTTTCAAGGATCTTAGCGGAAAGCATCAACTAAAATTTGCCTCAGATGAGACATCATCATTTTCAGGAACCGCAATCTTCGAAAAAATCGGCAGAGATTTATATACCTTATCCGGAAATGCCAAATCAGGAAATAATTCTTTAGAAATACAAGGAACGGTAAAAAAAGTTTCAGAAAAACATCTTAATTTTGAAGGAATAATAAGTCAAAAAATAAACGGAACCGTTTATAAAAGAACTAAAAAAACCACTTTTTTCGATGAAGGAAAAGGGAAATTCTGGAGGTTACAAAACAAAATAAATGGTTCGGGATTTGTTGATTACATCGATATCTATTTTTAAAAAATATCAATCATGTTAAATTACGAAATATCCGGCAGCGGAAAAGAAACTCTTGTTTTACTCCATGGTTTTATGGAAAACCTGACCATTTGGGATGATATGGATTTTCATCTTTCTGAGAAATTCACTCTAATTAAAATCGATTTGCCTGGACATGGCTTATCTAAAGTTTATGATGAAGTACATACCATGGAATTGATGGCAAGCGAAGTGAAAAAAGTAACAGATTCTTTAAACATCGGAAAGTTTCATTTGCTTGGTCATTCGATGGGCGGCTACGCAACTTTGGCATTTGCTGATCAGTTTCCAGAGGTTTTGAAAAGTATTACTCTATTTTTCTCCTCTTACTTCGCTGATGATGCAGAGAAAAAAGAGCAAAGACAGAAAAGTTTAAGAATCATCAAAGAAGCTTTTCCTGCTTACGTGAATGCCGGAGTTCCTAATTTATTTAATCCAAATGAAAAAGATTTTCTGGAAGGTAAAATAGACCACGCCAAAAAAATCGCACTTTCTACAAACAATAATGGCGTTCTCGCTGCCGTAAAAGGAATGATTGAACGAACCAATAAAACTTCTGTACTAGAAAGTTTCGACGGTAAAGTTTTAGTTATTGCCGGAAAACATGACAGCGCTGTCAAAACAAATTTAATTCTCAATCATCTTCCAGATAAAACAAATATTAAATCTTACCTCTTGGATTGCGGACATAACGGACATTGGGAAAAGCCAATTATTTGTGCAGAAATCATCAATACAGAATTATTGCATAATCTTCCGAAGCATCTCCTTTTCTAATTTTAAAAATTCAAAACTTCCATGGAAATTATTGCAAAGATATTAGTCGCTATAATTGCTCTCGAGCATCTTTACATTCTATATATGGAAATGTTTGCATGGGAAACGCTGGGTAAAAAAACGTTCAAAGGAGCTTTGAAAGACGAACTCTTTACGCCCACCAAAACTTTAGCCGCAAATCAAGGATTGTATAATGGATTTTTATCGGCCGGATTGATTTGGTCTTTATTTATTTCTAACGAAGAATGGTCAAAATATGTAGCACTATTTTTTCTAGGCTGCGTGATTATTGCTGGAATTTATGGTGCTTTAACTGCTTCGAAGAAAATATTTTTCGTTCAAGCTTTACCTGCGATTGTAGCTTTACTATTTGTTTTATTGAAATAGCTCAAACTTCTTTAGTACGTTAATTTAAAATTCTTCCTGCTCAATTTTCTCTTTAAAATCTACGATGGTTTCCTCAATAGATTTCATATACTTTCCACCGGCAGCGTTGATGTGTCCACCTCCGTTAAAATATTTTCTAGAAAACTGATTAACATCAACATCTTCTTTAGAACGGAAAGAAATTTTGATAAAATCATCATATAAATCTTCCATGAAAAATGCGGCAACTTGAGTTCCCATAATACTCAGCCCGTAATTCACGAAACCTTCAGTATCTCCTTTTTGGAAACCGAATTCTTTTAACTCATCACGTTTTAACCATAGAATTGCAACTTTTCCGTCTTTCACCACTTCTATTCTTCCTAAAATTAAAGCTAAAAGATGCAATCTCGAAACGGTATTGGTGTCCCAAGTATTTGAAGTTATCATTGCAGGATCTGCACCTTTTTCTATTAAATTAGCGGTAATCCTATGCGTGGTCGCACTGGTAGAACGGAAACGGAAACCTCCAGTATCCGTCATAATCCCAGTATAAAGACATTCTGCAATATCTTTATTGACCAAATTCTCTTCATTCAATTCCTGGATAAAATGATAAATCATTTGCGATGTTGCCGGAATGGTAACGTCTGAATAGATATAATCAAAGTTATCAGGTTGCTGATGATGGTCAATTAATATTTTCTTTGCTCTGGCTTTTTCCAGCCAAGGTCCAACCAAATTTCCACTTCGGTGTGAAGCGTTAAAATCTAACACAAAAATAACATCTGCATTATAAATCGCTTCTCCGGCTTGCTTTCTTTTATAGTCAGCAATAATAATTTGTTTGGATTCCGGCATCCATTTCAAAAACTTCGGAAAATCGTTAGGAACAATTACGTCAGCTTCTAAACCCTTTTGTTTCAGAAAATGTTTTAATCCCAAACTAGACCCGATTGCATCACCATCAGGATTATAATGCGTAATGATCACTATTTTATGATCAGGTGTTAAAAGCTTTTGAATCTCTGAAATTTCGGATGGACTAAACATTTATTGGGATATTTTTTACAACAGCAAAGATAGGTTTTGTTTTTATTTTAGGAAACTCACCGTTATAAAAAAGGGGATTAATAAAATTATATTATTGCTATAAAATGTTCTTAATCTAGTACAAATAGGTTATTTTTGCAACCTCAATTATAATAGAGACGATTTACCTTTAAAGAACAATCACATTTTCTTTAGAAAATTTTAAAAGATTGTTTGCAGTAAATAAAAAGTTTCCTATATTTGCAATCTGAAAAATAAGATAAAGTTTTTACTTAAAAATATAAGCAATGAGCAAGAGAACATTCCAACCATCTGAAAGAAAGAAAAGAAACAAACACGGTTTCCGTTTAAGAATGGCAACACCTAACGGCCGAAGAATATTGGCTGCAAGAAGAGCAAAAGGCAGAAAGAGTTTAACTGTAAGTGCTCAGCGCGCTAAGAGATAATCTCAGGAATTATCATAACAGATTATGCTTGAAAAGTTATTTTTCAAGCATTTTTCGTTGTTAAAATTTGCTAAAGTGTGCGCTCAAAAGAAAGATTTTTTTTACTTTTGAGCAGCTAATGCAGCGCACTCATTTCATCAATTACAATTAAACACGATATGCCACATACTTATCAGGAAGGTCAAGATGTAATTCATCTGAAAAATGCAAAAATTGCACAGAAGAATTTCACCGTACTCAA
Organism: Kaistella flava (ex Peng et al. 2021); assembly: GCF_015191005.1. Lineage (NCBI taxonomy): Bacteria > Pseudomonadati > Bacteroidota > Flavobacteriia > Flavobacteriales > Weeksellaceae > Kaistella > Kaistella flava (ex Peng et al. 2021). The sequence goes on along the minus strand of NZ_CP040442.1, from coordinate 3,364,309 downwards.
TGAAGTTAACCTCAATATTAAAAAAGGAAGATTCTGTTATCTTATCGGGAAAACAGGTTCGGGAAAAAGTTCATTGTTGAAAACACTTTACGGACATATTCCACTAAGTTCCGGACAAGGACATATTGCAGGATTTGATTTGGCTAAATTGAGACAGTCAGACATTCCTAATTTAAGAAGAAAGCTGGGAATCGTTTTTCAAGACTTTCAATTATTACCAGACAGAACGGTTGAAAAGAATTTAAAATTCGTTCTTGAAGCAACTGGCTGGAATGATAAAACCAAAATGGATGACCGCATCAACGAGGTTTTGGCAAGTGTAGGAATGAAATCCAAGAAACACAAAATGCCGCATGAACTTTCTGGAGGTGAGCAACAACGTATCGCAATCGCCAGAGCACTTTTAAATCATCCAGAATTGATTTTAGCAGATGAGCCAACTGGAAATCTAGATCCGGAAACTTCTAACGAAATTATGACCTTATTAAAGCAAGTTGCTTTTGAAAATAATTCAGCAGTCGTAATGGCAACTCACGATTATCACATGATTCAAAACTTCCCCGGAGAAGCAATCCGATGTGAAGACGGAAAAGTAACGGTTTTAAATACCGCCGAACTTTTCGAATAATTGACCAATCATTTCAAAACATAAAAAATCCTGTAATTACTTACAGGATTTTCTTTTTATTATCTGGATGTGTAATTCTTAACCTTTGAATTGGCCCATCGCAATAAATTTATCTTGTCTTTGGGTTTCTAATTCTTTACCGGTGAATTTAGAAAACGCTTTGATGTTTTGAAGAATAGAAGCCTTCAAATGATCATAAGCAACTTGTGGCTCATAATGAGCTCCACCAAGTGGTTCTTCAACAATACCATCAATAAATTTCTCTCTCAAAGCATCAGCAGGAGTTAATTTCAATGCATTGGCTGCATCTTCTTTATGATCCCAGTTTCTCCAAAGAATTGAAGAACAGCTTTCTGGTGCAATTACCGTGTACCAAGTATTCTCAAGCATGTATACTTTATTTCCTACACCAATTCCTAACGCTCCACCACTCGCTCCTTCGCCAATGATATACACGAAAATCGGAGTTTTAAGCATCGTCATTTCAAAAATATTTCTAGCGATTGCTTCACCTTGTCCGCGCTCTTCAGCTTCTAAACCTGGATAAGCACCGGGTGTATCAATGAATGAAATTACAGGAATATGAAATTTCTCTGCCAGTTTCATCAATCGCAACGCTTTTCGGTAACCTTCAGGATTACTCATTCCAAATCTTCGGAATTGTCTTTCCTTCGTAGTTCTCCCTTTTTGAGTTCCGATAATCATCACTCTCTGTCCGTCGATGGTCGCTAAACCACCAATCATTGCCGGATCATCAGCGAAATTTCTATCTCCGTGAAGTTCAAGGAAACTGTCTTTATCAGTTACTCCTTTAATAAAATCTAAAGTATAAGGGCGATCTGGATGACGAGAAAGTTGTACTCTCTGCCACGGCGTAAGATTATGATAAATCTCTTTTTTCTTTTCTATAATTTTATCTTCGATTTGCGAGCAGGCGAGTTTTACATCTACACCACTTTCTTCGCCCACCAGTGAACAGGTTTGATACTGATCCATCAGGTCTTTTATCGGAAGTTCAAAGCTTAAGTATTCCATTTCTGTTATTAAAATTATCCTTCAAATTTACTAAAAATTAAAGAAAGTTATTGGATATTATTTACTGCATTTTTAATTCTGGCGATAGTCTCTTCTTTTCCAAGGATTTGCATAATATCCGGAACGTCTGGACCTTTCAATTCACCAACTAAAGCCAGACGAAGAGGCATCATTACTTTGCCCATTCCCAATCCTTTGCTTTCTGCAAAATCATGAATATCTTGTTTTAAAGCTTCTGGTTCGAAAACTGAATCCTGTAACTTTAAAGAAAATTCGTTCATTACTTCTGCTGCGGCTTCATTCCAAGCTTTCTTCACAGCTTTCTCATCATATTGAGTTGGTGCTTCGAAAAAGAATTTCCCGTCATTATAAATGTCTTTTGCAAAAGTTGCTCTTTCTTTCATTAATGAAATGATTTGCAATAATTGAGCATCACTTGAATTCGCAAGATTGATTCCATCAACATTCTTTAAAAATCCTAAAACTTCTTCGTCAGATTTTGAAATTAAATATTCGTGGTTAAACCATTCTGCTTTTTCTTTATTGAATCTTGCTCCAGCTTTATGAACTTTATTTAAATCAAATTCAGCAACCATTTCTTCTAAAGTCAAAATCTCTCTATCGTTTGCAGGACTCCAACCCAAAAGCGCTACCATATTGATAAACGCATCTGGAAGATAACCTTCTTCACGATATCCTTTTGAAACATTTCCAGTTTCAGGATCTTTAAAATTTAATGGAAATACCGGGAATCCGAATTTATCACCATCTCTTTTACTTAATTTTCCTTTTCCTTCTGGTTTTAGAATTAATGATAAATGGGCAAATTCTGGTTTCTCCCAACCCATTGCTTCGTACAATAAATAATGTAAACCTAAAGAAGGAAGCCATTCTTCGCCACGAATAACGTGCGAAATTTCCATTTCGTGATCATCAACGATATTGGCAAAATGGTAAGTCGGCATTCCGTCGTTCTTTATCAAAACTTTATCATCTAAAGTATTGGTATTCACTGAAGATTTTCCGCGGATAATATCTTCCAGATTTAAAACCCGATCCACCGGCATTTTGAAACGCACAACGTACGGAACTTTTTCATCTACTAATTTTTGAACTTCTTCTTTTGAAAGGGTCAAAGAGTTTTTTAATCGGTTTCTGGTAATATAATTATAGGCGAAAACGTCACCGTTTTGTTCAAATTCTTTACGAACCTCATCGAGTTCTTCAGTAGTATCGAAAGCAATATAGGCGTAATCAGTTTTTAGTAGTTCAACTAAATGTTTATCATAAATATCCCGTCTTTCCGATTGTCGGTATGGCGCAAATTTTCCACCATGCTTTGGACTTTCATCAGGAATGATTCCACACCATTCCAGCGCCTCCATAATATACTCTTCCGCACCTTCTACATATCTCGCAGTATCAGTATCTTCTATTCTTAAGATGAATTCACCACCCAGATTCTTCGCAAAAAGATAATCATACAAAGCAGTTCTTACTCCTCCTAAATGTAAAGGTCCTGTTGGACTTGGTGCAAAACGCACTCTTACTTTGCTCATTTCCTTGAAATTTTAAGTTGCAAATTTAAAGAAAAAATCGCGGTTTCATCTGTTTATTTTTATTGCTTTGAATGATCAGATGGAACACTTAGTCAATTATTTCTCCTGTATATCGTAATCTGACAGGCGTGTTTCATAAAATTACTTATTTTTGCACTATAAATTATGATGTATATGTTAGAAATCGGTGACAGACCTTGGGGGAAATATTATGTTTTGGCAGATGAACCTCATTATAAATTAAAGAGAATCGAAGTAAACCCAGGTCAAAGATTGTCTTATCAGTTTCATCATCACCGACAAGAATTCTGGACGATTGTAGAAGGAGAAGCAGTTGTAACATTAGACGGAGAAGAAATCACCGTAAAATATGGTGAAAGCATTCATATTCCTTTAGGCGCAAAACACCGTATTGAAAACAGAACCTCTGAACTAGTTGTTTTTGTAGAAGTACAAACCGGAACTTATTTCGGCGAAGATGATATTGTGAGGTTGCAGGATGATTATGATCGTGGTGAGTAAAATAGCGAGACCATAAAAGAAAATTTCTAGTTTTCTTTATTAATGTAAAGCTTTTTGAAAAAGCCAAAATTTAAGATTTACCTCTAAATGGTTTTAATAACTTAGAAAATAAACTTTCGGAACTTGAATTCTCGACCATCCAATTGCTTTGAAAAATAACGCCTAGATAATTTTTCTTTAATTTATTGATGTCATGAAGGTTTTTAACTAAATCATACTGTTCTTTATAATGGTAAACTTTAAAAAAACCTTCTACAGGAAGAATATCAATCAATCTTGTCTTTAGCAAATACTCACCATAAATTACACATTCTGAAGGTGGAGTTATTTTATCGATTTCATTAAAAAATCCTTCAAAAGAAATTTTACTTTCTTTTAGAAAATCATTATTGAAATGCTCCCAGACTTTAGCACTCCATAAATAAGGAGATGGTCCGTAATCCCATTCTTTGCCGTGGTTACCAAACATCGGTCGGGTCGCACGCAAGGCTTCTTTAAAGAAAATATTCTCTGAATCTTTTTTGATATTTTCCATGCTTTCTAGAAATCCTTTAGACTCATGCATAATGGTGTAAGGCGTATCATCATCAAACATAAAATCGGTATAAAAAAAATCTCGGATAAATTCTGAATCTGAATCGATACACAAATAATTTTTACAAATATCCAACCGATAAACATTCGCTTTAATAATTTGCTGGTACCTCCATGGATCGGTGATTGTAGTTGAAATAATATCTGAATCCTTTATGACTTTAAAAGAACTTTTAAATTTGTCATTGAAAAAATCGAAATCGTCATCATTCACCGAAATAACTACAGGTATATTTTCTACATTGTGTAATTTTATTGATGCCATCAACTTATTAACTCTATTGAAATCAGGCTTGTAAGTCTTAACAAATAAGATTAGTTTTTCCATCGTATTTTTAAAGTCTCTTATTTCAGTAATTCGAAAATTTCTTCTTTCTGAGCATCAATGGAAAAAGGATAAATAGCAAGTTCTGAGTTTTCATGCAATGTATTCCAAGTATTTGAGTTCGTACAAATCTGGATTATATTATTAGCAAATTGCTGATAATCTTCTTCTGCTGCAATTAGAGCTGTTACTCCGTTTTCCAGAAACATTCCTTCTGCCCCTATGTTAGTTGTTAAAACAGGCAGCGCATATTCTAAAGCTTGTCCTATTTTCCCTTTCACACCAGCACCAAATCTTAAAGGAGAAACAGAGGCAAAACATTTTTCATAGTAAGGAATAATATTTTCTACATAACCTGTAATCTCAAATAAATCTGAATTCATTTCTAAAATATGAGCTGGAGCTTCTGATCCAATAATACTTATCTTCAAGCTTGGTAATTCCTTCCAAACCAAAGGCATAATTTTATGATATAAAACCTCGACTGCATCAACATTCGGATCATGTAAAAAAGTTCCGATAAAGAAAATATCTTTTCGTTTTTCAAATGTTGGCATTTCTTCTGGTCGTACCTTCAGATTATGAACGTTACTTACTACAAATAATTTTGACTCCTCTACAAAATCAGTCATAAATTCTTTTTCCGTATTACTGATGACTGCAATTTTATCCGCTTTTTTACTTAACTCTGTTTCTATAAATTTATAATATTCTACTTCCTTTACTCTTTTTGCATCGTGTTTCAGCTCCAACCCTCTTTCCATTCTTAAGTAATGGATATCTACCATATCATAAATGATTTTTGCTTGAGGCGCTTTTTCTCTAAAAAACTTCAGATAAAACTCAAAAAGTTCTGGTCGGTGACACCATACAAAATCAAGTTTAGGTAAAAGATTTTCGATAAAATGTTTTTTACCTTTAAACATACCATTCTCATCAATAAACGGAGTGTAAACAATGACGTTATGGTCATTTAGGTTTTTAATGTATTTTTTTGATTCTATTTTCGGGATTGCTTTTCGCCAATCCATTAAATAAACATTATAGTATTTCGCTAAAAATTTCGCAATTTCTGTAATACGGTTAGAAGCAGAATCTTTATCAAATGTTGGAATTTGGCTATCTACAATAAGAATATTCTTTTTGTTTTCATCAGGAACAATTGTTTTCTCTGATAAAGGATAATGCTTTTTTAGGTAGATATAATTTTTTATGTTTCTCTTAATACCCATATTAAACTTTAAAAATGTGAGAAGTAAAATTATGCACAGAATAATTTTCTAAAATTTCTGCAGATATTTCTACGTAAGGAAGTGATAAGAAATTCTTAATTTCTTCGATGTTGATATTTAAGCTATCAATTACCATCATATTATTTGGATGAAAAAAATCAAACTCTGTAACTTTTCGATTAGTTGTCAGTAACTTTTTCCGATAACCTAAACTCTCAAAAGTACGAAAAGATAATCCATTTTGATCGGCTCTTTGAATATCGATCATTACATTAGATTGTGCAATTAATGCTTTTGTCTCTTCCAACGAAATATAATTTGTAATAGAAGTCAGATGAGCATAATTTAATTTTTCATACCAAAATAACAAGAAATAGATTCGTAAGCCACCATCTGCTAATGTTTTTGATATCTTATCAATTTCTTCTATCCGATTATCAAATGACGAAATATTAAAAATATCATATTTTATTTCAGCTTTTTCTATGCTCGTATCGTAGATGAAATTATTCGTTCGAATAAAATTAAATTGAGCAATATCTTTATCTTCATAAGAGTAGATCTCATCAAAATATTTTATAATTTCAATTTGCCTTGGATATTTTTCACAACTGTCATAATAATAAGCGACAAGTTTTTTAGAAGACTTCTTTAATTGCTGCAAACAAAAATCTGAAAGTAAATCTGGACGAATAATAAAAATGAGATCCTGCTCTTCTTTTACTTGATCTAAAACCTGTTTATTAAAATAAACATCCTTAATGTTTCTGCCAAAAAGTTTAGTAACCGCATTCTTTATTTTTGATCCCAAATGAGGATACTTATATTTTATATTTTCCGTCGCGACTACTGAGATTTCAGTATTTGGTCTCGCTTTTAAATCATTGACTATAAAATCGATATAACCATACGCAAATGGATAAATTAAAGTAATCTTTGTAGGTTTCATCAGACAAAAATTTCTTTTAACTTATTTTCAAATTGTTCTTTCTCAGTTTTCACCACATCTTTATAAATCTGAAAATTTTTAATATGAGCAGAATAATCGTCTAAAACCTCTTTAATTTTAGCTAAAATATGTGGAATCTCTTTCTGGCTAAACTGAAATTTATACTCCTCCGGAATCATTAAATCTTCATAATATAATGACGATCCATTTTTGCCAGAAATGATACAGCAATCTTGTGAAACACTTTCTCGCAACATTTTATCTCTGCCAGGATTTTCTCCAAAATCTACATAAACCAAAGATTCTGACATTATTTTTTTGATCTGTTCAGCATTCATATTTTGAATAGGAATCCAATCTAATTCTGGAGAACTTTCTATTAAAGCCGCTATTTCTTTTTGGCCTTTTCTCGGATTGTAAATGATTTTTTTATTTGCAGGATTTTTGCTAATTATTTCACCTTCTTCTAAAAAAATAGGATTAATATAATCACAAACAAAATCTATCTTTTCAGCCGGAACATGATGATCCAGTAAATATTTTTTAGAACGGAAAGATTGTGCCCATTGGTAAACATTCGGCAGATCTTCGAAAAAGTATTCTTTCTCTTTTTGTTTATATAGTATTTTACTGAAAACATTCTGTTTACGGATTCTTTTATCCATCAATATCTTATAAAAATCTACGCTCAACCACCAAATTACCTTTTGACTTTTAGGATATTTCTTAACTAAATCAGTCATCGATTCTGGTATAATTAAAACAGTATCTTCTTTATCTTCGATGATATCTATTTCCGAAGATTTATAAATATTGTAATTCGTAGGTTTAGGATTCTTCTTTGCAGGAATATAATGCAAAAAAACATTCTTAAGTCCGAACTTATGCAATTGATCTGATAACTGATGAAGAGCTTCCGGACCGCCCGTAACCATCTGTGGTGGACAAATAATAATGATTTGAGAATCCTTCGAGAATGTTTTCATTTCAACTTTTATCTAAAATAATTACTTCAACTTAAAAACTGTTTCTACCCAATTCTCCATCCTATATTTTTCGTGAACTTCCGTTGGAAGTTCCTTATAAGTTCCTTCAAAAAAAGATTTGTCCAAATTCGATAAATCGTCCTTTAAAACCAGAATATTTTCGGGTCTGTAGAAATCGTAGTCTGTAATAGTGGGATTATTGGTGATTACTTTCTTCTTCAAAGCCATGGCTTCGAAAAATCGAAAACTTAAGCCGGTTTGGTTGTCGCGCATTAAATCCAGTAAAACTTTTCCTTCACTATAATAACTAGGAATATCTCTATGCTTAATTCTTTTTCGCGTAAAAGTAATTTCGCTCGTACTTTGCACCAGTTTTTTTGTCCATGTTTTTTTTCCTACGACAACACAATTATAACTTAAATTTAACTCTTCAATCTTGGTGGTTATTTTTGATAGAGTTCCGATCCGTTTATCAAAAGAGCCCAAATAAATTAAATCGTATTTGGCAGGTTTAAATTCATTTACTTCTGGAAGATAATTATAATTGGTAATTAATTTAAAATTATTTTTTTCTGCATCTTTTTTATCGAAACTAAAAACTTCGTCAAACATATCAACCAAATGTCCAGCCGGACAGCGCGCCAAACTATCATACAAATAAGCGATATATCTTTTGGTAAATTTCTTAATTTGAAAGTGGAATTCGCGATCAATTAATTCAGGATTAATAACCAAAATCTGATCTTGAGGGCCTAATTTATTTAACTTTTTCAAAATCATTTCCTGTCGCAATTCATTTTTCAAATTACGTTTTAGAAGGATTTTTGAAATGGTATTTTTAACTCTTGCCGGAAAACTTTCATGTTGATATGCACCAATATTAATATGATGTGCATCCATACCTTTCCTGCGAAGCTCTTCAACGATATGAGCATCGTAATTCCAGAAATCAAAACTGATCACACAAATTTTCATTAAACCAATTTACTTTTTACTTGTTCTTTTTTCAATGATTCATAGGTTTCGAAGACACTCAAAGTTTGTAATACTGACAATTGACAGCCTTCTTTTCCATCTAAAAAACCCAAACGTAAAACATAGGTTTTAAAAAATTTAAAAGCAGATTTTAAATATTGCGTTAAAATATTAAATTGCTTTCCTTTAGCAAAAAGTTCTTGCCCTTTTAATTCACCGTAATGAATCATTTTCCTTCTATAACTTTCATAATCAGAAACGGAAAAATGTTGAAGTTTATTATTAAAAACCCCAATGGATCCGTTTACTCCTAATGTTTCATGAACTTTTTTCTCAGCGATATATCTGCATTTACTTCGTCGGAAAAGTCGAAAATTTTTATCTGTTTGTGTACCTGAAAAATTAACAGGTTTTCCAGCAAAATAAAATTTACGATAGAAATAGTAAGCGTCATTTTTATCGGACTTATTCAACTCCGAAATTATTTCTTGCTGAAGTTCTGGTGTGATTCTCTCATCACCATCTAAGAAAAGAACCCAATCATTGGCCGCAGCGTCTAAAGCGACATTTCGTTGTTTAGTGAAATCTTCGAAAACGTGCTGAATGATTTTAACTTTGGGATTTTGTTTGGCAATAGAGACCGTTTGGTCAGAACTGAAAGAATCAACCACGATTATTTCATCACAGATCGAAAAATCATCAAGAATTTCCCGAATATTCTTCTCTTCATTAAACGTGATAATCAGACCGCTGATTTTTTCTTTCAGTTCCAAATTTTAATCTTTCTTATATTCCAAAATGGTTTTTTCGATAATCGAAGCACATTCTAAAAGTTGCTCTTCGGTAATAACCAAAGGTGGTGCCAATCTGATGATATTGCCATGTGTTGGTTTTGCAAGTAAACCGTTTTCTTTTAATGCTAAACAAAGATTCCAAGCTGTAGAACTTTCCGGCGTATCATTAATAAGAATGGCATTCAATAAACCTTTCCCACGAACTTTAGTAATCAAGTCTGATTTTGCAATGATCTTTTCCATTTCAGCACGGAAAAGATTTCCGAGTTCCTCAGCTCTTTCAGAAAGGTTCTCGTCTTTTACAACATCTAACGCAGCCATCGCAACAGCACAAGCAATTGGGTTTCCACCAAAGGTTGATCCATGTTGTCCTGGTTTAATAACATTCATTATTTCGTTGTTTGCTAAAACAGCAGATACTGGATACATTCCACCAGAAATTGCTTTTCCTAAAACTAAAATATCAGGTTGAACATCTTCGTGATAACAAGCAATTAATTTTCCAGTTCTTGCGATTCCGGTTTGAACTTCATCTGCAATGAAAAGCACATTATATTTTTTACAAAGTTCAGACGCCGCTTTTAAATATCCTGCATCCGGAACGTAAACTCCAGCTTCACCTTGAATTGGTTCTACTAAAAATGCCGCAATATTCTGTGCATCATTTTTCAGCGTTTCTTCTAAAGCATTGATATCGTTGTATGGAATTTTAATAAATCCAGGTGTAAAAGGACCGTAATTTTTACTGGCATCAGGATCATTAGAAAAAGAAACGATCGTTGTAGTTCTTCCGTGAAAGTTATTTTCACAAACTATAATTTTCGCAGCATTTTCAGAAATACCTTTAACTTCATAACTCCATTTTCTGGCTAGTTTAACTGCAGTTTCAACAGCTTCCGCTCCTGAATTCATCGGTAACACTTTATCAAATTTAAAAAGAGAAGTAATCATTTTCTCGTACTCTCCCAATTTTGAATTATGGAAAGCTCGAGAAGTTAATGCTAATTGCTTGGCTTGCTCAACCATAGCTGCAACAATTTTCGGATGAGAATGCCCTTGATTTACTGCTGAATAGGCAGATAGAAAATCGTAATATCTTTTTCCTTCGACGTCCCAAACGTAAACACCTTCACCTTTATCTAAAACCACAGGAAGCGGATGGTAGTTGTGCGCTCCGTGCTCGTTTTCTAAATCAATATAGTACTGAGAATTCTTTTGTTGAGTAGCTTCTGACATGTTTTTCTTTTTTACAAATTTAATGATAATAATTGAAAAGCATTGAAACTAAAATCCCTTAAAAAGAGCCATCCTGTTTTGTAAAATAAATAATACCAGCTTTAAAATACAACATCCCTAATATTAAATTTTAGAATTTAATACAGGATTAGGATTAATAAAAGCAAAGTTTAATAACATTCGGAATTTTAGAATTAATACAATCTGGAAAAATGATTTGCAACTCGATTATTTCACTAAAAATCTAATGACGATTCATTTTCAGAATAGAAAAATCTTCGTATTGCTTAATAGGAGAAAATTAAATTTGTTTTCTGAATTTCATATCTTCTTACATTTAGTCACGCATCCTTCTTAATGAAAAAAATTATCACTTATTTAAAAATTAAAAACACCAGAAACATTTAATAGAGCTTGAATTCAGACCAAAAAAAACACCGATACTGAACGCATCGGTGTTTTATAATTTATTGTTTTGATCTTAATTATCAAAATTCTTATCCATCACAAAATCTTCCATGAATTTCGTTGTATAATTTCCGGCAAGATAATCTTCATTTTCCATCAGTTGTCTGTGGAAAGGAATGGTTGTTTTCACGCCTTCAATATAAAACTCTTCCAAAGCACGTTTCATTTTTGCAATTGCTTCTTCACGCGTTTGAGCGGTTGTAATCAATTTCGCAATCATCGAATCATAATTGGAAGGAATGGAATAACCTGAGTAAACATGGGTATCTACGCGAATCCCGTGTCCTCCTGGAATATTAAGTCCAGTGATTTTTCCCGGTGAAGGTCGGAAATCATTAAAAGGATCTTCCGCATTAATTCTACATTCTATTGAGTGTAGTTTTGGGAAGTAATTCTGTCCTGAAATCGCAGTTCCTGAAGCCAAAAGAATTTGCTCACGCACTAAATCAAAATCGACAACTTGCTCCGTAATTGGATGCTCTACCTGAATTCTGGTATTCATCTCCATGAAATAGAAATCACGATTTTTATCAACCAAAAATTCGATTGTTCCTACTCCTTCATATCCGATATATTCTGCAGCTTTTACCGCAGCGTCCCCCATTTTCTGACGAAGTTCTTCGGTCATAAATGGCGACGGCGTTTCTTCAGTTAATTTCTGATTTCTTCTTTGTACCGAGCAATCTCTTTCTGACAAGTGACATGCTTTTCCGTATTGATCACCTGCAATTTGAATCTCAATATGACGTGGCTCTTCAATCAATTTTTCCAGATACATCGCACCGTTTCCGAAGGCTGCAACAGCTTCCTGAACCGCTGCTTCCCACTGATCCTTCATGTCTTCTTCTTTCCAAACCGCACGCATTCCTTTTCCACCACCACCGGCAGTTGCTTTGATCATCACCGGATAACCGACTTCTTTAGCAATTTCTAGGGCATGTTCTACGGAATCAATTAAACCTTCCGAACCAGGAACACATGGCACTCCTGCTTCTTTCATGGTCGCTTTTGCGTTTGCTTTGTCGCCCATTCTGTCGATTTGCTCCGGAGATGCACCAATAAATTTGATACCGTTTTTCTGGCAAATTCTAGAGAAGTTAGCGTTTTCTGATAGAAATCCGTAACCTGGGTGAATAGCATCAGCATTGGTAATTTCCGCTGCTGAAATGATATTGGGAATTTTAAGATATGAATCTTTGCTCATCGGTGGTCCGATGCATACTGCTTCATCAGCAAACCTCACATGAAGGCTGTCTTTGTCTGCAGTAGAATACACGGCAACGGTTTTGATTCCCATTTCTTTGCACGTACGAAGAATTCGCATTGCAATTTCGCCGCGATTGGCGATTAATATTTTTTTGAACATCTATTTAAGAATTTTAAATTTTGAATTTTGAATTTTAAATTATTTCAAATGAGTTCACATCTAAAATATATAATTTATCGTTTAAAATTACTTAAGATGGATCAACTAAAAATAAAGGTTGGTCGTACTCAACCGGAGTTGCATCATCAACTAAAACTTTCACGATTTTTCCTGAAACTTCAGATTCGATCTGGTTGAATAATTTCATTGCTTCGATTACACAAACCACTTTTCCTTCTGTAACTTCATCACCTACATTTACAAATAGATCTTTGTCTGGTGAAGGTTTTCTGTAGAACGTACCAATCATTGGTGACTTGATGGTAATAAATTTACTATCATCTTCAACAGGTGTAGTCGGTGCTGCAACTGATGGTGCAGCAGGTGCTGGAGCAGCCGCTTGTTGTGGTGCAGTATGATAAACTGCTGGTTGCGCCATATAATTCATTTCGCTTCCTGCAAGCGGAGTTTTAATGGTGATTTCGAAATCTTTTGTTTTGTATTTTACTTCTGAAACCTCAGCTTTAGAGACAAATTTAATAAGATTTTGTATGTCTTTAATGTCCATATATTTGGTATTTTTTTGTTATGTCAAAGATACTAAAAAACAATAAAAAACCACTCAAAATTGAAAAAATTGAGTGGTTTATGTATAAAAACGAAGTATTCCTTAGGTTTTAGGCCTAATTCTCTTCTGCAGTTTCTACTTCTTTTTCTATTACTACTTTACCTCTGTAGTATAATTTACCTTCATGCCAGTGTGCTCTGTGGTACAAGTGCATTTCACCAGATGTTGCATCTTTTGCTAATTGAGGAACTACTGCTTTGTAGTGAGTTCTTCTTTTATCTCTTCTTGTTGACGATTGTCTTCTCTTTGGATGTGCCATTTTCTAATAATTTTTTAATTTGATGAGCGATGAGTATTTGATTTCTCAATTCTCATCATTTTAAACTATTTAATATTAATCTTTTAATTTCTTTAATGCTTCCCAACGTGGGTCAATTACTGGTTCTTCTTCAACGATATCTTGCGGACTGAACTTTTCCAGAATCTCAAAATCTTCATCAGAAATATTTGGAGAAACTTTTTTCATTGGGATTGATAACATCACATCTTCATAAATCAATTGTGAAGCATTGAAAGCGTGATTTGTCTTTGGGATCGTAATCACATCAACATTGCTGTCATCATATTCTTCCCCAAAATTTACCAAAACATCAATTTCATGTTCTATCGGATGGTCAAAATTTTCATTCGTGATATCACAAACTAAATTAACTGTGCCCGAGGTCTTAATCCAAAGTTCTAAAAAAGTCGTGTGTTTATCCATAAGGATATCAGCAACTATTTTAGGTTCTGTAAATTCTTGTTCAGTATCGAAAAGTTGAAAGAACTTCTTATCTATCTCAAACCTGAACTCGTGTTTTCCGTTTTTTAATCCTGAAAACTCAATGTCGTAGTTTCTAAACTTGTCCATAAAATGAGTGTGCAAAAATATGCATTTTTTTTAATATTACAAATTAATCTTAAACAAATCTACAGTAAATATTTTTTAACCTTATTTACTATGCCCGATCAATCGGCAAATCCTCTTCAGCGTTGTTGTTAGAAGAACCTCTGCGAGGCTGCATGCGATTGGTCATTAAGTCATTATATTCTTTTCTATTGTTGAAAATTTTGATTGCCATGAAAATCGCTTCCGTAAAACTTTGTTCATCAGCAATATTTTTCCCTGCAATATCATAAGCAACGCCGTGATCTGGTGAAGTTCTGATAAAAGGTAAACCGGCAGTATAATTCACCCCTTCTTCGTAAGCCAACGTTTTGAACGGAGCTAAACCTTGATCGTGATACATTGCTAAAACAGCATCGAAGTTTTTATATTTACTCGGCTGGAAAAAACTATCTGCAGGATAAGGTCCGAATGCCAGGATTCCATTATCAAACAATTCCTTAATTGCCGGCTCTATAATTTCAATCTCTTCTCTGCCAATTGCTCCTCCGTCTCCGGCGTGTGGATTCAAACCTAATACTGCAATCTTCGGTCTTTCAATACAAAAGTCCTCAATTAAACATTGGTTTAACATTTTGATTTGTTTTTTAATCTTCTCTTTAGAAATATTTTCGGCAACGCTTGAAATCGGAATATGATGCGTAGATACCGCAACTTTTAAATCGTCGGTTACTAAAAACATCAATCCTTTCTTTCCAAACTTCTCTTCCAAATAACCAGTGTGACCTGCATGCTGAAAACCATGTTTCATCATTTCTTCTTTGTTAATGGGAGCAGTAACCAAAACATCAATTTCACCATTCATCAAAGCGTTGGTAGCGGCTTCTAAAGAATCAATTGCCATACGGGTAGATTCTTCTGTCGGCGTTCCTAAATCAACATTCACATTATCTTTCCAAAGATTCACCATATTAATTTTATCTTCCTGAGCTTGAGCAACCTCGGTGATATAATTAAAATTATGCTGCAGTTTGAAAATATTCTTCTGATAGGTAAAGAGTTTCCCCGAACCAAAAATAATGGGCGTAAAAAAATCGGTAATAGATTTATCTTTCAGAGATTTCATGATGATTTCTGGACCGATTCCATTGTAATCACCGATAGAAATTCCCACTTTTATTTTATGTTGTTTCGGACTCATTTTTATTATCTTTGAAAATTAATTGAATTTTACAAATTTAACAAATTAGGATTAACTACTATTACTTTATCGAATTAATCGATTTTTAGTTCATCTTTTCTTTAAAAATATCAAAAATATGTTCACAGGAATTGTAGAAGCGACCGGAATTGTAGAAGCAATAAATCATAACGAAAGTAATATCGATTTTATTTTAAATTGTCCTTTTACCCAAGAATTAAAAATTGATCAAAGTTTAGCACACAACGGCTGCTGCTTAACGGTGGTGGAGATTACCGATACCAATTATCGGGTTACTGCGATTGATGAAACTTTAGAAAAAACAAATCTTGGCAAGTGGAAAATCGGCACCGAAGTTAATTTGGAACGTTGTTTGAAGTTCGATGGACGACTAGATGGTCACCTGGTTCAAGGTCACGTTGATAAAACGGGTATCGTAGAAAATATTCAAGACAAAGACGGAAGTTTTTTTATCACTATTTCTTATGAAAACTCTGATGAATACACAACTGTTCCGCAAGGCTCAATTACTTTAAATGGAATTAGTTTAACCGTTGCAGAAAGTGGTTTAAATGATTTTTCAGTTGCGATCATTCCTTACACCTGGGAATTTACCAATATGAAAACGCTGAAAGTTGGAGATACCGTTAACCTGGAATTTGATATCATTGGAAAATATGTTAATAAATTGATGAAAAAAAATGCCGCTCTCTAAATACAAAGGTTTTAGTTTAAGAAATAGAGTTTTCTGGGGATTCTTACTCATCTGTTTTCTCAGTATCACAGGTTCTTCTACGCTATCCTACTTTATTTTAAAAAATAATGCTACTGAACAAAGCAGAACGGATTTACAAAAAAGAGCAGAATCTCTCATGTCCGCTCTTGACTATGCGGTAAGTCACACCCAAGTACAAACCGGCGATTTACCAAAAATTTTATCAAATGCGATTTTCGAAATTGCCGACATCAATAACCAAGATATAATTATTTATGATTTGAACGGTGATTTTGTTATTTCTAATAAAGACATCAATCTCATTCCCACCAAAAAACTTCCCTTAGAAATTATTAATCGGGTGTTGAAAAGCGACAAAAGAGTAGATTTTCAAAACTATGATCAGAGAACAGATTCTAATGTAACTTCTTCGTACATGATTTTGAAAAACAATATGCTGGAGCCGATTGCTATTGTACTTTTTCCTTATCATCACAATGACGCTTCTTATGTAAGTGTCTTCAATAAATATCTCAATTACATTTTCATTGTTAATCTTTTTGTAATTGCATTTGGAGTTTGGTTGAGTTGGGTAATCTCTAATCACTTAACAAAAGCAGTAACTAAATTTTCAGATTTAATTAATAGAATTACCCTTTTGGAAAATGATCCGCAACCGATTCGATATTATCAAAATGATGAATTGAATCAATTGGTAAAGGCTTATAACAAGATGATTCTTCAGATTAAAGAACAAAAAGAAAGGCTGAGTTTCAAAGACAAAGAAGAAGCCTGGCGTGAAATGGCAAAACAGGTTGCTCATGAAGTGAAGAACCCTTTAACACCGATGAAACTGACCATTCAGAATTTTGAAAGAAAATTTGATCCGAATGATCCAGACATCTACAAGAAAGTAAAACACCTAAGCAAAACCATGGTAGATCAAATTGATTTGGTTGCCACCGTTGCTAATGCTTTCTCTCAGTTTGCCCAACTACCGGAAAAGAATAATGAGATCTTTAATTTAAATAAAGAAATACGCAATATCATCAATATTTTTAGCGACGAAAAGATTTATTTTCATTCTAATAAGAATAAAATAATGATTGAAATGGACAAAATATACCTTTCCAGAATCATCACTAATTTGGTTTCTAATGCAAGACAAGCAACCGATGATGAGCGCGAAAACATTATTAATGTTGATGTAGAACAAATACAAAAAAGAATCATCATTACCGTAGAAGACAATGGCGTTGGTATTTCCGAAGATCATTACGGTCGGATTTTCGAACCTAACTTCACGTCTAAATCAAGCGGAATGGGACTTGGATTAACAATGGTTCGTAAAATGGTAGAAGATTATAAAGGTGAAATATCCGTGAAATCTGAACTCGGAAAAGGAACAACTTTTACGATTTCTCTTCCTAACAATTTGAAATAAATTCAGTGAAGCCTTTTCAGTTTAAACAATTCAGCATTCAGCAATCAAAAACGGTATTTCGTGTCGGAACAGACGGTGTTGTACTCGGTGCCGCTTCAAGTGTAAATCATGCAAAAAACATTCTGGAGGTGGGAACAGGAACTGGTTT
Organism: Kaistella flava (ex Peng et al. 2021); assembly: GCF_015191005.1. Taxonomy (NCBI): domain Bacteria; kingdom Pseudomonadati; phylum Bacteroidota; class Flavobacteriia; order Flavobacteriales; family Weeksellaceae; genus Kaistella; species Kaistella flava (ex Peng et al. 2021). The sequence goes on along the minus strand of NZ_CP040442.1, from coordinate 3,346,678 downwards.
AATCTCAATGATGTTGGCGCAAAGAAATCCAGAAGCTGAAATTCAAGCGATTGACATTATTGAAAATGCGGTAGAGTTGGCTTTAGAGAACTTTGAAAATTCACCATTTAAAAACAGATTAAAGGTTTTTCTACAGAATTATAAAAACTTTAATTCAAAAGAAAAATATGATCTAATTGTTTCTAATCCTCCTTATTTTGAAGAGAATGACTCGAGCAAAGATATTATTGCAAGACAGCAAAGTGAACTTTCTTTCGAGCAATTAATTGAAAAATCATCGGATCTATTATCGGAAAACGGTTTGCTTTCTGTAATTATCCCATCTGAATCAGGATTTTTTTTCGAAGATTATTGCAATAGAAAAAATTTGTATTTACATCGAAAAATACAAATTTATGGAATCAAAGATTCTAAACCTAAAAGGCTTTTATTAGAATTTAGTTTACAGCTAAAAGAAGCAATTGAGCTGGAATTAGTCATTGAGAAATCTCCAAGGAAATTTACAGAAGAGTATTTAAAACTCACTGAAGAATTTCATCAATTTCTTAAATAAATCTTTTACTTCGGAGCATTCAACGTAATCACCATGTCTTTACCTACATTTTTCGTTGAAGAATATTTTGCATCGCAAACCATGGTCGTAACTATATAACTGCCTTTTTCTACCATAATAAAGTTTTCATTATTTGCCGGCACATTAAGGTTGTAGAATTTTTTACCGCTAAGTTTGACAATCAAATTACATTTCGATTTATTTTTAATTTGCACATAGGCAGCTTTACTCGTTGGATCGCTATTAAAAAGATGATTCAATAAATCTTCAGTTCTTTTACTATGTGTATTTGATCCGTTTTTAGCAACATCCCTTTTTACTTCATTTTCAAGTTTTGCAGGACTTATTGCTCTCACGGTTGGTTTCGCCACACTCGCCTGTTGTTGCGGTGTTTTATCATTATTCATAACTGCAAAAAGCTTTCTTTTAAACTCAGGCGTTCGCGGATGATTAGGATTAAATTTAATAAAATTGGCAATAACCTGCATATCAGTACTTTTCTCAACTTGAGCTACTGTATATTTCGATTGAGCGAAGGAAAAAGCTGAAATAAATAAAAACAGGACGTAGATAAATTTTCTCATCAATAGGTTAATTTCTTAGAATTCTATATTTTATTAGGAACGAAAAATTGCGCTTTTTAGTTTGTGCGAAATTTATTATCTTTGCAACGCTTAAAAACATAGCGAACTTAATCAATTTTTAACAAAAAAAACAAAAATATGTATACACCAGTTGCTGCAGATGTAGCTAAATTAAGAAACATTACAGGCGCAGGAATGATGGACTGCAAAAAAGCGTTGGTAGAAGCTGATGGAGACTTCGATAAAGCAATTGAAAACCTTAGAAAAAAAGGACAGAAAGTTGCAGCTAACAGAGCAGACAGAGATTCTCACGAAGGTGCTGTAATTGCAAAAGTAAACGAAGATAACACTATGGGTGCAATCATCGCTTTGAATTGTGAAACAGATTTCGTTGCAAAAAATGACAATTTCGTAGAATTAGCACACGAACTTGCTGAGCAAGCTATTTTTTATGCAAACAAAGAAGAATATTTAGCTTCTGATTTCCACGGAATGACTGTTGCTGAAAAATTGATCGAGCAAACAGGTTTGATCGGAGAAAAAATTGAAATCGGTTCTTTCGAAAGAATTGAAGGTCCTTTCTTAGGAGCTTACATTCACGCAGGAAATAAAATTGCTGCAATCACTTCACTTTCTGCTAATGTTGATGGAGCTGCTGAAGTTGCAAAATCTGTATCTATGCAGGTTGCTGCAATGAAGCCAATCGCATTAGATGAAACTATGGTTTCTCAAGAAACGATTGATAAAGAATTAGAAATCGAAAGAGAATTATTGATTAAAGAAGGGAAACCTGCAAACATCATCGATAACATCTTGAAAGGTAAAATGCAGAAATTCTACAAAGACAACACTTTGGTTCACCAAGCTTTTATTAAAGATGGTAATATGTCTGTTGCTGATTATGTAAAATCTGTAAACGGAGATTTAAAAGTAATAGGTTTCGTAAGAGTAAGTCTTACTTAATTCTAAATCTTAATATGATTAAAATCTCTTCCTATTTTTAGGAAGAGATTTTTTTTTCGGCTTAAATAGAAGTAATTTTGTTAACCTAATTTTTATATCATTGAAAAATTTACTTTCTTTAGTTTTTGCCTTATTTTTTACATTTGCATCAGCACAGATGGATACTGAACATTGGTTTGCTCCGATGGCTGGAAGTCCTGGTTCCAACGGATCATTTCAACCAGAAAGTTATTTATATCTTTCCACGAGTGAAACTATTCCTTTTCAGGTTGAAATCTATAATAACAACATTCTTTACACTACCGTCCAAATAGCGAAGGGAAGTCCTCAAACAATTGACATTCCTTTTAACTTCATGATGACGATCTTGAGTAATGAAATGTTCACACCGGTTCCGATGGGGATTCATGTCAAAGGTTCTAAAAAGTTTTTTGCTAACTATCGATTTGCTGTTCCCAATCACGCAGAAATCATTACTTCTAAAGGTTTAGCTGGAGTTGGTAAAAACTTTTTCGCAGTGATGGCACCTCTTACCGCAGCACAAGACTATATCAATGCAACGATAGGAATCATTGCTACTGAAGACAATACTACGGTAAAATTATCTGGCTATAATCCCGCGGTAGTTTTTGCGGATGGCACAAGCAGCCCAACTAAAACATTTACTCTAAATAAAGGACAGTCCTATATTATTGATGCGATTAGTAATAGAGACCAAGCAAATAGAGCCGGCTTAGTCGGTGCTAAAATCGAAGCAACCCAACCTATTGCAGTGACTAACGGAAACTTTAATGCGATTTACACTAATGAGAACTCCAGTAATAATGACATATTAATGGATCAGTCTGTTCCGGTAGAAAGACTGGGTAATGAATTCATTATGGTAAAAGGAAATGGTCCTTCTAACAACAATATGGAATCTGCTCTTATTGTGGCATCTGAAGATAATACCCATATTATGATTAATGGCGTAGACACAGGAGTTGTTTTAAATGCGGGAAAATATCATGTATTTGGCGTGAGCAATTATGTAGATCAAGGAAAAGATCATTATAACATGAGTATTTCCACTACACAAAATGTATATGTATATCAACTTCTAGCTGGAATCCCTACGGGCAATGTTTATGCAACAGGAGGCTTTAATTTCATTCCTGCACTGAGTTGTTTTTTACCAAATAAGATTGATGAGATTTCTTCTATTAATCAAATTGGCTATGAAAATTTTAACACTAAACTTAATATCATTTCCGAAAAAGGAGCTACAGTTAGAGTAAATGGAAATGTACTTTCCGGCTTCCAAGGTCCTTTTCCGGTGCAAGGCAATTCAAATTGGGAAACTTACACCGTATTAAATGTGAGTGGGAATATTACCGTTAATTCAACAAAATCCGTCACTGCTGGAATTGCTGCTGGAAATGGCGCAGTCGGCTACGGTGGTTATTTTGCAGGTTTTAGTTCAGTACCAGTTATTTCTAAAACTGGAGATTGCTATTCGGGCGTTTTATTACAGGTTGATGATTCTTATGATCAATATCAATGGTATTTAAACGGAGTAACTATTCCAGGTGCAACTACTTATTTCGTTAATCCTGATATCTTTGGTCCTGGAGATTATACATGTATCATTACCAAAACGAATTGCGATACAAAACTAACTACACCGTATCAATTCACTTCTTGTCCACCGATTTCCACGACTGCATTTACGATTGGATCTTGTAACACGACTAAGATTACTCCAAACTTCACAACTTCTACACAAGTAATTGTACCGGGTAAAACCAGAGTTAGCATAAAACCATCCTCTGGAACTGCAACCGTAGATGCTACAACAGGAATTATTACTTATACTCCGAATTCTACTTTAACCGCAGATACTTCAGATATTTTTGTTTATTATATTGAAGGAAACGGAACTCCCGAAGACACCGAATATTTTAAAGTAATCATAAATATAAAAGTCCTTCAAGTTAAAGATGATACGATTAGAGTTTGTCCAAATCCAGATGGAACAGGAACTTTCAATTTGAGTTTTGCGAATATTTCAACCGATATAACGAACACAATCCTCTACTTTACTGATCAGGGATTAACTAATCCGATTACCAATTTCACCAATTACAATACTAATGGCGGAATTGTTTACGCTAAAATCACGTCTTCATTTAGATGCATTAAAGTTGCACAAATTACTTTAGAGATTACAAGTCCCCCAATTTTAAATCTTGCTGCATTTAACTCTAATTTCTGCGATGATCTTTTTACAGGAAGTATCCCAATTAAATTTTCAACTATTTCTCCGCAGATTATTTCGAATTACAATAGCTCATTTATCGTAAAATACTATTTAGATCCTGCCGATCAACAAAGTGGCAACACCAAATTTCTTCCCGATAATTGGTCTTTCTCTAACAACACAACAGTCTATATCAGAATAGAAAACACTGCGGGTTGTCCGGTTGTTTTAGGACAAATGGATTTTACGATCGGGATTAAAACCCCATTAATAACTATAGATCTTACTGATCCCATTTGTGATGATAAACGTAATGACTCAGTAACTGTTGATTTAAATAAATATGTATCACAATTCACTTTAGATTCATTAACACCTCTATTTTTCGCTTCTATCGCTGATGCAAGAAATAATGTGAACCCGATTTCAGCCTCACAAACCTTAAGTACCGCTTCAAAAACTTTTGGTATAAGACTACAAAACTCCTCCGATTGTCCAAATGTTGGTGAGATTACGATTATTAAAAAAACTCCAGATGAATCCTTGGTTTTACAGGATCAGATTATTTGCGGAACTTCAACAACATCTTTAGACGCAGGGTCAGGATTCAATTATTATAAATGGAGCACAGGTGAAGAAGGCATTTTAACATCAACTATTTCAAATGTAGGAATTGGTACTTATTACGTAGATTTAACTTCCAACGGATGTACTTATCGACAAACCGTAAAAGTCACCGCCTCAGAACTTCCACAAATCACCAATATCGATATTTCAGGAAGTACAGCAACTGTTTTCGCAAACGGAGGAACACCTCCTTATCAATACTCATTGGATAATATCACTTTTCAAGACTCCAATATTTTCAGTAATGTTCCACGAGGTCTTCGTAAAGTTTATTTAAAAGATGCTCAGAATTGCGAAACCATTAATAAAGAATTTTTAATTCTCAACTTAATTAATGTCATTACGCCAAACGCAGATGGCAAAAATGATGTTTTAGATTATTCGGATTTAAGCATTAAAAAAGACGTGAAAATAGAAATCTACGATCGCTACGGAAATCAAGTTTTTATTTCTCAAAAAACACCTTATATCTGGGACGGTAAAATAAACGGGAGAGTTCTTCCGACCGGAACTTACTGGTATATTTTAAACTGGATCGAACCTGCAACCAATTTACCCGTTATGTACAAAGGTTGGGTATTATTAAAAAATAGAAATTAACACCATTTTTGATATTGGATTAGTTACAAAAAAATGCCAGAGTTTAGAACTTGGGCATTTTTTATTTATAGAAAACTCAGTAAAACAATTGTACTGATTAACTATTGAAAGCGATTAATTATGGCAAATTAAAAACAGAAATTAAATTATGCCATCGAAATATGGTCGAAATGTTGAAATCCATTTAAGAAATCTTTGACTGACATTCTTTTCTTTCCTTCAAGCTGAACTTCTTCTGGCACATAAAAACCGTCTTTCGTAAATATTTTAAATTGATGTTTATCGATTTCTAAACTTCCTGGCGTTTTATCATGAGTTTCATTTTCAAATTTTCCTTTATAAATTTTTAAGAATTTCTCGTCTTCTCCAATTTTAATGGTTGTAAAAGAAGCAGGATATGGCGACATTCCACGGATGAAATTATGAACAGTTTCCGAATTTTGATTCCAGGTAATTCTAGTATCTTCTTTAAAAATTTTAAAGGCATTTTTTGGATGCTCAACTTCTGGCTGCGGTTTCTCCTGAATTGAATTTTCCGACAAACCATCTAAAGTTTCAACCACGAGTTTCGCGCCCATTTCCATTAAACGGTCGTGTAATTCACCGGCATTTTCTTCTGGTGAAATTTCAATTTCATTTTGTAAAAGAATATTTCCTTCATCAATTTTTTCATTAATAAAAAAAGTAGTTGCACCTGTTTTTTTCTCACCATTAATTACGGCATAATTAATTGGAGCCGCACCACGATAATCAGGCAACAAAGATGCATGAAGATTGAATGTTCCCATTTCTGGCATTTCAAACAAAATCTTCGGCATCATTCGGAATGCTACCACAACAAAAACATCAGCGTTTAAATTTTTGATATTTTCTAAAAATTCAGGATCTCTTAATTTCTCTGGTTGAAAAACTGGTAAATAATTTTCAACGGCAAATTCCTTTACTGCAGATTGATGAATCTTTTGTCCACGTCCACTCGCTTTATCGGCAACCGTTACTACTCCAACAACTTCATGATGCGATTGATGAATAGCTTCTAGTGAAGTTTTTGCAAATTCTGGAGTTCCGAAAAATATAACTTTTAATGATTTCATTGAATATAATAATTGAGGATGTTTAAATAAATATCAGATTAATTTTTAATCATGATTATAACAGTACGTTCTAAAATTGAGCATTTTTACCTTACCCGAATCGAGCAAATGAATCAGATTTTCTAAAATATTTTCTTTGCCAAAATAATTAAGTTTAATGGAAATCTCTTCCACGTTTGCTGGAGACCTTTTTAATATTTCTAAAATTTCAGCGGAAACATCACGTCCGAACACCGTTTCTTTTTGTTGTTCACAAACCGAACAATGACCACAGTTTTTCGCATTCTTCTCGCCGAAATAAGACAAGATCAATTTCATTTTACAAAAGTCATCATTCTGAACAAAGAATTTCATTTCTTCCCATTTCTGAATTTTGTTCTTTTGAATCTGAGAAAAAAGATTCCAGTACTTTCCTTCTATAGCTCGCTGATCTCGATGCTTCAAAAATTTAACACTCGATAAAGCGCCATCGATATAATCTAAATAGCCTTTATTCTGTAATTCCCGCAACCGCTCTTTTACCAAATGTGGATCTGACTCGATTTTATTACTAAAGGTTTTTTCACTGAACATCACTTTGTGCGTGGTAAGTCCTGAAAGTGTTCTTAATAAAAGTTCGATAAAATAAGCGTCTTTTTTTGGTAATAAATCAATTTCATCAGAACCAATTTTGAGTTCCAATGACGAAAGAGAATTTTGATAGTTATAGAAAATAATTTCCTGATGATGCAAAAACTGAAGAACGTTTCTAATCTTTGCTAAAGACACTTTTGTAAATTTCTGAATTCTTTGAATATGAAGCTGGAAAACATTTCCAGGCAGATCATTTTCCGCAATTTGAAAAGTGGAATATAAATAAGAAACAATATTCTGAAACTCTGATTTCGATGGGATTTGATTAATCAAAATTTGATCAAAATTCTTTAATTCCTGTTCGTTCCAAAGTAGAAAAGCATGAGAATCTACGCCATCCCGACCAGCTCTACCAATTTCCTGATAATAATTTTCAATAGAAGCAGCGGGAGAAAAATGGATAATGAACCGCACATTATCTTTGTCGATTCCCATTCCGAAAGCATTGGTGGAAATTAAGACTTGGTCTTGACTTTGAAGCCAATGGTTTTGTTTCGCATTTTTCTCTTTCACCGGAATTCCTGCATGAAAAAAATCAACGTTGGTGATTTGATTTCGGTGAAGAAAACTCGATAATTCTTCGGCTTCTTTTCGAGTTCTGACATATATAATTCCTGAAGAATTATTATATTTTAAAAGATTTCGAACTCTTTCGTATTTGTCAGCAATTTTATCGGATATAATTTTAAGATTATTTCGTCTAAAACTTTTCTGAAAGATGACCGGGTTTTTAAGGTTCAGTTTTAACTGAATTTCCTGCAAAACTTTTGGAGTTGCAGTTGCGGTTAATGCAACACAAGGAATGTTTTTTAATTGATCTCTGAAGGCTTTGATATGCTGGTAACTCGGACGAAAATCCTGTCCCCATTCTGAAATACAATGCGCTTCATCTACCGCAATAAATGAGATCTGAATTTCTTCTAAATTCTGAAGAAATAACCGATTCGTTAAACGTTCTGGAGAAATGTATAGTAATTTAGTCAAGCCATCTTTGCAACGGTTAAAAATCACTTCGGCATCATATTCGTCCAGTTCTGAAGAAAGATATTCAGCTTCTATTCCAAGTCTCTTCATCTGAGAAACTTGATCTTTCATCAAAGCCAAAAGAGGTGAAACAACCAAACATGTTCCTTCTAAAATCAAAGCCGGGAGTTGATAACAAATTGATTTTCCACCTCCTGTCGGAAGTAACGCCAAAGTATCTTTCCCTGAAATAATAGAATTAATAATTTCTTCCTGCGAGTCTCGAAACGTGTCGTAGCCCCAAAAATGCTTTAAGGTTTGTTGCTTTAATTTTTCAAAATCATGGGTGGAAATCATGGAGTAAAATTACTGAAATAGATGGCATAAAACAAGAAAAGCCACGATTAACGTGGCTTTCTTTAGTATCTAAAAGTATTTAGAAAGTTACTTTGCTTCGAAGTAAACTCTTCTATTCGCTCTGTTTTTCCATTCTGGACATTTAGTTGCAGGCTCACATTCTGGATATTTAAGGTTTGTTTCACCTCTTCCAATCGCATCTAATTTACCTGTATTAACGCCGTTCTTGATTAAATAATTCTTAACATTATTCGCTCTTCTTTCAGACAATTTCTGGTTGTAAGCGTCAGTACCTCTTGTATCAGTACCTCCAATTACATAATAAGAACCCTCAGATGAATTAATATAGTTAATTGCATTGTTTAGAATTGGAGTATTTGATGGAAGAATTCTGTCTGAATTCAAATCAAATTCAATTCCTTCTAATGTTCTTGTCTCATCCGAAACAGTTGATTGTGAATCTAATGGACAACCGTTATTTTCAACTGGTCCCGGAACAGTCACACACTTGTCATACAAGTCAATTACACCGTCTAAGTCTGTATCTAAAGCTACACCTGCACCGTCAACTCTCGCACCTAGAGGTGTATCAAGTTGTCTGTCCCAATCATCACAAACTCCATCATTATCAGCATCTCCTTTTTTACAAACTTCAACATCCTGGTTTCTATCAGCCAAAACATCTAACTTATAATAAATCTCCTGGAGTGGATCATGCCAGAAAAGGTGAGCTTCATGTTTACCTAAATTTAATGTTGCTCCTAAAGTAACATTAATTAAGTTATCTGAAGGGTTATCATTAATTTTTCCATTATATGATGTACCACCAGCTCCATCAAAGTTATCATCACCGCTTAACACATACATCCCTCTTGCTTCAAGATCCAAAGATTTTGTAGCACGGAATTTTAGTCCTGCACCAGCTTGTCCGAATAAACTACCTAATTTAAATGGTTTGATTTCCGTTACTAAATTTTGATTATAAACAGGACCTGCATCTTGTCTATAAGCTCTATATGCTAAAGTACCAACACCGGCATAACCGTGAAGTGCCCATCTAAACGGAGATTTATTATCTACTCTTCTCAAAAGGTTTGAAAAATTAATATCTCCTAATAACGAAATCGCATCATATTGTGTTCTTGATCCATCACCACTTGAAGCAACGTGATCTTTTGTATCTACAAATCCTTGTCTTGATTCTCCTTTATCATACTGAAGTTTAAGTCCAAAAGCATGAGTAAGTGCTTTATCAACACTTAAATAAGCAGACCAACCAAAAAGGTTTTTTCCTGCTCCGTAGCCTTTCAGCGAAGTAAGATCTGAAGACTGCATCAATGGAACCCCAACACCAGCAGAGATAGCCCAATCATTAAATCTTTTTGACTCTTGTGTAAAAGGAGATACGTTTGCCGAACCTGAAGTATAAGGATTAGGATAATTAGCAGTAGAACTGATAATCGAATCCTGCGCAAAAACCGCCGTAGGCAATACGAGCGCTAATGCAATACTTGTTAAATTTAGTTTCATATTATTTGTTATTTTTTTAATTAATGAAAGCTACTTAGTTGTTTTTAAATACAACATTTCACTTCTTTTTATTTTGGATTCACATTAATTGGACAACCATTATTTTCAACTGGTCCTGGAACCGTAACGCATTTATCATACAAATCGATGACACCATCTAAATCCATATCCAATGCTACACCTGCACCATCAACTCGCGCTCCTGCAGGAGTATCAAGCTGTCTGTCCCAATCATCACAAACTCCATCATTATCTAAATCTCCTTTTTCACATACTACAAAATCATTATTTGCATTATCTAAAACATTTATTCTAGAATTAATGTTTTGCAATGGATCAAACCAGGCAAGATGCGTATCGTGTTTCCCAAGTTTAAATGATAAACCTAAGTTAACTGTTAGCATATTATCTGAATTTCCATCTTTAATTGCATTATATCTAGGAACTCCATTTTTCCCAAAGCCACCTCCATCAAAAGAGTCATCACCAGAAATAATATACATTGCTCTGGCTTCAATATCAATCAATTTAGAAGCATTGAATTTCACACCGGTTCCGATTTGGTAAAAGAAACTGTCTAAGGCTAATTTTTGCTCAATTTGAACAGGAATTCTTCTTGGGGTCGTACTCCATCTAGACATATCATTATCAAGTAACAAAGTTCTATAACCTTGCAAACCAACTCCCCCATAACCATGCAAAGCCCATCTATATGGCGAATGATTATCGGTACGACGAACTAAATTAGAAAAATTAATATCACCTAAGATAGAAACTTGATGATATTTTGTATAAGCAGTTGCTACGCCTGCTGCTATTCCTGCTGCTCCTGGTAACAGAGCTTTTTGATTGGTCTTACCCATTTGATATTGCAAATTCATCCCAAATGTATGTGTAATTTGCTTATCTAAACTAGCGTAAGCGTTCCATCCAAAATTAACCTTTCCGTCGTAAAAGGAAGTAACGTCTGCATTTTGCATAAATGCACCACCACCGCCTACAGAAATAGACCAATCGCGAAACATCCTTGATGAATTATCAAAGTGTTTAACTTTTGCGGATCCAGATGAGTAAGAATTGGGATAGTCACCAGTAGTATTGACAGCAGAATTATTCTGCGCATAAAAAGCAATGGGTATTGCTAATGTTAATAATAAATTTAATTTCATATTTGGTGTTTTTAATGTTTCGAAAGTTCATCTAACAATTTCCTAGAAAAATCACGTTGATATAAATGCTTGTGATGTGGAATTTTTAATTCTTTGCACCAGAAACGCAGATTACCAACACATACTACATCTATATCGATGATCCTGTCTTGGTACTCTCCTGAAATCAATGTATCATTCTCCCTACCCATCTCTCTTTCAATTGATTTTATTCTATCTAAGAGTTTTACGGGAGAAAATTGTGTTTTTATTACTAATGCAATATTACAAAAAATATTATTACTAACAAATTCTACAGGGTCAGTAACTAACGTTTCACTTTTCCTTATAATCTCTCCAATCTCCTGCTCTATCTTAAGGAGAGCTAACTCAATATTACTTTTGGTATCTCCCAGATTGCTTCCGAGTAACAAAGTGACTTCATGTTGCGACATATCGTTCAAATATATAAATTATGAAGAGTTTTTTTAAAAATGTTATGGCAAATATAGTTGCTATTATTATTATAGCTGCAGTGTTTTCACTGTTTTTAATAATGATAATCGCAGCAAGCGCCTTCAGCGGTGATCAAAAACCTAACATTAAAAACAACACTATACTTACACTTGATTTTAAAACAAATATCATCGATAGCCCTACAGAAGACCAAGACGAGCTATTTGCCTTCGGTGATAAGCAGAAAAATATATTAATATTTGATATGCTCGAAGCCATTAAAAAAGCAAAATCAGATGATAAAATTAAAGGAATAAGTATTGAAACAGATGGACTTCGTGCCGGATTTACACAGTTAGATGATATTCGTAATGCTTTAGAAGACTTTAAGAAAAGCGGAAAATTCGTCTACGCTTATGGTAATGTTGTATCACAACCGGCTTATTATTTAGGTTCTGTCGCTGATCAGTATATTCTAAACCCAGCTGGTGGAATTGACTTAAAAGGTTTATCAATGGAAGTCCTATATATGAAGAGCTTTGCAGATAAATACGGAATTGGAATTCAAATCATCAGACACGGTAAATACAAATCTGCTGTAGAACCATTTATGCGAGATGATATGTCTCCAGAAAATAAAGAACAACTCTCAACTTTATTAAATGATATCTGGTCTGTTAACTCACAGAAAATCGCGACTTCAAGAAAAATTGATTCCGCACAGTTTCGTACCGTTGTTGATAGTCTTTATGGAGCGATTCCTACTTTAAGTTTAACTAATAAATTAGTAGATAAATTAATGCAGAAAAGTGAGTACGATCAAATGATCAAAACAAAACTTAATCTTACTGCAACAGATAAACTTACGAAAGTCTCTTTTAAAAAATACATCAATTCTTACAGCGATGATTCTTCTAAAAAAGATGACCAGGTTGCGGTACTTTATGCATCGGGATCTATCTATAATGGTGAAGGTTACAAAGACATTTATGCCGATAATTTCGTGAAAGAAATTAAAAAGCTATCTGAAAATGATAAAGTAAAAGCAGTAGTTCTTAGAATAAACTCTCCTGGTGGAAGCGCAAATGCTTCTGATGAAATCCTATTTGAACTACAACAGCTGAAAAAGAAAAAACCAATCATTGTTTCTTTTGGTGACTATGCTGCTTCTGGGGGATATTATATTGCAATGGCTGCAGATAAAATCTATTCTGAACCTAACACATTAACTGGTTCAATTGGAGTTTTTGGGATGATCCCTTACTTTAAAGAACTTGCAAATAAAAATGGACTAAGTTCTCACGCGGTAACGACCAATGCAAATTCCAATATGTATTCAGCGGTAAATGGAGTTACACCAGGTGGAGTTGCAATCCTAACAAAAAGTGTAGAACAGACTTATAAAAGATTTGTACATTTTGTAACAGAAAACCGTAAGAAATCATTTGAACAAATTGATGAAATAGGAGGCGGTAGAGTTTGGAGCGGAACGCGTGCTAAGGAAATCGGCTTAGTTGATGAATTGGGAACTTTACAAGATGCAATTAATTTCGCAGCACAAAAAGCGAAGTTGAAAGATTATGGTGTTATGAGTTATCCAAAAAAAATGAGTCCGTTTGATCAAATTTTCAAAAACTTAGATGAAGATGAAATTTCTGCAAGATTGATTAAAAATAAAATCGGCGCAGAAAACTACAAGATGTTTGAACAAATGACCAATCCAAAATTACAGGAAGGTGTAATGATGAAAGTGCCTTTTGAAATTAAAATAAATTAAACGCTGTAACAAGTCCATTTAAAATTAAAAATCCCGCCCTGAAATTCAGAGCGGGATTTCTTATTATCCTAATTTATTAATTACGTCTAGTGGCCATACCATATATCCAGAGGATAATTAATGCACCGGCAACAGCTAAGAACATACTTCCGATATTAAAACCGGTTACATCTCCTAAACCTAATAGTTGACCTACAAATGCACCAACATATGCACCTACGATTCCTAAAATAATAGTCATCAACCAACCCATTCCCTGATTTCCTGGCATAATCATTTTAGCGATTGCACCTGCGATAAGACCAAAAATGATCCAAGTTAAAATACCCATAGTTTTTAATTTTAATGTTAATATTAAGTACTTATTATTGTTGATTAATAATCAAACATAAGACCAAAATGATAAATATCATAAAAGCTGGTCCAGAAAATACTTATTTACTATTTAAAATCAACTATTTCTATAAGCTGAATATTCCTGAAGTCTATCGTTTTTTAAAGAAAGAATCTACGAACTCCGCACCATTAAACAACTGCAAATCAGTCATCTTCTCACCTACACCAATATATTTTACAGGGATTTGAAATTGATCAGAAATCCCGATAACCACTCCACCTTTCGCAGTTCCATCTAATTTTGTTACTGCTAATGCATTCACTTCAGTCGCAGCTGTAAATTGCTTTGCTTGTTCAAAAGCATTTTGACCAGTCGAACCATCCAATACCAAAAGAATCTCGTGAGGCGCATCAGGAATTACTTTCTGCATCACTCTTTTGATTTTAGTCAATTCGTTCATCAAGTTCACTTTATTGTGCAATCTTCCCGCAGTGTCTATAATCACGACATCAGCTTTATTAGCAACAGCACTTTGCACCGTATCGAACGCTACAGAAGCAGGATCGCTTCCCATATTTTGCTTCACAATAGGAACGCCTACTCTTTCACTCCAAATCACCAATTGATCAACAGCCGCAGCACGGAAAGTATCCGCCGCTCCAAGCACCACATTTTTCCCTTCTGATTTAAATTGATGAGCAAGTTTTCCAATCGTCGTTGTTTTACCAACTCCGTTTACACCAACAACCATAATAACATATGGCTTTTTAGTCTCATCTATATTTCCAGATCCGGCGTGTGGATTATCTAAAAGTAAACCTGTAATTTCTTCCCGAAGAATTTGATCCAACTCATCAGTTCCCACAAATTTATCTCGTGCAACACGTTGCTCAATTCTTTCAATAATTTTAATGGTGGTAGATGCACCAACATCAGAAGCGATTAGTATTTCTTCCAAATTATCTAAAACATCTTCATCTACGGTGGATTTTCCAACAACAGCTTTCGAAATTTTTTCAAAAAAACCTTGACTCGATTTTTCTAAACCTTTATCTAAAGATTCTTTCTCCTCCTTCTTAAATATTTTTTTATACCAACTCATTATAAAAATTACAAATTTGAAATTATAAAAATTGCCAATGGCAAACAAAGATAAAATAAAAAAACTACCCCAATAGGATAGTTTTATATATTCTCGTGTGAGTGAAAATTATTTTTTCAAATAAGAATCAACTTCATCAGCGTTCATTACTTTTTCATCAAAAACGTAAGCTCCACTTTTAGCAGATTTTACCATTTTTATAACTTTGGTCATTTTCTTTGAACCTGCACCACCTTGAAGGGTTGCTACTACTTTTTTTGCCATTTTTTATTCTTTAAAAAATTACTTAATTTCTTTGTGAACAGTATATTTCTTAAGAACAGGGTTGAATTTTTTCAACTCTAATCTTTCGGTAGTGTTCTTTTTATTTTTAGTAGTGATGTATCTTGACATTCCTGCTACTCCAGTTTCTTTGTGCTCAGTGCACTCCAAAATCACTTGTACTCTATTCCCTTTTTTTGCCATGATTATGATTTTTTAATGAAACCACTTCTGATTCCTCTTAGTATTGCTTCGTCAATCCCTATTCTATTGATAATTCTCAATCCATGAGCTGAAACTTTTAAAGTTACAGATTTCTCTTGCTCTGGAAGGTAAAATTTCTTTTCCAATAAGTTAATTTCAAAACGACGTTTCGTTCTGTTTTTTGCGTGAGAAACATTGTTTCCTACCATGGCACGCTTTCCTGTTATTTGGCAAATTCTTGACATATCTCGATGTTCTTATTTCTGAATGAATATTTGAGAGTGCAAAATAACGAAGAATATTTTAGTTAGACAAATAATATTGTAAATTATTTTAAAGAAAATTCAATCTTCTGCACTACTGTTATTTTAAAAGGCAATTTCCCTTTTATATTAAATTATATTAACCTCCCTTTCCAGCTCTATTCCAAACTTTTCTTTCACTGATTCAATAATCATGGTGGAAAAATCAAAAACCTCTTTTCCCGAAGCCAGACCTGTTTTATTTACAATCACTAAACTTTGAAGTTCATGTGACGCCACATTTCCAATCTGTTTCCCTTTCCAACCACATTGTTCAATGAGCCAACCAGCAGGAACTTTCACTAGGTTTCCATTCGGATAATGAGGCATTTCAGGATATCTTTTCTGCACCTCTAAAAACTGCTCCATCGGAATGGAAGGATTCTTAAAGAAACTGCCTGCATTTCCAATAACTTTTGGATCAGGCAACTTACTTTGCCTAATATTAATAACAGCTTTAGAAACCTCCTGAATGGTCGGGTTTTCAACACCTAAATTCTTCAATTCAGATTGAATCGCACCGTATTCTGTTTTGATTAAATGATCTTTTCGAGTCAATTTAAAAGTGACTTCCAGAATAACATATTTTCCTTTTCCTTCTCTTTTAAAAATAGATTCCCGATAACCGAAATCGCATTTTTCATGATTGAATTCTTCCACCACTAAAGTTTCCAAATTCAACACTTTACAACTAACAAACGTATCTTTAATTTCCGTTCCGTAAGCACCAATATTTTGCATTGGCGACGTTCCTACATTCCCTGGAATCAGTGATAAATTTTCTAATCCACCATAGTTTTGACCGAGACAAAACTGAACAAATTCATGCCAGTTCTCACCCGCTTTTGAAGTCACTAAAACTTCATCTTCATTCAATATTTTTTCAGAAATACCTTTCAAATTTAATTGAAGAACGACTCCCTCAAAATCTTGGGTAAATAAAACATTACTTCCGCCACCTAAGAAAAGCAACTTAAATTTTTGAACAGAAGTGTTTCTGAGAATCTGAGTAAGTTCGTCCAAAGAAGTAACTTCTGCGAAATACTTTGCAGAAACATCAACACCAAAAGTATTTTGCTTTTTAAGAGAATAATTTTCCTGGATATTCATTTTTTATTGAGAATTAGTTGACTGCATATTGTGAATTCTTTTTTCGGCTTCTTCTTTGGTAATTCCGTGATAAAAGTCAACCACAAACGGATGGCTAAAATCCAGTTGAGGATACACTTCCGGCCGTTCATTCCCCGGTTTTGTTTTAACATCCATGGCGATACTTTTTTCAAACTGATAATCCGGCAGCGCATTGCTCAACCAACCGAAATAAACCGTTTCGTGATTTTCATTATTGAAATTAGCTGCGTAATCCTCGTAACTTGCTTCACTTAAAGAAACCCAAAGTCCGTATTCCAAATACAGAGCGGATTTTGCAATCTTCTGCTTTAAAACCACACGAATAAATCGGTCTATTCGATCCGGATATTCAATCGTACAAAAATCACTATCAATATGAATTTTGTAGATGTTTTTTTGTTCTTCTGTCAGCCAATAATACGAATTGGGATATGCAAAAGTGAGCGCGGGATAAGTGTGATGAATTTCACCACAAATGCCACATTTATTTTCTAAACTCATTTTTAAAATTTATGAAAATTCTATTATTTAAAAATATTGAAGTAATTATAACTACAAATTCTTTACAAACCTCGTTAAGTAAAATTAAAGATTCGACACAGTCAAAAGCCTTCGTGATCGTAATTTTCAATACAACATTGCATTAAAAACTTTGCGACTTTGCGTTAAAATAAAAAATTAAAAAGCGGGCTAAAAAACCCGCTCATAATTTAAAGACCAAATTCGATCTTATATTTTTGCAGTGCGTCATTCAATAACTCCACACTCCTTCTTAAATCATCTTCTTTCAAAACATAAGCAATTCTCACCTGTTTTTTACCCAATTCCGGATTGCTGTAAAAACCGCTCATTGGCGCCACCATAATGGTTTCGTTGTTATGAGAATAACTTTCAAGCAACCATTGCGCAAACTTATCAGTATCATCAACCGGAAGTTCAACCGCACAATAGAATGCACCTTTAGGTTTCGGACAAATCACGCCCGGAATTCCATTCAATAAATCCACCAAAACATTTCTACGGTGCGTATATTCTGCACGAACTTTCAAAATATATTCTGTATCATTCTGATGAGCTGCCGCCGCTGCAATTTGCCCCAAAAGAACCGGACTCAATCTTGCCTGCGCAAAAAGCATCGCAGCATCATGAATTTTTTTAGATCTCGTAACCAAACAACCGATTCTTACGCCACACATTGAGTACCGTTTTGACTCTGAATCAATTATAATACAGTTTTCAGCGATTTCAGGGAAATCAAACATTGATACTGCCTGCTTTCCATCATACACATATTCTCTGTAAACCTCATCAGAAATAATCACGATATCGTGTCTCAAAGCCATATCGGCCAATTTCTGAAGCTCTTCTCTTGTATAAAGATAACCGGTTGGATTCCCAGGATTACAAATTAAAATCGCTCTTGTTTTTGGTGTGATTTTTTTCTCAAAATCCTCAATCGGAGGCAATGCAAATCCAGTATCAATCGTGGAAGAAACCGCTACAACATTCACATTGAAAGTATTTGCAAAACCATTATAATTCGCATAATAAGGCTCCGGAATAATAATCTCATCACCATCATCACACAAAGTTGAAATAGCAAAATTCAACGCTTCCGATCCTCCATTAGTCACCATGAAATTATCGGTCGTAAGATCCGTAAAACCAAGCGTGTGATAATAATCTTTCAGCGCCGTTCTGTAATCTAAATTCCCTTCAGAAAGTGCGTATTCAAAGATTTTCAAATCATTGTTTTTCACCGCATCCAAAGCTGTTTGTGGCGTTTCAATATCAGGTTGACCAATATTCAAATGATAAACTTTAATTCCTTTTTGTTTCGCTTGCAGGGCGAAAGGAACCAATTTTCTTACCGGCGATGCGGGCATATTTTGCGCTCTATGAGATATTTTTGGCATGATGATATATTTTTTGCAAAATTAAGAATTTTTTTCGGAGCAAAACGATTTTCGCTCCTTTGAAAAACACGTCCGGCTCTCCGTTGCAATCTGTCATCCTATGTTTGCATAAGTATAATATAGGATTAAATCTCTAAATGTTAATAACTTTATGTAGTAATAAAAAGGAAAGGGTAAAGAGAAAGGTTATTACTTGTCATTTGTCTTAAAGACCGTTCGCAATGAAAATCACTTTACCCCTACTACATAAACTTGGACAGATCATGAGGCATTAAAGCCTGTATTAAGGATAGATAAGTTACAGTAGTATTTTCCTTTTAAAAAATTATTGTTATGTGTAAATTTATAGGAATTGACATTAGTAAGCAAGTTTTTGATGTAAGTTTTTTAGAAAACGCAGATTGGAAACATGTGGTTTTAGAGAATGGTAAAGTTGGTTTTAAAAAACTTTTAAAGCTAATTGGTAAAGAAGATTTGGTTGTGATGGAGGCTTCGGGAAGTTATTATCTTCCACTGGCAGATTTTCTTTTCAGTATGGATGTAAAAGTTGTGGTAGAAAACCCTTTGGTAATAAAACGCTACTCACAATCAAAATTAAAACGAGCAAAGACAGACAAAGCAGATTCAAGAATCATATCGGAATATGCACAAAAGAATGCAGAAGATCTAAAATTATGGGTTCCAGATAGCGAAGTTGTATCAAAAATGCGGCAATATTTACGCGTGTTCAACTGCTTCAAAAACAGATAAACCAAAGTAATAATCAATTAGAAGCTTTTACAAGCAGTGGTTTATTGGATAAAACCTTGGAAAATGAGATGATAAATTCTGTAAAAAATCTTAAGAAAAGCATTGAAAAATTGGAATTATTGATCGAAAAATTGGCAAAAGCAAACTATGCAAAAAGCGTAGAATGTTTAACTTCAATTCCAGGAATAGGTATGAAAACTGCTGCAATGCTCATTGCTACAACCAACAATTTTGAGAAATTTGAAAACTATAAACAACTCATTGCATTTGTTGGTTTTAGTCCCAGAATTTATCAAAGTGGAAGTAGCGTGCGAGGAAAAGGTTCAATTTGCAAAATGGGTAAATCTCAAATAAGGAAACTTTTATACATGTGTAGCTGGTCTGCAAAAAGGTGGAATAAATCGTGCAAAGACATGTATGAAAGATTAATTGCAAAAGGAAAACCAGAGCGTGTTGTGAAAATCGCTATCGCAAATAAGTTATTAAAACTCGCATTTGAAATCGGAAAGAAACAAGAAAAATATGAAGTAAATTATTGTTAAAATACTTGCATATTAACACAGATCATTGCGAGTGAAGCGAAGCAATCCGTTGAAATATTTGTTTTTTTTCGCAATAACAGGATTTCCTCTTCGATCCGGGCTAGAAGTTCAGGTGGTTTGTATTTCCGAGAAATGATTCAGTCTTTCTGTGTAGAAATTGCCCAATAATTTCCAGCCAAATCACAAAAAGCGCCCCGAATATCATCATCATCCTCACGTTGATTGGGTTCCTCAATTTTCTCAGCACCATTCGCTAAAGCTTTTTCAAAAGTCTCAAACACATTCGGAACATAACAATGAAGCATCACTTTCTGCGCCGGATAACCCGGAACACTGTTGCTCATCATCAAAACCGTATCATCAATTTTGAGTTCAAGATGTTGCACTCTTCCTTCGTGTTCAATTCTGCGCAACTGCTCAGCATTAAAAATACTTTTGAGCTGTGTTGCAAGTTCGTCTGCATCATCTACAATCAGATAAGCCGAAAGCGAATTATAATTTTTGGGTTTATAATCTTTCATCTTCTATATTTTTAAAAAGTTGACAAGAATAAAATTACGCAAATTAATAATAATAAAATCTTGATAATCCAAATCCTAAACTATTTTAGCATACCTAATTTCCGTAGAAAACTTAATCCTCTTAACTTTTTACCCAAAATCTTAATGGTAAAATTCAACATTGCTTTTACGTGAACTTCCCAAACAAAAAAACCGCAGAAATTTCTGCGGTTTTTTAATACCTATTATCTAAATCCTACGACCTATTTAATAAATCCTTTATCTTTCAACAAAGGTTTTAAATCGGGATTTCTTCCGGTAAAGTTTTTAAATGCTTCATTTAAATCCATTGAATTCCCTACCGACAAAATGTATTTACGGAAACGGTCTCCATTTTCACGGGTCATTCCACCATGCGTTGTGATCCAGTCCCAAGCATCAGAATTCAACATATCACTCCACATATATGCGTAATATCCTGCTGAATATCCACCGCCCCAAATGTGAGCAAAGTATGGAGAATGATATCTTGGCGGAACTTCTTTTAAGTTAAAACCATATTTCGCCAACACCTCTTTTTCAAATTCTAAAGTTGGTTTAAACTGTGAAGCATCAGTTACAGAATGCCATCCCATATCGATGGTTGCAGCAGAAACTAATTCCGTCGTAGAATATCCCTGATTAAAAGTTCCGGCTTTTTTAATTTTATCAACTAATGCTTGAGGCATCGGTTTTTTGGTTTGATAATGTATTGCATAATTTTTCAATACAGAAGGTTCCAACGCGAAGAACTCATTAATTTGAGAAGGGAATTCTACAAAATCACGCGGCACATTTGTTCCTGAAATCGAAATATATTTCTGATCTGCAAACAATCCGTGTAAAGTATGTCCGAACTCGTGGAACATTGTGGTAACGTCATCATAAGAAATCAAAGAAGGTTTTCCTTCCGCCGGTTTCTGGAAATTGAAAACATTTACAATTACAGGTTTCTGACCTAATAAATGAGATTGCTCTACAAAATTACTCATCCACGCTCCACCGTTTTTATTATTTCTGGTGTAGAAATCCAAATAATAAATGGCTAATGATTTACCATCTCTATCGAAAACCTCATACGCTTTCACATCAGGATGATAGACCGGAATATCATTTCTTTCTTTAAACGTAATACCGTAAAACTTTTCCGCAGCATAGAACACTCCTTTCTCCAAAACAGTTCTTACTTCGAAATAAGGCTTGATTTGATTTTCATCTAAATCGTATTTTGCTTTTCTAACCTGTTCAGCATAGAAATTCCAATCCCACGGCTCAACCGTAAATCCTCCTTTTTGCTGATCGATTAATTTTTGAATTTCGTTACTTTCTCTTTTTGCCGTTTCTACAGCAGGAGTTGCTAATCTTGCTAAAAGGTTCATTGCATTTTCCGGAGTTTTCGCCATTTGATCCTGGAGCTTCCATTCAGCAAAAGATTTTTTGCCCATCAAATGTCCTTTTTCCATTCTCAGTTTCGCTTCTCTTTCAAGAATACTTCTCGTATCATCGGCATCGCCTTTTTCAGCTCTGTACCAAGATGCTTTGAATAGCTTTTCTCTGGTTGCTCTATTTTTCAAATTCTGAAGCATCGGCTGTTGCGTCGTATTTTGCAAAGCAAGAAGATAACCTACTTTTCCGGCTTCTTTTGCATCCGCAGCTGCAGCAGCAATTTCATCCGCAGAAAGTCCGTCCAATTCTTTTACATCAGTAATTAAAAGTGCTCCATCTTTTCTCGCATTCAATAATTTACTTGTATACTGCGTAGAAAGCGTCGCTAACTCTTCATTGATTTTTTTAACCTTCGCTTTATTTTCAGGAGAAAGATTCGCTCCGGCAATTTCGAAATTGGTGGTATATAATTCCAGCATTCTTTTTTCTTCAGAACCTAATCCTTCAGTTTTTATGGCTTTAATTCTGGCATACAATTTCTCATTCAAAAGAATTTTATCGCTGAGGGCAGAAAAAATCGGTGCGTACTCTTCTTCCAATTTCTGCAACGTCGGGTTCGTATTCGATCCTGTCAGATTATAAAATACAAATTGCGCTCTTTTCAAAACTTCACCACTATTTTCTAAAGCGACGATGGTATTTTCAAAAGTTGGAGCTGCAGAATTATTGGCAATTTGGTCAACTTCTGCCATTTGAACTTTCATACCATAATCAAAAGCAGGTTTGAAATGTTCATCCTTAATTTTATCAAATTCCGGTGCTTGGTATTGCAGCGAACTTTTTTTCATAAACGGATTATTCGCCATATTAGCGTCCGGAGTGGGAATTTCAGTGGGAGAACTTTCAGTTGTTTTCATAGTAGTACAGGCAGTTGTCATTGCCAGAGATGAAATTAAAAAAACAGATGTAATATTTTTCATTCGTAAATTGTTATTAAAGGATAAAGATATTAATTTTTAGATATATCTTTAACATAATAAAAATCTAATACATCAAACTATGAAAACACTTTACATTTCAGCTTTTGCAGCTGCACTATTTTTAACCTCCTGTAATGCTACAACGGATAATGGTTTCTCTTTTAACATTATGCCAAAAGAAGGAAACGGCGCTTTAACAGACCGGGAATACAAAATGAATTTCGATGAAATTAGAGTTGCACAATCGATTAATGCAGAAGTGGTAAAAGCCAATGAAGAAAAAGTGGTGATTACTGCACCATCAGATATTATCGATGATGTTTTGGTAGAAAATTCGGGAGGTAAACTGTACATCCATTTTAAATCAGGATTGAATATTTCATCAAGAAATGTTTCTGCAAAAATTTTCGCTAAAGATTTCTCAGCAATTAAAGCCAGTTCATCCGCAACAATTACCATTAAAGATAAATTCACGCAGGACAAAACCGACATTGAAGTGTCAAGTTCAGGAACCATTAAAGGCAATCTGGAAGCTAATGATTTATCAATCGATGTATCAAGTTCGGGCACTTATTTAGGAACAGTTTGGGCCATTAATTTAGAATCAAAAGTGAGTTCTTCCGGAGATATTATCATTTCAGGAAAAACGAAAAATGCGAATCTCCGTGCTTCTTCTTCCGGAACTTTGAATGCCCAAAAAGTGATTGCAGAAAACGCAACTGTGGAAGCTTCCAGTTCTGGAGATGTAAGCTTATCGGTTTCCAATCAATTAAACGCATCTGCAAGTTCATCAGCAGGAATTGCAATTACCAAAACTGGAAATCTGAATATCGTTAGTAAGAAAGAAAGTAGTGGTGGAAGTATTTCTATTCAATAAAAAAAACAATCTCATTTATTAAAAATTAAAATCAGCATTCTACGGCTGATTTTTTTGTTAAACATTGAGAAGACAAATTATATTCGTTTGTCTCATTATTACTGAAAATAAGCTTTGGCTAAAGCCAACAAAACTTAGCCGTAATAAAAAAACGGGCTAAAGCCCGTTCCTATTGATTCGTAAAATATTTAATTATAAGAATATATTTTAAATTAAGATAAATTCTCATTTTAGCTCTTTTCACTTTTACCTTGGCTCTTACAACGTTACCAGCCTCCAGAAGCGCCACCACCGCCGAAACTTCCGCCACCGCCGAAGCCACCGAATCCACCGCCGCCTGAACCGCCACCAAATCCGCCGCCGCCGAAACTGCCTGGGAATGGGAAAAATCCGCCGGGATAAATACTTCGTCCTCTTCGGGAAAGAATCACGTCATCGTCATCATTATTGCCGCCGCCACGACCGCCGCCGCCATTTTTAAATAAGAAACTAATGATTAAGAATACAAAAAATGCAATCATAACCATTTGTCCCGGACTCAATCCTTTTTCACTGGAAGTATCTTTAGCAATCGGTTTAAATTTTCCCTGAACCGCATCCATCAAAGCAACTACACCACCGTTAATTCCGTCGTACCATAATCCTTGTTTGAATTTTGGCGTCACGATATAATCCATGATCTGTCCGGCAACCGAAGCAGTTAAATATTGCTCCACCGCACGTCCTTGTTGGATTGACATGGTATGATCTTCAGTCGCAATCAGGAATACAATTCCGTTATCGATTCCTTTCTGACCAATTTTCCATTGCTCACCATACATTGTGGCAAGATAATTCACATCTTCCCCGCCCGTTGTTGGAATAATAATCACTTCAATTTCCGTAGAAGTTGAATCTGAAAACTTGATTAATTTTTGATTGAGTTCGTCTTTCTGAGCTTGAGTCAAAAGTCCGACCTGATCATAAACTGGATAAAGTATTGCCGGCTTTTCTGGAACTTTTTGGGCAAAAACAATAATATTTAAGCCTAATAAAAGAAAAGCTAAAAAGTAGTTACGAGAACGTAATCTCATTGGGAAGTTCATTTGGATTTTCGCCCACAATTGGGAAGTGTTTTTTCAGTTCGATACCTGTTTCTAAAATGGCTTTTTTCAGACCATCGAAATATTTGCCTTTAGAAAATGCAGTGGTAATTTCATCATGCATTTTATTCCAGAAATCTTGGTGAACTTTTTTATGAATGCCTTCATCACCGATAATGGTAAGATATTGCTGTTCAAAATTCACATGAAAAAGCACAGCATTTTTCTCAGCAGTCTGATCTTTGCAAAGTCTTTTGAACACTTCAAAAGCGATCTCTGCATTATTTCCTTCGGTCGTAGAATCAATATGAATTCTAATTTCCCCGCTGGACTGATTTTCTGCTGTTTGAATGGCTTCTACAAGAGAAGCCATTTGATAATCTGTTAGAAAACTATTCATTAGTTGGTAAAAACTTCTGGCGCTTTTTGAGCACCTGCTTCCGCTTTGAAGTATGGTTTTTCTTTGAAATTAGTAAAGTTGGCCAAAATATTATTTGGGAACGTTTTGATTGACGTATTATAATCCTGAGCAGCTTCGTTATAATAAACGGTTTCGCTTCGGATACTGTTTTCAATCGCCGTATATTCTCTCTGGAAATTGATGTATTGTTGGTCTGCTTTCAAATTAGGATAACTTTCTACTACCGCCATCAATCTGCTTAACGCTCCACTTAATTCTCCCTGCGCTGCCTGAAATTTTGCTAAATCCTGCTCGGTCATATTGGTTGGATCTACAGTGATTGAAGTTGCTTTTGAACGCGCTTCGATTACTTTGGTTAAAGTTTCCTGTTCGAATTGCGAATACGCTTTTACGGTACGTTCCAAATTAGGAATCAAGTTCGCACGTTTTTGATAAACGGTTTCAACATTCGACCATTTTGTATTAACCGTCTGTTCTTTAGCAACAAAATTATTGTAGCCATTTTTTCCCCAGAAAAAAACAAGTACGGCAATGACAAGAAGAGCAATACCTATAGTTCCGGCGCTCATACATCCTTTATTTCTCATAGTTTATTATTTTTTTAATTTAATGTGATACCCAAATATACAAATTATGTGCTAAATTTGTAAAAATTTAAATTAAATGATAACAATTGTTGTGGCAATGGGGTTAGACAATGAAATTGGTGCAGACAATCAGTTACTTTGGCATCTTCCAAAAGATTTGAAACATTTTAAAGAACTCACTTCTGAACATCCAATTATCATGGGTCGCAAAACTTATGAAAGCATTGGCAAACCACTTCCCAACCGTACGAATATTGTAGTCAGTAGAAAACAAGACTGGTTCGCAGAAGGAATTTTAATTGTTGGAAGTGTAAAAGAAGCCGTAAAATTTGCCAAGAAAATTGACGAACAAGTTTTCATTATCGGTGGCGGAAATATCTACGAACAAACACTGGATTTGACTGATAAATTAGAAGTAACTTTAGTACAGGCAAAATTAGAAGCGGATACTTTCTTCCCCAAAATCAGTCCAAAAATCTGGAACAAAATAGAAGAGGTTTGTCACGAAAAAGATGAGAATAATGAGTTCGATTTCTGTTTCCAAACCTACGAGAGAAAAGTCAAATTAGTCTAGAATTTAAGAATTCTACAGTTGACTTCTATTTTCCACACAAATTATTATCTTTGCACCACTAAAATTGAACAATGAATAAATACATAAAATTCGTCATCACTGCAATAATGATTGCTTTCGGAGTTTACCTGATGATGAACAGAAATATTGGCTGGGGAATCGTGGTGGTTATTTTATCCGCTATTCCTGTTTTACTTTTTTTCAAAAACGAATATATCTTACTGGCATTTTGGTTTTTGAGAAAACAAAATATGGTAAAAGCTGCGAGTTGGCTGACTAAAATCACCAATTACAAATCACAATTGCACAAGACTCAATATGGTTATTTCCATTATTTACAAGGACTTACTTTAGCTCAGGACAATCCTTCGAAAGTAGAGCCATTCATGAGAAAAGCCTTGGAATATGGTTTAAATATGAAACATGACCGCGCAATGGCCACTTTGAATATTGCAGCTGGAGCAATGCAAAAAGGAAGACGCCAAGAAGCGAAAAACTTACTGGAAGAAGCTAAGAAATTAGATGCCGCCGGAATGATGACTGACCAGATTAAAATGCTGAAAGATCAGTTGAAAATGCCATCAATGCAGAAACACATGCATAATCCAAATATGCGAAACAGAGGGAAATTCTCTTAATAGAAGAGCAATTATTTAAGGTAGTTAATGAAAGGAAGTCCGAATTAGTTCGGGCTTTTTTTGTGGAAAGAAGTGAGCGCCGAAAATAATGACACTATTTATAAGTATTAATTAGTCTTATTTTGGAAAAAACAATGCCACGAATGCACGAATATTAAAAATTAAATATTCGTGCATTCGTGGCATAAAATAAATAAACAATTCAATCAAAATTTAAAATCTTTGACACGGTTGTTTTAAATCATTTTATAAATACAATTAGTACTATTTCTTAATTTGAGACTGGTTGTAAATGCGATTCTCTTTATGTTAGAATCACGAAATGGTTTTGGGGAATTTTGAAAAAACAAATTGAATGACATTTTAGCCCCGATCGGAACGACATCCCCGCCTCGGCGGGATATAGTGGAGAGCGGGACCGAAACTTCTAAGAAGCACAAATCTATTTGCTCCTGAAAAAACATAATCTTTTACATTTCCGTATTGTTATCGATACCGTAAAACTTCGGAATCTGCCATTGGTATTTGACGGCGAGCGTTCTAATAACAACGATTAGAAGGATTGTGAAAATCTGCACCAGTGCATAAGAAAGCGTCGTATAATTTACTAAAGCGATAAAGATTCCGCCGCCAACAATACAGGCGGTTGCATAAATTTCTTTTCGGAAAATTAAGGGAATTCTGTTCAATAAAATATCACGGCTGATTCCTCCAAAACAACCGGTGATCGTTCCTAAA
This sequence comes from Kaistella flava (ex Peng et al. 2021), assembly GCF_015191005.1. Classification (NCBI taxonomy): domain Bacteria; kingdom Pseudomonadati; phylum Bacteroidota; class Flavobacteriia; order Flavobacteriales; family Weeksellaceae; genus Kaistella; species Kaistella flava (ex Peng et al. 2021). The sequence continues at coordinate 3,318,787 of NZ_CP040442.1, read as the reverse complement.
GTGATACAAATTATAGGATGCAAATCGGCACTCATTCCTTTTTGAATTCCGACAATGGTAAATAATCCCAACCCAAAACTGTCAAACAGGAATAGGGTGACTTTAAATTTTTTCTCTAGCGATTTGAAGATCATCGACACGATACAGGTGATGAAAATTACGCTACAAATGACCATGTCGTGCATCCAGAAAACCGGAACATTTAATAATAAATCACGAATTGTCCCGCCTCCAACGGAAGTTACAAAGGCGATAATGAGTACACCAAAAGGATCCAATCGTTTTTGCATCGCAGCAAAACTGCCCGACATTGCAAAAGCAACCGTACCCAAAATCTCGATGGCTAGTGTAAAGTTTTCCTGTACTTGCAATTATTTATTTTTTAAGTTGAACGCGAACTGCTTCTGGAACTAGGATTTCATAATTACCATTGAAGGTAATAATCTCGCGAACAATACTGCTGCTGATAAATGACTTCCCGGAAGATGTTAGTAAAAATATCGTTTCAATCTGATTGTCTTTTGTCAATTCTCTATTAGTTTGTGCAATCGCTTTTTCAAATTCAAAATCGGCAGGATTTCGGAGACCACGCAAGATGAAATTTACATTTTTGCTGTGACAGTAATCTACGGTTAATCCTTCAAAATGATCCACTTCGATATTAGGGAATTTTTCAAATGACTTGCGGATAAATTCCATTCTTTGCTCTAAAGAAAACATATATTTCTTCTGTGAGTTCTGTCCGATCGCAATAATAATTTTATCGAATAAAGGATAAGCCCTTTCGACAATATCATAATGACCAAGCGTGATAGGATCGAATGAACCCGGGAAAACTGCAACTCTCATAAATGATTTTAGATTTTGAATTATAAATTTTAGATGAAAATAATTTTTAAATCTAAAATAGAAAAGTTTTTATTTATTTTTTCGCTAAGGCTTTTTCGACTTCATTTCCGCACAAATCTTTAATGGAAATTCCATAAATTTTTGCCTGTTGCGGAAGAATTGAAGCTGGTGAAAATCCAGGATTGGTATTCATTTCAAGCATGTAAGGAATTCCGTTCATAATGATGAATTCACTTCTTGAGAAGCCGCTCATTCCTAAGGCTTCGTAAGCCCGTTTCGAAATCTCTTCAACTCTTTTACGAGTTTCGTCATCTATTCTGGCTGGTGTAATTTCTTCCGAAGCTCCTTCGTATTTGGCTTCATAATCGAAAAATTCTTTGAAAGGTACAATTTCAGTAATTCCCAAAACAATTGTTTCATTGTTAAAATCAACAACGCCGACAGAAACTTCCATTCCATCAAGGAAACTTTCAATTAAAATTTCTTCATCTTCTGCAAAAGCAAATTCCAAAGCTTTCTTTAATTCTGATTGTTGTTTTACTTTTGAAATCCCTAAAGAGGAGCCAGACTGATTCGGTTTTACAAAAAGAGGCAAGCCTAATTCTTTGATAATTTGATCTTCATTAATTTCTTCACCATGTCTTAAATAAATACTTTTCGCTGATGGAATTCCGTATTTTGAAAGTACGGCTAAAGTATCTTTTTTATTAAAAGTTAAGGCACTTTGATAGAAATCGCAACCGGTATATTTTTGTCCGATGGTATTCCAATACGCTTGAAGTTCGCCATTTTCGCCAGGTCGTCCGTGAATAATATTAAAGCAGGCATCAAACTTTACTTTAAATCCACTGCTTAAACTTACAGAAAAATCAGCTTTATTAATGGATGATTTTTCACCACGATCATCGAGGAAATACCATTCCTCTTTAAGAATGACCACTTTATACACATTATAAAGATCACGATCCAGCGAATCGAAAATTAATTGACCACTTTTTAGGGAAACTTTATATTCGTCAGAATATCCGCCCATCACCACGGCGACATTTTTTTTGCTCATGAGGTAAAACTATGGAAGCAAAATTAAGCAAATTGTTTAAAAACCACGGTTATAATTAGAAAATTTATATCATTCATTAAAAATAAGAAAGTGATAAAAATGAGGTTTTTACTATTTCCTTTACTCGTAAAAAAACGTAATTTTGTCAGCTATGAAAAGATGGTACCTCTACCCTTTTTCCCTAGGTTATCATTTGGCAACTGCCATTAGAAATGTAATGTATGACTGGGGAATCTATAAATCGACCACATTTAAAACTCCGATAATTAATGTCGGAAATCTCTCCGTGGGTGGCAGCGGAAAATCGCCTATGGTGATGTATATCGCAGATTTACTATCCAAGCATTACCGAACAGGAGTATTATCCCGTGGTTATGGACGAGTAACTAAAGGTTACGGAATCACGAATTACGACAGCAATTACAAAACCGTTGGTGATGAAGCGATGCAACTTTTTGAACGCTACAAAAACCGTTTTGTTATTGGCGTTTCTGAAGAAAGGGTTCCTGGTGCAAAAAAGATGATTGGCGATATGGATTTGAACGTCTTATTATTAGACGACGCTTATCAACACCGAGCCATAAAACCTGGGTTTAATATTCTGATGACGGATTATAATGATCCATATTTCAAAGATTTTCTTTTACCTGCTGGAGATTTACGTGAAAGCAGAAGTGGAGCAAGACGCGCTCAGATTATTATGGTTTCTAAATGCCCGGAAGATTTAACCGACGAGAAAAAGCAATATTACATTTCGAGAATCAAACCTCAACATTACCAAAAAGTTTTCTTTTCGAGTATTGGTTATGATGAAAATGTTTATTCAAGAAACAAAATGCTTCCTGATAATAATCTGGACTACTACGATATTTTGTTAATTACCGGAATTGCAAACCCGAAACCTTTGTTGAAACATCTGGCTCGTTTTTCTCAAAAAGTAAAACATTTAAAGTTCCGCGATCATCACAATTTTACGGATCAGGATATTAAAAATATCATTGCAGAATATAAGAAACTCGGCGAATATAAACTCATTCTTACTACTGAAAAAGACTATGTAAGACTGAAAACTTTTGATTACCTTAGAGATCTTGTATACTATTGGCCTATCAATGTGAACATCGACAGAAAGGAAGATTTTAATCAAATCATATTAGATTATGTTAGAAAAAATTAAAGAGACTGCAAGTTTTATCAAAAACATTATTCTGGACACTCCTGATTTTGCAATCGTTTTAGGTTCAGGTTTAGGAAAACTAAAAGATGAAGTAGAACCGATTCACATTTTAGAATATCCCGAAATTCCCAATTTCCCTCAAACAACCGTTGCGGGACATGGCGGACAATTAATCTACGGAATACTTGAAGGTAAAAAAGTATTGATGATGAGTGGCCGATTTCATTATTATGAAGGTCACGATATCCAAACCGTTGTTTTCCCTTTCAGAGTTTTTCATTTATTAGGAATTAAAAATTTAATTTTATCAAATGCTGCCGGTGGTGTACATCCGGACTTTAATGTTGCTGATGTAATGATTATAAATGATCACATCAACATGATGCCGGAACATCCATTGCGTGGTAAAAATATAGATGAAATGGGCCCACGATTTGTGGATATGAGCGAGCCTTACAATAAAAAAATGATTGAAGTCGCTGCAAACGTTGCCAAAGATTTAGGCATCAAAGCGCATCAAGGTTGTTATGTCGCTTTACAAGGTCCAACTTTCGAAACTCCGGCTGAATATGGAATGATTCGCGCCATCGGTGGAGACGCTGTTGGAATGAGCACCGTTCCTGAAGTGATTATCGCTAAACATCAGGGAATGGATTGTTTCGGAATTTCCATTATTACCGATGTTGGCGGACCGGAAATCGCTTTCACCGTTTCTCACGAAGAAGTTTTGCAAGCTGCTGATAAAGCAATGCCGAACGTTATTAAAATTGTGAAAGGCTTAGTGAAAAATTACAACGCCTAATTTTTTTAAAAATATAAATAGAGAAACGCATCTTTTTGGGATGCGTTTCTTTTGTTTTAAAATATTGATAACTATCTTAAAAACTTAAGTTTAAAAATGAATGAAAATAAACCATTAAGCTTTCAATTAAGAAGTGAAGAGCATTAAGATTCCCGTCGGAAATTATAAAACTTTCAATATCTGTATTTACTCCCGCGGATCTAGGTGATTTAGCAGATCATTAATTACAATTTATCATTTGAATTAATCTGCTAAATCTGCGAGAACTATAAATCGAATTATTTTCAAAAAACGTGAAATAAAAATCTTCGAAAGATTACATTTCATCTCATTATTTTACTTTCACATAAATATGTCTGATATTGTTCACGCCGGTTTCACGTTCATCAATTTCAATCTTACCGATACTTTTAATTAAAGGTAATAGTTTTGGGAAACCGAAATTTCGCGGATCAAAGTCAGGTTTCTTTTTAATAATAAAACTGCCTAAGTTTCCTAGAAAAGTCCAACCATCTTCGTCGCCTAAATCGTTGATACTTTCTGTGATCAATTTAATGGTTCTGCCATCAACTTTACTAAGTGGCTCTTTTTTGCGTTTTTGTTTCTCCGTTTTCTTACTTACTGTATTTTCGGACCCCTTTTCAGAATCTTTATCAGAATCTTCTGTATCATTTAATATTTCCAGATAAATAAATTTATCGCAGGCAGAGATAAAAGGTTTCGGTGTTTTCTTTTCGCCAAATCCCATCACCATCATTCCCGCTTCTCGAAGTCTTGTCGCCAATCTAGTGAAATCACTGTCACTGGAAACGATACAAAACCCCGTTACTTTTTCAGAATATAAAATATCCATCGCATCAATAATCAAGGCACTGTCACTGGAGTTTTTTCCCGTCGTGTAACTATATTGTTGGATTGGTGTAATTGCGTTTTCTAAAAGAACATTCTTCCAGCCTGAAACTGTTGGTTTCGTCCAATCGGCATAAATTCTTTTAATTGTCGGAGTTCCATTTTTGGAAATTTCCTCCAACATTTCTTTCACATTTTTATAGGGAACATTGTCCGCGTCGATGAGGACAGCTAATTTATCGTCGGTCATATTATTTATCTATTTACAATTTTATTTTAGTGGAATAGTGTTGTCGTCTCTTCTTCCATCCCAAAGAGATAACACTTTAATTTGTTTTATATCAAATTCATAGAAAAGAAGATAATCTCGAACAATTTTCACTCGCACATTTCCAAAGTCTGTTTTTCGACCAATTTTTGGATTGTCAGAAATTTGTTTTAAAGTATTTATGAATAGTTTATTCAATTTAATACTATAGGATTTAGATTTATTTCTATTAATCCAATACACAAGAATCTCCTTCCTTTCAAAGTTGGCTTCTTTTGTCCAATTTATTTTTCTTGTAGCCACTTTTCAATTTCGGTATTTGCTTCTTCTTCTGAAAGAACAGTATCATTTTTGGCTTTAATTAGTCTCTCTTTTTGCAAAGAAGAAACTTCAAAAACACCTTCATCTAATTCAAAATCTAAAAGTTTTTGAATCTCTTCAATAATCCAAATTTCTTTTAAGTTGGTAATTTTATTGATTAAATCTAATTTAATTTCAGCCGTGCTCATTGTGTTGCAATTTATTTCAAATTTACAAATTCTAAGTTATATGAAACTCCTATGCAACAATCTTTAAAGTTCAATATCATTCCTTAATTTTACGCAATGCAATCTGACCGAAAAATAATTCATGTTGATATGGATGCGTTCTACGCTTCTGTGGAGCAACACGATAATCCCGAACTCCGCGGAAAACCTTTGGCCGTAGGTGGTGGAATGCATGGCGTGGTTGCAGCTGCAAGTTATGAAGCCAGAAAATTCGGAATCCGTTCTGCGATGCCTGGAAAAATTGCTTTAGAAAAATGCCCGCATTTAATTGTTGTTAAACCTCGTTTTGCTCGATACAAAGAAATTTCACAACAGATTAGAAAAATCTTTTATGAGTTCACCGATTTGGTCGAACCGCTTTCTTTAGATGAAGCCTATCTTGATGTTACTGAAAACAAAAAAGGAATTGAATCTGCACAGGAAATTGCACGACAAATAAGAAGCAGAATTTTCGAAGAAACTGGCCTTACTGCTTCTGCTGGAATTTCGGTGAATAAATTTCTGGCAAAAGTCGCGTCTGATTATCGCAAACCTAATGGACAGAAATCTATTCATCCGACTCAGATTTTGGAATTCATGGAAAAACTTCCAATTGAAAAATTCTACGGGATCGGAAAAGTGACGGCCAACAAAATGCATGAACTTCACATTTACACCGGAAAAGAATTAAAGGAAAAATCACTGGAAGAATTAACCCGCCTTTTCGGAAAATCAGGAAATTATTATTACAATGTCGTGAGAGGAATTCATCACAGCGAAGTAAAACCTCATCGCATCCAAAAAAGTGTAGCGGTTGAAGAAACCTTCTGGGAAAATCTTTTGGATGAAGAGTCTGTTTTTAAGCAATTACAAATTATCAGCGAAGAATTAGAAGGACGCCTTTCTAAAAAAGAAATTAAAGGAAAATCTTTAACACTGAAAATTAAATATAAAGATTTCACGGTTTACACCAGAAGTAAAACGCAGGAAGTTTATTTTGATAATGCTCAGGATTTCTACGAAACTGCACAGAAACTTTGGGAACTTCGCCCTTTTGACAAACCCGTTCGATTGCTGGGTTTGTCACTTTCTAATTTAAATACTCAGGAAAAAAAACAGATTTCGGTACAGCTGAAAATTCCCTTTGAGGAATTTGATCTGGATTAGATCCCGAAATAAAGAATATTATAAAAATTAAATAATTGCCATACTGATGTAAAACCGCCACATCAACTTTAAAAAAAATTAAAGGTCAAAATTCATTAATAGTAAAGATTAATATTTCATAACGTATTCTGTATACGATAACGATTTGCTATCCTCCAACTTAAACTTTACGAAATTATCTGACACTTCTTATCATAAGTCAATATTTGCCTCGGTTATCTGCTTTATTTTTGCACCTAGATAACAATTAATATTATACAATGAAAAAATTATCAATTCTGGCGCTTTCTGCTGCTCTTGCTGTAGTATCATGTAAGGAATCAAAAACGGACATGGCTACCTCTACAACGGAACAAACCGTTGCTCAACATACCGCGGAAACATTTAACGTGAATACAGACAGCAGCATGGTAAATTGGACTGCTTACCACAAAGGAGGTTTAAACCCAAGATTCGGAACAACTAAAACGACCGGTTTATTTTCTGTAGACAACGGAAATCTTATCTCAGGCAGCCTGGTTTCTGACATCAACTCTTTAACTACTGATCCAACCGCGGTAGATCCAGCCATCACTGACGGTAAAACAGCTGCTGATCTTGATATGCATTTGAAAAGCGCAGACTTCTTTGATGTGGAAAAATATCCAAGTGTGAAATTCGATATTACTAAAGTTGAAGATCTTCCTGCAGGTACAGAGAGTAAAGTGGAAGGAGCTAACAAACAGGTTAGCGGAAACCTTACCATCAAAGACAAAACAGTAAATGTTACTTTCCCGGCGAAAGTTGAAGTGACTAACGATAAAGTAAGTTTAGTGTCCAAATTCACCATCAACAGACAGGATTGGGGCTTAGCGTACGGTGCTGAAGGCGATCCGAAAGACTGGATGATTTCTCAGGAAGTTAATCTTGGACTGAATATTGTTGCAAACAAATAGTTTTTTTTAATAGTTTTATTATTTTTTAAGCCGCTTTTGTGCGGCTTTTTTATTATAATAATCGACAAGATGTCATTAGCTCGCCCCCTTCTGAATTAGCGTTTATTTTATTTTATGGCGGTATTTCTTAAAAAAGATATTCAAAATTTAAAAAACAGTGTCTTTAAAACGAACTTTCATTCTTAACAAAAAAGAATACCTATTTCTTTATGATTTCGGGACGGTTTTTGCTCCTCCATTTCAAAATCTATAAAAATGAACCCAACCATGATTCAATTTTTCCATTGGTATTCCGATGGAAATTCCCAATTGTATGATCAGATTAAAAATTCAACGTCTTATTTAAAGGAATTAGGAATTTCAGCCGTTTGGTTTCCACCTGCTTACAAAGGTGCTGGCGGCGGTTATTCCGTAGGTTACGATCCTTACGATTTATTCGACTTAGGAGAATTTGACCAAAAAGGAACGATTCCCACAAAATACGGAACAAAAGAACAATATCTTACCGCTTGTAAAACTTTACAGGAAAATGGCATTTCTATTATCGCCGATATTGTCCTCAATCATAAAGCTGGTGGCGACGAAAAAGAAAAATTTCATGCGGTAAAAGTAAATCCTGAAAACCGTCAGGAAAACATATCTGAACCTTTTGAAATAGAATCTTATACCAAATTTACCTTTCCGGGAAGAGGAGAAAAATACTCCAATTTTAAATGGAACTTTCATTGCTTTTCAGGAGTTGATTTTGCTGAAGGTCAGGAAGAAGGAATCTACCAAATCATCAATGATCACGGCGAAGGTTGGGAAGAAATGATTTCTGATGAAAAGGGAAATTACGATTATCTAATGTATAATGACATCGACCAAAGAAATCCTTTCGTGCGCGAAGAACTCAATAATTGGGGAAAATGGTATCATGACCAAATCCATTTTGACGGTGTTCGTTTGGATGCTGTGAAACATCAATCTCCCGAATTTTACAAGGAATGGCTTTATAATCTGCGAGCGAATACTGGAAAAAATATTTTTGCAGTTGGTGAATATTGGGCTCCAGGAGAATTGCCACTTTTAGAAAAATATATTGAGGCGACAGAAGGTTCAATGAGTTTATTTGACTCTTCGTTACAGCATAATTTTCATGTTGCTTCTTTGGCAGGCGCAGAATATGATTTAAGAAAAATCTTTGACGAAACTTTAACTTTAGCCAATCCACTTTTATCGGTTTCTTTGGTTGATAATCATGATACGCAGCCCTTACAAGAATTGGAAGCGCCTGTTGAAAAATGGTTTAAACCTTTAGCGTATGCTTTAATTTTATTACGAAAAGATGGTTATCCCTGTATTTTCTATCCTGATTTATTTGGTGCCCATTATACCGATAAGGATAAAGAAGGAAATGATCAGGAAATATTTTTAGATAAAGTGGAAAAGATTGAAGAATTATTGAAAGCCCGAAAATATTTTGCTTACGGAAATCAGCGGGATTATTTTGAAGATGCGAATTGTCTTGGCTGGATTCGTGAAGGTGATGGCGAACACAAAGGCTGTGCAGTTGTTCTCAGCAATAAAGATGCTTACGACAAACCAATGGAAATAGGAACGCAATATGCGGGACAAACTTTTTATGATTTTCTTGGTTGGTTTCAGGATAAAATTATCATTGACGAAAACGGCTGGGGAAATTTCCCAGTTCCGGCTGGAAATGTTTCAGTTTGGGTTCCTGAGAATTAAAAAATATTAAACACAAATTATACTAATAATTTCACAGATCACTATTTCAATTATCTCTACATAGAACGCTCGAAAAGTTTCGAGATATAAATTTCACTATTCAAACTATTAGATTTTAAATTTCTGCTATTTGTTTAAAAAAATCAGTGTCATTTGTGTTAAAAAAAGTAATTGAAATAAAGACTAAAAACCTGTTTTTAAAGTAAAATTTAAGACTTCTCAATCTTTATTTAGGATTTCATTAACATACTATCTTTACTTAACCCACTATCTTTGTTTAACTAAAAATTAAAAAAATGAGCGATAATCTTCATATAAAAGCATTTGGCACAGCATCGAAAGATGATGATTTAAAAGCAATGACCATCGAACGACGCGAGGTAAAACCAAAGGATATCGAAATTGAAATTTTATATTGTGGCGTTTGTCACAGTGATTTGCATACGGCAAGAAATGATTGGGGTGGCACAAAATACCCAGCTGTTCCGGGACACGAAATCGTAGGTAGAATTACGAAAATTGGTGATGATGTTACCAAATTCAAAGTTGGTGATTTAGCTGGCGTAGGTTGTTTAGTAGATTCTTGCAAAGAATGTGAAAGTTGCAAACAGGATTTAGAACAGTATTGTTTGAATGGTTCAACCGGAACTTATAATGGAAAAGATAAATATTTGAACCAACAGACTTTTGGCGGTTACTCAGAAAAGATTATCGTTACTGAAGATTTCGTTTTAAAAATTCCTGAAAATTTAGACTTAAAAGCAATTGCTCCATTACTCTGTGCAGGAATTACAACTTGGTCTCCATTGAAACACTGGAACGTAAAAGAAGGAAGTAAAGTAGCAGTTGTCGGATTAGGAGGATTGGGACATATGGCCATAAAACTGGCAAAAGGTTTGGGTGCAGAAGTGACTTTAATTTCAAGAAGTCCGGATAAAATTCAAGATGGATTAGACTTGGGAGCAGACGCTGTGGTGATTTCAACCTACGAAAATGAGATGAAAGCAGCAGCTGGAAAATTCGATTTAATTATCGATACCGTTCCTTATGACCACGACATTAATCCTTATATTTCTACCTTAAATATCAGCGGAACTTTAGTTTTAGTAGGATTTATTGGTAAGATGGAAGAAGCTCTTTTATCTGTACCAATGGTTTTAGGAAGAAGATCGGTAGCTGGTTCACTGATTGGTGGAATTAAAGAAACTCAGGAAATGCTTGATTTCTGTGGCGAACATAATATCTTACCAGAAATCGAAATGATTAATATGCAAGACATTAATGAAGCATACGAAAGAATGCTGAAAAGCGATGTCAGATATCGTTTTGTAATTGATATGCAATCTTTGAAAAACTAGAAATTTATTTTTTTTTAAAACCACAAAGTTTTTATCTTTTTTAAAGTGAAAATCATACTTTTAAAAAGTTCATAAAGTACATCTCGTATTAAACTGACTTTTTAATAACAAAAAAAATCCGGTTGAATTAATTCAGCCGGATTTTTTGATTATTTTCTGAGAACTTCTTTCGCAACTTTTTGAGTTCCATCAATTGGTTCGGTCATTTTCAAATTTAAAATATCGGTAACAATTGGATAGACATTTACATTTTGAAACTCTCCTATTTTTTTATCTTGTTTAAACGCTGGACCAAAAGCAATAAAAGTAGCTTTCATTTCAGGAACTTCGTACGGACTATAACCGTGTTTTCCCGCGGAAGTCTTTTTGCCCTTTTCTAAAAATATTTTTGGCGCTTTCGGAATCAATATAATTTGCCCAATTCGATTATATCGATCGTCTTTCGGTGAAAAGTTTAATTTTTTCGGAAATTTCTTGTCGAGGAAAACATCGTAATCAGTAGTTTTATTTTTCTTTAGCTCTTTATAAACAGACTTTACTTCCTCCGGATTTTTCACCACAACTCTTAGTAAAGTTTGCGAATTATAAAAATCGAAACGGTTTTTATCAAAAAGAATCTCCGGAATCGCAATTGGCTTTTCAAGATCTACTTTGATCATTCCATGATCGGCTACGAAAATATAATTCACATTTTTCAATCCCAACTGATTTACTTTCTCTACTAAATTCCCCACCGCGCTATCAATTAAATGAACCGCTTTTTCTGTTTCCGCAGTGTCTGGGCCGAAATGATGTCCTGCCCCATCAACTTCCGGAAAATACAACGTAATAAAGTGCGGTCTTTTATCTTCTGGTAATTTTAACCAATCAATCACTTTATCTACTTTTTCATCAGGTGAAAACTTTTCGTGGTAATGGTAATAGTAAGTTGGTCTTTCTCCACCAGCATCACTTGCAGAACCCACCCACATCATCGATGCAGAAAGCATTCCTTGTTTTTCGGCTAAAGTCCAAAGAGGTATTCCGCCGTACCACGTTCCGTCTTCCGCATTTTCTTTACTGCTCATTTTGTAGAATTCTTTCTTTTGATAATCGTAGAAGAAATTATCAATCAAACCATGATGTGCAGGATATAAACCGGTAACTAAACTCCAATGATTTGGGAAAGTAATTGACGGATAACTGGGTAACATAGCAGTTGCTGAAACTCCTGTTTTTGCTAATTTTAAAAGATTCTCCGCCTTATATTTATCAGCATAGTCATACCGAAAGCCATCGGCCGAAATTAAAATAACATAAGGTTTGGAAATCGCTTCAACAGAATTCACCCTATTAGGAGTGACAACTTGCGCTGTATCAGTTTGTGAGAAAACTACAAAATAACTTAAAATTAAAAGAAGGGAAATAAATTTTTTCATAAAATTAGAATAACAACAAAGTTATTGAAAATTATAAGATTAAAATTTTAGAAACGCTACAAACATTATTAAATTAAATCAAAAAAACCTGAATTCAAACGAATTCAGGTTTTATATTTTGGTGGAAACTCTAATTATAAAGACTCAATCTCAGCCAGTACTTTTTTAGTTTCGGCTTTAAGTTCTTCCAAACCTTCATTATTAAAAATAACAAAATCAGCCAATTTCACTTTATCTTTTTCCGGCATTTGTCGCAACATAATTGTTTCAACTTCTCGGTAGGTTTTGTTGTCGCGATCCATTACTCTTTTCAGTCGGCAGTTATCATCCGCAGTAACTAGAACAGATTTGTAGCAAGTTTTATTTAATTTTAATTCAAATAAAAGCGCAGTTTCTTTAAATACAAAATCAGTTGTTTGCTGAGCAACCCAGTTTTCAAAATCAATTCTCACCGCAGGATGAATCAATGAATTCAATTTCAATAATAATTCTTCATTATTAAATACAATTTCGGCAACATATTTCCGGTCGTATAAATCATCTTCATCATAGGCATTTTCGCCTAGAAGTTCTTTGATGAGTTGCTGAAGATGCTGGTTATCATTGACAATGTTTTTCGCACGAATATCGGAGTAGTAAACAGGATAGCCTGCTTCTTCGATATATTTCGATACGGTTGACTTTCCGGAGCCAATTCCTCCGGTTATTCCAATAATCTTTGTTCTGACCCTGGGTTCGGGTTCAGGTTCGTCTTCTATCATAACTTTATTTTAATTTTTCTATTTTTTATAATTAATGGTTGATTGATAATAATTGAAAAAAATATTATTCATCAATCATCATTTATCAATAATAGTTAATATCCAAAAACTTCATTCATGCTGAAAGTTTGGTCTAACCGAATACCTTTTTCGGTCATTTTTAAACTTGCCAATTCGTTGTGCGCATCATGTTCAAAAAACAACAGATAATCATTATCAACACATTGTTTCAAAAACTTCGCTTTTTCTTCCATTGTCAAAAGTGGACGAGTATCATAACCCATCACATAAACCTGTGGAATATGCCCAACAGTCGGAATTAAATCTGCGGCGAAAACTATCGTTTTTTCCTGATACTGAATCACGGGAAGCATTTGTTTTTCCGTATGTCCATCAACAAAAATAACATCCATTTTCAAATCTGGAGCGAAACCATAATTACCACTTTTCGGAGTTGGTAAAAAATTCAACTGTCCGCTTTCCTGCATTGGCAGAATATTTTCCTTCAAAAAACTTGCCTTTTCTCTTGGATTCGGTTCAGTTGCCCATTTCCAATGTTCTTCGTTCGTCCAGAAATGGGCGTTCTTAAAAGCTGATTGGTAACCGGTTCGGTCGTCATTCCACTCGATTGCGCCACCACAATGGTCAAAATGAAGATGCGTCAAAAAAACATCAGTAATATCTTCTTTTACAAAACCATATTTTTTCAGGTTTTTATCCAAAGTATCATCGCCAAAAAGTGAGTAATGACCAAAGAATTTATCATCCTGTTTATTTCCCAAACCACAATCGATGAGAATCAGTTTTTTACCGTCTTCCACCAAAAGCGAACGCGTTCCCAATTCAATCAAATTATTTTCATCAGCCGGATTAGTCCGTTGCCAAAGAGTTTTCGGCACAACACCAAACATGGCACCACCATCTAACTTAAATTTTCCGCACTGTATAGGATAGAGTTTCATAGGTAAAAATGAATAATTAATATTTAATAAATAATATTGGTTTTTAACCAATTGTTTAATCTAATAGAAAATTTACTGATTTTCTTTTGAAGATTTTAAAATTACAGTCATAATTTTTATAATTTCTTCAACATCAAAAAGGAGAGATTCAAATTCCGATTGTTTTATATATTCTGTTTTAAAAAGAAGTTTTAGCCAATATCTACTTTCGAAAGCTTCCTTGTAAGAAATTTGAAGTTTAAATATAAAATCTTTTTTGCTAAAAGCAGCAATTCCTTCTTCAATATTTGCTCCAACCGAAGTTCCAGATCTTATTAACTGCTTAGAAATAACCTTTTCATTTCTCTCATAATAAAGAATTTTATACAAATTGACGATTCTAACAGAAAAATCAAATGATTTACTCCTAATAATATTATCCTTTTCTTGAAAATTATTTTCCATTTCAGATATTCATTATTATTTTTTAACTATTAATTAAAAAAGTTCATCCGGCTTTCTAGGAATCGCAATATTCAAATGTTTATACGCTTTCTCCGTCACTTCCCTTCCTCTCGGAGTTCGAATAATAAAACCTTCCTGAATCAAAAACGGTTCATAAACTTCTTCCAAAGTTTCCGGATTCTCTCCAATCGAAGTTGCCAGCGCAGAGATCCCCACCGGTTTCCCACGGAAATTTTCAATCATTACTCGCATAATTCTATTGTCCATATCATCCAATCCGAATTCATCAACATTTAATGAGTTCAAAGCAAATTTCGTAATATTAATTTCAATTTCACCATTTCCTTTAATCTCAGCAAAATCACGAACTCTTCTCAAAAGTGCATTTGCAATTCTCGGCGTTCCACGACTTCTTCTGGCAATTTCCAACGCAGCATCTTCGTAGATTTTGACATCTAAAACTCGCGCACTTCTTTCAATAATCATTGATAAAAGTTCAATTGTGTAATATTCTAATCGTGATTGAATTCCGAATCTCGCCAACATCGGTTTGGTCAACATTCCGCTTCTTGTTGTTGCACCAACTAACGTAAAAGGATTCAAACCAATCTGAACACTTCTCGCATTCGGACCACTTTCCAGCATGATATCGATTTTATAATCTTCCATCGCCGAATATAAATACTCTTCTACAATCGGAGAAAGTCTATGAATTTCATCGATAAATAAAACATCATTCTCTTCTAAATTCGTGAGCAATCCCGCCAAACTTCCGGGTTTATCCAAAACAGGACCCGACGTTATTTTGCAGCCAACTCCCAATTCATTTGCGATAATATTTGCTAAAGTCGTTTTCCCCAATCCGGGTGGACCGTGTAAAAGAACGTGATCCAATGCGCCGCCACGGTTTTTCGCCGCAGCTACAAACACTTCTAAATTATCCAAAGTTTTGCGCTGACCGGCAAAATCCTGAAAACTCTGCGGACGGATTTTCTCTTCTAAAATTAATTCATCCTCGGAAAAATTTTCTTGATCGGGATGCAAAAAATCGGTCATTTAAATAAATTTGTTCAAAGATAGAAAATTTTAGAACGGAAATATTCTATCTATTTTTTAAAAATAAATAATTTAGTGATTTAGTGTTTCTTTTTCAGTCTTAAATTTTTATATCCAAAACAACCGAAATTTAAAAGTCTAAAGTCGTAATTTTGCACGATATGTTTTCAACACCTCAAAAGCAAAGAATTGCACTATCGGCCTTTTTCTTTTTATCTGGACTTTGTTTTTCTAGCTGGGCTTCCAGAATTCCCACCATCAAAGCAATTTTTAATCTTACGGAAGGGGATTTAGGAAATTTATTAATGATCATGCCTGCAAGTGCCATCGTCGGAATTCCTCTTTCGGGCTGGCTTGTCGCAAAATACGACAGCAGAATTCCGCTGCAGTTAGCCAGCGTATTATTTCTATTATCTCTATTTTCTATAGGTTGGGGATTTTCACTGGTTGGACTTGTAATCTCGTTGGTTATATTCTCGATAGCGCTCCGAATTATTAATGTTGCAATTAATACGCAATCACTTTCTATTCAGGAAAAATTTGAAAAGAGAATCGTGGGGAAATTTCACGGAGTTTGGAGCATTGGAGGTATTTTAGGCGTACTCTTTTCTACGATCATGATCAAATATGATATTTCGATTTTCTGGCATTTTCTGATGATCATGCTGTTTGGGTTCTTAATAATTATCTGCATGTTTCCTTTTCTTCTTAAAAATGACAAAGCCAAAACAAGTAGTCCTTTCAAATTCCAAAAACCCAGCAAATATATTTCCTTATTAGGATTCATCGTCTTTTTCGCCGCAGTTTGTGAGGGTGGAATGTACGACTGGAATGGAGTCTATTTAAAAGAAATTGTTAACCAGGAAGTTTTCACGTATGGCTATCTATTGTTCATGGTTTGCATGACGATTTCCAGATTAACGATCGATAATTTGATGGGACGATTTGGTATGCAAAAACTGTACATTACAAGTTCTATTCTTATCATTTCGGGAGTTCTTCTCGCAACGCTTTTCCCTTTTCTTACCCCAGTTCTTATTGGTTTTTGCATGGTAGGATTTGGTGTTTCCGGACTTTATCCAATGACTTTTATTCTGGCTGGGAAAGCCAAAAAATATTCGGTTCCGATTGTGATTTCTATTATTAGTACCTATTCAACCGTTGGAATGTTTTTAGGACCACCGATTATTGGTTATCTTGCAAGTGCATTTGGATTGCAAAAAGCATTTATCACTTTTATTTTCGCTGGGTTGATGTTTATTCCACTTTCCAAATTCGTTTTTGATCATTTAAAGAAGACCAATTAGATATTAATTAAATGTATTTAATTCGGTTTTAAAGTCTTTTATCTTATACATGACAAAAAATCAACCACAAAAGTCACAAAAGCGTTAGCATTTTAAAGATTAATAAATTTTGTGTTCAATATAAAAAAAGGTTGATTCAAAAACGTTCTGCTTATTTGAACTTTAATACGACTATTTTTATGCTCTTCGCTTTTGTTACTTTTGTGGTTGAAAAAATTCAAATATAATTTTTCGTCCTGGCCTAAAGTCTTTTATTTTAATTTTGAACATATTTTAAAAACTATCCTCATGAAATTAATTGGTCCTTTCAAACAAATTGTTACGCTTGCCAATCTTCCATTGCGCGGAAAACTTTCAGATCATCAACTTGAAATCATCAATGATGGTGGACTTTTAATTAAAGATGGTAAAGTAGAAAATACAGGTTCTTTTCAAGAATTAAAAGAACAATTTCCAAATATCGAAATCGAAAACATTGAAGGTGAACAAATTTGTTTACCGGCTTTTGTAGATTCGCACACGCATATTTGTTTTGGTGGAAATCGCGCCAATGATTTTGCCATGCGAAACGCTGGGAAAACGTATTTAGAAATCGCAGAAAGTGGCGGCGGAATTTGGAGTTCTGTTCAGCATACCAGAATTGCGAGCGAAGAGGAATTACTAAAAACGACTTTAGAAAGAATTAATTATCTGATTTCATTAGGAATTACGACGATTGAAATAAAATCCGGTTACGGTTTAGATGTTGAAAACGAATTGAAAATGTTGCGTGTCATTAAAAAAGCACAAACTTTTACCAAAGCGACTTTAGTTCCAACTTGTCTTTCTGCGCATTTAAAACCAAGAGATTTTGAAGGAAGTTCAGAAGAATATCTAAATTATATTATTGATGAAATTTTACCAAAAGTAAAAGAAGAAAATCTTGCAAAACGCGTCGATATTTTCATCGAAAAATCCGCTTTTCTACCCGAAGAAAGCAAAGAATTTTTATTAAAAGCAAAAGAATTAGGTTTTGAAATCACCGTTCATGCCGATCAATTCACCTCAGGAAGTTCAAGAATTGCGGTGGAAGTTGGTGCAAAATCAGCCGATCATTTGGAAGCAACGATTGATGAAGATATCGAGTTTATAGCACAATCTGAAACTGTTGCAACTGCGCTTCCGGGAGCAAGTTTAGGTTTAGGAGAAAAGTTTACGCCTGCCAGAAAAATTTTAGATGCTGGTGGAATTTTAGCCATCGCCTCCGATTGGAATCCTGGTTCTGCTCCGATGGGAAATTTAATTACTCAAGCGAGTATTTTAGCGACTTTTGAAAAATTATCAACGGCTGAAGTTTTGGCAGGAATTACTTTCCGTTCGGCTTTTGCGTTGAGTTCAAATGACCGCGGAACTTTAGAAAAAGGAAAGAAAGCAGATTTCGTTACTTTTAAAACAGATAATTTCCAGAACATTCTTTATCAACAGGGAAGTTTGAAAGCCGAAACCATTTATATTGACGGAGAAAAACAATCATCATGACTGAATTAATAAAACTAAACAAATCCACTTATCAGGAGTTTTGGAAGTGGTTTGAAACCAAGGAAAAAGATTTTTTCAACGTAGTAAAAGAGCGTCAAAATATTGATGGAAATTTTTTAGATATTATTCTACCGCAGTTGAAAGAACTGAATGAAAACTTCTTCATCCTCGTGGGAATGTCTGATGATTCAAAAGCAGAACTCATTATCACCGTTGATGGAAATCTTAAAGAAATCGTTTACGCCGAAGAACTTATTGCTGAATCTCCAAAGCTTGAAAATTGGAAATTCACTGCACTAAAACCAGAATTGGAAATTGACAAAATCAGCCTCAAAATGGGCGATTATATTTTTAACAAAGAAAATATTTATTTCTATTCAAATGATGACGAAGATTATCCTGATGAAATTGATTTGGTTTTTGTTCATGAAGATTTTAATGATCAAAATGAAAGTGACGTAATTAATGGAACTTATCTGTTTATTGATAGTTATTTAGGTGAACTCAATTTCCTTGCTCAAATTGATAATTTTAGAATCGCAGGAAAAAGTGAGGCTGAAAAAGAACTGATTCCCATCGAAAAACTGAAAGATTTTTTGAGTTGGCGTGAAAGAGAATTTACCGAAAAATACGAAGACGCAAAAATTGAAACGTCTGAAGATTCCTATTCTTTACTAGAAGGAACTTTGGAAAGTGGATTTCCGTTGCTCGCTACCGTAAATGTCGATTTATTGCAGTGGGATCAAAAAGCGTCGCATCCCTGGATTTCGGTTTTAAGAATTGAATATCAAGGTGATGAAGACAATGGTTTTCCGGATGATAAAGATTATGACCTGTTTAATTTGATTGAAGATGAAATGATGCTTGAATTAAAAAACGACGAAGGAAATTTAAATTTGGGTCGGGAAACTGCCGAAAACATTAGGGAAATTTACTTTGTCAGCAGAGACTTCCGAAAAATCTCAAAAGTTCTGGCAGAAACGGTTCAAAAATATCCTGACTATAGAATGACTTTTGAAATCTATAAGGATAAGTATTGGCAATCATTCGAACGATACGGAATTCATTAAAAATCTTTATCTTTAAACCTTAAAATTTACAACAATGAGCAACTTAGATATGTGGGAAGTTTTCATCCAGACAAAACCGGGACTTTCCCATAAACACGCAGGAACAGTGCAAGCTGCGACGGCGGAAATGGCACTTCAAGGAGCAAGAGATGTGTACACCAGAAGAATGGAAGGAACCTCAATTTGGGTTGTTCCAAGTAAATATTTGGTGACTTCAGAAGGCGTTGATAAAGAAGCATTTTTCGATCCGGCAGACGATAAACTCTATCGCCATCCGACTTTTTACGAAATCCCAAATGATGTGAAAAACATGTAAAATAGACCAGAGACTGGGAGAAGTGAGACACGAGAAATTGGATGGTAGAAAATACCAGGTCAATTTCTTCTATTACAAAAAATCTCATGTCTAAAATCTCTACATCTCATGTCTAAAAATTTAAATAAATGAATCCACTTTTTAATTATACTTTAAAATTAGCCGATGACACTTTGATTTTTGGTCAAAGGTTGGGCGAACTTTGCGGACAGGGACCTTATCTGGAAGAAGATATCGCCTTGACGAATATCGCTTTAGATTATCTCGGACAGTCCAATAATTTTTATAAATACGCAGCACAAATTCAGGATCTTGGAAAATCAGAAGATGATTTGGCTTTCTTGCGTTTGGAAAAAGAATATCTGAATTGTCAGTTGACGGAACTTCCAAATGGTGATTATGCACAGACGATTTTGAAGGTTTACTTCTTTTCGGTTTATCAGAAAATTCTTTATACAGAATTAATGAAAAGCACCGATGAACAAATTTCTGCGATTGCCGAAAAATCTTTGAAAGAAGTAAAATACCATTACACGCATACTTCAACCTGGATCAAAATGTTTGCAGGTGGAACTGAAGAAAGTAAAACCCGTTTGAAAAATGCAGTTGAACATCTTTGGGAATATACCGGCGGAATGTTTGCAGAAACTCCAGGCGAAGAAGATTTAGCAAAATTAGAAATCGTTCCCAACGGAAAACAAATTAAGGAACTTTGGAAAAAAACAGTTGCTGAAGATTTCCAAAATTTCGGAATAGCAATTCCGGAAAGTGACTTTATGCAAAAAGGTTCCAGAACTGGTTATCACACCGAATATTTCGGATTTATTTTATGTGAATTGCAGTTTATGCAAAGAACTTATCCGAATTGCGCTTGGTAAATTTCAGTTGATAGTTGATAGTTGATAGTTGATAGTTGATAGTTGCAAAATTATTGGTTTTGCTCTTTTTTGAACTTTTCAACATCATAAATTTCACTTCAACCTTTTGTGCCTTTTGTGGTTAAAAAAAATATAAATCCCGTGATTAATCAAGCAAACTTACTAGAAATTCTTTCCCAAATTCCCGATCCCGAAATTCCCGTTATCAATATCGTGGAACTCGGAATCGTTCGGGAAGCAAAAATGATTTCTGACAACGAAGTAGAAATCGTGATTACACCGACTTATTCGGCGTGTCCGGCGATGTTTAATATTGAAGAAGACATTATTAAACTCTTTAAAGAAAAAGGAATTCAGGCCAAAGTAATCACAAAAATAGCTCCCGTTTGGACAACTGATTGGATTACCGACGAAGCTCGGGAAAAACTTCGCGTTTACGGAATTACGCCGCCAGAAAAAGGAAATCACGAAGATCATTTAAATGTTCCGAAAAAATGTCCAAGATGTGGTTCTACTAATACGAAGCAAATCAGCCGTTTTGGCTCTACTCTTTGCAAAGCCAGTTATCAGTGTAACGATTGTCTGGAACCTTTCGATTATTTTAAATGTCATTAATCCAATTTGAAAATCTGGTAATTTGAAAATTTGATGATTTAAATACTCTTTATTCTCAGCATTGCTTTAATTATTTTAAATATAATTAAAGTTTTATCTTTGTTAGAATCCTTTTATTAAACGGAAAAATTCAATCACATTTTCAAATTCTCAAATTAATAATATGTACACACAACTCGAAATAGAATCTCACCTTGATGGGAAATTGCAAATCGCTTATCTGAACGACGAGAAAACTTATAACAGTTTAAATAAAACCTTACTTTCTGAACTCAAAAATTTCATTCATGACGGAAGTCGTGATGAAAATGTTCGTTGTCTGGCTATTTCAGGTCGTGGAAAAGCTTTTTGCTCCGGACAAAATTTGAAAGACGCCATGTCTTTCAGCGATCCAGACGAAGATCGAGTAATTCAGAGAATGGTTATTGATTTTTATAATCCTTTGGTGAAAGAAATTGCCAACGCCAGAAAACCAGTTATTTCTTTGGTGAATGGTCCTGCAGTTGGCGCTGGTGCAATGTTAGCTTTAATTTGCGACATCGCTTTGGCGACGGAATCTTCTTATTTTTCTCAAGCGTTTGTCAACATCGGATTAATTCCTGACACCGGCGGAACATATTGGTTACCAAAACTTTTAGGAAGACAGCAAGCCAATTATTTGGCGTTTACAGGAAAAAAACTGTCAGCGAAAGAAGCAAAAGATTTAGGATTAATTGCTGACGTTTTCGAAGATGAAAACTTCATGGAAAATGCGATGGGAGTTTTAACTCAAATTTCAAATTTACCGACGAAAGCAATTGCTTTGACAAAAAAAGCCTTCAACGAATCTTACGACAACAGTTTAAGTAAACAACTGGATATCGAAGGGATTCTCCAACAGGAAGCTGCAGAATCAGAAGATTTCATGGAAGGAGTTTCTGCATTTTTAGAAAAAAGAATACCTGAATATAAAGGAAAGTAATTAATTTGATGATGTGATAATATATTAATTTGACAATTTTCCCATCAGCGCATCAATAAATAATTATAAACGTAGGGATTAGCAAACTTTCAAATTACATGAGAAAATTAATTATACCATTATTTATTTTAATAATAAATTTCACTTTTGCGCAAACAAAACAGTTTATTTACGATTATATTTCTGTACCTGATTCTACGCAAAAAGCAGCTAATTTCTCCGCAATAATGGTATTAAATATTGATAAAGAAAAGTCTGAATATTTCAATTACGAAAAGTATGTTTCAGATTCTACAATACATTCAGAAATTAAAGATGGTTCCTACTTTCTTAAACCACCAGCTCCGCCGCAAAAAAGAAATAAAATAATTTCAAGAAGTCGGGTAATTAAAAAAAATAATTCTAATACCATTGAATATATTACACAGATTTCTGAAACTGATTATTCGGTTCATCAAACTATTGACTTAAAATGGAAACTTTTACCAGAATACATCTCGGTTTTAGACTATAATGCTCAAAAAGCTACCACAGAATTTGGTGGCAGAAAATGGATTGCTTGGTTCACAAAAGATATTCCTTTTCAAGATGGTCCTTACAAATTCAAAGGTTTGCCAGGCTTAATTGTAAAAATAGAAGACGAATCTAAAAGTCATCAATTTGAATTAAAGGGGATAAAAAATTTGAATGATAGTTTTGTTTACCCGGACAATTCTGATGACATTCAAATCATGATACCTCATGCAAAATTTGCAAAAGCATTTAAAGAAAATCGAAAATATCCTGCTATCGCTCTGAAGAAGCGATTTCCTAATATTGAAGCTGCAGAAATGATTAAAAATATTGAAAAAGATATGCTGGAAGACCTTAAGAAAGACAATAACATCATCGAAATTGATTTAATTAAATAATGAATAAAATAGGAATTATAGGTTCTGGAACCATGGGAATTGGGATTGCGCAAGTTGCAGCAACTTCCGGATGTGAGGTTTTTTTATATGATGCTAATTCAGCACAAACAGCAAAATCTATAGCAAGTCTAAAAAAGGTTCTGGATAGATTGGTTGAAAAACAAAAAATATCTTCAGGAAAAAGTGAAGATATTTTTAATAAAATAAAACCTTGTTCGGAACTTCAGGATTTTAAAGATTGCGATTTGGTGATCGAAGCCATTATTGAAAACAAAGAAATCAAAACCAAAGTTTTTCAAAGTTTAGAAGAAATTGTTTCTGACGATTGTATTATTTCGAGTAATACTTCTTCTATTTCGATTACTTCCCTTTCTTCAGAATTAAAGAATCCCAAACGTTTTATTGGAATTCATTTTTTCAATCCAGCTCCTTTGATGCCTTTGGTGGAAGTTATTCCGGGACTTTTAACGGAGAAAACTCTGGCATTCGAAATTACGGCCTTAATGGAAAGTTGGGGGAAAATCCCGGTGATTGCGAAAGATGTTCCCGGATTTATTGTGAACAGAATTGCGCGTCCGTTTTATGGTGAAGCGCTAAGAATTGCGGAAGAAAATATCGCCACACCAGAACAGATCGATGATGCGATGCGCACTTTAGGTAATTTCAAAATGGGTCCTTTTGAACTCATGGATCTTATTGGAATTGATGTTAATTTCTCTGTAACAAAAACCGTTTACGCTGATTATTTTTTCGACCCGAAATACAAACCGAGTTTGCTTCAACAAAGAATGAGCGAGGCAAAATTACATGGTAGAAAAACCGGAAAAGGATTTTACGATTATTCCGAAAATGCTCAAAAACCCGCTCCCGAAAAAGATGAAGAATTGTATCAAGAAATCTTTATGCGAATTTTATCAATGTTAATTAATGAAGCCGTAGAAGCAAAACGACTCGGAATCGCCAACGATGAAGCGATTGAATTAGCGATGCAAAAGGGCGTGAATTATCCGAAAGGTTTATTGCAATGGGGATTTGATATTGGGTTAGACAAAGTTTCTGAAACGTTGCAAAAATTATACGATGAATATCAGGAGGAAAGATACAGACAAAGTCCTTTACTGCGTAAAATGTAATAATTAAATAAATCGATGGATAAAAAGAATGAACTTTCTGACTGGTCAGATAAAAAATTAATTAAACAAAGAGATTTCTTAAAAGGCGTTTTAATCGGAATGTATGTCGTTTGTTTTATGTTGATTGTATTATTACTGTATATCTTTTTCTTTAAAGAAGTTGCCAAAATATCAATTGGCAGTTTTATTCCTGTTTTTCTGTTGCCGGTCATTACTTTGCCTTTACTTTTTCAGGTGAATTCCTTAAATAAAGAAATTAAATCCCGCAACTTATAATAAATTTCGCCCATTCTATTTTCATTTTCAAATTTATAAATTATCTCATTCTCAAATTAAAAATATGACTCCATACGAACTCGCTCAATACATGCTTAATCAAGATCACTTCTCACAATGGATGGGAATAAAACTCATCGAAGTTCGGGAGAAATATTGTCTGATTGAAATGCCTGTAAAACAAGAAATGATCAACGGACTGCGAACGGTTCACGGCGGCATTACTTTTTCCCTCGCAGATTCGGCTTTGGCTTTTTCGAGTAATAATACGAATGAAGCCTCGGTTGCGCTACATTGTTCCATGAACTTTACGAAAGCAATTCGATTGGGAGATATTTTAACCGCGGAAAGTGTTTTGATTTCCGATACCAGAAAAACCGGAGTTTACGATATTTCGATTACGAATCAGCATAAAGTTTTGGTTGCGACATTTAGAGGAACGGTTTATAAAATTGAGAAGAAGGTGACGGATTTGTAGATATTAAATTTCTCTTAATTTTGAAATAAAAAACCTCAATCATGAAAGATTTAGATATCAAGAAATCTATTCTCGAAGCTCAACTATTTATTGGTGAGAATAGCGGTTTGGTAAAACAATTCAATAGAAAAGAAAATTTGAAACAAATTCACAACAGATATCTAAAGAAATAAAATCCGATCTGCAGCCCGACTTGAACGGAGCTCTTTTTAATTGGTGGTTGAGCATGCCGAAACTAAGCCACCAATTAAAAAAGCGGGAGTGGAAGGCGGAAATGTCTGCCCAAATAAATATTGACAAGAAAATTTGTCTAAAAAAGGAAACTTCAAAAACTATTTTGAAGTTTTTTTTATTTTGATGTAATATAATTCGGAAATTAGTTGTCTTACTTATAGAAACAAAACTATGACCCACGAAATCTTTAAAAACACGGTATTCTGTCTCAAGGATGAGATGTATCGTTTTGCGAAAAGATTCGTGATCAGCAGTGACGAAGCGGAAGATGTTGTGCAGGATTTGATGATGAAATTCTGGCAGAAAAAAGAAGAGCTGGCGAGTTTCGGAAACTTGAAATCGTATGCAATGAAGTCGGTGAAAAATGAATGTCTGAACCGATTAAAGCACGAAGACGTGAAAATGGGTTTTGCTGATTTTCAAAAACACAGAAGTGAAATTCATGAAGTGGAGTCTAATAATATGAAGGAACAGATTATTGGTTTTATTAATGAACTTCCGGAGAAGCAGAAAGCGGTGATTCATTTGAAAGATGTAGAAGATTTTGATGTGGCGGAGATTTCTGAAATTCTGGAAATGGAACAAAATGCCGTAAGAGTAAATCTGATGCGCGCAAGACAAAAAGTGAAAGAGCAGATCCAAAAATTAATGGATTTCGAAAACAGAATGATTGAAAGTTTATAACAATTATCACGATGAAAAAAGATCAAACTCAAGATAAATATAAGGAAATTACGCAGGAGCTCAAAGAAGAGAAAATGAATTGGGATTTTGAAGATTTCCTGGAGAAAACAAAGCAGGAAGAAAAAGTTATTCCTTTAGTTTCGAAAACGAAAAGTGGTTCTTTCCCGAAAACATTTTGGATGGCCGCAAGTGTAATTTTGCTAGTATCAATCGGTATTTTCTTTAATTATGAAAGCAGAAATACCATTGATCAACAAAATCAACTGGTTCAAAATGAAATCCTAAAACAGAAAGATAGTTTTCACCAGGAATCACAATTGGCCGTGAATGCGATTAATGATTCTTTAAAAATAAAATCCGACAGTATTATTTCTGATTCCACGCGAACTGTAGAACAAATTAATACTGCAGATATCATGGAGCAGATTATTCCAAAAAGAGGAAGAATTAACAGAACATCGCGAGAACGGTATGCAGAAGTTTCTGTTCCAAGAGATAAAGAAAAGACGACTGTAAAAACTCCAAAATACGAATCCAGTTACGTGATTATCAACGGACAAAAAATAGAAAATGAACAGGAAGCGATTGACTTGACGAAGTATTCCTTCCGAATTCTGTCTGAAAATGTATCGAAAACGATGGCTCAAACCGAAGTCATCAAATCCTTTAACAATGATTACTAAAATCTAATATCATGAAAAAATTACTCTTAATATTCGCCCTTTTCTTTTCGCATTTCTTTCAGATCAATGCACAGAAAGATAAACTTGATCAGCTTTTTGAAAAGTACCAGGAAACTGATGGTGTGACTTCCATCAAGATTGCAAAACCAATGTTCAACATGCTGAACAAGTTGAATATCGCTGATGATGAACTGGCTCAAATTAAACCTTTGCTCAGTAAAATTAATGGTTTGAAAATTTTAATTGTTGAAAAACCTGATGGCCAGAAACCACAAAATCAATTTCAGAAATTACAAGCTGACATTTCAAGTTCCATCAAAAGCATGAAATATGAAGAACTGATGACGGTGAACAGCAAAGACAATAAAATAAAATTTTTGTCTTCTGATGCGACCAACGGAATTTTAGATAATCTGTTGTTGAGTATTAATGCTGATGGAAATACGGTTTTAATGATGCTTGATGGGAAAATTTCGATGGATGACGTGAACAACCTCATCAATGAAGCCGAAAAATCAGCAACTAAAAGTTCGGTAACTACAGAAAATATAACTTCAAACGGCATAACTCAAGTTCGAAACGTAGGCAAGTTTACCGGAGTTTCAGTTTCGAGTGGAATTAAAGTCAATTTCACTCAGGGAAATAATCAATCAGTCGTAGTAGACACCGATCCAAATATGCAGCAATATATTTCTACGGAAGTTGAAAACGGGATTCTGGTGATTAAAGTAAAAGATAAAAACAACAAGAATTTAAATTTTAAAAAACTGTTGGTAACTATAGAAGCACCAAGACTTTCTTCGGTAAAAGTTTCTTCAGGATCTTTGCTTACGACTTTAAATACCATTAATGAAGATAATTTCAAAACCGATATTTCTTCGGGAGCAAATCTAAATGCAGATTTGAATATTAAAAATACAGTGAGCGTTGATATCAGTTCAGGTTCCAGTGCGAGAATCGATATGAATACCAGTAATTTTGAATTTGAAGGAACGAGTGGTTCAATGGCAACGATCGTCGGAACTGCGCAAAACATCAAAGTAAATATGACGAGTGCAGCAACTTGTAATGCTCAGGATTTGATTTCTAAAAATGGAAGTGCCAATGTTTCTTCTGGTGCGAATCTGAAAATTCAGGTTACAGATAATTTAACTGCAACGGCAACTTCCGGAGCTTCGATCAGATATAAAGGAACTCCGAAAAGCTTCAACGGCTCGGCGAAATCAGTAAGCGGTGGAAGCATTAAACCTTTAAACTAAAATCATGAAAAAATCATATTACTTCTTTGGATTGGCCTTGCTTATATTCTCGTTGCAATCCTGCATCGTATCGGAGAAACCAAACATGGGATTTTTTGACAATCCTCATTACGACTATAGAGGCGCACAATTCACCAGTATAAATGTCCCAATGTTTCTGGCTAAACCTTTTGTGAAAAAGGCGCTGCGTGATGATGGCGAAAGCGAAGAACTCATTAACCTCATCAAAAAAGTTTCTGATATAAAAGTGATGACGATCGAAAACGGAAACTCAGAAATGATCGCTGATTTTGCTAAATATTTGAAGAAAGATAATTTCGAAGAATGGATCACGGTGAAGAAAGAAAAAGAAACCATCCATTTTCGGGCAAAACAAAAAGGTGAAGAAATAAAAAGACTAATGATTACGATTGCATCGGGAAGTGAATTGGTTTTGGTAGATGTTTCGGGTAAATTTACGGCAGATGATATTTCGAGACTTATTAATTATTCGGAGAAAAATGATTTGAATAAAATGGTAAAGAAGTAATTTAACATTATTAAATAAATTATTGCTATTTTTTTTAATTAAATTTAGCCAATGAAATTTTCAAAAATCCTTTTAATTGTTCTTCTATTTTTCGGTTTAAATGCAAAAGCGCAATTAGACTTAGAACATTGGTTTCCGCCTTTGTACCGAACAGCATCTGGATTTCAGATTTCAGAAATATACTTCTACCTCTCCACAGACAAAGTTGATCCTTTTACGGTGAAAGTTTATAACAATAATGTTCTGTTAAAAACTTTGACCATCAGCAAGTCATCTCCCGCGGCGTTTCAGTTAAATGACAGCAGCATGATTTACGTTATGACAAATTTTCGGGTTATGAAAGTGATCTCAAGTGGAATCCATATCACCGGCGAGAAAAGTTTTTATGCAAGTCTAAGGGTAGCCACCGGTCCGATGCTGTCTTCTCCTCCGATTACCGATGTCTTTGCTTCTAAAGGAAAATCTGCCTTAGGTAAAGAGTTTTATACCGTAATGGATCAGAACATTCTGTATGGCAATAATCCGAATGACAAAAATTACGTTGCGTCGGTGATGGCTACAAAAGACAATACCCACGTACGCGTTTCCGAATTCGATAACAGAATTATTTTTTCTGATGGAAGTACCGACGATGAACTGAATTTTACTTTAAATAAAGGCGAATCTTTTATTGTTGCAGCAGATAAAAAAAACAACAATCCGAGCGGAATTTTAGATGATAATGATCCTAATTTAATTGGTGCAAAAATAACTTCTGACCAACCCGTGGTTGTTTCTAACGGTAATTTTATAAGTCAGGATGTTGGTGAAGAGTCCGGGAATATGAATTTTGACCAAACGGTTCCGACGTCAAAAATCGGCAAAGAATATTTCATTGTCAATGGAATGACAAAATCTGAATCCGGTGTGGAAAAACCTTTATTCCTGGCAACTAAGGACAATACCAAAATCTATTTCAATGATGACACTACACCCTTTATAACTTTGAACAAAGGACAGCATTTCATTGGGCCTTACCCAAATCGGGATAATAAATGGATTGATGGAAATCAACCAAATTTTGTGAATACGGAGCCCATCACCGTACCGACCAGGGGAATGTACATTCGGTCTTCTGAACCAATTTATTTCTATCAGCTCATTGGAGGTTTCAATATGTTGGTCAGAGGTCCCGTGGCAGATCGCACCTGGTTTTCCAGCGGAATGCTATTTTCTTACCCTCTCGATAAAAATTATCTGCCAGATCCGCGACAGAAATTAACCAACACCATTCAAATCCCGAGCGTTGAAAAAATCGGCGTGGTACGTATGGATAATAAAATAACTGTTAAGACAGAAGACAACGCGACCATCCTTTACAATGGAGCTGCGGTCACCAATCTTTCGCCAATCGTAGGGAAGCCTGGCTGGTCCTATTTTACAAGACCTTATAATGTAGGAGACATCAATATCACCTCTAACAAAAGTCTGATTGTAGATGTGGTCGGTGGCTATCCGTATGCAGGTTTCGGAAGCAGTTATACCGGCTTTTCAAATGACCCGTTCATCATCAAAAACGGGAACTGTATTGAAGAAGGTGTTTACCTTTATTTGAATAATACCGATTTCATTAGTTTTCAATGGCAAAGAAACGGCGTGGATATTCTAGGCGCAACGAGTTCAAATTACACGCCTACTCTTCCTGGGAATTATACCTGCGTTTGTTTTTACACTGGATTTAGCTTCACCACAGATCCCATATTTGTAGATGTTTGCCCTTATACTTTGACTGATAAATATCTTGGTAGCTTCTGTCATTCTTTTGTAGTCAGTCCTTCTTTCAGTCCACCAAGAATTAAAGAAGTCGTGAAGTCAATTCAAATTCTAACCCAACCACTATCTGGAACTGCAATTGTTGATGGTGAGGATATTTTAGTAAAAATTAATGAGGATTTTTCTGGAGAAAACAGAATGGTTTATCGGGTAAATGCAGAAAGTGGTTTCTATGAAATATTTAAAGCTTCATTTACGATTTATGCTTCGCCTACTGCTGAATTAAAAAACGCCATCTTTCCAAAAAGCTTTAATAACAGAAGTTATGTTTATGATTTGACGGAATCGACTATTGCCAATCCAGACAGTGATATCATAAAATACTATCGATTAAACAGCGATGCAGAGAGTGGTAGTAATGAAATTACAGGAAATCAAATTACCTCTTTTGTTACAAATAACACAGAAGTTTTTGCCAGAGTGATTACCAGAAATAATTGTTACGTAGTTAGAAAAATAGATTTAATTCAAACTGATATTCCGGACCAACCGGGAAATCCAAATACCCTTCTCCCTAATGTTTTTTCGCCAAATGATGATGGCATTAATGATGTTTGGGATTACTCGGCCTTGGGGAACATGAGCAATCTACAATTGGCAATCTTTGACAGATACGGTACGAAAGTGTATGAACATGGCGAAAAAAACAAATCGTTTTGGGACGGAAAATCAAAAACTGGCATGAGTTATCCGACAGGAACATACTGGACGTATTATATATTGACTGATGAAGCTGGAACTAGAATTCAAAAAGCACAATGGATTCTTTTGAAAAATGCATATTAAAGTTTTGTTAATAAAAAAGCACATATTTTTATCTTTAATAAAAATAACTTAATTTTGCACAGAAAGTAAAGATGTCTATCCACAACAAAATCGTAGAAACGGCCATCACTTTCGATGACGTACTTCTAATCCCTTCTTACTCAGAAGTTTTACCTAACCAGGTTTCCCTAAAATCACGACTTTCCGATAAAATTACACTTAATGCTCCTATCGTTTCCGCAGCAATGGATACGGTAACCGAAGCTGAAATGGCGATTGCATTAGCAAGAGTTGGTGGTATTGGATTTATCCATAAAAATATGCCCATTGAAGAACAAGCTGCCCAAGTGTACAAGGTGAAGCGTTCTGAAAATGGAATGATTTCTGATCCGGTGACGCTTACTAAAGATCATAGTTTAAAATACGCCAAAGATTTAATGGCTGATTATAAAATTTCTGGTTTACCTGTAGTTGATGCTGAAAACACTTTAATTGGAATTATTACCAATAGAGATGTAAAGTATCAAGAAAACCTTGATGCGAAAGTAGAAGAATTGATGACCAAAGATAAATTGATCACTTCTGACAAATCGACTACGCTGGAACAAGCCAAACAAATTCTATTAAAAAACCGCATTGAGAAACTTCCTATCGTTGATAAAGAATTTAAATTAGTAGGTTTAATTACCATTAAAGATATCGACAATCAACTGGAATATCCCAATGCAAATAAAGACAGCAATGGAAAACTAATCGTGGGTGCCGGAGTTGGAATTGGCGAAGATACTATTGAAAGAGTTACCGCTTTGGTAAAAGCTGGCGTTGATATTATCGCCGTAGATTCTGCACATGGACATTCAAAAGGAGTTTTAGATAAAGTTGCAGAAATTCGCAAAAACTTCCCAGAACTTGATATTGTAGGTGGAAACATTGTTACCGCAGAAGCTGCTAAAGATTTAATAGAAGCAGGTGCAAATATTTTAAAAGTTGGTATTGGTCCAGGTTCTATCTGTACAACCAGAGTTGTAGCCGGAGTTGGTGTTCCTCAACTTTCTGCTATTTATAATGTTTTCGAATATGCGAAGACCAAAAACGTTGCAGTAATTGCTGATGGTGGAATTAAACTTTCTGGAGACATTGTAAAAGCCTTAGCTTCCGGAGCAAGTGCAGTAATGCTCGGTTCATTATTAGCGGGAACTGACGAAGCACCAGGTGAAGATATTATTTTCCAAGGTAGAAGGTTTAAAGCGTACCAAGGAATGGGTTCTCTTTCAGCAATGAGACGTGGCGGAAAAGAAAGATATTTTCAAAGTGAAGCTAAGAAATTCGTACCAGAAGGAATTGAAGGAAGAGTTCCACACAAAGGAAAATTAGAAGATGTAGTCTTTCAATTAACTGGTGGAATCAGAGCTGGAATGGGATATTGCGGAACGAAAGATATCGACACTTTACAGAAAGACGGAAAAATGGTTATGATTACCGGAAGTGGTTTGAAAGAATCTCATCCGCACGACGTGATTATCACGCAGGAAGCACCGAATTATTCGCTCTAAAAAATTAATCAATCATATAGCCGGCTATTTAATATAGTCGGCTTTTTTTATGCGATAAATATTTTTATCAATGTAAGTTGAAATAAGATATATTTGTTTCACAAAATATTAAAATGAATTTAAGCTATACCAAATTGTTATTTTTTTCCTTATTTATTTTATTTTCATGCAATCATGATGAAGATATAACAACAATTACCGCATCAGATTTTGCAGTAACGATGGATGAAAATCCTTCATCACAACAAGTAATTGGTAAAATTAACGCAACGACCAATCAAGGAAATTTAAAATACGAAATCATTTCGCAAAATTTACCAGGTGCAATGGGTTTAAATTCCAGCACAGGCGAATTATTTGTAGCAGACCCAAATCTTTTTGACTATGAAACCCATCCCACTATTTCTGGCGTTGCAAAAATTTCAAACGGAACTGTTTTTAAAGATATTCAGATTACAATTTCATTAAAAGATGTTTTAGAAACTACGGTTTCAATACATGATTTTACATTCAGTATTAATGAAAACCCTACCAATCAAATGTTAATTGGAAAAATAACAGGAACTACTAATGTTGGCAATCTGACCTATTCGATAGAATCACAGTCAAATACTAATGCTTTAAAAATAGATGCGGCAACAGGTAATTTATATGTTTTAACAAGAAGTTATTTTGATTTTGAAACCAATCCTGTTATAACAGCGATTGTAAAAGCTTCAAATAACACTGTTTCTGCATTATCAAATATTAAAATTATTCTTAAAGATTTGAATTCCTGCGATGAAGAAAATGCGAATATGGAGAATGATTTCGCAGACTATGTCAATTCAGGAAATTATTCCATTCATACGACAATGGATTTAGCAACTCATGAATATACTTTTCAAGTTACTGAAGCAATAAATTTGTGCAGCGTTGGATATCAATCATACACGGGAAAACCGTGTGTCATCGAAATTGTTGATGAAAATAATACCGTGCTTTATTCGAATATTTTTACGTTTTCTACAACGCATCAAGATTATAAGAGTTTGCCTTTGATTAATCTTCAACCCAATAAAAACTACACCATTAGAAGAAGATTTGAAAATTATAATAACACCTCAGATATTATAGGAAAATTATTTCACACTAATGATTATTCTTCTTCTGTTGTACCTTTTGTTACTGGAAAAATTATAATTACCCAATCAAGATATTATGATTTATATAATTCTACTATCAATAAGAGTTCAATTCCATATATCACTTTAGGATATTCACTGCCATAAATATAATTCTGCTTTTCGTGTTTTTTTTCGTTTGCATTGCTTTCTGGTGAACAAAAAATAAGGGCTACAAAATTAGTAGCCCTTAAATATTAATGATAAGAAATTAAAAATTACTTCTTAATAACTTTTTTAGTTTCTGTTGTTCCATCTGCATATCTCACGCTTACAAGGTAAGTACCTTTTGCAAGATTTTCAACATTCACTGAAGTTTCTAAACTTGTTTTTACTACTTTTCCTGAAACATCAAAGATCGAAATCTGAGAAATCTTATTATCAGACTTCACATTAATCACATCCGTCGCTGGGTTAGGATATACTGAAACTTTTGCTTTAGCACTGTTCACATCTGAAACTGCTAAGAAAGGATCTGTACTGGTTGCAGATACTATAATATTATCAATTCCAACGTTAGAAATACTTTGAAGTAAGAAATCCAGTTCTTGAGGAACTAATCCAGGAGTTGAGAAAAATTCAGTAATTTCTCCTGTATTATTTACTTGTACTTTAACTTCGCCATCAGTTGTATTTAATGCTGCTTTGATATGATACCAAGTATTAGGAGTTGCATTTTCAACTAAAATAACACCATTACCCTGATCGGCTATATATACATATTTTTCTGTTGGATCCCAGCCAATTTCAAATGGCATTTCATAACCTGCATCAGTATCATAAATTTGAACAATACCATATCCGATACTTGCTGCGCCAGTATAATAATCAAACTCTAATACAAAAATATCATTTCCACTAGTTTTAGTAGACCATTTTGTATCATGGTAATGCCATTCTCCTTCGCTGTTTGCTCCCGTACTGGCTAATTGAAAAGATTTCCCATGAGCTGCATCAAT
This sequence comes from Kaistella flava (ex Peng et al. 2021), assembly GCF_015191005.1. Taxonomy (NCBI): domain Bacteria; kingdom Pseudomonadati; phylum Bacteroidota; class Flavobacteriia; order Flavobacteriales; family Weeksellaceae; genus Kaistella; species Kaistella flava (ex Peng et al. 2021). Next base: position 3,284,319 of record NZ_CP040442.1, on the reverse strand, counting down.
ATTGGCAACTTTAGTCCAATTCGCACTACCAGAAGCTCCATTACCATCTCTATCCCAACCACCTTGGGTACCTAAATTACCAATTGGGTATGATTCGAAATTATCAGTCCATAATGTTTGTGCAAAAACACTAGTTACTAAACCTGTTAATAACACAATAGATAGAATTTTTTTCATAATTGAAATTTTTAAATTAATATTAGAGACCAAGGTAATTATTTATTTTCTTTTTAAAAATTGTCAAATTGATAAAAAAAGCTTGAGTTTACCTTATTAAAATAATCTTTATTAAAAACAATATCAAATTTTGACAAATTACAAGCATCGAAATTATCATCTTTCCAAGCAAAAATGAAAAAATAAAATTTTAAAATATTTCATTTTCTTCTCAATTTAAAAATTCAAGTCTAGAAATTCACATAAATGCTCAGATTAATTCTTTGGTTTTTTATTTTTAAGGTTTCCATTAATTGTTATATTTACTTCTTTAAATTAATATGAAAGGATTCTATCTGCTTTTTTCGTTTTTGGTATTGATGAGTTGCGATATTCTGTCTCCTAAAAACACCATAAATAAACCTGCTTATTCATCCAATATTAATAATGAAAGAAGAGAGTTCGCTACTTTAATTTCAAATGATCAAATTAATAAGAAAAAGATCAATGCTGAAGTTGTAAACTACTTACTTAATGATGCTGATCCTAAAGAAAAAAATACGGCGGCAGTTATCGAAAACACTTCAAGATGTGATATGATTCTAAGATTGGTAGGGGTTTCTAATAATAAAATCTACAATCTGCCTATTTCCAGAAACAGCAAAAATCAATTCATCATCGAAAAAGGAAACTATACTTTGAAATCAAATATTTTCGAGGCGAAGTATTATTCTCAGAAAAATATTACCGAGCCTCTTATTCTAAAACTATCAAATAACTGATTTTAATTTTCCAAAAATTGTATTATATTACAGCGATGAAAAAGGTAATGATCAAAGAAGTACCCCAATTTATAGATGAGATTATAATTGTCAATCTGATAAAACTCATACCTCTAAATTTTCAAATACAATTCAATTAGGATAAATTTGTCCTATTAAAAAACAGTAAAAAATTTTAAACAATGAAAAGAATCGTAACCTGTTTTACATTAGCCCTTTTAACATTACAGGCTTGTAAACAAAATGCAACAGAAAACTCATCAGGGAAAACCGAAAACGCGATGGACATTAAAGTCAGTGGCGAAACTGAAAATCAAGCTAAGGTAAATCCACCAATGGTTCCTGCTCCAATCGGTGATCGCGCTGCTAAAAAAGTTATTGTCCGTTTAGAAGCAACCGAAGAAGTTGGTGAATTAGCAGACGGTGTTACTTACAAATTCTGGACTTTTAACAGTACTGTTCCAGGAACTTTTATCAGAATTAGAGTTGGTGATGAGGTTGAACTTCATGTAACAAACAGAAGCGACAGTGTTATGCCGCACAATATCGATCTTCACGCGGTGAATGGTCCAGGTGGTGGTGCAGAAGCAACCAATGTTGCTCCAGGTAAAGAAGCAATTTTTAATTTCAAAGCGCTTAACCCAGGATTATTTGTTTACCATTGTGCAGCAGCTCCGGTTCCAATGCATATTGCGAACGGAATGTATGGTTTAATTTTAGTTGAGCCAGCAGGTGGATTACCAAAGGTTGACCGTGAATATTACATCATGCAAGGTGAATTCTATACCAAAGGAAAAACTGATGAAAAAGGACTTCAGGAATTTGACCAAGATAAAGGTGTTGACGAAAAACCAACTTATGTAGTTTTCAACGGTAAGAAAAATGCTTTAATGGGACCAAACGCTTTAGAAGCTAAAGTTGGTGAAACAGTAAGATTATTCGTAGGAAATGGTGGACCAAACTTGGTTTCTTCTTTCCACGTGATTGGTGAAATCTTCGACAAAGTTTATGTAGAAGGTGGCAGCATTATTAATCATAATGTTCAAACTACGGTTATTCCAGCAGGTGGAGCAGCTATTGTAGAATTTAAAGTAGAAGAGCCCGGAAATTATATTATCGTAGACCACTCTATTTTCAGAGCATTTAACAAAGGTGCTATCGGAATGTTAAAAGTGACTGGAGAGAAAAATCCGAAAGTTTACAATAAAGTACAATAATCATATTCCCATTAATTATAATTAAAGAAACTGCCATGTCCAAAATTTTTAAAATAGTTCTGATTCTTGGCGGTTTCTTTTTGCTAATGGTTTCTTGCGAAAAAGCAAATACGCTTTCCACAAAAAAAGTATCATCAGATTCGACCGAAAAAGAAGTTGACATAACGCCTGACGTAAAAATGGTTTTAATTAAAGGTGGCGAATACCAACCTTTTTATGGCACAGACAGCACGTTGGTAAAAGTGGAGAATTTTCTTTTAGATGAAAGACCTGTAACGAATGCAGAGTTTCTGGATTTCGTAAAGAAAAATCCAAAATGGAAACGCAGTAATATCAAAGCGATTTTTGCAGATGACACCTATTTGAAAGATTGGCAAGATGACGAAACACTTCCTAAAAATGCTGATCCGAATGCCGCCGTTACTTATGTTTCCTGGTTTGCTGCAAAAGCATATGCGAAAAGTGCTGGTAAAAGATTGCCGACTTTAGATGAATGGGAATATGTTGCAATGGCCGATGAAGAAAGCCCGAACGCCAGAAATAAACCAACGTATTCTTCTCATTTGATTAATCTTTATAATGAAAAGGACCGACAGAAAAATAAAGTGAAGATTTCTGCACCCAATTATTATGGAATTTACAATATGTTCGATTTGGTTTGGGAATGGACGGATGATTTTAATTCGATTATGACAACCAGCGATTCTCGTACTGCAGAATTTGATGACAAAGGTTTATTCTGCGCCTCTGCGGCGACAAGTACGACAGATGTTTTGAATTATGCATCATTCATGAGATACGCTTTTCGATCCAGTTTAAAAGCAAATTACACGGTTGGAAATCTTGGTTTCCGATGTGCAAAAGATCCTTCAAATACAACAAAATGAAAAATTTCTTCCTTATATTAATTTCTGCGCTATTTCTTTTTTCCTGTAAAGAAAATACAGAAAAGCAGCCAGAACCTAAAAAGTCTGAAAATGGTTCTATCTTTGTGCTGGATTCAAAATGGCAAAACCAAGATGGTAAAGAAATTCAATTAAAAGAGTTGAAAGGAAAGAATTTGGTGGTCGTGATGATTTTCACAAGTTGTACAACGGCTTGTCCGCTTTTGGTTGCTGATATGCAAAAAGTCGAATCCAAGATTGATCCGAAAAAACTGAAAGAAACTACCATGTTATTAGTTTCTATCGATCCGGAAAATGATACACCAGAAGTTTTGAAAGCCTACGCAAAACAAAGAAATATGGACGGAGAGCCTTGGCTTTTCCTTAGAAGCGATAAAGAATCTGTACGTGAATTAGCAAACGTTTTAGCCGTGAAATACAAAAAGATTTCGCCGATTGTTTTCTCCCACTCGAATATTATTTCTGTTTTTAATAAAGACGGTGTAATGGTGAATCAAGTAGAAGGTACCGTGAATGCTGAAGAAGTTGCAAAAACAATAAATGGCCTGAATTAAAATAACACTAAATCAGCCATCCAAGCCTGCGAAAGAAATTTTGCAGGTTTTTTTATTGAAGACAAAGGCACAAAGAATACCCGTTATAAGTATTAATTAGTCTGATTTTGGAAAAATTATGCCACGAATGCACGGATATTTATTTTTGAATATTCGTGCATTCGTGGCATAAAATATAATTGGCAGTAATAGTCATCGTACAAGCATTTACCTTTTGTGACTTTTTATTTCAATACCCTCATATTCAATTCATTAACCTCTTATTTGCAGATTAAATATTGCTATTCTAAATGATCTTTAAACTTTTCAATGCGATGTTCCGTTAAAGCATTTCCTTTTTCGATTTTTTCTTTGGAATACAGTTTAAAATCATTTTCGGTTTTTTCTAAAAGATGATCATAAGGTCCAACCGACGAAATCAATTTGACCAAAACCGGTGCGATCTCTAAAGTGATAAAAAGTCCCATAATGAAAGCGGCGGCAACTCCAATAATTGCGGAATTTTTTCCGAGTTCATCTAAAGCCTGTAAACGAGCAGCAAATCCATTAAACTGATCTTCAAAAGTTTCGGTTTTATTTCTTTCCTTTTCAATATTGGTATAAACTTTCGAAACTTCTTTATCTAAATATTCCTGTCTTGGCGCAATTTGTTTTTGGTAATTTTCCAAATCCAAACGACGCTGTTCTTTTAATTCAGCTTTCCTTTTTGCATTAGATCCAAATCCTACTTTACCACTCGTTAAGCCACTTTGTTTGCCGAGAATTTCTTTTTCCAATTCTACAGAAGCAGAATCGTACGATTTTTGGTAATCCGCGATTTTAGTTTGAATTTGCTTTTTCTCAGTTTCAAATGGTCCGGATTGTTGCAGAATCCTTCCGTTCATTTCTGCCTGAAGTTGCGTTTTATTTCTTTGAATAATTGTGTTCAATTGTTTGTTGACTTCTTTTTCGAAAATTTTTAATTCTAACGGTTTAGAAATGATAATTCCCAAAAAAGCGGCTAAGATTAATCTCGGAATTGCCATTAACAATTGATTCCACCACGTTCCTGTTTTTTTAATGGAAGAAACTATATATCGGTCAAGATTAAAAATCATTAAACCCCATAAAACGGCAAAGCCAACAGAAATCCAAATATCATCAAAAACGGTAAACATCGCATAACCTGCCGAGAGCGTTGCAAAAACTGCAGTGAATAAGACAATTCCTCCGATACCGGAAAATTTATTCCACTCACTTGGTGTCTTTCTTAAAATATGAATGTTTCCACCGGAACAAATCATCAGAAATTTTTGAAACCAATTCATTGAATGATTGACTTGATTTAAGGGATTTATATTTTGAGTTTCCATTATTGAAAATTATACTTTATACAATTGGTAGCAAAAAACAGAACAATGTTACAGATAGTATTAGGTTTAACACAATAACAAATAAAAATTTTGGCAATCATTATGAATCAGTATTAAACATTCTTAAATTTTGACATGACGTGCTCAAAAGCAGTAACTTAGTAGTCAAACTAAATATCTAATAACCAAAATCCTTAACCATGAAAAAGATTATTATCGTTGTAGCAATGATTTTTTCAATCGGAATTTTTGCTCAAACATGCGGATTTGATGAGGTTCAGAAAAACCTGGAACTCAAATATCCTGAAATTAAAAAGAACAGAGAACAGGCAGAAGCTAAACTTCTATCAACCGATGTGAAATCCTACCTTAACAAAATTGGAGCAACATCAAGAAACGGACTTTACACCGGAACTATTTATGAAATCCCCATTGTCGTCCATGTTATTACATCTTCCTCAGCTACTAATTCAAACCTTACCTTAACCGACAATCAAATTATTACCTGGGTAAACAATTGCAATAAAATGTTTGCAACCACTTACGGAAATGGATTTTTTCCGGAAGGTCCGGGAAGTCTTGATGGTAATGTAATTCCTATTAAATTGGTTTTAGCCAAAAGAACTCCGCAATGTACAGCCAGCACAGGAATCGTGCGCTACAATGGCAGCACAATTCCTGGATACGACCAATTTGGGGTGCAAAGAACCACCGCAAATGGTGTAACCACCGAGCAAATAAAAGCTTTAGCGCCACACTGGTCAGAAAATTCATACTTTAACATCTACGTTGTGATCGGTTTTGACGGAGATAAAACTACTTTTGGATTATTGGGCTGGGCTGGCTATCCAACAAACTCAGATGCCTTCTACGACAGCTTTATGAAGGTTACCGTTGTAACAAATAATAATGATGATACGTTGGCCCATGAATTTGGTCACGCCCTCGGACTCTTACATACTTTTGAAGGCGCGCCTTCATCACCAATCAGTAATCCTCCAACAGTTGCGGACTGTCCTATCAACAACAACTGTATCATCGATAATGATAAAGTCTGCGACACTTCTCCGTGCGCTAGTTTATTGAAGGTAAATCCTACACCAACCAATGCAGTTATTAATCCGTGCACCGGAACATTTTACGATGGCGTGCAGTATAACCTAATGAACTATACTTATTCACCAAGAAAATTTACTGCTGGCCAGAGAGATCGAGCACTTTCGATTTTTATGCAATACAGAGAAAATTTAATCAACTCTTTGGGCGGAACAGATCTCGGCACAAATCCAGGCGCGGGACCTTTAACTGCGGCAACTTGTATCCCAGTAGGAATCACAACTCCGGGTAATTTTGGGATGGGCCCAATCAATGTTTTACTTAGAAGTATTAATAATAGTTCTGATCCTTATAATCCGATGACTAATAAGTACTATGTAGATTACAGCACTCAAAACTGTTCGAGCAGTGCAGTCTATACAAATATCCCTACCTCAACACCAAGTGAGTTAAGTGTCAGTTTCGGAACCAATCCTCAGTTTATTAAAGCCTGGATCGATTATAACAATAATGGAATTTTCGAAACTTCAGAATTAATCGGTGCTTCGCCTAACAGAGTTCAACCCGAAGATTCTCCATATATCATTTTCTTTACTCCACCGGCAAATGCTGTTAAAGATATCTATTTAAGAATGAGGGTCATCGCAGATAATACCAACAATACCCCTTGCCAGAATTTAACTTACGGACAAGCAGAAGATTACTCAGTGAGAATAACAAACGGTTTGGCCACAGTGGAAAGTTCAAAAGATTCTGATTTAATTCATTATTCAAAATCTGAAAATAAGCTGTCACTAATCAACAAGATTAACAGCAAAGGTTTTGGAACCTATGAAATCTACGATATGTATGGCAACATCATACAGAAAGGAAATGCGAAAAGTGATATCATGATTGAGCAGGATCTTCCGAAAGGAACCTATATTGTTCATTATCAAAACACCTCCAAAAAATTTATTAATAATTAAATAACCTACGAAAGAGCCATTTTAAAAACATGGCTCTTTCTTTAGATAAAACGTCATGAAAAAAACTATTCTACTTTTTATTCTTGTTTCGTTCTTCTATCAATGCAGTTCTCAAAAGAAAGAACCAAATCCTCAACCAATGTTAGAAACAAGCAGTAGCGAACTACCGAATCAAAAATATTTTGTCGGCAAATGGTACAATACAGAAACCTATTATATCATCGGAAATAAGAAAAAACTTCAACCGCAGTCGAGTTGTCAATCGAATTCCTACTGGGATTTTACTATAGAAAATGAAGTTTTGAAACAATCAATATTCAGAGCAAAAGGCAAAAACTGTTCAGAGTTTATCTCGACGAATTATTGCACCGTCATTTTTACAGATAATGTGATGCAGTATTTTGTAGATGATGTGATGTATTCGGTTCATATAAAAGTGATCTCTGATCATAAATTTATCCTGATAACCAAAGATTTTATCGGCGACAAAAATGTGGATATCCAAAAAACGTACGAGAAAAAGTAAAAATTAACTATTTCAGCCGATCGGGATTTTGTTTTAGAAAACTGTCCCAACCCGTATATGATTTTTCCGAAGCCACGTTTCCGGAATTAAAATGGTGACAAACTGCAACTGCCAAACCATCGGACGCATCCAAATATTTCGTCGGGAATTCTTTTAAGTTTAAAAGATTCTTGAGCATTCCGGCAACCTGTTCTTTACTGGCATTTCCGTTTCCGGTGATGGCCATTTTTATTTTCTTTGGAGAATATTCGGTAATGGGAACATCACGGTGTAAAGAAGCTGCCATAGCAACGCCTTGAGCACGACCCAGCTTCAACATTGATTGAACATTCTTTCCGAAGAACGGTGCTTCAAGCGCAACCTCATCAGGATGATATTCATCAATTAAAGCCAAGGTTTTTTCAAAAATATATTTCAGTTTCGTTTCGTGATTGGGATATTTCTTTAGAATGAGTTCATGCATTGAAACCAATTCCATTTTATTTCCTTTCACCGAAATTATTCCGAAACCCATGATTGCTGTTCCCGGATCAATACCTAAAATTATTTTTTCTACTTGCACGCTACAAAAGTAAAATCTTTCCTTCAAACCAAAGAATAATAACTCTGTTTTTATAAAAATGTTCTAAATTTGACGCTAATCATTTTAAACAGCTGACAATGAAGATGTCTTTCTATTTTCAAATATTTATAGTTTCGATACTTTTACTCAATTGTGATTCGCAGACCTCCGTCGTAAAAGAAAACACTTCTATCCCAACAATAAAAAAAAGTGAAAACAATATCGTTTATCTTTTCTTTGAAATTGAAAAAACAGCGAGCGGAACGGAACAGGTTAAACATACCGATACGAAAACTACGGAAGGAATTTTGAAAATAGGTTCTGTCGAAAACAAAGAAAATCTTCCTGGAAATATCGCTGTTACTTTTTTAGCAAAAGACGGTAAAATTATTTCTGAACAAATTATCGAAGATCCATTAAACCCAATAATGGAAACCTATTCTGAGGAAGGTCTCAACCGTGAAAAATTAAAATTCCCAAAAGCAGAATTTAGTATAAGATTTAATCAGACTGGAGAAATCTCTTCAGTTCAACTCGAGAAAATTACTGCAAATTCCAAAAATCATTTAATTACGATAAAACTTTAATTCATGAAAAAAATTCTACTATTTTTAATCATCAGCCAATTGTGCTTCTCACAAGTCTTTGAAACAACCGCTATTTTTGAAAGTGGCTCCAGAGATAAAAGAATCAATATGGTTGTGTTAGGGGATGGATTTACAGCTGAACAACAAGCCGACTTCATTGCCAATGCAACAAGTTTAGTTAATTACGTTTTCTCGAAACAGCCTTATGCACAGTATAAAAATTATTTTAATGTTTATGCAATTAAAGTAATTTCCGCAGAATCAGGTGTTAAACACCCGGGAACGGCGACAGATGTTACCGAACCAATCATCACAGTTACGAACCCAAATAATTTTTTAGGAAGTTCTTTTGATGTCGGTGGAACGCACCGTTGTCTTTATTCTAACAGCACCAATAAAGTCACCAATGTTTTAGCAAGCAATGTTCCTGACTTTGATATCGCATTTATTTTAGGAAATTCAACTGAATATGGTGGTTGTGGCGGAACGTATGCTTTTCTTTCAAAACACTCACAAGCCAATGAAATTGTAGTGCATGAATTAGGACATTCATTTGGTAAATTAGCCGATGAATATTGGTTTTCTGGCTCAGGAGAATCTCCAAATAAAACTCAGAATAGCAATATTGCTTCCAACAAATGGAAAAACTGGAGTGGAACAAATGGCGTTGGAATCTATGCTTATGAGGAAAATCCAAACTGGTTCAGACCTCATCAAAATTGTGAAATGCGGTATTTAAACCGTGAATTCTGCTCAGTTTGCAAACAACAGTTGATTGAAAGAGTTCATTTTTTGCAAAATCCAATTGACTCATTTACGCCAAGTAATACTTCTGCGATTAACCTAACAGGTGAGCTTACTTTCTCTGTTAATGAAATCCTTCCTGTTCCAAATACTTTAGAAAATACTTGGTCTGTGAATGGATCTGCAATCAGCAACACTTCCAGTTCAGCTACTATTTCTCCTGAGACCTTTACCAATGGAGTGAATACTGTTCTTTTCTCTGTTGTGGACAAAAACAGTTTATTAAAGATTGATAATCATGAAGTTTTCCACGTTTCTACAATCAGTTGGACGGTCAACAAAACCCTTTCTGCAATTGATGTAAAAGCCAATCAACGAAATTTTCAAGTTTATCCCAATCCTGCAAAATCTCAGATTTTCATTAAGGACGAAACTAAAAATTTAAAAAACATCACGGTAGAAATTTACGATGCTACTGGTAGAAATTTAAAAAATCCACGCGTTCAAAATTTATCATCAACTGAGGTTTCCGTAAACGTTGACGGATTATTGCCACAAACTTATATCATTAAAGTATATGAGAATAAAGCCTTAATCCTGACTCAAAAAATTATTAAGGAATAAGTAATTTCTTTTTATTTAAAATCAATCCGGTGTCAAAAGCATCGGATTTTTTTATTACTCTAACATTAAACAAGGAATTTAATTACGTTAAACCACCCATTTTTAGGTTTCATCTGAAATAATACTATTCATAACATTATAAAACTAAAACATCTGCATAAATTTGATAGTAACTAAAACCAAACCGATGAAAGACTTAGCAATCCGCTTTTATTTAATTTTGGTCATTTTACTTTCCAATTTTATTTTAGCACAAAAATCCGAAGTACCAAAATTCTTGGGGAACACGGAAGGAATAAAAGAATATTCCTTAAAGAATGGCATGAAACTATTGCTAATAACAGATGGATCACAAAGTAATATGGTCGTTAATATCGTTTACAGTGTAGGTTCTAAAGATGAAGGATATGGCGAAAAAGGAATGGCACATTTGCTGGAACATATGCTTTTTAAAAGCACTAAAAACTTAGGTGATATTAAAAAACAATTATCTGATAAAGGAGGTGTTGCAAACGGTACAACCTACTTCGATCGAACAAATTATTTTGAAATCTTCCCATCTAATGATGAAAACCTAAAATGGGCAATTAATATGGAAGCAGACCGAATGATCAATGCGACCATTTTGCAAAGTGACTTAGATAAAGAGTTTTCAGTAGTAAGAAATGAATTTGAAATCGGTGAAAACAATCCATCGAGAGTAATGATGGATAAAGTGTATTCTACCGCTTATATATGGCACAACTACGGCAATTCTACGATTGGTAGCAAAGAAGATATCGAACGTGTGAAAGCTCCAACACTAAGAAAATTCTACGAAAAATATTATCAGCCAGACAATGCAACTTTAATTATTGCTGGAAAATTCGATGAAGCAAATGCCTTAAAATATGTTGCTGAAAATTTCTCAATCTTACCAAAACCGTCCAGAGATCTAGGCTCAACTTATACTGTAGAACCACCGCAAGATGGAGAAAAAACTGTAGAATTAAAACGTGCCGGTGAAAGTAAACTCATCGCTGCTGGTTATCACACCGTTGCTTTTGCAGATAAAGATTTTGCAGCTTTGGCAGCTTTAAATGAAATTTTGACCGCAAATCCATCTGGATATTTATATAAAAACTTAGTCGAGAAACAGAAAGTTTCTGCCATTTGGGGATATTCACCAGAAGTTAGAGATCCCGGTTTACTCTATTTTAATTTTGATGTACCAAAAGATAAAGATATTGACGTCACCAAAAATTTAGTAAAAACTGAACTGGATAAAATCTCGACGATCAACTATACTCAACAGGATTTAGCCAGAGCAAAATATAAACTTTTAAAACAAATTGACGATACCAAAAACAACACCATTAATTATGCAACGTATCTTACAGAAATAATTGGTGCAGGAAGTTATAAGCTTGCATTTTTATATCGCGATAATGTAGAAAACCTTTCTGTGGATGATCTTAAAAGAGTCGCAGAAAAATATTTCCGCAGTAATAATAGAACGATTGGCGTATTCATTCCTTCTCCCAATGAAACCAGAGTAAAACCTGCAGAGTTTCTCCCAAATCAAATTGCAAGTTTAACCGACAATTACAAAGGGAAAACTTTAGAAAAAGAACCTGCTCCTTTTGAAGCATCAATCGCTAATTTGAAGAAAAATCTAACGGAAGGTGTCCTTTCTAATGGAATGAAATACGGCTTAATCAATAAGGAAATTAAAGGTGACAAAGTAATGGCCACTTTTAAATTTAGAATGGGAAATGAAAAAGATCTGGCTGGCAAAAACGAAATTGGACAAATCACGGCCACACTTCTGAACACCGGAACAAAATCTAAAACAAAAGAAGAACTTCAGGATCGGCTGGACCAATTGAAATCTACAATCAATTTTAATATGTCTCCACAAACCTTAACTATTTCAGTGGAAAGCTATAAAACCAATTACCCCGAAGTGATGGACATTTTAAAAGACGTGCTCACTAATTCAACTTTTCCACAAAATGAAGTAAACAATAAAATAACAGAAATAAACACTGATTTAGAATCTAAATTAAAAGATCCAGTGAAATTGACTATTATTGAATTAGCCCGTACATCTACCTCCTATCCTAAAAAAAGTATTTTCTATACCGGAACTTTACAGGAAACAATCGACAATAATAAAAAGGTGACCAGAAATCAAATCTTCAATTATTACCAAAATATTTTGGGCGCAGATAAAGCGGTCGGAACAGTTATCGGAAATGTAGATCCTAAAATTGCTGTAGCCTCTTTAGAAAATACTTTCGGAAAGTTGACTTCTAAATCAAAATATGAAGAATTAAAACCGACCTATTTTGAGACACAAAAATCGATGAAAAACATACTGACTCCGGATAAGGAAAATGCTGCGGCCTCAGGTGTTTATAATTTCAGAATGAACCAGAAAAGTGAAGATTATCCAGCCTTTGTCTTGGCCAATGAAATTTTGGGAAGCGGCGGTTTTCTCACGGCAAGAATTCCGGCTCGATTGAGGGAAAAAGAGGGAATCAGTTACGGTGCGGGATCCTATTTGACGATCCCGATTTCTAATGATGTTGCGACTTGGGGATTTTATTCCCTTTATAATCCAACGAAAAGAGATGCGGTAGAAAATGCCATTAATGAGGAAATTAATAAAGCAGTTAAAGATGGCGTTACGGAGAAAGAACTGGCGGATAATAAAAAGATCTACGCCAATCTTCAAAAAACGATGCTGGGAATGGATGAGTCACTCGTTGATCTAGTTAATAACAAATTGCAGTTCGATCTTCCACTGGATGATTATGATAGCTTGAATGATAAGATTCAAGGTTTGCAAGTAGATGACATCAACAATGTTCTCAAAAAATATTTTGGTTCAGATAATATCATCTCTGTTTATGCGGGAGATTTTAATAAAAAATAATATTCGAAAGTATTTATTTAAAATCCGATGCATTTTTGTATCGGATTTTTCTTTATTAAAGTAAATGTGATTATTCTGAAACACTTGAATTAATCATCTCTTTATGCAAATCAATTACCGTATTTTGAACGGCGTCTGTAATTTTTTTGATCTCTTTATGTGGATTGAAAACCGCGTTTTTACCATTCATTTCATTTGCAATATTTGATAATATGATAACCGAAGTCTGACTTTCAGGATAATAAATTAAAAGCGACGGCGAGCCTTGAACATATCCGGTATGGAAGTAAGAAAGTGGTTTTCCCACATTCATCATGATCCCAAAACCGTAACCCATTTTTCCAAGGATCTGATGATTCCGATCTGCAGATTTTTCGGTCAATTTTTTTAAAGATTCCGGTTTTAAAATCTTTCCTTCATATAAAGCTGTATTCCAGCGGTGCAAATCATTGATAGTTGATAAAATACCGCCTGCAGGAACGCTGATAGAATTACCGGCAAGTCGTTTCGGCATATTTTCTACTTCATGAAAGTTTTTAGAATTTCCTGTAAAAGCACTGGCAAAATTTTTTCCGTGAAAGGAACTGGCAGTATAAGAGTTTTTCATTCCCGCTTTTTCAAAAAGTTGTTTTACATTTTCATCATAAGATTTCCCTGAAACATTCTCGATAATTTGTCCCAGCAAGCGAAAGCCTTTATTTGAATAATGAAAATCTTTTCCTGGTTCAGATAATAAACCATTACCGAAATCACTGATTCCTGAAGTGTGATTTAACAATTCCTTAATGGTAATATTTTTGAATTGATTGGCTTGAAAATCTGTTAAGTATTTTGAAACTTTATCTTCCGTATTTAATTTTCCTAAATCTTCCTGTAATAAAATTAAAACTGCGGTAAACTGTTTACTCACTGAAGCAATCGCAAAAACAGAACTGCTGTCGAGTTTTTTCTTTTTTCTAAAATCTTCAAACCCATTTTCTTTCTGATATAAAACCTCATCATTTTTAATGATCGCCACGGAACCATTAAATTGATATTTTGAAAAAACAGAATCGATTTGTTGAGTCAGTAATTTCTTTTGAAACCGATTGATTGTACTATCGATTATGATATTTCGATCGTTAGTTTTTTCAACGATTATATCCGCCTCTGACTTGCAAGAAAAGTTTAAAGTAAGAATCAGTAAAAATAAAAGAGATTTAATATTCATAGAAAATGGTCTAAGTATTCAAATATAAAGAATGAAAAACAAATTGAAGACTTGCTTACCGTTGAAATAGAAATAAAAAAAATCCCCCAAAAACATTTGAGAGATTTTAGATTTTTATCTTGAAGTCAATTACAAAGCAGCTGCGCCGGCTTCGGCTACGGCATGGTCATTTTCTACCGCACTTCCACTTACACCGATTGCACCAATAATTTCACCTTCAGCATTTTTCACTAAAACTCCACCTGGAAAAGTAATTAAACCTCCGTTTGAATGCTCAATATTATAAAGTGACCCTCCAGGTTGAGAAAGTTTTCCAATCTCTCCGGAATTCATATCGAAGAATCTAGCAGTTTTAGCTTTCTTAATGGAGATATCCAAAGAGCCCAACCAAGCGCCATCCATTCTAGCAAAAGCTACTAAATTGGCTCCGGCATCTACCACAGCGATATTCATTTTACAATTGATCGACAATGCTTTTTCTTGTGCTGCTGAAATTAATTTCTCAGCTTGTGATAAGGTAATATTCATTTTTTTAAATTTTTTATTTGTTTCAATATAAGCCTTTTATAAAGTATAAAAAAAACCATCAAAGCTTTAGAAATTTTGATGGTCATCATTATTGATTAGTATTCTTCCTTCGATTCACTTACTTCTCACAAGTGCAACCTTTGCAAGTGCAGTTGGGACAAGTACATTTTTTACAGTCACCTGATTTGCAAGCTTCGCAAGGACAGGTACAATTCGTATTTTCCATAATGTGCTGTTTAATTAAGATTAAAGATAAAAAATATTTTTAAGAGAACAGATGTAATATCTTGATTTAACGCAATTTAACACCGTTAAAAAATCTATAAAAAAAACCGTGTCAAGGTTTAAAACCTTGACACGGTTGATAAATAGTTAAAATTTAAAGCTTTAAATAACTCGTTTACATATTTCGTCGATACATTCCACCTACTTCAAACAAAGAGTTGGTGATTTGTCCAAGTGAACAATACTTCACTGCTTCCATCATTTTTTCAAATAAATTTTCCTGGTTGATGGCTGCGATTTGTAAATCATTTAAAATCTGCTCGCTTTTATCAGCATGTGATTTCTGGAAGTTTTCCAGATTCTGAATCTGCAATTGTTTTTCTTCTTCAGTCGAACGGATAACTTCTCTTGGTAAAACCGTTGGCGAACCATCTTTTCCTAAGAACGTATTCACACCGATAATCGGAAATTCGCCGGTATGTTTCAGCATTTCGTAATGCATACTTTCCTCTTGAATTTTTGAACGTTGATACATGGTTTCCATTGCACCAAGAACACCACCCCTTTCGGTGATACGGTCGAATTCGGTGTAAACTGCTTCTTCTACTAAATCTGTTAATTCTTCAATAATAAACGAACCTTGCAATGGATTTTCGTTTTTCGCTAAACCTAATTCTTTATTAATGATCAACTGAATCGCCATTGCTCTTCTCACTGAATCTTCAGTCGGAGTGGTAATTGCTTCATCATAAGCATTGGTATGCAAAGAGTTACAGTTGTCGTAAATCGCATACAATGCCTGCAATGTTGTTCTGATATCATTGAAGTCAATTTCCTGTGCATGTAAAGATCTTCCAGAAGTTTGAATATGGTATTTCAACATTTGAGATCTTTCGTTGGCATGGTATTTCAGCTTCATTGCTTTTGCCCAAATTCTACGTGCTACTCTACCGATTACGGCATATTCCGGATCTAATCCGTTGGAGAAGAAGAAAGATAAATTCGGAGCGAAATCATTGATATTCATTCCGCGGCTCAAATAATATTCTACATAAGTGAATCCATTTGCCAAAGTAAATGCCAACTGAGAAATCGGATTTGCGCCCGCTTCTGCAATATGGTAACCGGAAATAGAAACGGAATAAAAGTTTCTTACTTTTTGGTCTATGAAATATTGCTGAACATCTCCCATTAATCTCAAAGCAAATTCCGTAGAGAAAATACAAGTATTTTGTGCTTGGTCTTCTTTTAAAATATCTGCCTGAACCGTTCCACGAACAGTTGCAATCGTTTCAGCTTTAATTTTATTATACGTTTCAGCATCGATCACTTCGTCGCCCGTAATTCCTAATAATTTTAAACCTAAACCATTATTTCCATTTGGAAGGTCGCCTTCATAACCAGGTCTTTTCAAACCTTTGTCATCGAATTTTGCTTTTAATTTTGCTTCAACTGCTTCCCAAAGATTATTCTCTGTTAAATATTTCTCAACATTTTGATCGATGGCAGCATTCATGAAAAACGCTAAAATCATTGGTGCAGGTCCATTAATGGTCATTGAAACCGAAGTCATCGCATTCACCAAATCAAAACCTGAATACAATTTTTTGGCATCATCTAATGTTGCAATTGAAACTCCAGCATTTCCGATTTTACCATAAATATCTGGTGGGAAAGCCGGATCTTGACCGTATAAAGTTACCGAGTCAAAAGCGGTAGATAATCTTTTCGCATCCATATCTGCGGAAACATAATGGAATCTTCTGTTCGTTCTTTCCGGTCCACCTTCACCGGCAAACATACGAGTTGGATCTTCACCAGTTCTTTTAAAAGGGAATAATCCTGCGGTATAAGGAAACTGTCCAGGAACATTTTCCTGACCTTTCCAACGCAACAAATCTCCCCAATCCTGAAACTTCGGTAAAGAAAGTTTTGGAATTTTTAAATGGGATAAAGATTCATATTTGGTTTCTACTTTAATTTCTTTTCCGCGAACGAAATAGGAATAAGCGTCTCCCGACATTTCTTCTTTGAAATGTTTCCATCCTTTTAGAAAAGCGATATTTTCTTCAGAAAGTTCTTTTTTCGTCTTAAGGAAAACTTTTTCTAATTTATCAGAGGTATGCTGATCATCAGTGATTAAAACTCTTGCTCCTTCTAATAAATACATTCTCTTTGCAATCAATGCCTGATTTTCAACCTCTTTATCGTACTCATGATTTGACTCAACAATTTCAGAAAGGTAACGAACACGCTTAGAAGGAATTACAGTAATATCATCAGAAACATTTTGCTCTACAAACTCTTTAAATTTCGGAGCATTTTCGCCCTGAGTTTTTTCTAAAGTTTCGTTTACTTTATTAATTAAAGCATTGTATAATTCAGTGGTTCCATAATCATTAAACTGACTTGCTTTCGTAGAAAACACTGGCATTTCTTCCAACGTTTTATCAAAAGCGGTATGATTTCTTTGGTATGTTTTTCGAACGGCTTGAAGTGCATCTAATGCTCCACGTTTATCCGATTTATTTAAAGCAATCAAATCCGCATAATCCAACATATCGATTTTTTCCAGTTGTGTAGAAGCTCCATATTCTGGCGTCATTACGTACATCGAAACATCGGCGATATCTGTAATTTCAGAACCTGATTGTCCGATTCCTGAAGTCTCCAAAATGATGACATCAGGTTTTGCTAATTTTAAAATATTTAAAGCGGAATGAATATAAGGCGAAACGGAAACATTATTTTCACGAGTCGCCATCGAACGCATATAAACACGCGGATCATTAATGGAGTTCATTCGGATTCTATCTCCTAATAAAGCTCCACCCGTTTTCTTTTTAGAAGGATCTACGGAAACAATTGCAATCTTTTGATCTGGATTTGAACGTAAAAAACGACGAACTAATTCATCCGTTAATGACGACTTCCCTGCTCCACCAGTTCCGGTGATTCCGATAATTGGAATTTTAGAATCTTTTGCTTGTTCGTCGATTGCTTTTACCAATTCCGGTTTTTCATCGGAGAAATTTTCTACGGCTGAAATAACTTCGGCTATGGATTTAGAATCTTCAAATTTAATTTTATCTAAATCTGAAACTTCAATATGTTCTCCGGTTGCGAAGTCGGATCTTTGCACCAAATCATTGATCATTCCCTGCAATCCCATTTCACGGCCATCATCTGGAGAATAAATTCGGTCAATTCCGTATTCCATTAATGCTCTGATTTCTTCGGGAAGAATTACGCCGCCACCACCACCAAAAATCTTGATTTGAGGTGCGCCTTTTTGACGAAGAAGATCGTAGATATATTTAAAATATTCGTTGTGACCACCTTGATAAGAAGTTAAAGCGATTGCATTTGCATCTTCCTGAATAGCACAATCCACCACTTCTTCCGCAGATTTATCGTGACCGAGATGAATAACTTCAGCACCTGTCGCCTGAATCATTCTTCTCATAATATTAATAGCAGCGTCGTGTCCATCAAATAAAGAAGCAGCAGTAACCACTCTCACTTTATTTTTTGGGGTATATTTTTCTTGATTCATAATATAATTTCGATTGTTCCAAAGATAAGGTTTTTTGGAATTTTAGAAAAAGAAAACCCTTTCCGTTTATTGAAAGGGTTTGAATTAAAAAGTTATTGCTTTTTTAAAGTCCATGTTCCGGAGTTTCCTTCGTCTATTTTCCACGTGCCGGAATAGGTGTTTTCTGGATTACTTTTTACATTGCCTAAAACGGTAAAGCCAGAAATGCGAGATATTACTTTATTGAAAGATGAACCAATCATTCCGCCTTCAAATGTTTCATTGAAAGAATTCGTCGTAGAAAATCTTTTGACTTCAACAAAATCTTTTGTAGAAATTTCTACTCGAAGCGTTCCTTGATCTGAACCAATGTAAGTTCCAACATAAATTCCTTTATAAGGAGAAACATAATTTTCTTCTGCCTTTCTTTCCCAATAATTGTCCATTATTTGCTGGCAAGAAGAGAGTGTGAACAAAAAAAGCAACAAAATAAATCTATAAATCTTCATCTGTGTTTTTAACAAATATAAATCTACTTGAGAAATCTGACAATAGAAAAAAAACTACATTTTTAAACTTGGTGAAAAAGTTTATGAAATGAATAAAAATCTATATAACTAAAGACTGTATTTTAAAAATTGGCTACACTTTAAAAATAGCTATTTTTGCACAAAATTTATTACAAAATGCAAAAAGCAATCCTCTATTTATTCGCCGGAACCGCCATCAGTTTTTTATTAAATTACTTTCTCTTGGGAAGTCAAGGCTGGGAACTGGATTTATATTACGGATTTGCTTTTGGTTTGGCTTGGGGAACGGCGTACTTTTTAGATGATGAAAAATTCGCACTTCCACAGAAATTAGCCTATTCTTTTATATCAATGGGAGCTTTAATTATCATTGGTCTACTTCTCTTTAATTTAGAGTTAGCCGTTCCATCAATCATTAAATTCTCAATGGTGTTTGTTGCTTACTATGTACTTGCGAGTTTTAGAAAAACGAAATCTTTAAGGAAGCAATAATTACTTATCATATAGAATCTCAACTTTCAAGATTTTAAAAATTTCCGTCCGGATCGGTTTTTATTATCATAATTTTTTCACCAGAATTATTTCCACAAACCAGTGTTAGGCGAAAACCTTGATCATTTTCAATTACTGCATCCATAACCGAAGTGTAATCAAGAGATGCGTTATAGTATTTCTTCCAAATGGTATTTCCGTTAGAGTCGGTTAGAAAATAAAAAGAAGTACTACTTTCTTTTCCAACAAATAAAATATTGCCAGCTGAAGTTTCAGAAACAGAGAAAAAGATATTATAAGGAGCGAAATAGCTGTTATAAATTGTCTTTGCCCATAACTCTTGGCCTGATTTATCAATTTCTATTATCTTTTTACCACTGCTTAGTAGATAATTACCATTTTTTCTTTTGATTAGTTGATGTGATAGGTTTATCTCATTATTGTAAAATGTCTTTTCAGAAATAGGACGACCTTCTGTATCTGCTTTCAACAAATAAAAAACATGCCTTACCATATTGGAACTAACATCGCGACCGGAAATGTCGATATCGCCAAAAATTACAAGTTGATTATCTTGTATATCAGCATCGACAAACCTAAGATATTCTGAGTTTTCACCAGTTTCCGTAATACCGGACAAATATTGTTTCTCCCAAATCTTCACACCATCTTTTGTTAGTTTAGTGACAATTCCTTTTTCACTGACTTCATTAGTGCGGTCAGCTAATGTGCCCACTGCATAAATATTATCCTCGGAATCTATTACGAAAGCATTGATTGTAGAATCACCATAACCATTGTCATAAGTACTTATTCTGTTTTTCCATTTTAAATTACCATTCAAGTCAAGTTTCGCAACAGTATAACAAGCAGTAAGAATAATTTCTCCTTTACTTTCTTTCATCTTAAAAGTCTCCGGAGAACTTTCTCCCTGGATATCATAATTTTTTTTCCATATTTCGTTACCTTCATAATCAACTTTCATTAAAAAAACAGAAAAGCCTTCATGTAAATATACGTGTCCACCGACCAGATAACTACCGTCTGAAAGTTTAAGAATTTTTTGCTCAAAGCAAAAAGTGCGTTCAATGCCAGGTAAAATGTAATCCTTAACAAAGGTTAGATAATACTTTTTAGTTTGGAAAGAAAATGTGGTAACCGTAATGTTTTTATGACTATCAGTTACAATAATCTTCCCACTATAGCTTTTTAGTTCTTCTAAATTCTTCAAATGACAATTTATATCCGTTGAATTTTCAACGATTATTTTCCCGTCTAGTTCAATCGTATATTTCACTTCATCACCTTCGGGATCTGATGCTTTTTCCCAAGATATAAATGCAGAATCATGAGAAATGTTCTCAATTTTAAATTTTACTTGAGACGGAGGTTGATTATTTCCTTTACTAGGAATTTCTTCTCTATCAGAACACGAAATAATAGCGCATAACATTATAAACAAATAGAATATTTTCATATTTTTTTTTAGAAATTCAAAACTATGAATATATTTGTTAAAGATTCTTAAAAAAGCATAAAAAGCTTTACTACATCAAAACAAGTAGCTTTTTACGGTCTATTAATCAATAATATCAAAACATTTAGTATAAAAACGACTGTAGAAATTCTTAATAAAATAATGAATTTCAAATGCTTGGCAAAAATTTCAAGAAAATATTTCCATATAGAAAAAAAATCGCTACCTTTGCACACCCGTTTTGGGGAAAATTATGTTTAATCGTAAACGAAAAAAGTGTGAATACATTAAGTTACAAAACCGTTTCAGCTAACAAAGCTACTGCAAATAAAGAATGGGTTGTGGTAGACGCTGAAGGACAACCTTTAGGAAGATTAGCTTCTAAGGTTGCAAAGATTTTGAGAGGTAAGCACAAAACGAATTTTACACCTCACGCAGATTGCGGAGATAATGTAATCGTTTTGAATGCAGGGAAAGTGACCCTTTCCGGAAACAAGTGGGCTGACAAAACTTACATTTGGCATACTGGTTATCCAGGTGGTCAAAAGTCAATGACTGCGCTCGAACTTCAAAAGAAAGACTCTTTGAAAGTATTGGAAAAATCTGTAAAAGGTATGCTTCCAAAAACTAGATTAGGATCTCAATTGTTTAAGAACCTTTATTTATATGAAGGAACTGACCACAAACATGAAGCTCAGACGCCAAAAGTAATTAATATTAACGAATTCAAATAATTAATATGTCAATAGTTCATAAAATTGGAAGAAGAAAAACTTCTGTTGCAAGAGTTTATGTGAGACCAGGTTCTGGTGTTATCACAATAAACAAAAAGGATTCTAAGGAATACTTCGGAACTGACGTTTTAGTTTACAAAGTGAATCAACCATTTTTGTTAACAGAAACAGTAGCGCAATATGACGTAACTGTAAATGTTTTCGGTGGTGGAATTACAGGTCAGGCTGAAGCTATCAGACTAGCTATTTCTAGAGCATTGTGCGAAATTAATGAAGAACACAGATTGCTTCTAAAACCACACGGATTGCTTACTAGAGATGCAAGAATGGTGGAAAGAAAAAAACCAGGTCAGAAAAAAGCAAGAAAGAAATTCCAATTCTCGAAACGTTAATCTGGAAACAGAAAACGACTGGAGATCAAGTTGGAGATTTTTTATCTCGTATTTATTATCTAATCAAAAATGCCCCGTTAGTTTAGCACCCAAACATTTCTCCCATCAAAGAAATTGTTGATTGCACAAATGCGGAACGTAAACTAAAAACAAAAAAGAGACATGGCAAAAGCAAATGTTAAAGACCTTTTAGAGGCAGGAGTACACTTTGGTCACATGACCAGAAAGTGGAATCCAAATATGGCTCCATACATTTTTATGGAGAAAAACGGTATTCACATCGTAGACTTACATAAAACAGCTGTGAAATTGGACGAAGCTTGTTTAGCTTTAGAAAAAATCACTTCTGCAGGTAAAAAAGTTCTTTTCGTTGCTACTAAAAAGCAAGCGAAAGAAGTTGTAGCAAAATATGCAGCTGAACTTAACATGCCTTATATTACTGAAAGATGGCCTGGAGGAATGTTAACAAACTTTGTTACCATCCGTAAAGCGGTTAAGAAAATGAACCACATTGATAAAATGAAGAAAGATGGTACTTTCGAAACTTTATCTAAAAAAGAAAGACTACAAGTTGATCGTCAAAGAGCTAACTTGGAGAAAAATTTAGGTTCAATTTCTGACATGGTTCGTCTTCCATCAGCACTTTTTGTTGTTGATATTATGAAAGAACACATTGCTATTACTGAGGCTAAAAAATTGGGAATTCCAATTTTCGCAATCGTAGATACTAACTCTGATCCAAGAAAAGTGGAATACGTGATTCCTGGAAATGATGATGCATCTAAATCTATTGATATGATCTTGAGCATTGTTTCATCTTCTATCAAAGACGGTTTGTCTCAAAGAAAAGCAGATAAAGAAAAATCTAAAGAAGAAGGAGAAAAAGCTTCAGCTGATGCTGATGTAGATTTCGATTCTGCTGCAGAATAAGATCTTATCTTACCATAAAAAAAGGTTCAGAATTAATTTTCTGAACCTTTTTTTATGTCTTGGTAAAATTTATTTCAATCCTCTTAGGATCAATCGTAAGGCTTTGGAATTATTTAATAAAAACCTACGATTCATTACAGTATGAATCTATTTATATTATAGCTTTAGACTGATTAAAGTGATTTCTGTATTACTGAAAATATAGATTTTTCTGTGGTAAGAAGAAACAACTGAAGTTATAGCCCCGATGGGAGCGGCATCCCCGCCTTGGCCTAATCTTTATACACAAATCCTAATCATCAGAAAACATTAAAAAACCTTCATATTGTTGGTGATATCTATCTAACCCATTTTTTATTGTTATATAACCTGGAGGACCTTGCGATTTGTATCCTGTCCAACCACCGATACGAGCAATTATCCACGTGATCCAAGCTAGCGTTTGTTCGTTGTATGGATTTTTTTGTTTTTGAGTTTGCCCTTCTATTTTTCTATTCACTTTCTCTAAAAACTTGATTTCATTGCTATTAAATAGATTGTCTTGTTTTTGATTCACTTCATTTAATGATAGCTTTAGACGCATAACTTGCAGAGCAACTTCTAATGTCATGGCAAGTAATTTTTTGAGTTTAAAACCATCTCCAAGCTGACTTGATTCGATTTCAAATCCTTTCGTTTTAATAACTCTAAAAAGTTCCTCGATTAACCAACGTTTCTTATACCAATTAATGCATTCGATGGCTTTTTCTAAATTCTCAATTTTATGTGTCGTTAGTAACTTCCAAGAAATCCCAACTTCATTGGTCGGAATCGTTGATGGATTTTCAGTTGCTTCAATTACATAAATTTCAATATTTTTTTGAGAAACGTTTAATCTGGTTGGTGCACAAATTTTAGCTTTTGTAAATTTCACATCTATTAAAGCTGTTCGTTTTTTTCGATTCTTTTGTCCGGTAATCTCAACTTCCACACTTCCTGCAACAATAGTGTTATCAAGTAAATTGTAGAGCTTTTTATGTTCTCCAACTATGTTTCTATCACATCTAGAGCGAATTAGCAGATTGGTTCTTTCATCGGGAACCCGATCAAAGTCTTCATAAATATCATTCTCGCGATCTCCAATAATAGTAACTTTAACATTCTCAGGGAGTAATTCTTTTGTTTCAATAGAGGACTTAATCCATCGATAGGATTCCTTTTCTTCAATATCTATCTGGTTGTACTTTCGTTCTTTTTTATCTGGTTGTCCCCAAGTACGATTATAAATCTGAACTGATGAAAAACCAATTAGCGAGTTTAAAATCGGGTTTACAATAAGCATTGGGTGACAAAAAAAGCCAGCAATCTTAGATGAACCTGTTGGTCCAATGTCAGGATCATCAGGTCCTAATTTAGACTTCAATCCCCCATAATTAAACTCTGTAGTATCCTGAATAGCCAAAACATGGTCGGTATCCATATTGGACAAGCAAAGTTTAAATGACCCTTCTAAAAGGTCGTCATGTGAAAATCGTGTATTTGAAAGCATTCTATAAAATCCGATTTTTTCTGTGTGTAAACTCGACAATCGATTCACAATCGAACTGCCTAAAGTTAACATTTTATTCATGGAGAATTCAATTCTTTTTTGGATTCGAACATCGGGTACTTTTACAGTGTAAATGGCTGAACAACAGGTGTTTTGCATCCTTAAAGATACGAAACAACAAGGTGAAAAACAAGCTTAATCACTTGATTTACAGAGATTTAAATCCTCAGTTACCGGCAAAAAGATGTGTATAAAGATTAGCGCCTTGGCGGGATACAGCGGACAGCGGGACGGGTTTTGGAAGAAGCGAAAATTTTAGTGCTTCTTATTAAGAGTCTAATTATTAGAATTTTTCTCAACTATCGTCTTATCATTTTCTTCCGCAAGATTTGAGACAGCTCCTCCACTTACAGCTTAATTAGAAACTCCATCTGTATTAGAACCCATCTTTTCGCCATAAGATGTGTTAGATGTCTTATTTAGCGTGACAAGCATATTCTTGCCAATGCTCTTGGTTGAATTATATGTTGCTTCACACATATTACCAGATAATTGGTAATCTCCTTTTTTTACTGTTAAAAAATTCTCACCATGCGCAGGAACTGCAAGATTATAAAATTCTTTTCCTTGAATCCTTACAATCATATTACAGTCACCCGTATTTTTAATTAAAAGAATGGCCTGCTCATTAGAAATATCATTATCAAAAAGTTGATTTAATAATTTCACGGTCTTCTCCTTGTGCGTTGCGGATGTCTCGGAAATCAGCTTTCGAAATTCCTGTTCTTCGCTGCCAGTTCTATTAACAGAACCTGATGGTTTATTCCCTGATAACTTTACTGTTTTTGCATAATAACTCGTAGGATTTACCGGAACAGCTTTAATTGCTGTATTTGTAGATCTGCTGTTATTTATTGATTTATCGCCCTTAAGAATAACTATTTTTCGTTTCAATATCACTATTCTGGAATCATTGGGATTCGCCTCTTTTACGAAACTTTCTATTTCGTTGATATTGGTACTATTTAGGATATTACTATATTTTTTCTGGGCAGAAATTGAAATACTTGTTAATAATATCGAAACTACAAAAACCGTTTTCTTCATAAATTTCACAGGAGATTAAGTGATTCTAAATTTAATGTAAGTGATCGTTTTTCCTTTTGCCTCAAATAAACCTTCATAATAAGTTTTGATTTCTCTTAATAAAGGGGTCTCCGGATCAAACTCTGGAGCACCATAAATATCATGATTCGCGAACATAATTTCATGACCTAAACCTTGAAGAAGGCCTAAAGTATATCCATGCAAAAACTCTGAGTCAGTTTTAAGATGCATGATACCGTCTTTCTTTAAAATTTTCTTGTAGCGTTCTAAAAAATCCGGATGGGTCATTCTATGCTTGGTACGTCTGTATTTAATTTGTGGATCTGGGAAGGTAATCCAGATTTCATCAACCTCATCTTCATCAAAAAAATGGTTAATTAACTCAATCTGTGTTCTTAGAAACGCAACATTATTTAAATTATTGTTGATGGCATCTTTCGCACCGAACCAAAATCTAGCACCTTTAATATCGATACCAATAAAATTTTTATCTGGAAAAGCTTTTGCTAAACCTACAGAATACTCTCCTTTACCACAACCCAATTCTAAAACGATTGGATTATTATTTTTAAATACTTCGCTTCGCCACTTGCCTTTCAAGTTAAAACCTTCCAGCGCTTGTGCTCTTGTTGGTTGAAAAACGTTTGGAAGAATTTTATTTTCGTCAAATCTTGCTTGCTTATTTTTGCCCATAGGAAATTTGAAAAAGCTAATAATTAAATTAATTATTATGCTTTTCTATTTTAAATTAAATAAATAAATTCGAATTATTTGCTGGTGTTATCCAAAGAAACCATCGTGGCTTGCTGTACTGTTTTTTGTGCTG
Organism: Kaistella flava (ex Peng et al. 2021); assembly: GCF_015191005.1. NCBI lineage: Bacteria > Pseudomonadati > Bacteroidota > Flavobacteriia > Flavobacteriales > Weeksellaceae > Kaistella > Kaistella flava (ex Peng et al. 2021). The sequence goes on along the minus strand of NZ_CP040442.1, from coordinate 3,257,852 downwards.
CATATTGTGCCCCACAAATTTTACTTGTAAATAGATAATCGCCTTTTTGTACTACGATAGAATTTTCACCATGAGATGGAACCGCAAGTCGGTATTTAAAATTATCAGGTCCATCTATTCTAACAATCATATTGCAATCGGACTTATTCTCGATTAATACAATACTTTCTTTACTGGTAGGATCATTATCGAATAGTGAATTCAGAATTTGTACCGTTTTACTTTTATGCTCAGCAGGAGAGATCGACATCAATGTCGTAAATTCACCTTGCTCCACTGCATCTAAGGTCGCTATAGTGGAACTTCCTGCAAACGACCCACCATCTGCCGACTGTTGTCCGGAACCGCCTTGTACGGATCCAAAACCACTGCTGTTATTAAGTTCCTCCTTATACTTAGCAATCTGTTTCTGTCTTATAATTTCTGACATTTCGTCATAACTAATTCTGGTTGAAGGCTTTGTTCTTAAAAGTGCAATTTTTTGCTGAAATTCAGCAACTCTGGAATCTGCAGGATGAGCGGTTCTAATGTACTCTTTAAGCATCTCAATCAATCGAGGCTTGAGTACTGATCTTCTAGGATCATCAGGATGTGCTACTTTTAAATACGCATCAATTTCATAGATACTCGTACTCTGCATGATTTTGCTAAAATCTTTGCTTTTTTGCTGGGCATAGATTTGAGTACTGCATAGTGAAATACAAAGAATGAAAAGGACGTTTTTTAGTTGAAACATAAAGGGATTCAAAATTAGGCATTAACAGAAAATCAGCTTCTTCTAAGCTATCTCTCTAAATTATACATTCCTATATAATATGCAGAAAGAATTATTTGTCAAATATAAAAAATAAATAACAAACATTTGCAAGGTAGTTTAATGCTATCTAATTTCGTTCATTAAGTTCGAGTTTTTTAATCTTCGCTGATAGATGGGCAAATATTTATCGATGTAAATGGCAATCACTTCATAATTATTAGCCTTTACAAAAGGATAAAGATCATCTGAAGAATATACAAATTGCAGGAAATTGTCAATTAGATTTGCAGGTATTTTCAAATTAGCAAAGTAAGCTTCACCGTAATAGTTTTTAATATTGGTAACCGCAACATCCATTCTTTCATATTGTTGTGCACGCTCCTGCTTTTTACGCTCTCCAGAAAAGATGTCATAAATACTTTCTAAGTTAAAAGTAAGTCCACCACCGCTGAATCCAGCAACTGGCAATATCGGTGAAGTTCCATCTCCAACTGGCGAAGGAAGTCCAATCATTTTTTGTAAAGCATAAGCTTTTTCTCCCGTTTTTAGAGAACTTACATCTTTTCTAAGATTTCCGGTAGGTTTGAATTTATTAATCACTACTTCCTGAATATCGTAATAGGCGATTTTTAATTCGACAAAATTTTTGCTGGACTGCAGTTGTTCGGCCGTCACCTTTACATCGGTACGATCGGTAACAATAGAGGTAAAACGAATTATATCTCCTGGTTTTGCAGCGATTTTGAACGTGCCAAAGTAGTCGGTATGAACCGTATTATGAGCAGTAATATTGGTGACATATACTTGATTAAGATAATACACCGATTTATCTCTAATTAAAATTTCACCGGAAAAAAACTGGGACTGAACTTTAATTAAAATAAAAAAAGTGAGCAGTAAAAAAAGCTTCCTCATACAGTGCGCAAAATAAATGAATTTTTAACTAATAACTCCAATTTGGATTCTAAATCTTGGTTAAAGTTTGGTTAAATGCTCCAAATAAATGTTAATTGATATTAATTTTAAGCTTTACTTGATACAAACAAAAAATCCCCGGGAAATTCCCAGGGATTATAGTAAAAAAAATGAAGTATTATTTTTTGATAAATTTCACTTTGGTTAACTCACCATCGTTATCTACTGCAATAATATATACCCCTTTCTGCAATTGAGAAACCTGTACTTTACCATTGACAATTTTACCTTTATTTACAGCTTGACCTGCCATATTATAAATAATGAAACCTGCTTTGTCGTTTACTTTAGAAATATTTAGAACATCGGTAGCCGGATTCGGATACACTTGAACATTCACTTTATTTCCACTTTCGCCAACTGCAAGACCATTAATTTCTATAGTATAATCTTCAACCTGACCGTATTGAGAATTTCCACAAGGGCCATTATTAGGATTATAAGAGCTATCTTGTAATCTTACTCTCATACGAGTTGGACCACTTTTCGCATCTTCAGGAATAGTAATTGATCCTGTCCATGGAGATTTATGTAAATCACTTTGCAACACGAATTCTCCTTCATCATCAAAATCTTTATCTCCGTTAAAATCAATCCAAACTCTTATTTCATCAGTCGCATACGACGAATTAGAAGTTGCTGTAAAAGTATAAGTAGTTCCTTTGGTTACATTTCCAGATACTGCGGTGAAATCTTCATATCCTGCAGTTCCAGTTGAACTATTATTAATGTTCGCAAATGTTATATTATTGATTTTTTCAAAACTAGTAGAAGTTGCACCTGCTGCACAATATGATGGAACAGTCGTAGTGAAGTTAACAGATGCAGAGTATAAACCTGGATTACCTGAACAGACACCAGCAACCTGAGCTTCATAAGCAGTACCCTCAGTTAATCCGATGATTGCATAAGTCGTTGTTGTTGAAGCAGCTTCGGACCAAGTAGCATCTGCTACTTTTTTGTATCTTACTTTATAAGTTGCGCCTGCAATAGGATCCCAGTTTAAATTTGCCGTAGCATTTGTAACTGTAGAAACAGCAAGACCTGCAGGAGCAGTCCCATCACATGGAACAATCGCAGATACTGTAACTGGAGCAACTGCATAGAATACATTTCCGATTGCAGAAATTCTTACTTTTAATGCAGTATTTGTAGCAAATGATGCAAAACTGAAATCTTCAGATCCATCATTTGGTGTAGATTCCGATAAAACAGTCCATGTTAAACCATTGTCAGTTGTATAATCAACTTTTACATCTGAAACATTAAATGGAGCAGCGTTAGTTCCTACCACATCCCAAGTCAAAGGACCAGCTGCATTATTATAAACTTTACTACTTGTAATTTTAAATGGACCGTTTGCATTAACAGTTACTTTCTGAAGTGCCTGTTGAGTTTGCTGCTGAGCAACATCTGGATTATTATCTCTAACGGTAACTCTAAAATTAGAAACCCTAGCTACAGATGATACCGCTTCCCAACCATTAGGGTTGCTTAAAGTTCCTGCCATTACAGTTTCTAACTTAGGAAAGAATCTTGTAGGACTTGCGGTTCCCATAATTGATCTAAAACTTGCACCATTAGTTGTAGTTCCTAAATTAGTTTTAGTAATAGCTGCTGTTGCATTATCAACCTCTTCCCAAGTATAGTTCAAAGGATTATTTTCTGCATCAGTTGCCTGCGCTGTCAATACAAACGCAGTTCCTTTAGGAATAGTAACGTCTGGCATTGGAGTAATCACTGGTGGATTATTATCGATTGGAGTTTCGATATCACATGTTTTAGAAATCAAGTTATTTTGAACCTGAATAATAGAATTAATATGGAAATAAGCATCAGAATGCGGCTGAACATCTGTAGCTCCCGTAATCCCTGCGTAACCCATAATAGTAGATCCAGATCCTGGCTCTACATTCTGACCAGTACCTTCAGTACTCATAGAGAAGGTATGATTTGCACCTAATTGGTGACCCATTTCGTGAGCAACATAATCGACGTCAAAATTATCTCCAAATGGTTTTCCATCAGCAGGAGAAGTAAATCCTGACCCTTTTGCTTTTGTTGATGCACTTGCAGGATTCACACAAACGCAACCAATACACCCTGCGTTTCCTCCTCCTCCGGTAGCTCCGAATAAGTGACCAATATCATAGGCATCATTTCCAATAACGTTAGTTAATGTTTTTTGAAGTTCCAAATTCCATGCTCCACCTGAACCAGAAGCAGCTGGTGAATATGGATCTGTCGCCGGATCGGTATAAATTAACTCAGGAAAATCTTGAAGAATTAAGTGAAGACCGAAATCTTTTTCAAAAACAAAGTTCGAACGGGTCATTGTAGCATTAATAGCTGTAATTGCGCCTTCAACACCACCAAAGTAATTGGTATACTCCCCAGTAACAGACATTGCAAGACGCATAGTTCTGTATTTCTTGTCAGAAGATTTTTTAAAATCATAAGCATTATTTGAAAAACCGCTACCATCTTTGTAGAGTTGATCCATTTGCTTTTTTGTTAAAGGCTCCTCGTTGGTTGAACAAAAGAATGCTTTATTATCGTCGGATTTATTGGTTTTCGGGTGAACACCATAAACTGATTTAGAAGTATTTTGTGGCTCAATGAATTCATAAACCCCTTTTCTGAGCATCATTGACTGGAAATCGTTTGGCGAAACACTGAATCTTACATAAGCAGTAGGATCATCAATCCCAACTCCAACATAAGAACCCAATTGATAACGGTCTTCCAATGACTTCGCAACAACAGGCGAGCTGTACACTGCAAATCTTTCAACTTTACCATCAAGTGTAGGTAATTTAATCTCTACTGGTTTTGCACTCTTACCTGTCTCATGCGCAGTAGCAAGTTTTGATCTCATCATCGTAAGATCTAGCGAATAGTAGCTCTTAACATTAGATGTTGTACGGATTCTCTCTCCCTGCATTGAAGTAGGACTCCATTGTGCAATGGCAGTCGTACCAATCAATCCAAGAACCAAAGAAGTAAAAATTTTCTTCATAAGACTAATTTATTAATTAAATAACATTAGCCAAAAGTAATTTTTTTTTGTGGGGTGTCAAAATAATATTAATACAATTACATCACATTCATCAAAGATTCTTTATTTATCACAAGTTGAAATTAATAAATCATTATGGATTTAGACGTTTTTGTGATGAAAACCAAATACAGTAAAAACAATAAAGAAAATAATTAGGTGAAAAATATTGATAAAAAATTACCAACAAGTACTTTCTCTTTAGAACGAATAAGCAATATTCCAGGAAAAACCTATATTGAATTTGGCTGAGCTTTTTCCAAATCCCGGGACAATCATCGGCTTAATTTCATCTTGTGTTGTGGAAAATACTAAATATTTCGGTTGAGCAGTTGCCTCAATATAAAATGGAGATTCAAATAGCTGTACTCTTCCTCCAATATTAATTTCCATCCAATAAGAACTTTGATTAGATTGTGGGAATGCTTGCGAAATATCACTTCCACCAAATCCCCGAATTGGAACTGCTTTATATTCTTGATTATAAAAAGAGCCAGCAACTTTACCTCCGACAAAAAAACCATTCATCGGATTTTCTTGATCGTGCGCCATCATATAAAGTGCTCCTAACTTTAGAAATGGTCCACTGACAGAAGCATCATATCCATTTTTTTGATAAATATTATTTTCAAAACCAGCATCTACAATGGCAAACCAATTATCTTTAACCTTAGAAGAGACAAAACCCTGGAACAGTTTTCGATCTGAAAAAGCACCAATTCCTGCATTCAAAACATCGAACCCTACTAAAAAATTAGGTTCATATTTCCATTTTACTTTTAGAGAATCTTGCTTTTTCTGAGCAAAAGCAATTACCAAAAGAAAACTAAAAAAGAAGGTAAAGATGCGTTTTGTCTTCATCAATGATTTGTGTTTGATTTTGTTCAACTCCTAAAACCGCATTGGGAACTTCGAGCACGGAGTTTACATTTTGATATAATTTCTTAATTCCACACGCTGGCGAAACATATTCCGAGGTCGTCGTATAATTTATTTTAATTTCTGAATTGACCGTCTTCCTGGAAGTTCCCACATACATTTTTGTAAAAGGAGTTTCATCAACACGCAACGGAATCAAAACAGAATCGGTTTTTACAACACTACCAAAAACAGCGACTGGGCCCGCTCCATAATCTACCGCAATGAAAAGAGAATCCATTGTTTTCATTTTTCCGCTAGATTTAGTCTTGAATTTAATCTTCATTCGTGGGGTTGCTTCACCACCAATACAGATATCATCATCTGAGCCACATGAGCTCAGAAACAGAAAAATGAATAACAATAAGAGTACTTTAATTTTCATTATTTTGGATCTAAAGCCTTATCAATTCTATAAACTAAATCGTTATAATGGTATTTATTAATTAAATCAGAATCATTTTTTGCCAAAAGTTCTTCTTTAACCGTTTTCAAAGTTCCTCGCACAATCGCAGAAACGTCGGAATTTTCAGAAACCATTACACCACCTGACCCTCTGGAAAAAGACGCTGGTCTCGTATTTAAAAGACTAATTAATGATCCCACATAATTGCGCTGCAAATTTCTGCGGTAAAGATCTACATTAGAATTCGTGAAAATATAACCTTTTAAATCATTCATATAGTCAACAAGTTGATAAGCATCTTTATCCATCACCTGATTCTGATACATCATCTGTAAAACGTTGCTGGCCAAAATTCTATTTAAAACGGTGTTTTGTAAATTCTCCACAACTGCTACCTGAGCTTTCCCTGTATTCTGAAAAACTTCTTTTTTAAGCAACCATTCAGGCGTAAAAAAAATGTTTTCATTTAAAAATGCTAAGGCACGCTTTTGCTCTGCTTTAGAAACAACTTCGTACACAGAACCACTTTGTTCAGCAGTTTTAGGAGTTTCCATTTGACCACCAATATATTTTGAAACATGTCCTAAATATCTTGCAAATTGTCCCGTTACTTGATCATACATTGTAGAAAGGTTAGAAAAATCTTCATTTGGTTTTTTAGTCCAGTCCTGTAAATTATCTACAACGCGCTTTAAGTTTTTAATACCGTAATTGGAAGCAATCATTGCATCGTCTCCAACTTGCTCACTTTGAGAACGTGGATCGTACGGATTACTTTCTGTTCCAAACCAAAGACGATTATCTTTTAGTTTAGTCATCACCCATTTGTTAAGATGCTGTTTTTCTTTGTCAGGCGAATTGTACTGATAAAATCTTCTATAACCCCAATCGATAGCCCAATTATCATAATCTCCGATTCTTGGCATTATTCCGCTTTCTCCAATTTTATCTTCTGGTTGAGCTACATAATTAAATCTTGCGTAATCCATGATCGATGGAGTATGTCCATTTTTTTCAACCCACTTTTTATCACGAAGATTTTCAACAGGCACAGTCGAACTTGAACCGAAATTATGTCTTAATCCTAAAGTATGTCCTACTTCATGAGACGAAACGAAACGGATAAGCTGACCCATTAATGCATCATCAAAATCCATTTTACGGGCACGCGCATCATTGGGTGAAGCCTGTACAAAATACCAGTTTCTAAGCAGAAGCATCACATTATGATACCAGTTAATATGACTTTCTAAAATTTCTCCAGTTCTTGGATCTGAAATTGAAGGTCCGGAAGCATTAGGAACATCTGAAGGTTTGTATACAATCGCTGAATATCTCGCATCTTCCAAACTCCAGCCTGGTTCATCTTTAGCATTTGGAACTTTGGCATAAATAGCATTTTTAAATCCTGCTTTTTCAAAAGCTTTTGCCCAATCATTAACACCTGCCATTAAAAATGGAACCCATTTCTTTGGAGTTGCTGGATCGATATAAAACACAATAGGTTTTGCCGGCTCTACCAATTCGCCTCTTTTATATTTTTCAAGATCTTCCGGTTTCGGTTCTAACCTCCATCTTTTAATAAGCGAAACTCTTTTTACTCCCTGGGGATCTAAGTCAAAGTCAGTATATCCAACAGCGAAATAACCTACTCGCGGATCAAAATATCTTGCCTGCATTTTATCTCTTGGCAATAAAACAAGAGATGAATTAATTTCCACCGTATAGTTTCCGCTCACTACAGGTTTATCCTGTCCTGGCGCGGTCGTCACATCTCCTAAAGTTCTTGCGAAAGTTTTAGTCGTATTTATTTCAATATTATTCGGAAAAGATTTAACAAAATTGACATATGAATTATCTTTTTGGAAATTGCCAACTTTATATCCTTTCTTAGCTGTTGCAGCAAATGAAACAAGTTCGTTATCAGCATTCAACATTTCTGTAACATCGATAACGGATGATTTTTTATCTTTCCCAAAAGCTTTAATATCAAAAGACATTACAATAGATTGCATATTATTCCGCATCACAGAATTATACATTTCTGAGGTAGAATCTTTTGCGTAATCTACAAAGGAAATCGATTTAATGAAAATTTTATCCTGCGGCCCTTTTTCAAAAGTAATGACATTCTGTGCAATCTGATCTCCTGCATATCCACTTGTACCAGATCGCATTCCAGCTGCAGCTTTCGTCAATCGGCTGACCAACAAAAATTCTTTTCCATAAACATTATCCGGTATTTCGAAATAAAATTTATCTTCAACTTTATGTACGGAAAGCACTCCCGAATCTGTTATAGCCTTATCAGTAATCACCTCTTTATAAGGTTTTATTTTTTCTGGTTTTTTGGCTGCAGGTTTACCTTTAACAATTCCAGCAGAATCTGATTTGGTAACCAACGTATCTTTTACCTGTGCTGTCGCAGAATTAACAAATCCGACAACTAGAACTAATGCAAAAAAATTCTTTAATCCTTTCATAATTATTTATTAAAAATAAAAATAGTCTTTATATTTTAATTAGTAAAGCAATATTTTCAACATGATGTGTTTGCGGGAACATATCAACTGGTAATATTTTTACCAATTTATAATGATCTTTCATCAACGCTAAATCTCTGGCTTGGGTTGCAGAATTACAACTTACGTAAACGATTTTTTCGGGAGCGATTTTCAAAATTTGCTCTACCACTTTTTGATGCATTCCATCTCTTGGTGGATCTGTAATCAATACATCTGCTTTCGGATGTTGTGCGATAAATTCATCATTAAAGATTTCTTTCATATCACCGCAATAGAAAGTACAGTTGGTTAAACCATTTAATTCTGCGTGTTCTTTTGCAGCATCAATTGATTCCTGAACGGATTCAATCCCAATCACCTGTTTTGCTTTTCTGGCAACATATTGCGCAATCGTTCCGGTTCCGGTATATAAATCGTAAACAACCTCATCTCCTTTTAAATCTGCAAACTCTAAAGTTTTTGCATATAAATTCAAAGCTTGTTTATAATTCGTCTGGAAAAATGATTTCGGTCCTATTTTAAATTTCAAACCTTCCATTTCTTCCATTAAAAAGCCATCGCCAGAATAGATCTTAACTACTTGATCATATAATGAATCGTTCTGTTTGGAATTATGACAGAAAAGTAAAGTTTTAATCTGCGGGAATTGACTTAACATGAAGTCGAACAATTTCTGCTGATTCTCTTTCTCCTCACGGAATAACTGGAACAAAACCATCCATTCGCCTTTTGAATTCTGGCGGAACATTACGGTTCTTAAAAATCCTTGTTGCCCTTTAACATCGAAAAATTCTAAACCATTTTCTACCGCATGTTTTTTAATCGCCAATCTCATCGCATTTGATGGATCTTCTTGTAGGAAACATTCTTTCAAGTCGAGAATCTTACTCCACATTCCAGGAATATGAAATCCTAACGCATCACGATTTCCGAAATTTTCTTCAGAACTAATTTCATATTGGGTTAACCAACGTGCATTAGAAAAAGAAAATTCCATTTTATTACGATAGAAATATTGTTCGTCGCTTCCAAGAATTGGCATCGTTTCGAAATCTTCAATCCCTGCAATTCTTTTAATATGATTATAAACTTCGTCTTGTTTAAATTCGAGTTGTTTGTCATACGAAAGATTCTGCCATTTGCAGCCACCGCAAACACCGAAGTGCATACATTTTGGCTCCACACGGAAAGGTGATCTTTCAACAATCTCTATCATTTCTGCTTCGTAATAATTCGATTTCGATTTTTTCACTCGGGCGTTTACAATATCACCAGGAACTGCACCAGAAACCAGAACGGTTTTTCCTTCGTCAGTTCTTCCAACAGCAACACCTTTTGAACCAGCTGAAACCAGTTTTATATTTTCTAATATTATATTTTGTTTTCTCTTTCTCATTATAAATAATCTGAACGCAAAAGTAAGGTTTTAAAATAAAAAAAACGGGAATTAACCCGTTGTGTGTTCTCTAAATCATTAAATAATAACTCGTTTCTACAAATTACCCGATTTTAAATAATAATCACGGCTCCTTAAATAGAAAAAACCGATAAAACCACCAGAGAATAAAAAGGCTAAAGTCCAAAGATATCTGCCATTAATATGATTGGTAAAAACATCGACAATCAATACCATAGAAGCAATAAAACTAGAAAATAAACCTATATAAATAAGAACTTTTCCTGCTGCAAGTGAAATATCTAAACTTGGAATCTTGAAAAAAATTATAACGAAATTAAATACAAGATTTATTAAAATAAGAGTGTACAAAACAGTTTTAGGAAGAAGTAATTCTTTTTTCATTATTAAATTTTATTGTGAAAGATAAAAAAATCCCACACAAAAAGTGCAGGATTAATTATTTTAAAGAGCTCAGCTATTATTTTGTCGCTGGAGCTGCTTCCATTGGTGGCTGAACCAAATCATTTTGCAGTGTTGCTTCTGGAGCAGCTGGTGCTTTTAGTCCGGTCATTTTATCTAGTACATTTACCAATTCTGGATCACCTAAATTATAGAAGAATTTACTGGCTACTTTTCCTTCTTTGTCAATAACGATGAATGATGGAAGTTTGAAACCGTAGATTCCTAAATCTTTAGCGATTTGAGAATTCATTCCGCCTTCACCGTAAACGTTAGTTCCTGGAAATCCAAGTAACATTGCTTTACTGCTTTTAGCAAACTGATCTTTGGTGTCATCTAAATTCACATAGATGAAATTCATTTTAGCTTTGTAAAAGTTGGTAATTTCTTTTAAAACAGGAAGTGTTGCCTCACTAATATAAGGATTCCAAGAAGCGTAAAACATTACCATTGCTGGTTTATCTTTGTTATCTGTCAATTTAAAAGCGCTACCGTCTTCCTTTACTAATTTTGCAGAAGTAATCACTTCGCCCACTTTAGGACCAGAAAGTACAAACTGGATGTGCTCTAAATCTTTTTTGATTACTGGATCTTTAATTTTATCTTGAATCAGTTTAGTGATTTTCGCAGAGTTTTCTGGAGTTGTTGAAGGATTGATATCACTGTTCGACATTACAAATGCTAACAAATAATCCTTTTCTAACTGAGACATCTCTTTCTTCGTATCTAAAAAATTAGAGAACAAAACGGAAGAAGTTTCTTGTCCAGTTTTATTATTTGCTTCTGCATAAGCCTGGAATTCTTTACTTAATTTCCCCAATAAATAATTTCTATAAATCGGTTGATTTTTCAACATTCTGTCTTTGTCTTTATCTAATTTCGCTTCAGCATCGGTAAAGTTTTTAGAAACTTTGAAATCTGGTTTTCCAGTTGCTTGTGCGTGATTCATTTCGTACTGACTCATCAATCCAAGAACACTTGCATTCAATTCATCTTTTTTCCACTGAACTGCATCGCTGTCCGGAGACGTTTTTTTAGCAGCAGCATCGATACGACCTTCTAAATCAGTTCTGATTTTTTCAACTTCTTTTAAAAATGTAGCTTCATCTTTAGAAACCAATTCACCAACATTTATTTTTCCCGCATACTCTTGAATCTGAGCTAATGCTTCTTGAATGAAATCATTGTTTTTCTTGGCATCTCCAGTCACCGTAAATTTACCTGGGAAAGCATCTGCCTGTCCTGAAATATTTAATTTCTGACCTGCTTTTAAATAAACCATTGCTTGTTTCCCCGCATAAGTCATGATGTACATTCCGTCTTTTGGCGCATCGAAAGTTCCAGTAAAGCTTCCTTTGCTGTCTACTCCAATATTAACCAACGGAAGTGTTGCTACACCCGAAGCCTCTATAAATTCAATTCTTTCTAAAGGTGATCCACCAGCAAAATTACCAGAAACCTCAACTTTCTTAGAACATGACATTGCAACGAATGCAATTAATAGCATTAAAAAATACTTACTCATCTTTATTGTTTTTCTTTTATTTAATTAAAATAGGTAAACCCTCAGTTATCGGAGTTTTTAATTTGCGGCAAAAATAAGGTTTTCACCGAGTTATTAAAAATTTAATGTCAAGATTTGTGAAAGTTTAACAAAGAAAAACTGCTTTCATTTCTGAAAGCAGTTTTTTATGATTGTTAAAATAATATTAACCTTGATCTACACCAGCTGTAAAGTATTCTCTGTTCATTCTTGCGATTACTTCTAAAGAAATTCCTTTCGGACATTCAACTTCACAAGCACCTGTATTTGAACAGTTACCAAATCCTTCTTCATCCATGGCTTTCACCATATTCAGAACTCTTCGTTTTGCTTCTACTCTACCTTGTGGAAGTAAAGCAAACTGAGAAACTTTAGCTCCAACAAATAATGATGCTGCTCCGTTTTTACAAGTTGCAACACACGCTCCACAACCGATACAAGCCGCTGCGTCCATTGCGCTGTCTGCATCTTCTTTCGGAACTAAAATTGCGTTGGCATCCAATGTATTCCCAGAAGTATTTACTGAAATAAATCCTCCTGCTGCCATTACTCTATCGAAAGCGCTTCTGTCAACCACTAAATCTTTAATAATTGGGAAAGCAGCACTTCTCCAAGGTTCGATATGAATAGTCTCACCATCTTTAAACATTCTCATGTGCAACTGGCAAGTGGTGATTCCTGTGTCAGGTCCGTGTGGACGCCCATTGATATACAATGAACACATCCCACAAATTCCTTCGCGACAGTCGTGATCAAAAGCAATTGCCTCTTGACCTTCGTTGACAAGGTTCTCATTGAGCATATCCAACATTTCCAGGAATGATGAATCCGTAGAAACGTCAGAGATTTTGTAAGTCTCAAACTGTCCTTTTGTTTTATTATTTTTCTGTCTCCAAATTTTCAGAGTCAGGTTTAATCCTTTTTGTGCACTCATATTATTAACTTTATTGGAGATTATTTATAACTTCTTGTTTTAACTTCGATATTTTCATAAATCAGATCTTCCTTATGCATGGTTTCCTGATTAATATCGTCTCCCTGATATTCCCAAGCTGCAACATATTTGAAATGCTCATCATCTCTCTCTGCTTCACCTTCCGGTGTTGCGTGATCCCAACGGAAATGTCCACCACAAGATTCTTCTCTGGCCAAAGCATCTTTAGCCATTAACTGACCTAACTCCAAGAAATCTGCAACTCTGAAAGCTTTTTCAAGTTCCATGTTCATTCCGTTTGCGTCTCCAGGAACTCTTACGTCTGCCCAGAATTCTTTTCTTACCTCTTCAATTTCTTTAATCGCTTCTTGTAAACCTTCAGGAGTTCTTCCCATTCCAACTTTGTTCCACATGATGTGACCCAGTTTTTTATGGAAATAATCAACACTGTGTTTACCGTTATTCGTCATGAAGAAGTTCACTTTATCCTGAATCCCTTTCTCAGCAGTATCAAAAGCTGGAGTATTTGTAGGAATCTCTCCTGTTCTAATATCAGCAGCCAGATAATCTGCGATCGTGTATGGAAGAACGAAATATCCGTCTGCCAAACCTTGCATCAATGCAGAAGCACCCAGTCTGTTTGCACCGTGATCAGAGAAATTTGCTTCACCAATTACGAAACAACCCGGGATTGTTGACTGTAAGTTATAATCAACCCAAACTCCACCCATTGTGTAGTGAACCGCTGGATAAATCTTCATTGGAGTAACATAAGGATTGTCTGCCGTAATTTTTTCGTACATCACGAAAAGGTTACCATATTTTTCTTCAATCCAAGCTTTTCCTAAGTCATAAATCTGCTGTTCAGTAGGATTATGAATATTTTTTTCAATAGCTGCTTCTTTACCTTTCTTCTGAATTTCAGTAGAGAAATCTAAATAAACACCTTCTTGAGTATCATTATTTTCAATTCCGTAACCTGCGTCACATCTTTCTTTTGCAGCTCTCGATGCAACATCTCTTGGAACCAAGTTACCAAATGCAGGATATCTTCTTTCTAAATAATAATCCCGATTTTCAGGTGCAATATTTTCAGGTTTCAATTTCCCTGCACGAATTGCTACTGCATCTTCAATGTTTTTAGGGACCCAGATTCTTCCTGAGTTTCTCAATGATTCTGACATCAAAGTCAGTTTCGATTGTGCTACTCCATGTACCGGAATACATGTTGGGTGAATCTGTACATAACAAGGATTTGCGAAATACGCTCCTTTTTTATGAATTTTCCAAGCTGCAGAAACGTTAGATCCCATCGCATTGGTAGAAAGGAAATACACATTTCCGTAACCACCAGAAGCGATTACTACGGCGTGAGCAGAATGTCTTTCGATTTCTCCCGTTACTAAGTTTCTTGCAATAATTCCTCTTGCTTTACCATCAACGATTACTAAATCCAGCATTTCGTGACGGTTATACATTTTGATTCTACCTTTACCGATTTGTCGGCTCACAGCAGAATATGCTCCTAATAATAACTGTTGTCCTGTTTGTCCTTTTGCGTAGAACGTTCTTTTAACCTGAACTCCACCAAAAGAACGGTTGTCTAACTGACCCCCATATTCTCTTCCAAAAGGTACACCTTGTGCAACACATTGGTCGATGATGCTTGCAGAAACTTCCGCAAGTCTGTATACGTTTGCTTCTCTTGAACGGTAATCACCTCCTTTAATAGTATCGTAAAACAATCTGTAAGTCGAGTCACCGTCACCTTGATAATTCTTCGCAGCGTTGATACCACCTTGTGCAGCAATCGAGTGCGCTCTTCTTGGTGAATCCTGGTAACAAAATGCTTTTACGTTATATCCTTGTTCTGCTAATGTCGCTGCGGCTGAACCACCTGCCAAACCTGTTCCTACAACAATGATATCGATTTTATCACGGTTGTTTGGCGAAACCAAGTTCATATGATCTTTATGATTTTTCCATTTGTCCGCTAAAGGACCAGCCGGAATTCTTGAATCTAATTTGCTCATTTTTAGAAATTTTAAATTTTAGATTTTAAATTTTAATGTCGATATAAAACTTAAAATTTATTGAGTTACGTAATGAAAAACGGCCACTAAAATAAAGCCAGCTGGAATAAGGATTGAATACCAAGTTCCTAAAGCTTTAATCATCGGTGTATATTTCGGATGTCTTGCACCGATCGACTGGAAAGACGACTGGAATCCGTGTGCTAAATGCAGTCCCAGTAAAAAAAATGCAACTACATAGAAAATTACTCTTCCGATGTTACCGAACTGTGCATGAAGTTCCGGCCAATATCTTGCTTCATCTCTAACACTTCCTACAACATATTTGTAGTCCATTTCATGCCACCAAAAGTCATACATGTGTAATCCTAAAAATGCTAAAACAACTACTCCTGAAAGAAGCATATTTCGAGACATCCAAGTAGAGTTTGCCGCGCGATCATTCATTCCGTACTTAATTGGTCTTGCATTATTATTCTTAATTTCAAGAATAAAGCCCATTACAAAGTGAAAAATTACTGCGAAACCAAGAATTGGCTGCATCAAAAATTGAATAAAAGGGTTGTAACCCATAAACTCCGAGGCGGAGTTGAATGCATCTTGACTAAAAACTGATAGTAAATTGACCGAGAGGTGCATAATTAGGAAAATGAGCAAAAACATTGCAGATAATGCCATTGCGTACTTTCTTCCAATAGAAGAACTTGTTAATCCTGCCATAATTAATGTTTAAATTTGAATTCCAACAAAGTTAGAAAAATGCTGAGTGTTATCCACGTGAGAAATGTCAGAATATTTTAGTTTGTAATCTTTCTAAATAAGATGTGTAATACACAACAAAAAATTCACTTTTATCGCATAATTATTTTTGTTTTTGAGGCTCAACCGAAGAGATATCTTTTGGCCTTACCTCAACTGCATATTTTTTCGTTCTTCTCGAAGTAAGATAAGGTTCAATAATATATTGCTTAATTTTTTCTTGATTTGAATTTTCTGAACTATAGAATATAACAGAACTTCCCTTTTTTACTGACGTGATTTTTTCCTTAAAAAACGGATGAACCAAAACCTCATCTAATTGATCAGCTCGATAATTCAGCATTAATCGAAGGGAAACAAAAATCAAGGAAAAGTAAATAATCTTTGATACATTTTTAATACTGAACTTTTGAATGGCAAATCGTAGAAAATAAAACAAAAGATAAAGAAGCAACACTTCTAATAAAGTTAACGGAATCATCCTTTGCATTAAAGAATCTGCGTCGGCGAAAAAGTGAATCACCTTTAAAGTAAATGTAATGAGTTCATCATAAATATAATTCAGCCAATTGAAACTAATGGACAATGAAATCAAAATCACCATTAATAATGAAAAGACAATCACAATTTCAGCAAACGGAATAATGACCAAATTCGCAATAATTGAAACCGCCGAATACTGATGGAAATAATAAATCACCAAAGGAATTGTTCCAAGTTGCGCAGACAAGCTGATGGACAAAACATTCAACATGAAATTCTGAAACTTATTTTTTGCCTTCGGGAGATATTTTAAAATAGGTTGATTAAACCAATAGATCCCAAAAACGGCCGCAAAACTCAGTTGAAACCCAACTTCAAAAAGCTGATTGGAGTTTATAAATAAAATTACAAAGCCCGCAAGCGCCATTGAATGAAGCAGATCTGTTTTTCTTTGTAATAATATAAAGGTGTAATAAGCAGAAATCATCACACAACTTCTGACGACAGAATTACCGAAATCAATAAAAACAGCAAACGACCAAATTAAGATGAGCGCAAGGACAATTTTATATCTTCGATATTTAGGCGGAAAAATAAAATTCAACACTAACAGAATCACGCCGAAAATAATTGCCATGTGAGTTCCCGAGATAGCGAGAATATGCATCATTCCAGAATCGCGAAAATCACGAACGGTTTCCTGATCCATTTCTGTGCGGTCGGCGAGAATAATTCCTTTGGCAAATTCACGGCTGCGTTTCTTCAGATCAGTGTGATCAATTTTTGCTAAAGTTTCTAAACGTCGCTGTTTAATATTTTCAGCGAAAGAAAGATCTTCCCGTTTTGCAACCTTTAAAGAATTCGGTAAATAGCTTTGAAAGTAAATCCCTTTTCTGGAAAGGTATTTCCCATAATCAAACTGAAAATCACTGTAAGGTTTTTCGATTTGATTAATGTAAACTTCTCCTTTATAATAATGTTGATAATTCAACTCATTTTCAGTTTTCGGAAATGAGAGCACACTTTTAAAATGACTATTATCTTTCCAAGCATCGATTTCATACCGACGGTTTTTCTCGTTAGAGTTGAGTTTTTTAGTAATTTTAAAAGTAATGGTTTCCTTCCCTTTTAATAATGGAAGTTCCGGTTTTTGGGAATGTAAAGAATGAATAAAAACCCCTACAGTGAACGCAAGGAATCCGTATAATACAGGACGGAATTTATAGAAATAGAAATTTTTAACAACAACGATAAAAAACAAGGTTAAAAAGCTAAAAATCAATAAAACGTAAATTATCTTTTTAGACAAAAAAAGATAATCCTGCAAGAAAACCCCAAGTACAAAACAAACGAAGAGAATAAGTAAAGGTTCTTTATGCAATTTCTTTTTTCGTAAAATTATCAACTTACGTTGACAAAATCACAAGTCAAATCACCCTTTAACAATTAAAGATGCAGCTTCATCGCTCGCCCCTTTTCCGCCTAATTTTTCCCGAAGTTGTTTGAAACTGTGTAACATTTTATCCCTTTGTTCTCCTTCCAAGATAGCTGATAATTCATCCACTAAACTTTTCGTGTTCAAATCACTTTGAATAAGTTCAGTTACGATTTCCTTATCCATTATTAAATTAACCAAGGAAATATATTTAATGTTTTTTACAACACGCTTCCCGATCTCGTAAGAAATCATGCTGCTTTTATAACAAACCACTTCCGGAATATTGAGCAAAGCCGTTTCTAAAGTTGCAGTTCCTGAAGTTACCAACGCCGCTTTTGAACTCCTTAACAAATCATAAGTTTTATTGGAAACAAAATGAACATTTTCATCCACGTATTTTTGATAAAATGATTTCGGTAAACTTGGCGCGCCGGCAATTACAAACTGATAATTTTTAAAATGAGGACGAACAGAAAGCATCAACTCCAGCATTTTCGTCACTTCCTGTTCACGAGAACCTGGCAAAAGTGCGATAATTTCTTTTTCGTTTAAATTATTATCTTTTTTAAATTGATCTATATTGATTTCTTGCAAATCGGAAATCGCATCTAATAAAGGATGTCCCACGAAATGTGCCTCAACATTATGTTTTTTATAGAAATCTTTTTCGAAAGGTAGAATCACCAACATTTCATCGACGAACTTTTTAATTTTCTCTACACGACCTTCTTTCCAGGCCCAAAGTTGCGGTGAAATATAATAGACGACTTTAATTCCTAAACTTTTAGCAAACTCTGCAATCCTCAAATTGAAGCCAGGATAATCGACCAAAACCAAAACATCAGGGTGGTATTGCTGAATATCTAGTTTACAAATTTTAATATTCTTTAGAATCGTTACCAAATTTTTAGCAACTTCCAAAAACCCCATAAAAGCTAAATCTTTGTAATGTTTCACCGGTTCAAATCCAGCCACAGCCATCATTAAATCTCCACCCCAAAAACGAAATTCCGCTTGAGGATCTTTCTTTAGAATCGATTTCATTAAATTGGAAGCGTGCAAATCTCCAGATGCTTCGCCAGCGATGATATAATATTTCAAAATAGATTCGGGATTTATAATTTGAATTTTGAGATTTCGGCTCAAATCAAATCATTAATTATACTTAAATTTGTGTTCAAAGATAAAATAAAAAAATGTCTGATTTAGAAATAAAAAATAAAATAGCCGAAAGCGGATTGGTCAATTTCGATCTCGCTCAGTTGCTACCAAAAGGAAAACGGATCGGTATCGATTTGAAGGATTTCCTTTTCCAGGAATTGATTTTAAAAGAAAAGGATTTCCGTGAAAAAATCGCAGCTATAAATCTTGATGAATACAAAGATTGCTACATTTATATTTACAATTCTGCTGATGCGATTGTGCCACTTTGGGCCTACTTTCTAATCACTGCGAAACTAACCGAAACTGCAAAAAAAATCGTTTTCGGAAACAGAGAAGATTTAGAAGTTTTATTGATGCACAATGCTGTTCAGACTTATGACTTCTCAGAATTGATTGATAAAAGAGTTTTGGTAAAAGGCTGCAGCGATCAATCGATTCCCGAGAATGCCTATATCGAATTGGTTGAACAATTAAAACCGCTTGTAAAATCATTAATGTTTGGTGAAGCATGTTCGAATGTTCCTATTTTCAAAAACTAGAGTTTAACAATTTTTAAGTTTTTAGAAAAAGCATTAGGTTCAATTTTTGATAACTTTGATTGTGAAAAAATTATTATTTTTTTATAAAAACATACAAATATGAGTTTAATTGACCTTATCACAGGAAACACAGGAAACCAAGTTGCGACAGATGCCGAAAGCAAATTCGGAATCAGCAAAACACAAGTTATCGCTTTATTGGCCGTAGCTGCACCATTAGTTATTTCTTATCTAAGAAAAAAAACTGACGATCCACAAGAAGCAGATGCTCTGAATAATGCCCTTGACAAAGATCACGACGGAAGTATTTTAAACGATCCTTCTCAGGCAGCAGCAAGACAACAGGAAGGTGGCTCGATTCTCGACCACGTTTTCGGCGGTCAAAAAACAGATGTTGAAAATCAACTTTCTCAAAAAACAGGAATTTCAGTGGATAAGATCGGACCGATTTTAGCAATGTTAGCTCCAGTAATTATGGGATTTATCGGTAGAGAAAAACAGGCAAATGGCGTTACGTCAGGTGGTGGTTTAGGAGATTTACTTGGCGGAATTTTAGGAAACGCAAGCAGCCAAGTTCAGCAACAACAAGCGCAAGGAGGCTCAAATCCTATTACTGATATTTTAGGAAGTGTTTTGGGAGGTGCAACGCAAAGTTCAGGTGGCGGCGGACTCGGAGGAATTCTGGAAAGCGTTCTAGGCGGTAATCAGCAGCAAGGTCAAGGTGGATTAGGCGGGCTTTTAGGAAGTCTTTTTGACAGGAAATAATTACACTTATAAAACAATAAAAAAACCGAAGATCATTCTCCGGTTTTTTTTATATCTACTATTGAGATTTCGCTATTTAGCGTCCTCTTTTTTATCGGTTTTCGGTTTTGCTTCAGCTTTCGGCTTCTTATCTACTTCCGCATTTTCTGTTTTCTCTGTCGGAGAACCGACTTCTTTTTTCACTTTCTCTTTAGAAGCTTTTTTATCATTTTCATCTAATACTTTAACAGGGATATTTAATGCAGAACTCGCTTTTCGTGGTCTTTTAATACCATAACTTCCTGCAATAATTTTTCCTTTTCTCGATTTTTTATCTCCTTTTCCCATAATTAAATAATTTTTAAGATATTGATTTTACCAAAGTTAGCAAAATAATCCGTCAGAGACTTCTTAAAAAATCATAAAGTTTTTGGGCGTGTCCCTTTCCAACGCTTACAAAAACATGTTTATTATTTCCAGCGGCTTGGGTCGGGCTTTCCGCTGTATCTTTTTTTGCCCTTCCATTTCCGACGCTAAAAAAAAGGATACCGACGCAAATGTGAAACATTCATCGATTCATCATTAAAATAACAAGTAGAGATAATCCCTCACGCGAGGGAAAGCTGAAAAATCACTTCCGCTACTCATCCAAAAAACTTATCTTTGCACCTGAAATTTTAGACCATTTCTAATATCTAAAGTCTAACATCTAATATCTTAAAAATATGTTTCGTACGCACACCAACGGAGAATTAAACATCCAAAATCTTGATCAAAACGTAACCCTTTCCGGCTGGGTTCAAACCATTCGTGACAAAGGATTTATGATGTGGATCGATTTACGCGACCGTTACGGAATTACGCAATTGGTATTTGATGCAGACCGTTCTTCCGCTGAATTATTAGAAAACGCTCACAAACTCGGACGCGAATTCGTGATTCAAGTAGAAGGAAAAGTGATTGAAAGAGTGAGTAAAAATCCCAAAATCCCAACGGGAGAAATAGAAATCCTTGTTGAGAAATTGATGATTTTAAACCAATCAGAAGTTCCACCATTTACCATTGAAGATCAAACGGATGGTGGTGAAGAACTTCGTATGAAATACAGATATTTAGACATCCGAAGAAATCCGGTAAAAGACAAATTGATTTTCCGTCACAAAATGGCGCAGAAAGTAAGAAACTATTTATCCGAACAAGATTTTATCGAAGTAGAAACTCCGGTATTGATTAAATCGACTCCCGAAGGTGCGAGAGATTTCGTGGTTCCAAGCCGTATGAATCCGGGACAGTTTTATGCATTGCCACAATCGCCACAAACTTTCAAACAATTATTGATGATTGGCGGAATAGATCGTTATTTCCAAATCGTAAAATGTTTCCGTGATGAAGATTTAAGAGCAGATCGTCAACCGGAATTCACGCAGATCGATTGTGAAATGGCATTTGTAGAACAGGAAGATGTTCTGGAAATCTTCGAAGGAATGACTGCGACTTTATTGAAAGATATTGCTGGAAAAGAATATGGAAAGTTCCCAAGAATGACTTTCGCCGATGCGATGAAAAAATATGGAAACGACAAACCGGACATTAGATTCGGGATGGAATTCGTGGAAGTAAATGAATTGGTAAAAGGAAAAGATTTCAAAATATTCGACGACGCCGAATTAGTGGTCGGAATCAATGTTGAAGGTTGTGCAGAATATACCAGAAAACAAATCGACGAATTGATCGATTGGGTAAAACGCCCACAAGTTGGCGCAAACGGAATGATTTGGATCAAATTCCAAAACGATGGCACCGTTACTTCTTCCGTAAATAAATTTTACAACGAAGAAGATTTAAAGAAAATCACAGAAAAATTCGGCGCAAAAGCAGGAGATTTAATTTTCCTAATGTCCGGAAACGAAAATAAAGTAAGAACCCAACTTTCCGCCTTAAGAATGGAATTGGGGAACAGATTAGGATTAAGAAATCCAAAAGAATTCGCACCACTTTGGGTCGTAGATTTCCCATTGTTAGAATGGGATGAAGAAACGAATCGCTACCATGCGATGCATCATCCGTTTACTTCACCGAAACCGGAAGACGTTCATTTATTAGAAACCAATCCAGGAAAAGCTAGAGCAAACGCTTACGATTTAATTCTGAACGGAAATGAAATTGGTGGTGGTTCGGTAAGAATTTTCGATAAAGATTTACAGGCAAAAATGTTTAATCTATTAGGATTTACGAAAGAAGATGCGGAAGCACAATTCGGATTCTTAATGAATGCCTTCCAATATGGAGCGCCGCCACATGCTGGTTTGGCATTAGGCTTTGACCGTTTGGTCGCAATTCTTGATGGTAATGAAGTGATCAGAGATTATATCGCTTTCCCGAAAAATAATTCTGGACGAGATGTGATGATTGATGCGCCGAGTTCTATTGCGGATGAGCAGTTGAATGAATTGGAGTTGAAATTGAATTTAAAAGGATAACGAACTCAATATAAATCTCACAATCAACATAAAAAGTCTCATTGTTTATAAAAACGATGAGGCTTTTTTTAATTAATCCAGATATAATGTTACTCTTTAATTTACTAATTTTACCATAACACAAATTTTGAGCAATGGAAAAATCTACAGAAATTCTTCAACAATATTTTGGTTACGATAGTTTCAGATTGAACCAAGCGAGTGCAGTTGAAAATGTAATTGCAAAAAAAGATACGTTTGTACTGATGCCAACTGGCGGTGGAAAATCTTTATGCTACCAAGTTCCAGCATTAGTTTTGGAGGGAACGGCAATTGTTATTTCCCCCTTAATTGCATTAATGAAAGACCAAGTTGATGCTTTACGTGTTAATGGAATTTCTGCGGCTTTCCTCAATTCTTCGATGAATCCTTTGGAGCAGAATGATACTTTTCATCAATTAAAAAATGGTAAACTGAAACTTTTATATGTTGCACCAGAAAAGTTGAGTGCAGACAATGGTTCGTTTTTAAACTTTCTAAAAGAAATTAATATTTCCCTTTTTGCAGTCGATGAAGCGCATTGTGTTTCGCATTGGGGACACGATTTTCGTCCGGATTATTTGTTTTTAAATGGATTAAAAAAACAATTTCCACAAACTCCAATTATTGCTTTAACTGCAAGTGCTGATGAAATTACGAAACAAGACATCATTAAGCAACTCAATCTTCAAAAGCCGACTGTTTTAATTTCATCTTTTGACAGAGCCAATATTAAATATTTTGTGCAGCCGAAACAATCTGTTCTCAATCACATTGTTCAATATCTCAATGAGCATCCAAATGATTCGGGAATTATCTACTGTTTGTCAAGAAAAGGAACGGAAGATTTGGCGAATAATTTAAAAGAAAACGGTGTAAACGCAGCATTTTATCACGCAGGAATTTCTTCCGCAGAAAGAGCGCAGGTTCAAGACGATTTCATTAAAGACAAAATTAGAGTAATGGTTGCTACCATTGCATTTGGAATGGGAATCGATAAGAGCAATGTCCGTTTTGTGATGCACGCCGATCTTCCGAAAAACATAGAAAGTTATTATCAAGAAACAGGAAGAGCCGGAAGAGATGGGTTGCCGAGTGAAGCGATTTTATTTTACTCCAATGCCGATGTGATGAAGTTGAAAAAATTTGCAATGGTCGAAGGAAACGAGGAGCAATCGAGTTTGATGCTTCGAAAATTGCAACAAATGACCGACTTTGCCGAAATGCAAAAATGCAGACGACAATATTTGATGGAATATTTTGGAGAATCACATCCTGGAAATTGTAATTCTTGCGATTATTGTCTGAGTGATTTTGAAAATTGGGACGCTACGATAGATGCTCAAAAATTATTAAGCGCCGTTTATCGATTGAAAGAACGCTATGGAAAAAATTTAATTATCGATTTTCTTCGAGGTTCAAAAGGCGTGAAAATCACAGATTATATGCGCAATTTGCCTACTTATGGAATTGGTACAAACGGCGACAAAACGTTTTGGCAAAATTTAATAAAGCAATTAATAATTAATGATTTTCTGCGTGAATCGAATGAAGAGTTTTCTGTATTAAAACTAACTGAAGCAAGTAACGAAGTATTATTTAACAAGAGAACAGTACATCTTCAAAAAGTAAAAGAACTAGCCAAAGCAGTAACTGTCGAAGAACTGGAAACTTCATATCCAATTAATGAAATTGATACAAACCTTGAATTATTTGATGAATTAAGAATTTTAAGACGACAACAAGCCGAACAAGAAAATGTACCGCCTTACGTTATTTTTTCTGATGCAAGTTTAATGGAATTAGCAACATACCTTCCTAACACAAAAGAAGAACTCGAACAGATAAGCGGTTTTGGAGCTTTTAAAATAGAAAAATACGGTGAAATATTTTTAAATATAATATCAGATTATTGCAACAAAAATAATTTGAGTAGTAAGATTGCCGAAAAAACCCCGAAAATAAAACGGGCACCAAAGAAAACAAATAAATACGAAGCGGGAACTTATACTACAACTTTCCAAATGTACAAAGATGGAAACAGTGTAGAAGATATCGCAAAAATAAGAAATTTGTCTTTGAATACTATTCAAAATCACCTTGCCAATTTCGTAGAAGTGGGAACAATTAAAGCCAGTGAATTAATGGATATCAACAAAATAGATCCTATTATTTCTCTTGCAAAAACTCAAACTATTCCGTCTTTAAAGGCTATAAAAGAGGAACTGGGCGAAGATTATTCTTACTTTGAAATTCATATCGCAGTTGCTTTTTATAAATGGCAAGAAAGAGAAAAAATTTAGAATCATATAGAATCTTCAAAAAACACTAACATCGGATATATATATAAAATACAATAAACGATATTAAAAATATAGTTGTACATTTGTGTTATGAAATGGCAAGATTATCCATATTACTTTGAAGGTTTAGAAAAACAACTGGAAAGAATTCATGAGAAAAAACATGAACTGGATAAAAAACGTCCTATTCCAACCTATGTTTTGAAAAGCATAAAAGACAGTTTGAGCATAGAATGGACTTATAATTCTAACAGCATAGAAGGAAATACCTTTACTTTGCAAGAAACAAAAATGGTGATCGAAGATGGATTTACGATTAAAGGAAAATCGCTTCGGGAGCATTTTGAAGTGGTGAATCATCAGGAAGCCATCGAATTTGTAGAGTCACTTGCTTCAAATGAATACCTTCTTAATAAACTAGATGTTTTAAGTGTCCATCATCTTGTGCTACAAAAAATAGAAAAGGACTTTTCTGGAAAATTGAGAACTTCAGGTGTTAGAATTTCTGGAGCAAATTTTGTTCCACCGAATGCACTGAAAGTTGAGGAATTCGTAGAAGAGTTGATGTACTTTGCAAACAGTTCCGATATTGATATTCTGATTAAATCTGCTATTTTCCACCACCGTTTTGTTTGGATTCATCCATTCTTTGATGGAAATGGCAGAACGGCGAGATTGCTTCTCAACTTAATTTTAATGAAAAGTGGTTTTCCACCAGCAATTATCTTAAAAAATGATCGCAAAAAATATTATGATGCTTTGAACCAAGCGAATAATCAGGATTATTCAAAATTATTCCTTTTAATTTTACAAGCGGTTGAAAGAACTTTGGATATTTATCTGGGAAATCTTAATAATACTTACGATCAATATCAAAATATTTCAGATATCGTGAGTGAGCCCGATGTTCCTTATGGACAGGAATACGTGAGTTTATTGGCAAGACAGGGGAAAATTGATGCCTTCAAAGAAGGTCGAAATTGGCTCACAACAAAAGATGCGGTTCTGGATTATATCGAAAATCGTGATCGAAAAAGGATTTTAAAATCAGGAAAGTGTCTCAATACTCCAACTCACCTTCTGAGATTCTAATATTTGACACCCATGCTCTGACAGGAGTCCGTGAGAAAAACATAAAAAAAGCCGTTTCATATAGTTATGAGACGGCTTCTTCTTATGGTAATTTTGAAACTAAACTTTCCGGTAATATTTTAAGAATATAATAAATGATTTTCCATTTAAAATTGGGAACGATTGAAAAAGAATTTCCAGCATTTACAATATGTTTCGCTACATAATCTGGCTCCATTATTAAAGATTTATTGAGTTCTAAACCTTCATTAATTTTAGTATTAATGTAACCACTTACTAAAACATTTACGATAATATTCCTTGAAGATAATTCTTGTCGAAGTCCGGCTAAATATTGTGTGAAAGCCGATTTCGTACTTCCATAAATAAAATTACTCTTTCTGCCTCGAACTCCAGAAAGTGAAGAAAGACCAATGATTCTTTTTAAATTTTTATTGGATTCGTCCATCGAAATAATATTTAGAATAGAAACCGCACCCATATAATTGACTTCCATCATTTGTTTTGCTCCAGTAAAATCGTAAAGTGCTTTTTGATTTTCAACTAAAAATCCTGCGGCGTAAATTACAATGTTGGGATTTATTGGAAGTTCATCATAAAATTTTTGATGAGAATTAAAATCGGCTGCATCAAAATAATTAAGAGTGATTTTTGAAGAATCAATTTCATTTTCTCTCACGAAACTTTCTAAAGAATCTAGATTTCGAGAAGAAGCAATAATTGAAAATCCCTTTTCCAGATATTGCAAAATACATTGTTTTGCAACATCGGAATTGGCGCCTAAAATTAGAACGGTTTTGTTGCAATTATTATTCATCGACTATTTGGCGCGAAGTCGTTCTTTAATCATTTCAATATTTTTTTTGGCTGAATCTTCCAAAATTAAAGAAGCGCTCATCAAAATTCTTTCCGGCATTAACTTTTCGAAATGTTCTGTTCCTTCCCAAGAAACTTTTTTAATTAAGGATAAAGCATCAGAACTTCTGGTCGATAATTTCTCTAAAAACTGAGTGATTTCAACATCCATATTTTCAATAGTTTCGGAAACTGAATGATAGACATCGTGTTTTTCACACCAATCTGCACTTCTGAAATCTGCGTCGATTGACATTGCAGAGTAGGCAGATTTGCCCATTTTTCTTTCGACATAAGGTCCGATTACGAAAGGTCCGATTCCTAAATTCAATTCTGTTAGAGCCAGCGCAGAATCTTTCGTGGCAAAACAGTAATCTGCAGCACAAGCAATTCCGACTCCACCGCCAGTTGTTTTCCCCTGAACTCTAACGATGACTAATTTTCCGCAAGATCGCATTGCATTTAAAACTTTAGCAAAACCTCCAAAGAATGTTTTAGAATTATCTAATTCATCGATTGACAATAATTCGTCGAAACTTGCTCCAGCGCAAAATGCTTTCTCTCCTCCAGATTTTAAAAGAATTGCTTTTACTTCTTCTTTGGCTCCTTCATTTAAAATTGTTTGAGCGAGTAATTCTAAAATTTCTCCTGGTAAAGAATTGCTTTTTGGATGTCCAAAAGTGATTTCTGAAATATTATTTTTAAGTTCTTGATTTACAAATCCGTTGTTCATTATGCTTTGTTTAATGCTATTAAATATTTATCGATGTATAATTGTTTTTCTTTGCTTTTGTATTGCTGGATATATCTCGGATGTTCCAACACCGTCATTTTATCAAAGAAATGTTCCTGACTGTTAATTTTGTCAATGAAAGTGGCGTTCTTTTTTCCTAAAATAAAAACTTCTGAAGTATCTAAACCCAAACTGATATGATCTTTTAAACTTTGGATCATAAAGGGTTTTACGGCTTCGAAGAGATTTTTATCGTCGTAATAATTGGCGTTTAAATTACCTTTAATCGTATTTCTGACAATGGCTAAAGGAAAAGGGGAATTGATATAAAATTCCTTATAAAAATTTTCTGGTCCGCCGAATTGTTCGATCACATCGTAGAGATAAACAGAGGAGATTTCATGCGTGTGAGCGGATTTCATTTCAATTCCACAAACCGTTTCCAACCTTTTTGTATCGGTGAAAGGAACTCCGGTAACTCCGGCTCCATGGCGACTTGGATTGATTCCGATGATAAATTTTCTTTGGTTGTGATCATTATAGAATTTTTTATAAAAATCGGTCATCACCGTTAAAGTTTCGGGATTATCGAAGAAAGGATTGAGCACATCGAAGCCTTCAGGAAGTTCTCCAGAATAATGAAGTTTCTTGTTGAATGCTACAACTTGTTCTCCGATGGTTTTTTTCAAAATACTACCTTTAGTTTAATGCTCATAAGATAGCGCTCCTCCGGAACGCAAATTCATTATTTCAATTTAATGCTACAGAGATAATGTTCCTCTGGAACATCTACATAATTTAAAAATATGTTCTAAATTATCATCTTCAGTACAGCAACTGCTTCCTCTCCTTTTTATTCCATCCCCCTTGACTTTGATATTTCACAAAGAAAATTTTCAAATCTGCCTGGCTTTCGTAATCTACAAAATAGATTTTTTTGTCGGCTTGGCTGGAATACTTTACAAAAAACCACTTCCCTTCGTTTCCTTCGGCTTGACTTTGATAATCAACGCGATAAACTTTCAAATCTGCCTGACTTTCGTATCTCACAACAAAGACTTTTACATCTGCTTGACTTTGATAATCGACAGAAAAAACTTTTTGCGCAGAAAACTGCAAAGTAAAAAAGAGTGAAAAAACCAAGGCTAGATATTTTTTCATTTCAATTAACTGGTAAAAAGTCCAAATTGCTCAAAGTGATGAGTCACATGTTTTTGATGAAATAATTCCATCATCTCTTTATTTAATTTTCCAAAGACGAAATGTAAATGCTCTGCATCTGGATTCTCACGATAATAAATCTGATAATTTTTTACAGATTCAATGAAGTGAGTTTTGGCTTCATCCAAATTTTTATATTTCAACTCTGGTAGTTTTCCTTCTTCTAAAAAAGGTGCAGGGAAATCTTTTGGCATTTTCCTAAAATTATAAAGCGAATCCTGATATTTCTCCAAATATTCTTCCGGAGTTTTACATTCTGAAGTTTCCAGTTCACCAGTGCTGTATTTCATGGTAGTTTCTAAATGTTCTAACATTTGTTGAGCATTCATTTGTCCCCAATGTGGCACCGATTTCTCAGTTAAATTATTCAACCGTTTTGCAAAATCTTTATAATCGATTTTAATAAAAGGTGATTTCTTGGCAACCAAAGTTAAGATTGTGGCAACACAAACGGTCTCTTCTCTTTGATTAACAACTTCAACCAACCACTTCACAACGCCACTCGGAACATTTCTTCCTTTAACGCCTTTGTTGATTCTTTCTTTAGCCGTTAAATAAACAGTGATCGTATCTCCCGCATAAACTGGTTTAAAGAAACTCGCATTTTCTAAACCGTAGTTTGCAATCACTGGACCTTTTTTACCCGAAACAAATAATCCTGCAGCAGCGGAAAGAATGAAGTATCCATGTGCTACAGTTTGATCGAAAATGGTTCCATTCAAAGATGTTGAATCGGTGTGTGCGTAAAAATGATCCCACGAGACATTTCCGAAGTTGACGATGTCTGCTTCTGTTACAGTTCTTCCTGCAGTTTCTAAGGAATCACCGATTTCTACTTCCTCGAAACATTTTCTAAATGGATGTTTATCTGAATAAGTTGGAGTTGCTCCTTGCTGGTAAATTTTTGTAATCGCAGTTAAAATATCTGGAGAACCTTGAATCGCTGTTTTTTGTAAGAAAAAGTGAAGTCCATTCAACCCACCCATTTCTTCACCACCTCCTGCTCTTCCAGGACCGCCGTGCATTAATGTTGGCAAAGGTGAACCGTGACCCGTGGATTCTTTTGCATTATCTCTATTTAAAACAAAAATTCTTCCGTGTGAAGAGGCCATTTTCCAAGAGGTTTCTGCGACGAATTTTTCATCATGAGAAATAATGGATCCAACTAAACTACCTTTTCCACGTTTTGCTAAAGCGGCTGCTTCTTCTGCATCTTTGTATGGCATTAAGGTTGAAACTGGTCCGAATGCTTCTACTTCATGTGAAATATTTTTCTCAAATGGTTTATCGTTGTAAAAGACTTTTGGTGTCATAAAGGCACCGCTTTCATAATCAGCATCTACCAATTCTTGTTTTCCATCGTAAATAAGTTCTGTTTCGGCTTTAAGTAAATCAATTTTCTCCTGAAGAACTGCCATTTCTTTTTTACCAACGATAGAACCCATTCTTGTTTCTCGGCTTAATGGATTTCCGATTTTAGTTTGATCTAATGCTTTGCTTAAAGCATTCTGAACGTCACCAACTAAATCTTCAGGAACAATAATTCTTCGGATTGCGGTACATTTCTGTCCGGCTTTGGTCGTCATTTCTGTTCGAACTTCCTTAATGAAAAGATCAAATTCTGGTGTTCCTGGTTTTGCATCGAGACCGAGAATTGAACAGTTTAAAGAATCTGCTTCCATATTGAAACGGACAGCATTTTTAGAAACTGAAGGTAAAGATTTTAGTTTTTTTCCGGTAGAAGCTGAACCTGTAAAAAGGACAGAATCACCATCTTGAACATAATCCAGAACATTTCCGGGTTCTCCACAAACTAATTGGATTGCGCCTTCCGGAAGGATTCCACTTTCTATCATGTCCTGGAACACGGCATTCGTCAAATAAGAACCTGGAGTTGCCGGTTTTACAATACTAGGAACTCCGGCTAAAAGTGAAGTTGATAATTTTTCTAACATTCCCCAAACAGGGAAATTGTAGGCGTTGATCTGAACTGAAACTCCTTCGCTAGGCGTTAGAATATGAGTTCCTAAGAAAGTTCCGTTGGCAGAAATTTTCTGAGTATCGCCATCAACCCAAAATGGAGTGTTGGGTAACATTCTTTTTGCAAGTCCTGAATAAGTGAAGAACGTTCCGAAACCTCCTTCGATATCGACCCAAGAATCTGAATGTGTTGCACCGGTTTTGTAAGATAAATCGTAATATTTTTTCTTTCTTTCTAATAAATATAAAGCTACTTTTTTCAACATTTCACCACGATCGTAGAAAGTCATCGAGGAAAGATTCTTGTAACCAACGGTTCTTCCATAATCTAAGGCTTCTTCGAAGTTGATTCCGCCCGTATCTGAAATCGCGACCAATTCGCCATTAACTGCGTTATAAAGTGGAACTTCATTTCCTGATCCTTCGATCCATTGTCCGTTGATGTAATTTTTTAGTTTCATTATTTAGTAGATGTAGAATTTTTTAAACTTTTGAATACCATTTTAATTAAGATATAGAACGCGAAAAAAATTAGCGCAATATCAATGGTGAAAACCAATGACGACAAAACATCACTTAAGATTTGTTTTTGCTCCAATGAATGAAGTGCTTCTTTATTTTCTGTATTTTTAATGGCTTTCGCGATACCGATTCCATGTTTTAGGATATAAAACGCAAAGATATTAAGTGCAACTAGAAATATTCCTGCTATTATAAGCCTTTTTTTGTTTTTTGAGTTATTAAACATTTACCCTTATTTTATGCTGTTAAATTACTAATTTTATTGTGAGCAGAAGAAATTGCAGTTATAAATAATAAAAGCAAAAAAGCATTATAGAATCGATAATCGGTAGTTGGGAAAAACATGAATTTTAGATAAATATTGATAAAGAGAACTACCGCAAAAATTCTAATCCAAAAGTCTTTACTGCAGTAAAATATAGTACCTAAAAAGAGAAATGCCAAAACTGACACTTTTTTAAAATTAACAATATTTGCTAAAATTATTTTTTGATACTCTTGAAAAGTAAACTGTGCATTTCCTGTAACAAATTTTCTTCTTTGAATAAAGGTGTCATAAAATACATCTTTCCATCCCGGGTAATAATTTACCTTTAAAATCAAAAAATAAATAGAAAACATGATCGTAGCTAATAGAACTGCTAATAAATTAACTTTTTTAATTTTAACAAAATCATAAATAACATAAATCCCTAAATAACTTAACCCGAAAATAATATAGTCGGGTCGGGTCATCATGACGAGTAGTAGAATCATAAATTGTATGTACAACTTATGTTTATTGAGCACACTATAAAAAAACCAAATCATTAATAAAATCACTAGCATATCTGGAGTTGGCGAGGTTGCAAGATATCTTAATGGAGGAATAAAAAGTAAAAATACAGTCAAAATAAATGATAAAAACATCTTATTAATTAGTAGTTTTTTTAAAATAGAAAAGAGCAGAAATCCTAAAATGAAAAACGAAATAATATTTGGTAGAAAAATAGAAATAGGTGTTGAAAAGCCAATTTTATGAAAAACAAAAATCAAACAAACATAAAAAACTTTGATTGAATAATAGGGTATTTGTAATTGAAAAGCATTCGGATTTTTTGAAATAAAATTTCGCCAATTCCCATTTTGATGATATCCTACTAATTTATCATATTGGTTATCAGTTGCTTCATTTTTAATTGAAGAATATACTTTCTCAAGAATTAATTTATTCTGAGTAGGATTTTCCATTTGATAATAAGTTGCTAAATAACCAGGCATATCCCAATCATATTCTCTTTGTTGAAAATTCAAATACGCTAACAAAAAACTTATAAACAACAATAAAAAGAAGTATGTTTTATTTGTAAAAAAAATAGATATCATTGAACTATAAATGTTTTTATAAATTTAATTTATTAAATTTTTCCGAGTGTTAAGATACTGAAATTTTCAATTTTGCTAAAATTTTGTTTTGGGGACGAATCTGCGCCCCGGCTTGAGTGGAGCTCTTTTTATTTTTTGCGCTGGGAAAAGCCAAGGGGGAAAATAAAAAAGCGGGAACGGAAGACGGAAATGTGCGCCCAAATAAAGCATAAAAAATCCCTCTCAAAAAAATTGAAAGGGAAATTATGAATATCATTTAAGATTATCTTGCGCTCATGTCAACGTAATCACGTTTTGGTGAACCTTGATAAACTTGTCTTGGACGACCGATTGGATCGTTGTGTAATCTCATTTCTTTCCATTGAGAAATCCAGCCTGGTAATCTTCCTAAGGCGAACATTACGGTGAACATTTCTGTTGGAATTCCTAACGCTCTGTAAATAATTCCTGAATAGAAATCTACGTTTGGATATAGTTTTCTGCTTACGAAATACTCATCTTCCAACGCTACTCTTTCTAATTGACGTGCAATATCTAAAGCTTTGTCTTCGATTCCTAATGAATTAAGAATATCATCTGCAGCCTTTTTAATAATGGTTGCTCTTGGATCGAAGTTTTTGTAAACTCTGTGTCCGAAGCCCATCAAACGGAAGTTGTCGTCTTTGTTCTTCGCTTTTTCAACATATTTTGCAACGTCACCACCATCTTTTTCAATCATCTCTAACATTTCGATAACTGCTTGGTTTGCTCCACCATGAAGTGGTCCCCAAAGTGCAGAAATCCCTGCTGAAACTGAAGCGAATAAGCCAGTATGCGCTGAACCAACCATTCTTACTGTTGATGTAGAACAGTTTTGCTCGTGATCTGCGTGAAGAATTAATAATTTATCTAATGCTCCTACAACTACAGGATCTAATTCGAATTCTTGATTTGGACGACGGAAACACATTTTGTAGAAATTTTCTACATAGTTTAAACTGTCATCACCATGATTGATGGAAAGTCCCATTTTTTTACGGTAAGTCCAAGCACAAAGGTGAGAGAACTTGGCAATCAACATTTCTGCTGCGTGATCCATATCTTCTTTTGAAGTTACGTCAACCGCTTTTGGATTAAAGGCAGTAAGTGCAGAAGTCAGTGAAGATAAAACTCCCATTGGATGCGCTGAACGTGGGAAAACATCGATTAATCTTTTCATTTCGTCAGCAACGAAATTGTATTTTTTGATTCCTCTTTCGAATCCTGCGAACTGATCTGTTGTTGGTAAACTACCATTTAACAAAAGATACATTACTTCTGTAAAGTTAGATTTTTCGGCAATTTGTTCGATTGGATATCCTCTGTAGTACAATTCACCATTGTCACCATCAAGATATGTGATGTCGCTTAAAGTAGCTCCTGTATTTTTGTATCCTAAATCTAAAGTAATCAAACCGGTTTGGTCTCTTAACTTTGAAATATCGATTCCTCTGTCACCGATAGTGCTTTCTATGATTGGGTATTCAAATGCTTTACCATCATAATTTAATATAACTTTGTTATCTGACATTATTATTTAATTTTTTACTAATTTATAAATATTGGAAGGGAACCACAAGTGTTTTTGCCGGTCATCCCATGAATTTTTTCTATTATCGTTTTATTTTGAATGCATCAAGTCCCGGGAAATAAGCAGTTTCTCCTAAAGCCTCTTCAATACGAAGCAATTGGTTGTATTTCGCCATTCTGTCTGAACGTGAAGCTGAACCAGTTTTGATCTGTCCACAGTTCATTGCAACTGCTAAATCTGCGATGGTGTTATCTTCTGTTTCACCGGATCTGTGAGACATTACGGTTGTATATCTGTTGTGTTGTGCCATTTGAACCGCATCCATTGTTTCTGATAAAGTACCAATTTGGTTTACTTTTACCAAGATTGAATTTGCAATTCCTTCGTTGATTCCTCTTGAAAGTCTTTCAACATTAGTTACGAATAAATCGTCACCAACCAATTGAACTCTATCACCGATTTTTTCAGTTAACATTTTCCAACCTTCCCAGTCATCTTCATGCATTCCGTCTTCGATAGAAATAATAGGATATTTTGCAGCTAAATCTGCTAAGTAATTTACCTGTTCACTTCTGTTGAAATACGCAGATTCTGGAGTTTCGAATTTTCTATAGTCGTACATTCCATCTTTGTAGAATTCTGAAGCGGCACAATCTAAAGCAAACATGATATCATCTCCTACTTTATAACCTGCTTTTTCTACCGCTTGTGTAAGTGTATCTAAAGCATCTTCAGTTCCTTTGAATTTTGGTGCAAAACCACCTTCATCTCCAACAGCAGTAGAAAGTCCTCTACCGTGTAAAATTGATTTCAAGCTGTGGAAAATTTCAGTTCCTTTTCTTAATGAATCAGAGAAAGATTCCGCTTTTACCGGCATAATCATGAATTCCTGGAATGCGATAGGCGCATCTGAATGCGAACCACCATTAATAACGTTCATCATCGGAACGGGAAGAGTGTTCGCGTTTACTCCACCAACATATTTGTACAACGGCATTTTCAATTCAGTAGCAGCAGCTTTTGCAGCGGCCAAAGAAACGCCTAAAATTGCATTTGCACCAAGGTTTGATTTATTTTTAGTACCATCTAATTCGATCATAATCTGATCGATAAAGTTTTGATCCCAAACTGGCAATCCAACTAATTCTGGAGATATTACTTCTCTTACATTTTCGATTGCCTTTAGTACTCCTTTGCCTAAGAACTTTGGACCGCCATCACGCAATTCCATTGCTTCATGTTCACCAGTAGATGCGCCAGAAGGCACAGCAGCGCGGCCCATCGCACCACTTTCTGTAAACACATCAACTTCGATGGTAGGATTTCCTCGGGAATCTAAAATCTGTCTTGCTTCAATGTAAGAAATGTAACTCATTGTATAATTTTTTTGGTATTATTTTTTATGAATTACAAATTTAGTTAAAATTCAATGATTGCCACGGTTTTATGCGATGATTTTAAATGCTTTTGAGTTAAAATTTAGTTAATTCTATAGGTATATTCATAATTAAAAAACTTATCATTAAATTTGATTATCACTAAAACTTTAACAATGAAAAAAACATTTATTATCGCAGCGAGTTCAATGCTACTGCTTACGCTAAGCTGCAAAAAAAATACGGACGGAAATAAAAGTGTAATCAAACAGGAGAACGGCTATTCTGCGGATTTACCTAAAGACAGTACAAATATAGCTGCTAATCAATCTGACGAAGCAGATTACAATGCTAAGGATTACACAGACCGGTATGTAGCAGACGATGGATCATCTGCTTTAGTTACCTTTAACAATACTGCAAAAGTAAAGACCATCAGCATTAGAAGTAATAACAAAACAATTACTACTCCGCAAACAGAAGCGTTCGCAAAAGGTGGAATTTATAAAGACTTCGATATTACTATCGTCGCTAAAAATGATAGCATTACCATTACTCAAGAAAAGAATGTTATCCATTTAGTTAAAGCAAGAGGACAGTAGATGTAAAAAGTAAAAAGAACCAAGTAAGAGATGTTCGGTTGAGTTTAGATTTGATTACAAAAGAAAATTGCAGCAATCGAAATTCTAGGTTCAAGTTTCGAGGTTCGAGGTTCGAGGTTCGAGGTTCGAGGTTCGAGGTTCGAGGTTATTTAACTAAGCTAAGGCTCAATTAATAAAATAAAAAAATCCGTTCAAAATAAATTGAACGGATTTTAATATATCAGCTTGGGAATAATTATTCTCCAGCTTTTTCTTCTGTAGCATCTGCAGCTTCTGCAGTTGGCTCTTCAGTTTTAACTTCTTTAGCAGGAGTTTCTTTTACTTCAGCAACAGCTTCTGCTGCTTTAGGAGTCGCTCTTCTACTTCTTCTAGTTACTTTTTTCTCTTCAGCGTTCGGGTTGTAAAGTTCATTGAAATCTACAAGTTCGATCATTGCCATATCGGCAGCATCTCCCTGTCTGAATCCAGTTTTGATGATTCTTGTGTAACCACCATTTCTTTCTGCGATCTTAGGAGCAACTGTTCTGAATAATTCAGTAACTGCTTCTTTGCTTTGCAGGTAAGAGAAAACTGTTCTTCTGTTGTGTGTTGTATCTTCTTTCGCTTTTGTAAGGATCGGTTCAACATACACTCTTAAAGCTTTCGCCTTAGCAACAGTTGTGTTGATTCTTTTATGCTCAATAAGAGAACAAGCCATATTAGAAAGCAAAGCACTTCTGTGAGAAGCTGTTCTAGATAAGTGATTGAATTTTTTACCGTGTCTCATTGTTTGTTATTTATCAGCGTCTAATTTATATTTAGCAACGTCGAAACCGAAGTTAAGACCTTTTGCATGCACTAATTCTTCTAATTCTGTTAAAGATTTTTTACCGAAATTTCTGAATTTCATCAAATCAGACTTCGTATAAGAAACCAGTTCTCCTAAAGTTTCCACTTCAGCAGCTTTTAAGCAGTTTAATGCTCTTACAGACAGATCCATATCTACTAATTTAGATTTAAGTAGTTGTCTTGTATGTAAAGTTTCTTCATCGTACTGGATGGATGCTTTTACTGCTTCAGTTTCTAAAGTAATTCTCTCATCGGAGAACAACATGAAATGATAAATTAATATCTTAGAAGCTTCTGTTAAAGCATTTTGAGGGCTGATAGAACCATCAGTTTCAATATCCAAAACGAGTTTTTCGTAGTCTGTTTTTTGCTCGACACGATAGTTTTCAACACTGTACTGTACTTTTTTGATCGGAGTATAGATTGAATCAATAGCAATAGTTCCGATAGGAGCATTGTTTGATTTGTTTTGTTCTGAAGGAACATAACCTCTACCTTTCTCAATATTGAACGTGATTTCAAATTTCACGTCTTTATTTGTTGTACAGATAACTAAATCAGGATTCAATACTTCGAAATCTTGCATTGATTTTCCTAGGTCGCCAGCTGTAACAGTATTTTGACCAGATACTTTTGCAGTTACTTCTTCTGCCGTAGCAGTTTCAGATTTTGCTCTAAGTCTTAATTGTTTTAGGTTCAGAATAATTTCTGTAACGTCTTCAATTACACCTGGAATAGTTGAAAATTCGTGCTCTACGCCTTCTATTTTGATAGATGAAATAGCATATCCTTCAAGAGAAGAAAGTAAAACTCTTCTCAAAGCATTACCGATCGTAAGTCCGAACCCTTGCTCTAATGGTCTGAATTCAAATTGGCCTTTGAATTCATCAGAGTTAAGGAGGATTACTTTATCGGGTTTAATAAATGTTAAAATTGCCATATAATTTGGGTTGAGCAAAAATTTGAAAAAATTATTATTTAGAGTAAAGTTCGACGATCAATTGTTCTTTCAGATCTTCCGGGATTTGAATTCTCTCCGGAGCAGATACGAAAGTACCAGATTTGGTTTCGTCGTTAAATTGTAACCACTCATAAGTTGATCTGTAAGCCAATGAATCAGCAATTACTTCAAGAGATTTTGATTTCTCTCTAACAGCAACTACGTCACCTGCTTTCATAGAATATGAAGCGATGTTTACCAATTCTCCGTTTACAGTGATGTGTCTGTGAGAAACCAATTGTCTTGCTCCAGCTCTGGTTTTTGCAAACCCTAATCTGTACACTACATTGTCTAATCTTGATTCACATAATTGTAAAAGAACTTCACCTGTAACGCCTTTTGCTCTGTTAGCTTTTTCGTATAGGTTAGCGAATTGCTTCTCTAAAATACCATAAGTATATTTCGCTTTTTGCTTTTCCATTAACTGAACAGCATATTCCGATTTCTTCTGGTTTCTTCTTTTGTTCACGCCGTGTTGTCCCGGCGGTTGGTTTTTTCTTTTCTCGAAGTTTTTATCATCTCCGTAGATTGCAACTCCAAACTTTCTTGCAATCTTTGTTTTTGGTCCAATATATCTTGCCATATTTTTTAAGATTTTAGATTCTAGATTTTAGATTTTAGATTAATAATGTATGATCATTATTATTTAAAACTAAAACATAAAATAATAGATTATACTCTTCTTCTTTTTGGTGGTCTACAACCATTATGTGGCATTGGGGTCACATCAACGATTTCACTAACTTCAATTCCTGAATTGTGGATAGTTCTGATAGCAGATTCTCTACCTGCACCAGGACCTTTCACGTAAACCTTTACTCTGCGTAGTCCAGCATCGTGTGCTACTGTTGAGCAATTTTCAGCAGCCATTTGCGCTGCAAAAGGAGTATTCTTCTTTGAACCTCTGAATCCCATTTTTCCGGCAGATGCCCATGAGATTACTTCTCCACTTTTATTTGTTAAAGAAATGATAATATTGTTGAAAGTAGCTTGGATATGTGCTTCACCAATCGCTTCAACTTTTACTTTTCTTTTCTTAACTGCTTTTGTCTGTTTTGCCATAATTCTTACCGATTATTTACTTGCTTTTTTCTTGTTAGCAACAGTTTTTCGTTTTCCTTTTCGGGTTCTAGAATTATTTTTAGTTCTTTGTCCTCTTAAAGGTAATCCCAGTCTGTGACGTATTCCTCGTTGGCAACCAATATCCATCAATCGCTTGATGTTTAGTTGTGTTTCAGAACGCAATTCACCTTCAACTTTAATGTTTTCAGTGATGTAGTTTCTGATTAGTGCCAATTCATCGTCATTCCATTCGTTGACTTTCTTGTCTTCGCTAATACCAGCTGCTTTCAAGATCTCAGAAGAAGTACTTCTTCCAACACCATAGATGTAAGTTAAGCCGATAACGCCTCTTTTGTTTTTTGGTAAATCAATACCGGAAATTCTCGCCATAATTTAATTTTAGCCTTGTCTTTGTTTAAATTTTGGGTTCTTCTTGTTGATTACAAACAGAACGCCTTTCCGGCGAACGATCTTGCAATCAGCACTTCTTTTTTTGATAGATGCTCTAACTTTCATTCGTTACTTGCTTTGTTAATTTTACAACGGTTAAATGAGATCTTACGGAATCATTCCCATTTTGTTTAAATTTAGAACTTCAATAAAATTCTTCAATTCTACTGAAGTTCTCTTTATATACTTAAATTCAGTTTTAGCTGAAATTAATATCTGAAGGTTATTCTCCCTTTTGATAAATCATAAGGAGATAATTCTAACTTCACCTTGTCGCCAGGGAGAAGTTTAATATAATGCATTCGCATTTTACCAGAAATGTGCGCGATTAATACGTGACCATTTTCTAGCTCAACACGAAATTGGGCGTTCGAAAGTGCTTCCGTAATAACGCCGTCTTGTTCAATATGTTTTTGTTTTGCCATTTATCTAATTACAAATTATTGTTCGTTCTAGATAATTTAGACTGCATTAAGCCATCATAATGATGATTCAACAAATACGTATTG
Organism: Kaistella flava (ex Peng et al. 2021); assembly: GCF_015191005.1. Classification (NCBI taxonomy): domain Bacteria; kingdom Pseudomonadati; phylum Bacteroidota; class Flavobacteriia; order Flavobacteriales; family Weeksellaceae; genus Kaistella; species Kaistella flava (ex Peng et al. 2021). Next base: position 3,217,773 of record NZ_CP040442.1, on the reverse strand, counting down.
ATTTGTTGTACAGTATCTAAGATTACTCCGACCATAATTAACAGTGATGTTCCCCCGAAAAACAGGGCAAAACGGTCGGTCTGAACAAACGCTCCATGCACAAGTGCTGGAAGGATTGCAAAGATAGCTAAAAAGATGGAACCTGGCAAAGTTATTTTTGACAAAATATCATCCAGATAATCAGCGGTTTCTTTCCCAGGTCTTACCTTAGGAATTAACCCTCCATTTCTTTTTAAATCATCAGCCATTTGATTAACTGGAATTGTAATCGCAGTATAGAAAAATGAGAAGATGATAATTAACAAAGCAAACAATACATTGTACTGCCAACTAAATACATTTTTGAATCCAGCTAAGAAAGTATTCGATTCATCAACTTTCGTTAATAATCCCGGAACAAACATTAAAGCTTGGGCGAAGATGATTGGCATAACTCCAGAAGCATTCACTTTTAGAGGAATCCATTGTCTTGCACCTTCCATTAAATTTCTGTTTACTCCGCCTCTTGCCTGGGCTCTACTTACATACTGAATAGGAATTTTTCGCACGGCGACAGAAAGAACGATTGCTAATAGAACAACCAACATCCAGAACAGCACTTCAATAAGGATCATAATGGTACCAAAACCACCTTTACCTGTTTGAGTTGCAATTTCCTGAATGAAAGCTCCTGGGAAATCAGCAAGAATACCAACCATAATAAGGATAGATATTCCGTTTCCGATTCCTTTATCAGTAATCTTTTCTCCTAACCACATTGCGAATACAGAACCAGCAACCAAAATTACGATACTTGGCAACCAAAACATAATGGACTGCGGATTCACATAGTAGGCAGAAGCAAACTGTGCGTGTGGCAAGAACATTTGTGTGATTGAAGTAAGGTAAGAAGGTGCCTGTACCAAACAAACTGCAATAGTTAACCATCTTGTAATTTGGTTCAAGGTATTTCTACCACTTTCACCATCTTTCTGCAATTTCTGAAGGTATGGAATTGCCATACCCATTAACTGCACAATAATGGAAGCAGAAATATAAGGCATAATTCCGAGTGCCATAATTGACGCCCGGCTAAATGCCCCTCCTGTAAACGAAGAAAGCAAGCCAAGAAGTCCTGCTCCTTGCTTGTTGCCTCCTTGGTTCTTATAAATATCCAAAAGATTCCCTACCTCTGCCATGTTAATGGCTGGTAAGGAAATATAAGATGCGAATCTATACACTAGAACAATCCCAAGAGTGAACATGATTTTCTCTCTAAGTTCCTTAAGACTCCAAATGTTTTTTAGTGTTTGTATAAATTCTTTCATTGTAAATATTAAAGAGTAATTGCTTTACCTCCAGCTTTAGCAATTGCTTCTTCTGCAGATTTAGTGAATTTGTGTGCAGAAACTGAAATACCAGCTTTCAATTCTCCTCTACCCATAATTTTCACGATTTCGCTTTTCTTAGCTAAACCATTTGCTACTAAAACCTCTTGAGTAATTTCAGTGATATTTTGGCTATCAGCTAAAAGTTGAAGCGTATCAACATTAATTCCTCTATACTCTTTTCTATTGATGTTGTTGAAACCGAATTTCGGTAATCTTCTTTGCAAAGGCATCTGTCCACCTTCGAAACCAATTTTCTGAGAATAACCAGCTCTTGCTTGCTGTCCATTGTGACCTTTCCCAGCTGTTCCCCCTTTACCACTACCTTGTCCTCTACCGATTCTTTTAGTACTGTGAGTAGAACCTGCTGCAGGTCTAATATTATTTAAATTCATTATTTTTAGATTTGAGATTTAAAGATTAGAGATAAGAGACTATCATAATCAAGTCTCTTTGTCTCTTTGTCAATTTTCTATTTTTTTACTTCTAATAAGTGACCAACTGCCGCTACCATTCCTAAAATTGCAGGAGTATCGTCATGTTCTACCACTTGGTGAAGTTTTTTCAATCCTAATGCTTCAAGCGTTCTCTTTTGAGTTTTGGTTCTACCAATAGCGCTTCTTACTTGTTTGATTTGAATTTTTGCCATTGCTTAAATATTAACCGTTAAACACTTTATCTAATGAAATACCTCTAAGTCTTGCGATTTCTTCTGGTTTTCTAATATCCAATAATGCTTTGAAAGTAGCTTTCACAACGTTATGTGGGTTAGATGATCCTTTAGATTTAGACAGAATGTCTTTAATACCACAAGATTCTAATACCATACGAACTGTACCACCAGCTATTACACCAGTACCATGAGTTGCAGGTCTTAAGAAGATATCAGCACCGCCGTATCTTGCAGATGTTTGGTGAGGGATAGTATGTTCTTTCATAGGAATTTTCACTAAATTTTTCTTAGCATCTTCTACTGCTTTTGCAATAGCTGAAGCTACTTCTTTAGATTTTCCTAAACCAAATCCTACTGTTCCAGCTTCGTCTCCTACAACCACGATTGCAGAAAATCCGAAAGCTCTACCTCCTTTAGTTACTTTCGTAACTCTGTTTACTGAAACGAGACGATCTTTAAGTTCTAATCCTCCCGGTTTTATTTTTTCTATATTATCTAGTCCTAACATATTTCCGAAATTTAATGATTAGAATTTTAGTCCGCCTTCTCTCGCACCGTCAGCTAAAGCTTTCACTCTACCATGGTATACGAATCCGTTTCTGTCGAACACTATTTTTTCAATTCCTACAGCTTTAGCTTTTTCAGCGATTGCTTTACCAACTTCTGCAGAGATTTCTACTTTGTTTCCTTTTGCATTCAGCGCTCTTGATGAAGCTGAAGCTAAAGTTTTACCATCTTTATCGTCGATCAATTGAGCGTAAATTTCTTTATTGCTTTTATAAACAGATAATCTTGGTAATTCAGCAGAGCCAGAGATTTTTCCTCTTACTCTTCTTTTAATTCTATTTCTTTTTTGTACTTTGCTTAGTGCCATGTTCTTAAGTTTTAAAATTAAGCAGATTTACCAGCTTTACGTCTTACAATTTCTCCAACGAATCTAACTCCTTTTCCTTTATATGGTTCTGGTTTTCTGAAAGATCTAATCTTTGCAGCTACCATTCCTAATAATTGTTTGTCGAAAGATGTTAAAGTAATGATTGGGTTTTTACCTTTTTCAGATAATGTTTCTAACACGATTTCTTTAGGAAGATCCATTACAATACCGTGAGAGAATCCTAAAGCTAAGTCTAATCTGTTTCCTTGATTAGATGCTCTGTATCCTACCCCTACTAATTCTAGTTTTTTTGTCCAACCTTCGGAAGTACCTAGAACCATGTTATTGATTAACGCTCTGTAAAGACCGTGTAATGCTTTGTGTGATTTTGATTCCGACGGACGGTCTAAAGTTAGAATCCCGTCTTCTTGCTTTAGAGTGATTCCTTCTTCTAATTGCTGTGTAAGTTCTCCTTTCGGTCCTTTCACAGTTACCAATCCGTCTTTCTCGGTTACGGTAACATTAGCGGGAATTTCTATAATTGATTTACCAATTCTTGACATTTTCCTTTGATTATTTATTAATAAACATAGCAGATTACTTCTCCACCAACTTTTTCCTGACGTGCTTTTTTATCTGTCATCACTCCTCTTGAAGTTGAGATAATTGCAATACCCAAACCGTTCAATACTCTTGGTAGTTCACCTGATCCTTTGTATTGTCTCAAACCTGGTCTTGAAGCTCTCTGGATGCTTTTGATGATTGGTTTGTTGGTTGTTTTGTCGTACTTTAAAGCGATTTTGATGTTTCCTTGAACAGCGTTATCTTCGAACTTGTAGTTCAAAATATAACCTTGATCAAACAAAATTTTTGTAATCTCCTTTTTAATTTTCGATGCAGGAATATCCACCACTTTGTGGCCTGCGCTTTGTGCGTTCCTTACTCTGGTTAGGAAATCTGAAATTGGATCTGTTACCATTTTTCTATTTTAAATTATTGGTTTGTGATGAGCAGTTTTGAGAGAATAGATGATAGACTTTTAGATGATAGATAATAGATCGTTAAATCTATTATCTATTTATCTATTATCTTAAATCTAAAAAACCAACTTGATCATCTCGATTGTTCTAAATTTATTACCAACTAGCTTTTTTCACTCCCGGGATAAGACCTTTATTGGCCATTTCTCTGAAAGTTACTCTAGAAAGACCGAATGTTCTCATGTAACCTCTTGGTCTTCCTGTTAATTTACATCTGTTGTGTAGTCTTACTGGTGAAGCATCTTTCGGAAGTAATTGCAAACCTGCATAGTCTCCAGCTTCTTTCAAAGCTTTTCTTTTCTCTGCGTATTTTGCTACCGTAGCTTCTCTTTTGCGCTCACGCGCTTTCATTGATTCTTTAGCCATCTTAGTTCTTTTTGAAAGGCATACCGAAATGCGTTAATAGTGATTTAGCTTCTTTGTCAGTTTTTGCCGAAGTTACGAAAGTAATGTCCATCCCTTGGATTTTTTTCACTTTGTCAATTGCAATCTCTGGGAAGATGATTTGCTCAGTAATCCCTAAGTTGTAATTTCCTCTTCCGTCAAAACCGTCTGCTTTAATACCGTTAAAATCACGGATACGTGGCAAAGCTGAAGAAGTTAATCGGTCTAAGAACTCATACATTTGATTTGCTCTTAAAGTAACTCTAGCTCCTACAGGCATTCCTTTTCTTAATTTAAAAGCTGCTTCATCTTTCTTAGAAAGAGTTCCAACTGCTTTTTGACCGGTGATTGCTGTAAGTTCTTCAATTCCGTAATCAACAATTTTCTTGTCAGCTGTTGCTGCACCCAAACCTTGTGACACAACGATTTTAAGTAATTTAGGAACCTGCATAACAGATTTGTACCCAAATTCTTCCATCATTGTAGGAACAATTTTCTCTTTATATATTTGTTTTGGTCTTGCTATATATTCCATCGTCGTTTAATTATAAAGTTTCACCGGTTGATTTAGCAACTCTCACTTTTTTATCACCCTCTACCTTACTTCCTGTTTTAGTAGCTTTACCGTTTTTGTCGATAAGCATAACGTTTGAAATATGGATTGATGCTTCTTTTTCTACAATTCCGCCTTGTGGATTTCCTGCAGATGGTTTAGTATGTTTTTTAACAATATTTAAACCTGCAATAATTACTCTAGCGTCTTTGCCTTCTTTTCTGATCACTTCAATAACCTCACCTTTTTTACCTTTAATTTCTTTCTTTCCGGTAGTGATGATTACGTTATCTCCTCTTTTGATTTTTAACTTTGTCATTTTTTGTAAATTTTAAAATTAAAGTACTTCTGGAGCTAATGAAATGACTTTCATATATTCTTTGTCTCTTAGTTCACGAGCCACTGGACCGAAAACTCTGGTTCCTCTCATTTCACCAGTAGCATTCAAAAGAACACAAGCGTTGTCGTCAAATTTGATGTATGATCCATCTTTTCTTCTTACTGCTTTTTTAGTTCTTACAACTACTGCTTTAGAAATAGTTCCTTTTTTTGCAGTTCCTTGTGGTGAAGAATCTTTGATAGTAACTACTACTTTATCACCAACTGAAGCATATCTTCTTCTAGTTCCTCCTAGAACTCTAATAACTAGTACTTCTTTGGCACCTGTGTTATCAGCAACTTTTAATCTTGATTCGGTTTGTAACATTACTTAGCTTTTTCAATGATTCTTACTAATCTCCATCTCTTACTTTTACTTAAAGGTCTTGTTTCAGTAATTAATACTGTATCGCCTTCAGTACACTCGTTGTTCTCATCATGAGCGGTATATTTTTTCGTTTTCAAAACGAATTTACCATACATCGGGTGCTTTACTCTCGTCGTTTCACTTACAACAATGGTTTTTTCCATTTTATTGCTAGAAACGATTCCGATTCTTTCTTTTCTTAAATTTCTATCCATGATAAAAGGAAAATTATGATTGTTGTTTTAGTGTTAATTCAGTTTCCAGACGAGCGATCAATCTTCTCATGTCTTTAATTTGAATTGGATTTTCAATCGGGCTGATGCTGTGAGACAATTTCATTTTATTGAAATCTGCTTTTACTTCAGCCAATTTGTTTTGAATATCTCCTGCGCTTAGATTTTTGATGTCAGCTTTTTTCATTTTAAATAAATTAATTAGGTTGAACAAAATCGTTAGCAACTACAAATCTTGTAGTAACAGGAAGTTTTTGTGCTGCTAAACGAAGAGCTTCTTTCGCTACTTCGTAAGATACACCACCTACTTCAAACATAATTTTACCAGGTTTCACTACAGATACCCAATATTCCACAGCACCTTTACCTTTCCCCATCCTTACTTCGGCTGGTTTTTTAGTAATAGGCTTGTCTGGAAATACTTTGATCCATAACTGACCTTCTCTTTTCATATATCTTGTTGCAGCAATACGCGCCGCTTCAATTTGTCTTGCAGTGATCCAAGCTCCTTCGTTAGCTTTGATCCCGAAAGTTCCGTATGCAAGTTGACTACCTCTTTGGGCAATCCCCTTCATTTTCATCTTGTGAACTTTACGGAATTTGGTTCTTCTTGGTTGTAACATAATTTCTAGGAATTTTAGATTTTAGATTTTAGATTTTAAAAAAGTAACGGTCATTTAAAAAGTATCCTCCAAAATTTCATTAATTATTTTCTATCTCTTGGTCTTCTATCGCCTCTGTCCCCTCTATCATTTCTATCTCCTCTTCCTGCAGGTGCTTTTTTCTGTTGTCCTACTAGTGGGCTAAGGTCACGTTTACCGTATACTTCACCTTTCATAATCCAAACTTTCACTCCTAGTTTACCGTACTGAGTAAGTGCTTCACCGATATGGTAATCGATATCTGCTCTAAAAGTTGACAATGGAATTCTTCCTTCTTTGAAGTTTTCGCTTCTTGCCATCTCAGCTCCGTTTAATCTACCAGAAATCTGAACTTTGATTCCTTCAGCTCCCATTCTCATGGTACTTTGAATTGCCATTTTCACAGCTCTTCTGTAAGAAATTCTATTTTCGATTTGTTTTGCAATACTGTCAGCAACTAAAACTGCGTCAAGTTCAGGTCTTTTGATTTCGAAGATATTGATCTGGATATCTTTATCCGTCAATTTTTTTAATTCTTCTTTTAATTTATCAACTTCCTGTCCTCCTTTACCGATAATTAATCCCGGTCTAGCAGTAGTAATTGTAATGGTTACTAATTTCAATGTTCTCTCGATGTAGATTTTTGAAATTCCACCTTTAGATAATCTTGCCTCAAGGTATCTTCTGATCTTGTAGTCTTCTGCGATTCTGTCTCCATAATCTTTACCACCATACCAGTTTGAATCCCATCCTCTGATGATACCTAATCTGTTACCAATTGGATTTGTCTTCTGTCCCATACCTTGATTATTTATTATCTTTAGTTCCTAAAATTAAAGTGATGTGGTTTGATCTTTTTCTGATTCTATGACCTCTACCTTGTGGTGCTGGTCTTAGTCTCTTCAATTGTCTTGCACTGTCAACCATAATTTCTTTTACGATTAAGTTTGCTTCTTCGATATCAGCACCTTCGTTCTTTGATTGCCAGTTAGCCATCGCAGAAAGAAGTACTTTCTCTAATTTGTTAGAAGCATCTTTCTTGGAATATTTAAGGATACTCAACGCTTTATCTACTTCTACTCCTCTAATGATATCAACTACTAATCTCATTTTTCTTGGCGAAGAAGGGCAGTCATTATGTAACGCTTTTGCTACATCTTGGTTTGCTATTTTACGTGCTAATGCACTTTCTCTTTTTCTTGATCCCATGATTATCTACCTCCTTTATTTTTGTTACCGCCGTGACCTCTAAAAGATCTTGTCGGAGAAAATTCGCCTAACTTATGACCTACCATGTTTTCAGTTACATAAACTGGGATAAAAGATTTCCCGTTGTGTACTGCGATGGTTTGTCCAACGAAGTCCGGAGAGATCATTGATGCTCTAGACCAAGTTTTGATTACTGTTTTCTTACCAGCCTCTATATTTGTCTGAACCTTCTTATCTAAAGTGTGATGAATGAAAGGTCCTTTTTTAAGTGATCTTGACATAATTATTTTCTTTTAGATATGATGTGACGGTTAGATGCTTTGTTTTTCTTTCTGGTTTTGTAACCTTTAGAAGGCATACCATTTCTTGATCTTGGGTGACCTCCAGAAGACTTACCTTCTCCACCTCCCATTGGGTGATCGACAGGGTTCATTACTACTGGTCTTGTTCTAGGTCTTCTACCCAACCATCTGCTTCTACCTGCTTTACCAGAAACGGTAAGCATGTGATCGTGGTTAGATACTGCACCAATCATTGCCATACATTCACCAAGAACCATTCTAGATTCTCCTGAAGGTAATTTAATGATAACGTATTTCTTATCTCTTGAAGTTAACTGTGCCGATGATCCTGCACTTCTTGCCATAATTCCACCTTGACCAGGCTTCAATTCGATACAAGAAATAACAGTTCCTAAAGGAATATTTTTCAACTTCATTGCATTACCAACATTTGGTTCTGCGGTTTCTGAGGAGATAACTTTCTGATCTACTTTGATACCAGTTGGAGCGATGATATATCTCTTCTCTCCGTCTGCATATTCTAATAGAGCGATGAAAGCAGTTCTGTTTGGATCATACTCAACAGTTTTTACCGTAGCTTCAACATCAAACTTGTTTCTTTTGAAGTCGATAATTCTGTATTTTTGTTTGTGTCCACCTCCGGTGTAACGCATGGTCATTTTACCAGTATTGTTACGACCACCTGACTTACTAATACCAACTGTTAGAGATTTCTCTGGTTTGTTGGTAGTAATTTCATCAAAGTTGTTAACAACTCTGAATCTCTGTCCCGGGGTGATAGGTTTTAATTTTCTAACAGACATTACAATTATTTATAATTAATAAAATTTTATTGTTGTCATAAGGTTGTCCCTTATGCTAATTTAGTTGGTTGCAAAAATGTCAATTACTTCTCCTTCTACAAGAGCAACAACTGCTTTTTTCAATTTGCTGGTTTTCCCAACTTGTAATCCTTTTTTGGTGTGTTTCGAAGAAACTTTAGGAGCATAAATCATTGTACTAATGTCTGCTACTTTTACACCGTAAGCAAGTTCTATCGCTTTTTTGATCTGGATTTTATTCGATTTAGGGTTAACTAAAAAAGAATATTGTCCTCTCAAATCTGTAAGATAGTTTGCTTTTTCTGAGATGATTGGTTTAATAATAATAGACATGATTTATTTTCTTAAATTTTCTTGGAATTTTTCTACTGCACCTTCTAAGAATATGATCTCTCCTGCGTGTACCAAATCGTAAGAACTGATTTCGTTATAAGTCAAAACTTTAACTTTCGCTAAGTTTCTTGAAGACAAATAAACATTTTTGTTCGCTTCTGGTAAGATGTAAAGAGATTTTTTACCTTCAAATCCTAACGCATTGTTCAATGTGATAAATTCTTTAGTTTTAGGAGCATCAAAATTGAAAGCTTCTAATACTTTAATTGAATTATCTCTCATTTTTTGTGAAAGAACAGATTTTTTAGCTAATCTTTTCAAAGCCTTATTCAACTTGAATCTGTAGTCTCTTGGTTTTGGACCGAAAATTCTACCTCCTCCTTTGAAGATTGGGGATTTGATACTACCGTATCTTGCAGAACCTGAACCTTTTTGTTTCTTAAGTTTCTTAGTTGATCCTGAGATTTCGTTTCTTTCTTTTGATTTGTGCGTACCTTGTCTTTGTGCTGCAAGATATTGCTTAACCTCTAAGTAAACCGCGTGTTGGTTTGGCTCAATTCCGAAGATAGTTTCGTCAAGAGTTACACTTCTTCCGGTTTCTTTTCCTGATGTATTAAATACTACTAGTTCCATTTTCTGATAATTACATAAGAATTTTTCGCTCCCGGAACAGCACCTTTTACTACTAAAAGATTTTGTTCTTCATCTACTCTTAACACTTCTAGGTTTGATACGGTAACTTGCTTACCACCCATTCTCCCCGCCATACGCATTCCTTTGAATACTCTTGATGGATCTGAACCTGCACCGATTGAACCCGGGGCTCTTAATCTGTTGTGCTGTCCGTGAGTTGCTTGCATTACCCCCGCAAAGTTATGTCTTTTCACAACCCCTTGGAAACCTTTACCTTTTGAAGTTCCTGTTACGTCAACATATTCACCTTGAGCAAATAAGTTCACTTTTACTTCGTCTCCTACGCTTAAGGTGTCTACGAATTCATGATAGAATTCCACCAATTTAGCTTTTGGAGCTGAACCTGCCTTTTTGAAGTGGCCGGCTAACGCTTTACCAACGTTCTTTTCACTCTTGTCATCGAAACCAAGTTGAGCAGCTTTGTACCCATCCTTTTCAACGGTTCTGACCTGTAAAACCGAGCATGGACCTGCTTGAATAACGGTACAAGGAATATTCTTCCCAGCTTCGTCAAACAGCGATGTCATCCCGATCTTTTTACCAATAATACCTGACATTGTTTATATATATCTAATTAAATTCTTGTTTGTCAATCAAGGTTTGGGTGATTTCTACTTTTGAAATAGGCGCACTTCTTCCTTAAATTGAGAGTGCAAATGTATGAAGAATATTTGAATTGACAAATAATGATTAAAAATATTTTTAACTTTTTTGCTTGAATGTAAGAGACTTGCAATAAAAAAAGATCCTCAAACATTGAGAATCTTTTTTCAAAAACTATTACTAGAAATTTAATCTAAATAATTATTCTTCTTTTTTCTATTTTCAGATAGTTTATCTTTTATTTCTTTACTTAAAGGTGTATTTGAAATTTTTTGAAATTCAGCTACTGGATTTTCATCTACTTGTTTTCGCTTCTTAATAAAGTCAGCATAATTCGTTTTAATGACCCGATCTATTGGCTTTATCTTTTCTGTCAAGTTTTGAATAGATAGCAATGTAATAAAGAAATATTTTTCAGAATCATAGACTTCAAGAATCAAACCCGGCAAACCTTTAAATGTATAGGGTCCTTCTGCAATAGGAATTTCGCTTGTGAACCAAGCGGTATAATTACGACCATTATAAATCCCCTTCGCTTCTGTGCATTCATAGTCTCCAATTCGCTTTTTCGCTCTCCCAACTTTCCAGTCAATTTTATTATAAGCTGCATAAACAAACTGATCCTTTAAAATCTTATCAAAAACCTGTACCTCTTGATGATCTTTGTATACCTCGTGAACTAAATTGACACTGGGTATTTTAGAGAAATCAACCACCAAGCTACCACTTGTCTTTGCTGTTTCAAAACTATTTTGAAGCGATAAATTCCTTAATGAATCTGTTGCCCTTTTTTGCTGACTTTTATAAAGCGAAACCTGATCTCCTATTTGCAAAACCATAACCTCACTCGTTTTGCTTTCAAGATTCAAAGTGTCCTTTAAAAATTCAACATTATATTTACAAACAACATTGGTAATATTAATCTGTTTTGATTGCTGACCAAAACAGATTAAATTTAGTAAAATAAATAACCCCGATATTTTTTCTTTCATAATAATTAACAAAGTTCAGTGTTCCACAAGTCCCAAATTACAGATAAATCACATTCAATAGCATCAAAATCTGAACAATGTGTATCTTGAATACTTTTGCCGCACGACAATAAATATGTTACTGGATAACAAGCAGCCAAAACCTCTAACTGTTCGGAATTTTTAAAACTTCCCACGTTTAAAACATCCAAATTTTGAATATTATTTGATTCAATCATTGAAATTTTAGGAAATACTTCCAAAGCATTCGCACTCATCATTCCAGCAACTCCTAAAGCTAGTAATAAAACTAATTTTTTCATAATACATTCTTTTTATTGGTTAATGTATTGCGAATCTAAAACTAAAACTAAAACTAAAACTACGCAACTTATTATTTAAAAAAAATGGAGTTATTTTATTATGTTAACTAAGTTTTCTTAAAAACGACACTCAATCATTAAACAGATATTTATAAATTTAAACAATGAAAAAATTCTTCTTCCTCTTTTCGATTTTAATGATGACTTCTTGCAAACAAGAGAGCAGTAAGCCTTATACATTTTATTACTGGCGAACTCACCTTTCTTTAAAACCTGCAGAAAAAACTGCTTTGCAAAAAGCAACAAGTCCTTATATATACACTCGGTTTTTTGATATTGAAAAAGTAGACGGAAAATTTCAGCCCGTTGCGGTGATTACGAAAGACGACACTTTTGAAACCGATAAACAAATCGTTCCGGTAGTTTACATTAAAAATGATATTTTCTACGATATTACTTTAGACGAAATTAACTTCCTGGCAGAAAATGTTTCCTCTTTAATTCGAAAAAAACAAAAAGAGTTTGGTTTTAAAACATCAAAGGAAATTCAAATCGATTGTGACTGGACGGCGGGAACCAATAAGCAGTATTTCGCCTTTCTTAATCAATTAAAAGAACTTTCAAAAAAGGAGATTACCTGTACACTTCGACTTCATCAAGTGAAGAATAGCAAACTCTCTGGAATTCCGCCTGTGGACAAAGTTTATTTGATGTGCTACTCTACTTCCTCGCCTTTGGAAAACACAGACCGTAATTCTATTTTGGATATTCCGACTTTAAAAAACTATCTGAAAAATGTTGACCTTTATCCTTTAGATATGGATATTGCCTTACCAATTTATTCCTGGGGAATCGTAACCAATCATGTTGGGAAACACAAGTTAATCAACGCCATATCTGCCGAGGATTTAAAAAATGTTAACTTTAAAAAATTATCCGAAACTGAAGTTGAAATTCTCAAAGACGGTTTCTATTTCGGAAATTTTCTGAATAAAGGATTTACCATTAGGGTTGAAGAAATTTCGGAACAACAGTTAGATGAAGTCAAAAAATATTTGAACAAAAAAATTCCGAATTATTCGGTAGTCTATTATCAATTGGACAGCAGGTTTATCGATCAACACAAATTTTAGTTATGAAAAAAATTATTCTTTCCACCGCGTTATTTTTTCTGATGTATTCAAAAACCGAAGCCTGCGCTTGGTATGATCCCGACAATGGCTATTTCAACTTATTTACCCAAACTATCATTAAAGATAAAACCTACCTGCCTTTTCTACATACTTTGTCGAATCGGTTTTACGGTCATGAGCATTATGAGATTCCAAGTGAGAATATAGAAAGTTGGCAAAAGTACTTCGGCAATTCACTTTCCTATCTGGAAACTCAAATTTTGGTAGAGAAAATGCCAATGAAGGAATTGAATGATTTCAAAAAAGGGTTGGCCGGAAATTCAATTCTAAAGAAATTAGGTTCTTATCAAAAATACCAGGAAGCGATTGATTATTTAATTGAAGCGAAATATCTGGAACCGTACATGCGTATTAATTATGTAGAAAGTCCGGATTCCTTTTATTTCTATGGTGACAAAAATGCAGAGAACGCCACGCAACTCGATTATGAGAAAACGATTTCCGCTTTAACTTCACTTTATAATGCCGCGAAAATTCCTGAAATAAAATTGCGGTACGCCTATCAGTTGGTTCGTTTTAATCATTACACCCGCCATTATGAAGAATCGACTGAAGCTTTTAAAAAATACGTTGAACCACTACAATTAAAATCTGCTCCTTACTTCATGGCGCTGGATCAATTGGCCGGAGCACAACGAGGTTTAAATAAGTCTCAAGAAGCGAACTGGAATTTCTTTCAGGTTTTTATGAAAAGTAAAAATCGAAAAGAAAGTGCTTTTGTGTCGATGCAATTATCAGATTCTGCTTCTTTCGATAATATCTTGAAAAGAGCCCAAAGTAAGGAAGAGAAAAACATGGCTTACTTTCTTTTGGCGTACCAAGATTTCAGCAACCCGATTCCGATGATGGAAAAAATGTATGACATTGATCCAAATTCTGAAATCCTGAAAGTTCTGGCAGCGCGAAGTATCAATGAACTTGAAAGAAGTTATTTGCCTATTTACTTTAATAATGATGATAAAGATAATTCAACGGTAAATTCAATTGGTAAAAGCTCAACAGTTCCAAAAGCTAAAACTGAAACTTCAGGCGAAGTCAGTTTTTGGCAGAAAATTAAAAATTTCTTTATCCATTTATTTAGTTCTGAAGAAGGTACGACACCAGAAAAAGCGACTGACGAAAGTGATAAAAATTTACTGAATAATCCGAACCGGCTTCCGTTCTATACCAAAAATGAAAATTATGGTCCACCGGAAAATTCACCAAAAAACTTCATCGATGATTTCGAAAAGTTAACTTCAAAAATAAAAGAAAAATCTGATGATGAGTTTTGGCAAATTGCAGATGCTTATCTTTCTTTTCTTAAAAAAGACTACGATAAAAGCAAGCAAACGTTAACTCAAATAAAAACCACCAATCCGGAATACATTACTGAAATCAACCGCATGAAAATGCTGAACGATACTGTTTCGCAACCAAAGATTACGGCGGAGTATGAAGACTATTTAGTAAAGACCTATCCGGAAATTTTCGCGAATCTTCCGCTGACCAGTGGACATTTGTATAATGGCGAAAGTCAACCCTCAACCCAGCAATTTATTCAGGACATTTTGGCGAACCGCTATTTCATACAAGGTGAAGAAGGAAAATCTTTTTTAATGAGCAACAGGCTGTCGGATTTACAGTATAATCCCAATTCGAAATTAATTAAAAGCGTGGATGACTTTTACCGTAAACCGAACAAGACGACTTTGGAACAAAATATCATTTCCAAAAACATTGATGATGTCGGAAATATTGATGCGTTCTTTAATGTACTTTATGGCGACCGCGAAATGCGTCTGGCGAATTTTGAAAAGGCAAAAGGCTTTTACGAAAAGGCCACTGATTTTGGTGGAATTCCGAGAGAGGAATATTCCTGGAATGAATCGGACACGCCGACGGTTACAAAAACCAAGTACGGAAATAATTATAATGGATTTAAAAATATCTCTTCTTTAATTTTCGGCCACAATGTTTGGGAAAGTTTCAACAGTCCTGAAAATGAAAGTATGAAATCTGAAAATTTCACCGGTTTTCCTTTCATTAAAAATGGCATGAACAAAGTTGAACTTGCAGAGGCATTAATTCAGTTAAAGAAAATCGGACTCGGAACTGATGAAAAATCCGCAGAAGCCAACCAGCTCATTGGGAATTTATTATACAACACGTCAAGTCTGGGTTATTTCCGGGAAGTTTTTGTCATGGACATTAATAATGATAATGGTCCAAAGTATCATTTTTATAATAATGACCAACCCGTTTTTAAATACTATTATAAAAACTTTGCCGATGACAGCTTTGTGGAACCTGACAATTTCGATCTGGCAATTAATTATTATCAAAAAGCATTGAATCAAAGTAAAGATGAGGAACAAAAAGCCAGAATTCTTTTCCAGATGGCGAGTTCGGAACAGGGAAGATATTATCAGTATGAAACGAAAGCTCCGTTCGATCTAAATTATGGCGATCCTGATTATGACAAAAAACAAGCGGACTATATGAAACAAATGGATCTGGCTAAAAACCAAAAGTACCGCACTTATTTTACAGAATTGAAAAAGAATTACAACCATACGCAAACTTCAAAATCGCTGCAGGGAAGTTGTTCTTATTATGATTATTTCATGAAACGAAATTAATACGTGAATTAAATTTTCACGCAAAGATGCGCAAAGTCTCCTTTAAATAATAAACTGTTTTTAAGATCGCAAAGCCGTTTCATTGAGCAAGATGAAAAACAAATAATTTTATTGATGATAATTTTGTAGATAGGGAAATCAAAAAAGGAATTCATGCGATTCCTTTTTTAAATATTACAGTATTCTAAAAATTAAATTTTATCAATCGCAAAATTTCAAGATTGAACTTTGACTAACCTTGTCAAGGTTCGGAACCTTGACAAGGTTTAATGAAAATCGCAAATCTATTTTTTCGTATAGTGAATGGCTTTATCCAGTTCGATTGGATTATTGTCCTTGCGCATTCTTTCTTGAGTCATCGTGGTTAATTCTTTGAACTGGTCTAGACTTTTAATCTTTACGCCCATGACGGAAAATGTTCCTTCACCATTACTGTTTTTAAACATCTCTTTGAAATCTTGCAATGGATCATTAAATAATTCCAGCTGTTTTTTTCGTAAAATTTTCTCGCTGATCGGAATGGCTTTTTTGCCAGCGAACGATTCTAAAAATTCAGAAGTGTTATATGTTGATTTTAGTTGATAACTTTTGACTAAGCTAAAACTGAAGTTATTTCTATCATCAGCAATTTCAAAAATCAAACCTGGTAAACCACGGAATTTATAAGGTCCTTCATTCAAATTGATGTCGGTGTTAAACCAAGCGGTCCAATTTCTTCCGCCGAAAGTTGTTGTTGCTTTTTGTAGATTATAATTTGCAACCTTTTTTATTTCGGTAGATAATTTCCAATTCACTGGATCTTCAGTTTGAATACTAAAAAGATCATTTAATAAAACATAAGAAATGTTTTTATTAGTATTCAGACTTCTTGTTAAAACTGGAAGCGCATCGTCCCAACTTGAATTGTTATTATTTTTGAGTTTATTGATGGAATCGTTTTCGGCAAAAAAGTAAGGATAGAATTTTACGTCTTCGGGATTGATGTCGAGAATCATATTTTCTTTTATCAACTCTTTGGCAAGCGAATCGCTTTTGAATTGATATTCATAAATGAAACGATGGGTTTGGGCAGAAAGTAGAAATGGAAAAAGAAAGAGTATTAAATATTTCATTGGTGATAATTATAAATCAAATATAAAATTAAAATTTGAATCAATATCACCACCAACATTTTGATTATAAAACTCTTCTTCGCTGTTTTATGATTAAAGATGATCATTCCTAAAACTGAGCCGATTGTTCCGCCGAATAGCGTGAGTAAGAGCAAAGAATTTTCAGGGACTCTTTTTTGGTGTTTTTTCGCTTTGATTTTATCTACAGCGAAATAGATGAAACTTCCAATGGAAAGGGTTAGCAAATATGCCTGTTGAAATGGATTCATTTTGTGAAAATACTGAATTAGATTTGTTATGTCAATGTTATTTTTGTTAATGAACCTCGTCAAGGTTTGGAACCTTGTCAAGGTTGAAGTAGATTTCTGTCTGTCGAGGGATGAACCCTTTCAGCCTTTTGAAGGCTGAAAGGGTTGGTGGATGCTGCGCAGTTAATTTATTTGAAAAGGGATTGATTACATATCAATTTAAAACATACCTTATTATTCCAGTTCTATTAAATTATAAGGTAATTTTTTTGAGTTTTTCGGCAATTCTTTACCATCTGCACCAAAGGCATTTCCGTGAAAAAAACCTGGATTTTCATAATAACTGATCTGTACGCTCCTGAATTTTTCTTTAGAAACTACAAATATTTTTTTGTCATTGCGTACATAAATCGGCAGCGGGGTTTGATCCACCGCGATTGCTTCAAAATGAAAATCAAGTGTAGAATCGTAAATTTCTAATATCAAACCAGGTAAACCTTCAAATTTATAAGGTCCATTATTGATCGGAATTCCCTTCGCGTACCAAGCAGTATAATTCCTTCCACCAAACTCCATGGTTGCTTTATTACAACTGTAGTTTAATATTATTTTTGAACCTTCTTCCACTTTCCATTTAAATTTAGGTTTTGTCTCCTCATATTGGTAGAGATCTCTAAATTTATCCTGTACATTAAGTTTCTCCTCAAATTTTATAATTTCAGTAGACCATGCTACTCTCCTATTTAATATTTCTTCAACTTCCCGTGCATTTAGAATCTCTTTCTTATCATATTTTTGAATGATGGAATCTTGTCTTAATTGATTATACTCAAAAAATTTTGAAATATTTTCACCAATTTGAAGTAAGCATATCGCTTCTCTTTTAGTTGGTGATTTTTTATCAGTACTAAATTTAACTTTATAATAAAAATTATGCGTACTTTTTCCTAATTCTTTTAATTGAAGAGGCTTATTCGGAATAGTGAAGTTTGTCTTAAATTTAATTTGACCGTTTAATTGGGCAAATGAAAAAACCAAAATGAGTAAAATATTCTTCATGGTGAATTTTTAAAGATCTTTTAAAATAAAAATGACGTTTATATAAATCCTTTTGGTGAAAGTACGGAAATTAGATTAATCTTTTCAATAAGCAAGTGTGGAAATTAACCGTGTCAAGGTTTGGAACCTTGACACGGTTGAACGGGATTTTCGCCTGTTGAATAGTGAACCCTTTCAGCCTTCGGAAGGCTGAAAGGGTTGGTGGAGATTCTGTAATCAATCAAAAGAAAATATTGCGGATTGCTTTCGGAAGAAGGACTGTCTGAACTTCTAGCCCCGATTGCAATGGAAATCCTTTTTTTGCGGCTGGTTTGGTGCGGCGGAAAAAAGATTGTAATGGAAAGCGGGACTGGTTTTGAAGATAGGAAATAGTGTTGACGCTTCTAATTGAGATCTTTTCGTTATTCATAATTTGAGATTGCTTCGTCGTCGTTTCTACTAATCGCAATGACCGCACATAAAAAAATCCCTAATCTTTCGAAAAGGGATTTATTATCATAGCAAAGTGCAAATTATCACACTTTAATTTCTACGTCAACTCCTGAAGGTAACTCTAATTTCATTAGGGCATCTACAGTTTTAGAAGAAGAAGAATAGATGTCCATCAATCTTTTGTGTGCAGATAGTTGGAAATGTTCTCTTGCTTTTTTGTTTACGTGAGGAGATCTCAACACGGTGAAGATTCTCTTATTCGTTGGCAAAGGAATCGGACCGTTTACTACAGCGCCCGTGGCTTTTACCGTTCTAACGATTTTCTCAGCAGATTTGTCTACCAAATTGTAATCGTAAGATTTTAATTTAATTCTAAAGGATTGCTATTTGACTTTTTAAATCTATCTGTGTTTTCCTTTTGCCTTACAGGATTTTCGACCTTTCTAATTCCTGATGGACGACCAACATAAGGATTTGAAATAAAATCATTTTTTGCCTTCATAAAAACATTTCTGTCTGTAACATTCTTAAACTTTTCTCTAATTGTAATGGGAGTGTGATCTATTTTTTCAATCTTTACCATGCTAAAAACGTAATCTTCTTGCTCATCATAAACTTTCAAAACTAAACCGGGCAAGTTGGTGAATTTATAAGGACCAATGGTCAAAGAAATATCGTTATCATAAAGAGCTGTCCACTTTCTTCCCAGGTATTCCGAGGTTGCAACATGGCAATTAAACTTCTCATATTTTACTAATTGCTTCTTCAAAATCCATTTCGGTTTTTCTACGATTGAATAGCCGAGCGTAGTTAACCCTAGCGTTTCAATATGGGTATCCACTCCCTTAATACTATATATAACATACTCGTTTCTAGGTTTAGGAAAATTCTCCATTGCAAAACCGCCAAATAAGTTGTTGTTCTTTGCAAATGCGTTTAACAACGAATCCTTTTTCATTTTTTTTTCAGCCACAAACCTTGAATCCGTTCCTGTAATATAAAGATAGAATAGATCCTCATTATATATATTGAGTTTAGTTGAGTCGGGTTTGTATTTTAATAGATACGTAATTCGATAAGAATCGTTGTCAAGCTTATTCTGTGCAGTATGGAAATTAATTATAAACAAAAAAAGAGATAGCCAAATTATTTTTTTCATATAAATTAATAATATAGGGTTCCTAAACAAATACACACCCTAATTTTAAACAATGTTAATTGCCACCACATTCTAAGTAATCATCAAACATAATAAATGCCAAAATAATTTCCATCGAAATCCCAGAATCAACACAATAATTCTCTGTTGTTCCACAGGAATAAGTTACCGGGAAACAATTTTCCACTACAACTGCTGACTTGGTATCATTCATATCTTTGTTAACTTCCCAATTGATAATACTGCTTTCTGCAACAGCATTACTAGCACTCATCATTCCCGCAACTCCAAAAGCTGCAATAATAACATTTTTTTCATAATACATTGTTATTGAATGTTTATGTATCACGAATCTAAAACTAAAACTAAAACTATGCAAGCACTTTTCGGTAAAACCTTACTAATATCGTAATTTATAATTATTCTAAATACGACATTGTATGAAAGGTTATCTCGACTGAAGCGCCATTACTAGATTTTGAAATAAACTGACTGGTGAAAATCTTTTTAGTAGTACTGAATAAATTTCAAGCCGTCATCGAAACGGCATCCCCGCCGCCGCTGCGGGATATAGTGAAGAGCGCGACCGGATTTCTAAAGAAGCTAAAATCTTGTTGTTCCTAGAAAAGAAACCTTCAAGGTTTGAACGAACAAAAAATCCCTAATCTTTCGAAAAGGGATTTATTATCATAGCAAAGTGCAAATTATCACACTTTAATTTCTACGTCAACTCCTGAAGGTAACTCTAATTTCATTAGGGCATCTACAGTTTTAGAAGAAGAAGAATAGATGTCCATCAATCTTTTGTGTGCAGATAGTTGGAACTGTTCTCTTGCTTTTTTGTTTACGTGAGGAGATCTCAACACGGTGAAGATTCTCTTATTCGTTGGCAAAGGAATCGGACCGTTTACAACAGCACCGGTAGCTTTTACCGTTTTTACGATTTTCTCAGCAGATTTGTCTACCAAATTGTAATCGTAAGATTTTAATTTTATTCTGATTCTTTGTGACATTTTGATCTAATTTAAATATTAACCTCTAGCTTTTTCGATTACTTTTTCAGCTACACTTTGTGGCGCTGCTTCGTATTTTTCGAATTCCATAGAAGATGTTGCTCTACCTGAAGATAGGGTTCTCAATGAAGTTACATATCCGAACATTTCAGAAAGTGGTACAAAGCCTTTAATCACTTTTGCATTGTTTCTGTCGTCCATACCGTTTACGGTTCCTCTTCTTCTGTTAAGGTCACCTACGATATCTCCCATGTATTCTTCCGGAGTTACTACTTCCAATTTCATGATAGGTTCCATGATAACTGGTTTCGCTTTTTTACCTGCTTCTCTGAAGCCCATTTTTGCTGCAAGTTCGAAAGATAATGCATCTGAATCCACTGCGTGGAAAGATCCGTCTTTCAAAGTTACTTTAATTCCTTCTACTTCAAATCCTGCTAAAGGACCGTTTTTCATAGATTCTTTGAAACCTTTTTCTACAGATGGGATAAATTCTCTTGGAACGTTACCACCTTTGATTTCATTTACGAATACCAGACCTGCTTTACCGTCATCGGTTGGTCCTAATTCGAACTGAATATCAGCAAATTTACCTCTACCACCTGATTGTTTTTTGTAAACTTCTCTATGGCTAGCGGTCATTGTAAGGTTTTCTTTGTATTCTACTTGAGGTTCACCTTGGTTAACTTCAACTTTGAATTCTCTTCTCATACGATCGATCAAGATGTCAAGGTGAAGTTCACCCATTCCTGAAATAATCGTTTGACCAGAAGCTTCGTCAGTTTTCACTTGGAAAGTAGGATCTTCTTCGGACAATTTTGCCAAAGCGTTACCCATTTTATCCTGATCTGCTTTTGTTTTAGGTTCTACTGCGATACCGATTACTGGATCTGGGAATACCATCGATTCTAGAACGATTGGCGCTTTCTCATCACACAAAGTATCTCCAGTTTTAATATCTTTAAATCCTACAGCTGCACCAATATCTCCTGCTTCAATATATTCTACAGGATTTTGCTTGTTAGCGTGCATTTGATAGATTCTAGAAATTCTTTCTTTGTTACCAGATCTTGTGTTTAATACATAAGAACCAGCATCTAATCTACCTGAATATGCTCTAAAGAATGCCAATCTTCCTACGAAAGGATCGGTAGCAATCTTAAATGCTAAAGCTGAAAAAGGTTCTGTAACAGATGGTTGTCTTGAGATTTCCTCATCTGTTTTTGGATTTGTACCATAAATAGCTTCTTTATCCATTGGTGAAGGCAAGTATTTACATACTGCATCCAACATAAACTGTACTCCTTTATTCTTAAATGAAGAACCACAAGTCATTGGGATAATCGACATATCGATGGTTGCTTTTCTCAAAGCAGCGTTGATTTCGTCTTCTGAAATTGAATCCGGATCTTCGAAGAATTTCTCCATCAAAGTGTCATCATAATCAGCAACTGCTTCAACTAATTTTTCTCTGTATGAGTGAACTTCATCCAACATATCTTCCGGAATTGGAACTACGTCGAAAGTAGCACCTTGAGTTTCATCATGCCACATAATAGCACGGTTCTTAATCAAGTCAACTACACCAGTGAAGGTTTCTTCAGCACCGATTGGTAAAACGATTGGCACTGCATTCGATCCTAACATTTCCTTAACTTGGTTTACAACCATAAGGAAGTCAGCACCTTGTCTGTCCATTTTGTTTACAAATCCCATTCTCGCAACGTTGTAATTGTCAGCCAATCTCCAGTTGGTTTCTGATTGAGGCTCAACACCATCAACCGCCGAGAATAAAAATACTAAACCATCTAATACTCTTAATGAACGATTTACCTCAACCGTAAAATCTACGTGTCCTGGTGTATCGATAATATTAAAGTGGTATTCGTGTGCATCCGGAGTAGGTTCTCCGTTAAATCTTGGGAATACCCATTTACAAGTAGTTGCTGCAGAAGTAATTGTAATACCTCTTTCAGCTTCCTGCTCCATCCAGTCCATTTGTGATGAACCTTGGTGAGTTTCTCCTAACTTGTGTGTTTTACCTGTGTAAAATAAAATTCTTTCTGTAGTGGTGGTCTTCCCTGCATCAATGTGCGCAGCGATACCAATATTTCTTGTATACTTAAGATCTCTTGCCATTTCAGATTAGAATTTAAAGTGTGAAAATGCTTTGTTTGCTTCAGCCATTCTATGAGTGTCTGTTTTCTTTTTGTACGCAGCACCTTCTTCTTTAGCAGCAGCAATAACTTCAGTAGCTAATTTCTGAGCCATTGATTTATCGTTTCTTGCTTTAGAATATTTAATTAACCATTTCATTGCCATAGAAATCTTTCTATCAGCACGAATTGGCATTGGGATCTGGAAGTTAGCACCACCGATTCTTCTTGAACGTACTTCTACGTGAGGCATAACGTTGGTTAAAGCATCTTTCCAAATTTCCAAAGAAGTTTTTTCGTTTTCTCCTTTTTTGCTTTCTACGATATCTAATGCATCATAGAAAATTTTGAATGCGATTGACTTTTTACCGTCATACATCAAATTGTTTACAAATCTTGTTACCAGTTGATCATCAAATTTAGGATCCGGTAACAACGCTCTTTTTTTCGCTTTTGTCTTTCTCATTGTTTCGTTTCTTACTAATTAATGATTACTTTTTCTTACCTTTTGCAGGTGCTGCCGCAGCTTGACCTGGTTTTGGTCTTTTTGCTCCGTACTTAGATCTTCTCTGGGTTCTCCCAGCTACTCCTGCGGTATCCAAAGCTCCACGAACAATGTGATAACGTACTCCCGGTAGGTCTTTCACCCTTCCGCCTCTAACCAATACTATCGAGTGCTCTTGTAAATTATGTCCTTCGCCCGGGATATAGGCGTTAACTTCTTTACCGTTTGAAAGTCTTACCCTTGCAACTTTTCTAAGTGCAGAGTTAGGTTTCTTAGGTGTGGTAGTATATACTCTTGTACATACACCTCGTCTTTGTGGACAAGATTCAAGGGCGGCCGATTTGCTCTTCTTGGCAAGCGAGACTCTTCCTTTTCTTACTAATTGTTGAATAGTAGGCATTTATTGCTTTTTATTTTAGGGTGCAAAATTAAGAAATTATTTTTAATTAGCAACCCTTGATTTACAATAATTTACAAATTGTTTTATTGTAAATGCTTTTATTGAGGATATAGAAGCTTTCGCGCCGATTTTCAATTAAATGCAACCTTAACGAATTTTCTAGAGAATTTTTTTTTAAGCCTCTTTCTAAAGTTTTTAATTAGAAAAAAAATGTTTTAAAAAATTTAGTCACCTATCTTTTAAATTCCTTTTTAAACGACCCCCTATTTTTCTTTAACAACATTCAATTTTCTTTACGATCGCTTTAATTTAAAATTAAAAAAAAGAAAAAGGATGCTAAATAATCAGCATCCTTTTCATTATAAAGTAGCTACTACTTATTTCTTAATCATTAATTTCTCAGATACTTTTTCACCATTCTTTAATTGAATAGTTAAAACGTAATTTCCATTAGCGATTTTTTCCAGGCTAACTTTTCCATCAGCGGAAACATTACCTGAATTCACCAATCTTCCTGAACCGTCATAAATCATATATTTTGAACCTTCAGAGTTATTCATTTTAATATTCACTTCATTCTTCGCAGGATTTGGATAAATTGAAGCATTTTTCAACTTGACATCAGCAGTTGCTAAGGTCTTCTTTACTTTAAACAAAGAAGAATTCACTGCAAAATAGATATTATCAACCGCTTTCACCATAAGCCTTGCATTTCCAATAGTTTCATTTGGAAGAGTTACGACTGCTGAACCATTATTAGGAACGCTTTCCGCAAGAACGACATCAAAAGAAACTCCACCATTTTTAGACATTAAAATACTTACATTATAAGTACTAACTGGCGCAATACTAGTTCCTGCAACATCCCAAGTCACTGTCATCGGACCATCACCATCATAGTCAGTATTTGCTGTTTGAGAAGTTACCTTAAACGGACCCGCATCTACAACAGTTACAAGCATTTGATCTCTTGCTGCTTGGTTACCTATAGGGTTATTATCATTCACTAAAAGTGAGAAGTTTAACTTTCTGGCAACGCTTGGCATAACTTCCCACTTAGGAGTTAAGTTATTCGCCAAGATAGAAGTCATCATCGGGAAATACCTTGATGGTGATTCAGTAGGAGTATAAGAACGGAAAACCGGCCCACCTGTCGCAGTAGAAACTGGAGGCTGTGTATTAGACTGGCTGTCTAACTGTTCCCACAAATAAGTAATAGGATCATTATCTGGATCTGTTCCAATACCTGTCAATACGAAAGCTGTTCCTTTTGGAATCGTATAATCCAAACCAGCATCTGCAGTAGGAACCATATTAACATTTTCTGTTTTTACAGAACAATCACTCGTTTTTGTGATCACTTTGTAGATTTCATTCACGGTAGCTGAGTGAAAATAAGGATCACTATTATTTTGAACATTATTAGTTGCTGTACAAATTCCTGCATAAGCCATAATGGTAGTTCCTCCACCCGGTTCAAAAGCAGTTGAATTATTACCATTACCTTGACACGATCCCGTATTTGCTCTAAAGGTATGGTTTCCTCCAAACTGATGTCCCATTTCATGAGCTACATAATCAATATAGAAGACATCGTTAGTTGGAGCAGGTAAACCCGTAACACCTCCAGCTTTATTCGCCGTACAAACGCTCGCTAAATACGCAACACCTCCACCACCAGTAGAGAACACGTGTCCTATATCATAATTAGCACTTCCGATAACCGCATTGACATTGTTTTTATTTTCAGTCAGCATTTTACCACCATCGTTGTTGGTATAAGGATCCGTAACAGGATCGGTATAAATTAATTCATCAGTATTATCAATCATTACCATTGTTACTGAAGCTGTTTTTTCATACACCCCATTTACTCTGGTCATAGCAACTACCATTGAAGCAAGAGCCTTTGGCACAGTACCTCCGTGGAACGTCGTATATTCTCCGGTCGCAGCCAAAGCAAGACGATATGTTCTAAATTTTCCGTCTGCTACTAAAGGCGCTTTATTTCCAAGATCTCCTTCATCTTCGATTACTCCTTCAACTTTACATTCAAAAAGATGGTCGTTAATCGGCATATCTTTTCTTTTGTAAATCATATAGTTGGAGTTATCTTTGGTATAACTATCCAAATAACTCACTTCCCAACCGTCAAAATACATCGCGCTGATTCCTTGATCTGGCGTTACACTGAAACGAATAGAATTTTGCGAATTCCCTTTCTCATAACCTACATAAGATCTAAGCTCGGGATATTTAGCTTGTAAGCCTGGCGCCATTACAGAAGCCTCCTGTACAATATAAGATCGGAACTTGCCATCAGCATCTGGAAAAGTTACTACACGACCATCTTTACTTGCAAATCTCTTTGGAGCAGTTGCCAGATCGTTTTTTATTTTTTCAATATTAAGTTGATATACAGAGAATTCTTTTGGCTTAGCGTCTCTGGCGGTAAGATTTCCTTTTGGCAAAACATTGACTTTCGACCAATAGTTTTGTCCGAAGCCAAATGCTGCAAACATTAAGCAAGAGAGGGTAAAGGTTTTTGTTTTCATAAAAATTATTTGCTATTATTTTGATAATTAATGATTATTTTTTTCGGAGTAATTTTCTTTAATACTTTTACGAGCACGTTGGGTGTAACTCTACTCGATTTTTCGATTTGCGGATTATTAAAATCTTCAACGTTAATATAAAGAATATTGTTTTTAAGAGCTATTTCTTTTATTTCTACATCATTGCCGTTTTTCAAAACCGGTCTGAAAATAAGATAAGTTTCACCTGCATCTAATGTAGGAATTGGCGCCAATCGATTGCCTTGGGTTTTTGAATGAATGATTTTATAAACAGCATCTATTTTATCCTGAGTATCTAAAATCAAATAATTTCCGGAAGTGAGATTATAAGAAAAATGGGAGACTTCTTCGAAATCAATTGTATCTGAGGGGATATTTCCCGCTTGAGAACTGCAACCTACCATTAAAAACAGAAAAATAGAAAAAATGTAATTCATTAGTGAAAGTATAATTTATAACTGCATTGCAATATTAATATAATTATGTTAATAACTCATAATTTTTAACAAAGATTTGAATAAATTTTTAAAATAAACTCACACTTACACCGAATTCACTGAACTAATACCGACGAATACGGAAATTTAAATCATTAATAAACTATTCATTCTAGTGAACTGTTTTCATTATTTACGTCAAAATACTAGTGAATTAAAAATCCACATACTATTTCTTGTTACCTTCTATAGCAGTTAATTCGAAGCGGTTATCGTAACTAGCCCTAATTGCAACGACATCCTTTTTTTGACGGGGAACGAGGAGAAAAAGATACAGTCCTTCGACAGGCTCAGGATAAACTCCAAGCGGATTAAACTCCTGAAAAGAAATAAAAAAAAAACCGCTTCAAATTAATGAAACGGTTTCTCTTTTATATTGTGAAAATCTTAGTGACCTAAAACTTCTTTTACTTTATTAGCAGCTTCTTCCAAAGTAATTACAGAATGAACCGGTAAACCAGAATCATCGATTAATTGTTTTGCTTCAACTGCATTAGTTCCTTGTAATCTCACGATCAATGGAACTGGAAGGCTTCCCATCGCTTTGTAAGCATCTACGATACCTTGAGCAACTCTATCGCAACGTACGATTCCACCGAAGATGTTAATCAAAATTGCTTTTACGTTTTCGTCTTTCAAGATAATTCCGAAAGCTTTCTGAACTCTTTCTGCATCAGCAGTACCACCAACGTCCAAGAAATTCGCTGGGTTACCACCAGATAATTTAATGATATCCATAGTTGCCATCGCAAGACCAGCTCCGTTTACCATACAAGCAACGTCACCATCCAACTTCACGAAGTTCAAACCAGCTTCACCAGCTTCAACATCCGTAGCATCTTCTTCTCTTGTATCTCTTAATGCAGCTAAATCTTTGTGACGGAATAAAGCGTTGTCATCTAAAGAAACTTTAGCATCAACAGCGATAATTTTATTGTCAGAAGTTTTTAAAACTGGGTTAATTTCGAAAAGAGAAGCATCAATTCCAACATAAGCGTTGTAAAGAGAAGCGATGAATTTTACGAAATCTTTATGAGCAGCACCTTCTAAACCTAAGTTGAAAGCGATTTTTCTTGCCTGGAAACCTTGCAATCCAACTGAAGGATCAACAACTTCGTTATGAATTAAATGAGGAGTTACTTCTGCAACGTGCTCAATATCCATTCCACCTTCTGTAGAATAAACGATCATATTTTTTCCTTGCGCTCTGTCTAAAAGGATAGAAACATAAAACTCTTTAGTTTCGGTTTCTCCTGGGTAATAAACATCTTCAGCTACCAAAATGAAATTTACTTTTTTCCCTTCCGCAGAAGTTTGTGGAGTAACCAACTGCATTCCGATGATGTTTCCAGCATTTTCTTTCAGTTTTTCCATGTTCGGAGAAAACTTAACGCCGCCGCCTTTACCACGTCCACCTGCGTGAACTTGTGCTTTAACGACCCAGCCTTCGTTTCCGTTCATTTCAGTCAGTTTTTTCGCTGCTGCTTCTGCTTCTTCCACAGTGTTTGCGATAAAACCTCGTTGGATGTTAACTCCGTATTTTGCCAAAATCTCTTTGGATTGGTACTCGTGAAGATTCATAATATTTTAATTAGATAATTATTTTTTTTAAAGATTGACAAATTTAAGAAAATTTGATAAGATAGGAAGCATATCCATTTAAATTTTTGGGCGCACAATTGACTACGTCGAAAGACCTTTTTATTTATTTTTTCTTGGGCGCACAATTCCGGCTTTCACTACTCGCTTTTTTTTGCAAGTAATTGTTGCACTGATTAAAAAGTGGACCAGCAAAAAAAGAGCTCAAACAAACCGTTCAATCCGGGGCGCGATTTGTTTCTCATTAGGAGACTCGTCTATTTTACTTCATTTGCCAGCCAATGTAATCTGATTAATTAATCTATACACGAGAATATTTTGTTTACAGAAAATAGCTTTAAATTTGAACAAAATTGATCTTCAAGTAATTTAATACAATGAAATTTAAAAGACCAAATAAAAAATGGACGATCGTCTGGTTTATTTCAGCCCTTATTTTCGTGCTCGCTGTTTTTCCGGTTCCGGCCCAAAAACCGATCAAATATGTTGACAGAGAAACCGGACAGATTCAAATTGAAAATGTTTACGGCGAAAAATGGCTGGATTGGCTTTATCATAATCCCGTTGGCGAAGCGACTTTATGGACCATCGCAAAACGAAAACTCATCACTTCTCTGTACGGCGATGCAATGGAAAAACCTGCCTCTGCCGATAAAATAATGCCGTTTGTAAAAGAATACGGCGTTGATCTCAGTATTGCACAAAAACAAAACTTTACCAGTTTTAATGACTTTTTTATTCGCAAACTTAAACCTGAAGCCAGACCAATCGCTGCAGACTCTCTCGCAGTAGCCTCGCCAGCGGATGGGAAAATTTTAGCCTATGAAAATATTAATAACGCTGATTTTTACATCAAAGGTTTTCGGTTTAATGTGAACTCCTTTTTAAACAATCCAGAATTAGCAAAAAAATACGAAGACGGAGCCATGATCGTTTTCCGCCTTGCACCGCCGGACTATCACCGATATCATTTCCCTGTAAGCGGGATCACAGGAAGTTCAAATATAAAAATAAATGGCGATTACTATTCCGTAAATCCTCTGGCACTTCGTAAAAAAGCCGAAATTTTCTGGCTCAACAAAAGAGAATACGGTGTGATAAAAAGTCCGTTATTCGGCGATGTCGTTATGGTAGAAGTTGGTGCAACAATGGTCGGAAGCATGATTCAAACTTACAGTGGCACAACAGTTAAAAAAGGCGAAGAAAAAGGATATTTTAAATTTGGTGGTTCTACCGTAGTTTTATTATTTGAAAAAGATAAAATTATAATTGATGAAGACTTATTAAATAATACTTCAAAAGGTTTAGAAACGACAATAAAAATGGGTGAACGGATTGCTGTAAAAAAATAAAATCCGTCCCACTTTTAAATGAGACGGATCTAATAGATAAGGAATACTGTTTTCACTTTAATACATGAAAGTCAAGCCCGCGCCAAAACCATATTCACTATCATAGTTCGTTGAAAGAGAAACCCATTTCTGCAGAATATATTTCAAACCAAAGTCAAATTCTTTATCAGAGTTCACCGCAAAACTTCCGCGGATTCTGGGTGAAATTTTAATTCCTTCCCGGCCTAATTCTAAACGCACTTTCCCATTTTGATCAATGTTTGCATCGGCAACAACTAAAAACGGAAGAATATATCGAATCCCTGCGATGGCCACATTTTGATTTTTGGGTATTACATTTTGTCCAAACCACGATTTTGCCATATCATGCATTTTATTACTTCTAAAACCTATATAAGGCATTGCCCACTGGTATTTTCCAAGAAATCGCCCGACTTTCACACTTCCTTCATAATGGCTAAAATCATAATTGGAATGGAGTTGATTAACATTCATCCATCTTGCTCCAAGCATGGTCATATTTTCAAAATGTAATTTATTAGAAGCCACATCCAACATCGCGGTGGTACTAATCATTTGATTGGTGCGCAAAAATTTCCGATAAGACGCTTCTTTATCTGTGATTTGTGGATTAGGTGCCGAGTTTTCGTAAGTGAAAACCTTTCCCATTCCCGCCATCATGTGATAGAGAATATGACAGTGAAAAAACCAGTCACCATCTTGATTCGCTGCAAACTCAATCGTATTGGTTTCCATCGGCGCCATATCGACCACATTTTTCAGCGGCGAATATTCGCCTTTCGAATTAATTAACCTGAAATCGTGGCCGTGAAGATGCATCGGGTGGCGCATCATTGAATTATTATACATTGTAATTCGAACGACTTCCCCTTTTTTAATTAATATCTTATCGCTTTCAGCCACCGTTTTATTATCTAAAGTCCAAAGGTAATTCCGCATATTTCCTTCTAACGTAAACTTCAATTCCTTTCCATTGTCTTCTGGCAGTATTGTTTTAAATGGAGACTTCAGCATATTATAACTCAATCGTTTAATGCTTTTTTGTTTTGACGAAGTCATATCATGCATGCTGTGATCCATCTTCATGTCCTTATCACTATGGTCCATTCCCTTTTCAGAATCCAACTTCATTGTGCTGTGATCCATTCCTGTGCGTCCGGCAGGCAGGTTCATCTCCGAAGATTTCTCTTTCATGCTCATCATTTCATTCATATGTTTCATGGTATGCATTCTTTGGCTTTCAGGAATTTCTGGATACATTACTTCATTCATATCCATCATCTGATTGCCCATCGTCATATTCATCGGTTTCATATCACCACTCATCTTCATCATGCCATTCATCATTTTCATTCCTTCAAACAACATCAACTTAGGCAGGTTTGGCGCTTCTACTCTCTCGCCGGTTCCTAACCATAAAGAAGCATGACCTTGTCTGTCTTCTGACGTAGAACGGAATTCAAAACTTTTATTTTCCGGTATCGTAACTTCAATATCATAGGTTTCAGAAACTCCGACAATTAAGCGATCAACTTCCACTGGCTCCACTTCATTACCATCATTACCAATGACGGTGATTTTTCCGCCACCATAATTTAACCAGAAATAAGAGGAAGATCCTCCGTTGGCAACACGAAGATGGACTTTGTCACCTGCTTTTAGATTCTTATAATCAGAAGAAACGGCGCCATTGATTAGAAAATTATTATAGTAAACATCACTTACATCCATAGCTTCCATACGTTTCCATTCATTTAAAAGCTTTGTCCCGAAATGTCCTTTTGCAATGGCTTCGGAATAACTCTGAACTGTTCCTTTCTTTATTGCCCACCAATCTCCCTGATCCATGTGCAATCTCCGCATGATCTGCTTTGGGTTTTCGTTTGTCCATTCTCCTAGTAGTACAGGAATATCGGCATCGAATTTCTTATTGGGCTGACTTTCTCTTTTCTTGAAAACCAATATTCCGTTCATTCCTATCTGTTCCTGAGTTCCCTCATGAGAATGATACCAATATGTTCCGTTCTGCGAGATTCTGAATTTATATAAATGGGTTTCGCCGGGCTTTACTTCTTTAGTAGTCAAATATGGAACACCATCCATTTCGTTCGGTAAAATCACACCATGCCAATGCAAACCAGCATTTTCATTCAATTGATTATGCAGGTAAATTTCGGCGGTGTCACCTTCTGTAAAATACAAAGTAGGCGCCTGCAATTTTCCGTTAGTGGCAATTGCTCTGGCTGGTTTTCCGGTAAAATTAACAACGGTATCTTTTACAAATAGATCATAACGAACTGTTTTTCCGCCAAAGGATAATTTTCCCGTAGCATCGTCTTTTGCATCTTTCGTTTTAGAATCGTGTATTTTATGGTCCTGAGAAAATCCCTGAACCGCAACTACAAGAAACAGTAACGTACAAAATTTCAAAAAGTTGGGCACTTTACTTTTCATTGTGAAATCTGTTTTATTTAATTTCAGATTTCACGCTTCCACAAGTAAGCATTGACTTTCCGTAGTAAGGATTTTTGATTTCCTTTTCTGCACTTAACCAACTTGCTTCTGCCATTGGACAATATTGCACAAATACCGGCTTATCAGAAAGTTTAAATTTTTGCGTCAGTGAAATCATATTTCTAGAAAGACCATTAAAGGATGCTCTCTGCGTTTCAATACTTCTGCTCTCCGCAATTTTACTTGCATCTTTTCGTAGAAGATCTAGATTCCCTTCAGAGAAAACTTTGAAATCTACCATTGAGGCAGATTTGACAAAAGCATCAGCGGCTTTTGAGGCCTCATCAGAATTGTCTGTGGCCAAAGCAGTTTTAATTGACAAATAATTTTGATACAATTTCGTAATTGAGGCATCACTTTTTTGCGCTGATAAAGTTAAAACTGTAAATACTGAAAACAGAGTTGTGAAAATTAATTTTTTCATTGTAATAAATTTAGATTGTTTTAAATAGGGAAAGTCCAAAAAATATTTGGACACCGTTAATCATCATTCTTCAATTGAAAAATGATATACTATTCTAAATTCTAAAATTACAGTATGAAATAAATAAAGGAAGTTCCGCTTTGTCTGGCGGTGCTTTGATTTGAATTGAAAAATTATTACGCTCTAGAACGGGCGTTATAAAATTCGCGAAAAATTCTCTCGGAAGAACTGCAACTATTGGAGCATCTGCAACAAATGAAACATCTGCTTTTGCAGCAACATCAGTTTTTAAAATCTTGAGTTCACTTTTACAACAATCTTTCTCTTTGTCGGTGCTGCAAAGATCACAGGTTTTACTGGCAGAAGAAACAAAAATTTGATCCAAACAATAATGCACATTGTAAACCATTCCGGAAGAAAATCCGAAATAGAAAACGGTAAACATTATGGCTAAGAATTTTTTCAATTGATTGATATTAAGGACAAAATTACGAAATAAAAAACAAAAGGATCAGTAACAATACCAACCCTTTTGTTTGAATTAACAAGAAATCATAACTCGAAAATTATTTCACATTAAATTTCCCTTTCATCACGGAATAATGTCCTGGGAAAGAACACATGAAATCATAAGTTCCTTTTTCGGGAGCCTGGAAAGTTATCGTGTCAGATTCTCCACCACCAAGTAATTTGGTATGTGCGATAATTTCGCTTGTATCAGTTGGAATATACCCATCTTTCTGGGCTTTCGCTGCCTCTGCTTCGAATTTCTCGAGATCAGTACCTTTTTTCAAAAGCACAAAGTTATGTCCCATAGATGCAGCTGGCATTGTTCCAGTGTGGTTTAAAGTCAGAACAACAGTTTGACCTGTATAAACATCGATTTCTGAAAGATCGTACTGCATCTTATCATTACCATTTAATGTGATCTTGATCGTGTCTTGCTTCGCAGCATCATTGGCAACATTATCAGTGGCAACAGTCTCTACAGGAGCTTCAGTTACCGCTTCACTTTTTTCAGTTTTGTTACAAGAAATTAAAAGCGCACTGCTAATTGCTAATAACGCTAGAACAGATTTGATTTTTGAATATTTCATATTGTAATATTTTTAACAAAAATAGATATTTAATATGAATAAGGCAAGTAGCAATTTAAATATTATTAAATAGGGTCGAGCAAGTCGCATTGATAATACATTTTCAACTTGTGATTTTTCAGAATTAAATTAGAGTAGATCACTAAATCCAAACATGTATTTTTTCAATTACTCGGAATTAACATGCTGTTATAACGGTCATTTATAGCAATCCAATTACAATATTTTTAAACATTTTAAACCGAACGACTATAATTTCAATTCATTAAAAGCTGAAATTAATCATTCTCTACTGGAAACACTTATTTACTTTCAATATAAATTATAAATTCTTTATTGAATTTTTATCATAAAAGGTAGTTGCAATTCCTGCTAATATAATCACACTGCCAACCATCTGTACCACTGTTATTTTTTCATTCAAAAAAATCGCAGCCAAAATTGTCGCAAATATCGCTTGACTCAAAAGACTTAACGAAACTCGAGTCGCACGCATATTTTGAGTTGAATAACTAATCAGCAACCATGCGATTAACTGACAAACAATTCCTTGAGTCAAAAGTGAAAGCCAGGCCTTGTTTGAAAAGCCGAAAAAATGTTCACCGAAATACATATTAATAAGGAACAGAAAAATCGTACTGAAAACCATACTATACGTAATAAAAGTAATGACTTCTAATTTGGCTAAAAGTTTCTTGCTCGTCAAAATATAAAGTGCGTACAATACTCCGGAAAGAATTCCGAGGAAGAAAGCCGTGTCTAATTTTAACTCTAAAATAGTATCGATTCCGACAAAAGTCATCATTCCTATTAAGGCAACTAAAGTTCCCAGCCAGAAACTTTTCCGTGGCCGATAACTCAAAAAGATAAAGGAAAAAACGCCGACCCAAATGGGCGACAAATTAGTCAATAAAGTCGCTTGCGTTGCTGATGAATGCTGAATTGAAATATTCCAGACTGCAATATCTGAGGCAAATAAAATTCCACAAACAGCGATTGGCAAAAGTGTTTTATAATTTTCTAAATACAACTTTTTCTTATAAATGGCAAAAGGCAAAATAATCGCCGTCGCAATTGCCATTCTGTAAAACGCAGAAATTAATCCCGATGTAAGATTCATCCGAACGATTACGGGGAAAATGGAGATACACAAAATCCCAAGGAATAATGCAATTCTAGGCTTTGTCATTTTTTAATACTTTCTACCGACTTCTTTGCAGATTTCTAAATATTCAGCGGGCATTTTAGAAAACATTCCCTGTTCAAAATACTCATCTGAATGTGGAATGTAAATGCTGTACTTTTTACCCAGCGGAATTAATGGAATGAAAAAGAGTTCAAAATAATTTTTATAAACCGTAATAATCGCATTGACCTCAAAACCATTTTTCATGATTTTGCGCTGTTCTTTACCGACTGGTTTTTTATTGAGTCCGAAGATGAAGAAGAACATTTTTTAGTTGGATGTTTGATGATGGATGTTGGGTGATAAACCCTACTTCTAAAACTTCGCTTTGACAAAATAGAAAATTAGCATCGCCCAGGAAATAATCATTAACAATCCTCCAAGCGGCGTAATTGGCCCAATCGCTTTTGAAGGAATCGAAGCCACTTCACTAAAAGCCAATAAATAAATACTGACAGAAAATAGAAAAGTTCCGGCAATCATTAAAATTGAAATCCATTTTTCTGAAGGCGTTTCAAATTTTAAAATATAGCCCACGATCAATAAAAAAAGTGCGGAATACATTTGATATTTCACACCAGTTTCAAAACTTGCAAGTTTATCAATTGATAAAACCTTCTTTAAAGCATGTGCGCCGAACGCTCCTAAAATAACAGAAACCAATCCGTAAATGGCTCCGATTATTAATGTCGTATTTTTCATAAGTATCTATTTATATTTTAAATATCATCTGTAATCGCCAATCTTCAACTGTGTTTTTTTTGCGAAGGATGTTACTGGCGATTTCATTTTATAATTTTCCTGTTTGATAATTGATCACTAATTTCCCGATGATCGACAATATTCCAATGGCAATAAACATCCAAGAGAATTTCTTTGATTTCTCGAATCCTGGATCTTTGGTGACTTTAAGAAAAATCCCAAATATTAAAATTAAAAGTCCTAAAAAGAGTTGAAACATATTTTTTATTTTATCCTTTCGGTTCCCACAATTCTATTTTATTTCCTTCGACATCAAGAATATGAATAAACTTTCCGTAATCGAATTCTTCAATTTTATCTAAAATAGTAACACCTTCTTTTTCAAGCTCAACAACCAGCGCTTCTATATCTGCAACCCGATAATTAATCATAAAGTCTTTTGTTGAAGGTTCAAAATATTTGGTGTCTTCAGCAAAAGCACTCCACTGAGTTGAACCCGATTTCGAAGAGTCTTCTTCTTTCCAAGAAAAGGTGGCTCCGTAATCATTCGTATCAAAACCGAGATGAGTTTTATACCACTCATTAAGTTTTTGCGGATCTTTTGCTTTAAAGAAAACACCGCCGATTCCTGTTACTTTTTTCATGGCAAATTATTCTATTAATTAGATTGCGCTCTCATTTTATGAAACTCAGTAATCACCTCGTGGTGCGTTACCGTTTTGTCTTTAAAGTAAGCCACAAAATGATTTTTCTCTTCTTCAGTTGCGCCTAATTGATTGAGGATATTGAACAAGTGCATTTTCATATGACCTTTCTGAATTCCAGTTGTTACCAAAGAACGGAGCGCACCAAAGTTTTGCGCCAATCCAGAAACGGCTAAAATACTCATCAGTTCCTGAGCGGAAGGCTTTCCTAATAATGCGAGAGAAAATTTAACGAGTGGATGAAGATTGGTTAAACCTCCAACAACGCCCACTGAAATTGGCAAATCAATCCAGAATCTAAAAATCCCGTTATCAATTGTACAATGAGTCAAACTTGAATACGTTCCATCTTTTGCTGCATAAGCATGAGCACAAGCTGCCGTTGCACGGAAATCGTTTCCAGTCGCAATTACGACAGCATCGATGCCGTTCATAATTCCTTTATTATGCGTGGTCGCACGGAAAGGTTCGATTTCGGCAATCGTAACAGCACGTTTAAACTTGGTTGCGAATTCTTCATTAGAAATTCCGCTGTCGTCTTTTAAGTCTTCAATTTTACAAGAAACTTCGGCTCTCACAATACAATCTGGCGTAAAATTCGAAAGAATATTCATCACAATTTGCAATGAGTCTTTTTCTTCCTGAGTAAAACTCTCTTCTTTTTCAACTTCTTCTTTCAACGTTTTTCCAAACTGTTCCAAACAAGAATTAATGAAGTTCGCGCCCATAGAATCTACGGTATCGAAACTCGCTTTCAACTGAAAGTAATTTTCTAAATCAGCAGTTTTGTCGATCAATCTAATATTTAAAATTCCTCCACCACGATTCCGCATATTATTCGTTATCGCTTCAGTTGCTTCAAATAATTTTTTCTTTAATTTAAAATTAAAGAAATGCTGCAATTTATGAGGCTCAACATCCATCACAAAATGGGTATGGCCTAATTTCTTGGTGTTAATAATCGTTGTCTTGAAACCTCCTTTATCAATCCAGAACTTCGCTGCTTTAGAAGCTGCTGCAACAACTGAACTTTCTTCTACCGCCATTGGTAACGCCAATAATTTCCCGTCAATGAGGAAATTAGGAGCAATTCCATAAGGCATATAAAAGTTGGAAATTGTATTTTCAGAAAATTCTTCGTGGAGTTTTTGCAACGTGTGATCGCCATTCCAATATTGTTGAAGAACCTGTTCGTAACTGCGGTCTTCACTCAGATATTCTTTGATGAGCCAATCTATTTTTCTTTGCTTTGAGAGTTTAGAAAATCCTTCAACCGGTTGGTGATTCATAGAGGTAAAATTTTGAAACTCAAAGATAGGAAATTCGGTTGGATGTTTAGCGATGGATGTTCTGCTTCTAATTCGAAATGTGTAGCGGATTTAATTATATTTAAAAGATGAAAAAAGCATTACTTTTCGCAATCTTATTCATTATTTTCAGCTGTGAAAAAACCACAAATTCTAAACCTACTATTTTAGGTGAAGAAGTTTCAGCTAATATTGAACAAAAATCTTCATTAAATATTAACGAAGACAAAAACACGATTAAAGAAAGATTCCCAGCTCCGGAAGATTATTCGTGGATTGAAGAAAAGCCAGATTCTTTCGGACACTATCTGGAACATTTTAATCTTAAAAAATACGGCGCTCCGATTTTGAAATATGACGGGACCGCAATTGCAACCCAACATCTTCACCAAGCTATTTTCGATATCGATACGGGAACAAAAGATTTGCAGCAATGTGCAGATGCTCTTATTCGACTTCGGGCAGAATATCTATTTAAAACTAAAAAGTTCGGTGAAATTAAATTTCATTTTACAAGTGGAGATTTAATGATGTGGGATAAATATAAAAATGGAACGCGTGCTTTTGTTAATGGAAACTCAGTTCAATTTAAAAAGACTGAAAACTTTGACGATTCTTATGAAAACTTTAGAAAATATTTAGATTTAATTTTCACTTATGCTGGAACCATTTCTTTAAACAAAGAAACGAAACCGGTTTTAAAAACGAACGATTTAAAAACAGGAGACATATTAATTACCGCAGGAAGTCCAGGACATATTGTTTTTATCACTGGAGTTTCGGAAAATAAAAAAGGAGACAAATTATTTCTGCTTGCGGAAGGTTTTACACCAGCGCAATCAATTCATTTATTGAAAAATCCTTTTAACCCAAATATTTCGCCTTGGTATGAATTAGATGTGGATTCACCGGAGACGAAAACAGCGAGATATATCTTTACGCCGAGTAATTTTAGGAGTTTTTAATTGCACATATTATTCTACATTTACAAATTCAATTCTTCATTTTTTGCATTACGCAATTATAAACTTTCCACCAACGAATTTCTAGCAATAAAAAAAACCGTGTCAAGGTTCAGAACCTTGACACGGTTTAATACGTGAAATATTTTACAACTTATTGTTTAGTTAAGCATCCAACTGCGTTCCCAAAAATTCCCATTCCTGCAAAGCCAAATCTAAATCGGCTTTCTTCGTATTATACAATTCCAAAGTTTCTTCAGATGGATTTCCAGTGGTGAAAGCCTTTTCCATTTCTTCGATCGTTAATTCGAGTTCAGAAATTTTCTCTTCAACTTTCTTAATTTTATTTTGAATATTTTTTTGATCTTTACTAACGATAACCGGTTTCTTTTCAACTGGTTTTTCAACCACTTTCACTGGAACGGGTTCATTTCGCAATTCTTGTAATTTCGATTTTTCAGCAGAAATCTCTCGGATACTTTCTTTCTGACGGAACTCTAGATAATCATTAACATCACCCAAGAATTCTTTCATTCTTCCATCTCGGAATTCAAAAATCTTATCGCTCAAACCTTGTAAAAATTCACGGTCGTGAGAAATAACTATCAGTGTTCCTTCAAATCTCTGTAAAGCCAACTTAATAATCTCTTTCGATTGAATGTCCAAGTGATTCGTCGGTTCATCCATAATCAACGTATTGAACGGACGAAGTAATAATTTACACAAAGCCAAACGGTTACGTTCACCTCCGGAAAGTATTTTCGTTTTTTTCTGAACATCATCACCTTGAAAAAGGAAACTTCCCAACAAGTCACGAACTCTTGGACGAGTTTCTTCAGTAGCTGCATCTTCAGCTTCCTGTAAAACTGTTTTGTTCGGCGTTAAAACTTCTTCCTGGTTCTGAGCAAAATATCCAATGTTTACGTTATGTCCCAGATTCCATTCACCAGAATAATCGGTAATTTCTCCTGAAAGAATTTTTGCTATGGTCGTTTTACCTTGACCGTTTTGTCCTAATAAAGCGATACGCTGTCCACGTTCGATAAAGAAATCAACCTCATCAAAAACTTGTTTATTACCATATGCTTTTCCTAGATTTTTCGCTTCAAAAACTACTTTTCCGGGAGTTACAGCGGGCTGAAAACGAATATTAAATTTGGAAACATCATCAGTATCAACTTCAATTCTCTCCAGTTTATCTAATTTTTTAATCAAAGATTGCGCGAAAGAAGACTTCGTTGCAGAAGCACGGAAACGGTTGATGTTATCTTCCATTTGCTTAATTTCGACATCCTGATTTTTCTTGGCCTGAATTTGCTTTTCTTTTCTTTCTTTACTCAGCTCCAGATATTTGGTATAATTGGCTTTGTAATCGTCAACTTTTCTATTATTAATATCAAAAGTTCTGTTACAAACTGAGGTCATAAATTGCTTATCGTGACTCACCAAAACGATTGCGCCTGGATAATCTTTCAAAAAAGCTTCGAGCCAAATAATGGACTCCATATCCAAGTGATTCGTCGGCTCATCGAGTAACATTAAATCATTTTTCTGCAAAAGTAATTTTGCCAATTCGATTCTCATTCTCCAACCTCCAGAAAACTCATCGGTAATTTTATGAAAATCATCAGCTTTAAAACCAAGTCCTAATAATACTTTCTCAACATCACCTTCTAAATTATAAGCATCGTGATGCATCAAAAGATCATTCAATTCAGTCATTCTTTGAATTAAATTTTCATAGTAATCACTTTCATAATCGGTTCTGGTAACCATCTGATGATTCACGTCTTCGAGCTCGTTTTTCATCGCATTGATGGCTTCGAACGCTTGCAAAGTTTCATTCCATACAGTACGACCTTTTACAAAATCTAAATCCTGCTTCAAGAAACCGATGGTAACGACTCCTTCCTGAATAATACTGCCTTCGTAAAAATTAATTTCGCCCGTAAGCATTTTTAACAAAGTAGATTTACCTGCTCCGTTTTTACCGACCAAACCGACTTTATCATCTTTTTTGATGGTGAAATTTACATTTTGAAAAAGGTAATTTCCAGAATGATGAAGACCTAAACTTTGAACAGAAATCATATTATTGCGTACTAATTGATGAGTGAATTTTCGAGGTGCAAAAGTAGTGAAACTAATTGAATTACTGAACGTTTTTAATTACGATAAACATTTTCATTTTTAGATTATGAAATTCAGATGTAGTTCAAACTCAATTTATTATAATGCAACAATAGTTACGTATAACTTGTTTTAAAAATGATAAATACAATCGTATATCAGAATACTGAACAATTAATGATCGAAAAAAGAATCTGATTTACACTTCTAATCATTTTCCAATATTGGTGGAAGTTACTTTTTGATGTAAAAACAAAAGAATCCATCATGATTGATGGATTCTAAAAACACAAATGATGAAAAAAAATTTATTCTTTACTTTTACAAGCATTGAACACTGTAAAGATTGGTATTATTCTTTACATGGCAAAATTTATCCGATACTTTTTTGCAAATTTAATACATTGCTTTTGTCAATAACATTTATAAAAAAAGAATCCATCATGACTGATGGATTCTAAAAACACAAATGATGAAAAAAAATTTATTCTTTGCCTTTACAAGCATTGAACACTGCAAAGATTGCGCTTATTTTTTAAATAACAAAATTTTTTGAGGAGTATTTTTCATATATCTCTAAATGATTATCATAGTCAAAAAAAAATGGATTCATTGACTGTTCAATGAATCCAAAAACACAAATGATGAAAATAAATTTTCAATCTTAAATTAGCAAATATCTTGCCACCAATAAGTTATACAAATAAAAAGTGAAGTTTTTCTGTCTCTCAGAGAGCTTAACTACTTTATTCAAAAATAAGATTATCAACATCAAGCAAAAGATTTAAAGATTTTAATAACGTTTTTCAACTCCCTAAAACAACAAATCTAAAAACTTTAATATTAATAATTTCCTGAAAAATTTAGAAAAATGCTATTTGTGATATGTAATATTTCATATCTACGAAAATATTAAATTTTTTT
Organism: Kaistella flava (ex Peng et al. 2021); assembly: GCF_015191005.1. Classification (NCBI taxonomy): domain Bacteria; kingdom Pseudomonadati; phylum Bacteroidota; class Flavobacteriia; order Flavobacteriales; family Weeksellaceae; genus Kaistella; species Kaistella flava (ex Peng et al. 2021). The sequence goes on along the minus strand of NZ_CP040442.1, from coordinate 3,176,118 downwards.
TTCGTTATTTCAGAAAAAGAAACTATTTTTGACGACATTTTAAATAAAAATTTATGAAGAAAGTTTTATCTTATGCATCAGTTGCTATTATTGCAATTTCAATGACATCTTGCGCAACCATTTTTACTGGAACAAAAGATTCTATAACCTTTAACTCAACTCCAGAAGGAGCAAAAGTTGTACATAAAGGAATCGAAAAATGCGTTACTCCTTGTACCGTTGATATCACAAGATCTTTATCAAAACAAATGATAGAAATTAAAAAAGAAGGATACGAAACGAAAGAAGTGAAATTAGATAAAGATTTCAATCCGGTAACTTTAGTTAATCTTCTTTTTGGTGGAATTATTGGATTTGGTATTGATTTAGGAAGTGGTTCTTTTGTAAAATATGCAGATAAATCACATAAAATAGAATTAGCTCCTAAACAGTAATTCGACATTTGCATTAACCAAAACCGTCCATTTGAAATCTTCAAATGGACGGTTTTGGTTTTAAAATAATTTCAGATGAAGTTTCTCACTTTTCGGTCGGTCAGAAAATCAAACCACTTTCATCAAAAAAATCAAATATAATTCAATCACCACTATTCACACATCAACATTTCAATCGATAATTAATTATATTTATCACTATAAAAACCACCAAATTTTCAAATCGAACGTTTACTAATATAAAATCACACTTTATGAAAAAGCACTTATTCATCTTAATCTCTTTTGTTATTCTTATCAACTGCGCCCATGACAGAGTCCAAGAATCATCTACCGTAACTCCTCTGGACTACAATAACGGAAAACTATCAACCGGCACTGTTTCAACAACCGGATTAATTGCGCCTCAAGGTTACGAATTCAGTGAAATCAGACCCTCATCTACTCCTGGAATATCCTGTTTTTATCTCAACTTTCAGGAAAAAGCCAGATACTCTGTTTCAGACGATTTTGTAATCCCTCAAAATGAAATTTGGAATGTAAAAAATATTTCATTTTATGTTATAAATCCTGACCCAGTTTCTGCTAATTTCTCAGTTAAAAATATAGTTATGGAGATTTACGATGGAAATCCAGACTTAGCCACTTCAAAAAAAGTATACGGAAACTTGGATACCAACTTGTTTAAATCATCTGCACCAACCAATATTTATAGAATCACTAATGAAACAACTAAGATTACAGATGACCCAAGTGCAAGCTTAGTATATAAAGTAGAGACAACAATTGGCAATGATTTAAATTTAAAAGCAGGGCATTACTGGTACCAAATGACGATGAAATTTGATTATGGCGAAGATTGGTCTTGTTATATCCCCCGATTACCACAGAAGGGAAACAATGAAAATTCCTTTAATGCCTACTACAAAAACTTTGACAATGGACTCGTTTTCAAAACTGATAACGGAGTTTACAATGGTACAATTCCTGTAAATTACGAAACACCATTTCAAATAACTGGAGTGAAAACGACATTTTAGAATCTAATAAGAAAATTAGCTTTTTACTATTCAAGAATTATTATCTTATAATAAAATCCACCGGAATATTTATTTTCGGTGGATTTCTTTTGAATCTATATTTTACAATACTAATTATTCGGTCGGTCTAAATACTAATCCACTTTCATCGAAGTAATCCAAAGTGATTCTGTCACCATCATTCACATGTCCTGCCAGAATTTCTCTGGACAATTTATTGAGAACTTCCTGTTGAAGAACTCTTTTTAAAGGTCTTGCTCCAAATGCAGGATCGTAACCTTTGTTCATTACGTACTCAACGGCATCGTCGGTCGCAGTGATAATTATTCCTCTTTTTTCAAGCATTTTATTAAACTCTTGTAATTGATAATGTACGATTTTTCCAATTTCCTTTCTATTCAAAGGTTGGAATAAAACAATCTCGTCAATTCTGTTAATGAATTCGGGTCTCAGTGTTTGTTTCAGCAATTCAAAGACCTCTTCTTTTGTTTTAGCCACGATTTCTTCAACATTATTGTCGGTAATATTTTCGAAATTTTCCATGATTAAAGGCGAACCTAAATTAGAAGTCATGATGATAATTGAATTTTTAAAATTCACAACTCTTCCTTTATTATCCGTTAATCTTCCATCATCCAAAACCTGTAGCAATGTATTGAAAACATCAGGATGCGCTTTTTCAATTTCATCTAAAAGCACGACTGAATAAGGTCTTCTTCGAACCGCTTCTGTTAACTGCCCACCTTCATCGTAACCAACATATCCCGGAGGAGCACCAACTAATCGAGACACAGAATGCCTTTCCTGATATTCACTCATATCGATTCGGGTCATATTATTTTCGTCATCGAACAGATATTCTGCGAGCGCTTTTGCCAACTCAGTTTTTCCGACTCCAGTTGTTCCAAGGAATAGAAAACTTCCGATCGGTTTTTTTTCGTCATTTAATCCTGCACGGTTTCTTCTGATCGCGTTCGCAACTGATTCTATCGCTTCTTCCTGGCCGACAACTCTTTTATGAAGTTCATCTTCGAGATGCAATAATTTCTCCCGCTCAGATTGAATCAATTTAGTCACCGGAATTCCTGTCCATTTTGAAATAACCTCTGAAATCATTTCAGCGGTCACCTCTTCTTTGATCAATTCGTTCTGGTTGTTTTGCATCTCGAGTTCGAGTTTCTGCAAATCAGCTTCTTTTTCTTTAATTTTACCATATTGAATTTCAGCAACTTTCGCATAATCTCCCGCTCTGGAAGCACGTTCAGCTTCTAACTTCAACGCTTCTATATCTTTTTTAATAGAAGTTAAATCTTCAGATTTTTGTTTTTCTTTGAGCCATTTTGCATTGATTTCATTTCTTTCCTCTGAAACTTTAGAAATATCTTCTTTCAAATGACCAACTCTAATATCATTTCCTTCTCTGGAAATCGCAGCGAGTTCAATTTCCATCTGCATTAATTTTCTATCGAGAACATCGAGCTGCTCTGGTTTTGAATTAATTTCCATTCTTAATTTAGCAGAAGCTTCATCAATTAAATCGATGGCTTTATCCGGTAAAAAACGGTCAGAAATATATCGCTGAGACTGCTCCACCGCTGCGATAATCGCTTCGTCTTTTATTCGAACTTTATGGTGGGCTTCATATTTATCTTTAATTCCACGTAAAATGGAAATCGCCGATTCCGTATCCGGTTCTTCAACCATCACTTTTTGGAAACGTCTCTCTAAAGCTTTATCTTTTTCAAAATATTTTTGATATTCATTTAAAGTTGTTGCACCAATTGCTCTCAATTCACCTCTCGCCAAAGCCGGTTTCAGAATATTTGCAGCATCCATCGCTCCTTCGCCACCACCAGCGCCAACTAAAGTGTGAATTTCATCGATGAAGAGAATAATTTGACCGTCTGATTTAATGACTTCATTAATCACAGATTTCAGTCTTTCTTCAAATTCACCTTTATATTTTGCACCAGCGATCAAAGCGCCCATATCAAGAGAAAACAAAGTTTTGTCCTGTAAGTTTTCTGGAATATCACCGGAAATAATCCGGTGTGCAATTCCTTCTGCAATCGCAGTTTTACCAACACCAGGTTCACCGATTAAGATTGGATTATTTTTAGTTCTCCTGGAAAGAATTTGCAAAACTCGACGAATTTCTTCATCTCTACCAATTACGGGATCGAGTTTTCCTTCCACAGCGAGTTCATTAAAATTCTTGGCGTATTTATTTAAACTTTGATAGGTTTCTTCGGAACTTGCAGAAGTCGCTTTCGAACCTTTTCGCAATTCTTTGATGGCGGTTTCTAAACCACTTTTGGTAACCCCCATATCTTTGAGCATTTTTGAAACTTCAGAATTGGTCTCAAATAATGAAAGCCACAGATGTTCGATGGTTACATATTCATCCCCCATTTTTTTGGCGATGTTCGGTGCATCAAGCAAAACTTTATTCGCAGCTTGTGAGAGATAAATATTCCCTCCTTCCACCTTCGGTAGTTTTTCAATATTCTCGCGATTTCTTTCTCTAACTAAAGTTAATTCTGCTTCAGATTTCTTCATCAGAAAGTCCGAAATATTTTCATCGACCTGAAAAACCCCTTCAAGCAAATGTTGTGGTTCAATACTTTGATTGCCAAACTCCATCGCAATTTGTTGCGATTTCTGAATGGCCTCTTGTGATTTTACGGTATATTGATCTAAGTTCATAATGGTAAGTTTTTAATTTTCAGAAACAGAAAGAATCCATACAATTACGAATTCTCACTATTCCTGATCAATCATTTTTTAATTCTTATTTCTATTCCTCAAAAACTATTCTTTTGATTATTATCAAATAAAAGCAGTCAAAATTTCCGAATTCAATAAATATTTAATAAAATAAACAGTCAAAACTTCCGATTTAGACATTTGACCTACTTCTTAATGTCAATCAATGCTAAATAAACTGCATTTATAAAAAACAGTGAATGAAATAAACACGCCGCTTTTACACGTTTCAAAAAATAAGTATATTTGTTGAACTCACTTTTATGGAGATTTTAAAATATTATGCATCATTTTCATCAATTAAAAGCAACAAAAGTATCAAAGGAAACCAATGATTGCGTACATATCGCATTCGAAATTCCGGAAAACTTAAAACACGAATTTTCTTTTAAACAAGGACAATATCTAAATGTAAGATTTGTTTTTGGGGAAGAAGATTTGCGTAGAAGCTATTCTATTATCAATGCGCCAAGCGAAGAAAGTTCAGAATTAAAAATTTTAGTCAAACATCTTGATCAAGGAAAAGTTTCCACATATCTTAATCAAGATCTAAAAGTTGGTGATATCGTTGAAGTAATGGCTCCGTCAGGACATTTTTTCACGCATTACCATATTTCAAATAAAAAAAACTATATCGGTCTAGCTGCAGGAAGTGGTATCTCGCCAGTATTGTCAAATATTAAAGAAGCGCTTTACCAAGAACCTCAGAGCTCGGCTTATCTCTTCTTTAGTAATAAAAGTTTCACCGACATTATCTTTAAAAAAGAAATTGATGAATTGGTTGAAAAATTTGACGGAAGATTAAAAGTGATTTTCCTGTTATCAAGAGAGAAACATTTTGAAGACGAACTTTTCGAAGGCAGAATTTCTGCTGAGAAACTGGATTTACTTTTCCAGAGATTCACTGATATTCCGATTCAGGATTCTACTTATTTTATTTGTGGACCTTCGGAAATGATTAAAGGAGTTTCTGATTATTTGAAAAAAGAACAGAAAGTTCCCTCGCTACAAATCATGTATGAATATTACGCAGCTCCAGATGAAGAAGGAAATGCAGAAATGAGCGATGAATTTAAAGCGATTCCGAATTTAGAAAGCATGGTTACTTTAATTATTGATGATGATGAATATTCATTTCACCTTAATTCAAAGAAAAACAGTATTTTAGACCAAGCGTTAAAGGATAAACTTCCGGTGCCATTTGCTTGTAAAGGTGGAGTTTGCTGCACTTGCAAAGCACAAGTTATGGAAGGAGAAGTATTTATGGAAAAAAACTTTGCACTCACCGACGACGAGGTTGCGCGAGGCTTTGTATTAACTTGTCAATGCCACCCAACAACCAATGTGGTGATGCTGAATTACGATGTATAATCGGTTTAATCTTAAAAACTAACAATCATGATCAACTGGAAATTTGCGTCCTTAATCGAAGAAGAAAAAGAATATAAAGTTGAAGGAATCAACATTTGGAATCATTACTGGCATTGCGCTGATCGAAAGATCGAAGTGATTGGCCCATTAAGTGGAAACCCATACCTTTTTAATCAATATGAAATTAAAAGTCCAGAGAAAACCGTCACTTTTGTTGTTGGCGAATTCTCTGAAGGAAGAATCGGACTTTACCTGCCCGAGGAAGATGCAATTAATATGTAGTAAACGGCAATTTTATTAAAAAAGAACTCTCATGAATCAAGATAAATTTTTAGAATATGTACAGGCGGAAAATAAAGTAGAGCCGAAAGACGTAATGCCCGATGATTACAGAAAATTATTGGTAAGACAGATTTCGCAGCATGCCCATTCAGAAATCGTGGGAATGCTCCCTGAAGCGAACTGGATCTCTCGTGCTCCTACTTTGAGAAGAAAAATGGCGCTTTTGGCAAAAATTCAAGATGAAGCAGGTCACGGTTTATATTTATACGCTGCGACAGAAACTTTGAATAACGGTGAAATCGCTGCAGACAGAGATTCTACTTATAACGATATGCTTTCCGGAAAAGCAAAATACTCAAGCATCTTTAATTATCCTGCACTTTCCTGGGCAGATATTGGAGCAATTGGTTGGCTCGTTGATGGCGCTGCGATTATGAATCAGGTAATGTTGATGGGGAATTCTTACGGTCCTTATTCCAGAGCGATGGTGAGAATTTGTAAAGAAGAATCTTTTCACCAGAGACAGGGTTATGAAATCTTAATGACGCTTTGCCGTGGAACGAAAGAACAGAAAGATCTAGCACAGGAAGCGTTGAATCGTTTCTGGTGGCCAGCTTTAATGATGTTCGGGCCAAATGATGCCGATTCTCCTAACTCTCAAAAATCGATGAATTACAGAGTGAAGCGTGAAAGCAATGATGACTTACGTCAAAGATTTGTTGATGTTACGGTTTCTCAGGCAGAATTTTTAGGTTTAAAAGTTCCGGATGAAAATCTAAAATGGAATGAGGAAACTCAACATTACGATTTCGGTGAATTGCCTTGGGATGAATTTATGGAAGTTTTGAAAGGAAATGGTCCTTGTAATAAAAAACGTTTGGAGACAAAACGAAAAGCACAAAGAGAACATTCTTGGGTGAAAGATGCGGCGATGGCGTTTGCAGAGAATTTGAAAGAGGAAACGATAAATAATTAAGCAGCTCTTAAAGTTTTTTTTTAACCGCAAAAGACACAAAAGTCTTCTTTTAATAAGCTATTCAAAAGTTTGCAAAAGGATTATCGAATTAAGATTTCTTTTTTGTGTGCTTTTGAATAGCTTCTTTTTTTTAAATTATCTTTTCCCCCTTTTACGGTTTAAAGTTAATTTCTAATCATTTAATAAAATTTTCAACTATGATTTGGCAAGGACGTTTCGATGGTGAAGAACCTTTATATCACAGAATTTTTCAGAGGGTTTCTTTGGAAGATAATTATGAACTCATTAAAGAAAATGATTTTGTACTTCACGGTTTTGCCGTGGATGAAGGCGTAAAAAGAAATAAAGGAAGAGTCGGTGCGAAAAATGCTCCGGATAATATTCGTAAAAACATTTCTAATTTCCCTGTTGTGAATCCAGAATTCAATTTAAAAGATTTTGGAAACATTACTTGTGAAGATGAAAATTTAGAAAAAACCCAAAATGAACTTGCCGAAAAAGTTCAGTTCGTTTTACAAAAAGGAGGAAAATCTATTGTTTTCGGTGGCGGGCATGAAGTTACTTTTGCTCATTATTCAGGAATCAAAAAAGCATTTCCATATAAAAAAATTGGCATTATTAATATTGATGCGCATTTCGATAATCGGGAAATTGATCCCAAAATTGGTGCAAGTTCTGGAACTGGTTTTTGGCAAATCGCTCAGGAAGGGAACATTCATTCTTTACATATTGGAATTCAAAGAAACTCAAATACGCTAAAACTTTTTGACACTGCTCATCAATATGGAATGAAATATATCTTGGCAGAAGAACTTTTTTTTGAAAACCTTCCCAATCTTTATCCTAAACTTAATGACTTTATAGAAACGTCGGATGTTATTTATCTAACAATTTGCATGGATGTTTTCAATGTTTCTGTTGCGCCAGGCGTTTCAGCTTTAGCTTATAATGGAATTTTCGCGGATGCTGCGTTTATGCATCTATTCAAACATCTTCTAAAGTCTGATAAACTGATTGCAATGGATGTTGCGGAAGTAAATCCAACTTATGATATCAATGAAATCACGGCGAGATTGGCTGCCTCATTAATCAATGAATGGTTGATGCTACAAGATTAATAGCAACAACTCCCACGATTCCTCCTCTTCTTAAAATCTACTTTCCAATTCTGGGAAGTATTTTTTTTCTCATCTCAAGAATCATAAATACCAAATTTAATTACAATGACAAAAGCTCATTTTACAACTTTTAGAATTATCCTAAAACCACTAACAGAACCAATATTTAGAATTATATGTAAATAAAATCAATATTTATTAAGCATTCTTTATTAAAACACCCTTTATTATAAATATTTTATCTAACTTCGGAATTCAAAATAATTGTTTCACTAAATTAAATTTTATTATGAAGACAAAATTACCTTTTTTGCTGATGGCGCTATTGCCGTTTGCATCGTTTGCGCAAAACGCGCAATCAAAAGTTTCAGTTCGTCCAGGTACACAAAAAGCCGCTGTTGCAAAAAGTGCGGCGCCAAGTATGTCTTATGCTCCAGCTGCTTACTGCATACCTATGCTGGATTGCTCTGACGGAGACAGCATTACAAATGTCAATTTTGCTGGCATTAACAATACTACAAGCTGTAGTCCTAATGGCTACGGAAACTACACATCCATTGTAACTACTTCAGAATTGCTTGCCGGATCTACGTATCCCATTAAGGTAACGGTTGGCGACGGTTGGGCGTACGAAAACGTATCTGTATGGATTGACTACAACAAAAATGACATTTTTGAACCGTCGGAATTCACTTATATTGGGAACGTAAATAATATTCCTTCTGGCTATGTAGTACCTGGTAATATTACTATTCCTACAGGTACTGCAAATGGAGACTACCGCATGCGCGTAAGAGTTCACGCAAATTCAGCTTCTGAGACTGACAATACTTTGGCTTGCGATGAAGAAGAGTTCTATGGGGAAACTGAAGATTACACCTTAAAAATTGGTGCAACCGCTCCAACCGGATGCCTAACTTCACCAAATGGGGCATATCCAACTGCCGCATACACTCCTGTCTGTAACGGCACAGCAACTGCAATTAGTACGTTATGCTATGCAGGAGAATATTCTACTGTGAATGTCACTACTGGAACACAATACACTTTCTCACTTTCTAAACCTACCTATTTTATTACGATTGCGAATAGCACTGGTACTACAGTTTTAGGTTCAGGAACCGGAAGCTTAACTTGGACTTCCACCGTCACTGGCCCAGTTAGATTCTACTCGCACACGAACGACAGTTGTGGTAGTGGCTCAAGTGAGACAATGCATTCAAGGTTGATTAAATGTGGATCAGTTCCTGTAGAGCCAATTTATGGTTGTGATCAAAACTACACAGGTGTTCCAGATTTAGCAAGTAACATCACTAAAACCTTGACAGGCAGCACTTCATCTTATGCAGTAGCAAACGACTTCTTCGTTCCAAAGGCAAGTGCTCAGTATAAGATACAAACAATCACCGCGAACATGGTTCCACTATCTGGAGGAGCTGATATTGCATCATTTGACGTGAAAATAATGAGTGATAACGGAAGCAAAGCTCCTGGAGCTGTCGTTAAAAGCTGGACCGGCGTTGTACCTGTAAGCATAACTACTTTGCCGGATCTTTTTGCAGGTTACGCAACTTATCAAGTAAAATTAGACTTGGCTAATTATGAACTCCCTGTAAACACAGCTGCAGATACCAGATACTGGATATCTCTGCAAGCAAATTCAGCAACTTCAACTAGCATCTATTGGATTGGCTACAGATATACAGAAGGTTGGGTAACTGCACCAAATTACCAATCGACCAATGGCGGAACCTCATATGTTATGGCAACTGATACCAATTCTCCAGGAGTACATTTTGAAAGCATTTGGTCAATAGATGCAGAATGCTCCGTTGCAGCTGTTAGTGAAGCCGGAAATAAAAATCTTTCTTTCTTCCCTAACCCAGTGAAAGATTTCTTGACCATCAATTCGAAAAAAGCAATTGAGACTCTACACATCTATAATGTAGCAGGTCAGAAAATGCCAGTAGCTTCAAAATTAGTAAACGGTAAAGTAGACATGAGCAGATTAGCTCCAGGTGTTTATATTATCAGCACTATTCTTGAGGGTGGTATTAATGAATCATTCAAAGTGATTAAAAAATAATTAAAAAACATTATTGAAGATAGCCCGATATTTGTCGGGCTATCTTTTTTTTAAACCATAACATTAAAATTAATGGCCTTTTCAATAAAGACAGCAAATTCTTTAACGACACTTTCAGGAAATATTCTTAAATTTGCACCGGAGTTATGGCAAACACGTTTACCATGTATTAACAAATTTAATCAAAGCTTAACACTTTAATTATAATTAAAAAAACTTCAAATCATAAAGAATTTTATATATTTGCACAAATTAACAATTAATTAAAAATAACTTACTATGTCAGACATTGCATCAAGAGTAAAAGCTATCATCGCTGATAAACTCGACGTTGAAGAAACAGAAGTAACTCCAGAAGCTAGCTTCACTAACGATTTAGGAGCTGATTCTTTGGATACTGTAGAATTAATCATGGAATTCGAAAAAGAATTTAACATTCAGATTCCTGATGATCAAGCAGAAAAAATTACTACGGTAGGACACGCTATTGCTTACATTGAAGAAGTAGTGAACAAATAATATTCTATCAACAAAGAAAAAAAATTTATGGAATTAAAAAGAGTAGTTGTAACCGGCTTTGGCGCGATTACGCCTGTTGGAAAAAACGCTAAAGAATACTGGGAAAGCCTTGTAAAAGGTAAGAGCGGAGCCGCTCCTATTACTCTTTTTGATGCCTCTAAATTCAAAACCAAATTCGCGTGTGAAGTCAAAAACTTTGATCCATTAGAACATTTTGATAAGAAAGAAGCTAAAAAGATGGACCGTAACACGCAATTAGGTCTTGTTGCTGCAAGAGAAGCCGTAGAACATTCGGGTATCATCTCTGACAGCTTAGACAAAAATCGTGTAGGCGTAATTTGGGGTTCTGGTATCGGTGGATTAGAAACTTTTGAAAAAGAAGTATTAGGTTGGGCGAATGCAGACATTCCAAGATTTAATCCTTTCTTTATTCCAAAGATGATCGTCGATATTACACCAGGACATATTTCTATAGAATATGGTTTTCATGGTCCAAACTATGCTACTGTATCTGCATGTGCATCTTCTGCAAACGCAATGATCGATTCTAAAATGCTGATTCAATTAGGAAAAGCTGATGTAATCGTATGTGGTGGTTCTGAAGCTGCAGTGACAGCAAGTGGCGTTGGTGGATTTAATGCAATGATGGCACTTTCAACAAGAAACGACGATCCTAAAACTGCCTCAAGACCATTTGACAAAGACAGAGATGGATTTGTTCTTGGTGAAGGAGCAGGTTGTATTATTTTGGAAGAATATGAGCACGCTGTAAAACGTGGTGCAACTATTTACGCTGAATTAAAAGGCGGTGGAATGAGTGCAGATGCCTATCACATGACAGCACCACACCCTGAAGGTTTGGGCGCTTATCTTGTAATGAAAAATTGTTTAGAAGACGCTGGCATTACTGCCGATGAAGTAGATCACATCAATATGCATGGGACCTCTACTCCATTGGGAGATATCGCTGAATCTAATGCGATTTCAAAATTATTGGGAGAACACGCTTTCGACATTCAAATTAATTCTACCAAATCGATGACTGGTCATTTACTTGGCGCAGCGGGAGTTATTGAAGCGATTGCAGCAATACATACTATTATTCACAACATCGTACCACCTACTATCAATCATTTTACTGATGATGAAAGAATTGACAGCCGATTGAATTTTACATTTAATCACGCCGTTGAGAAAGAAGTGAAAGTTGCGATGAGTAATACTTTCGGTTTCGGCGGACATAATGCTTGTGTACTCTTTACCAAAATTTAAGACCCTAAAAACTCCATGGAGTTAAAGAAATACATTTCTAAATTCCTAGCAAAGAGAAAGAAAAATCTATCGGAGAAAGACTATTATTTAAGCAACGAAATGGCCAAAATTACTGGTCATGCCGTTCAAGATATTAATCTTTACCGGGAAGCATTTTCTTTAAAAACCTCATCTAAAAATAAGCAAAGTAAAAACTACGAACGTCTTGAGTTCTTAGGAGATTCTGTGTTGGGAACTATTATTTCCTGCCATCTTTTTGCGACCTATCCTGATGCCAATGAAGGATATCTCACCCAGATGAAGTCGAAAATTGTTAACAGAAAAAACCTTAATAAATTAGGGAACGAACTTTCTCTGACAAAGTTTTTGCAGAATGAATCTAATACGTCTCTCAGTGAAAATATCGCTGGGAATCTTTTTGAAGCCTTAGTTGGAGCAATTTATCTCGATTTGGATTACGATACTTGCAGAAAAATAATTCTCGATCGTTTATTGACACCAAAGGCAATTAATCAGCTTGAAAACAAAATAATAAGCTATAAAGGTTTATTATTAGAATGGAGTCAAAAGAAAAAAGTCGTCATTAAGTATGAGACTTTAGAAGAGGTTCAACCCAATAAAAATCTCGTTTTTAGAACTCATGTTTGGTTAGATAATGAGAAAATTTCAAATGCTACTGAAACTTCCAAGAAAAAAGCAGAAGAAAAAGCAGCACAACGAGCTTTCTATATTTTAAATAAAAAACAAAGTATTCTTGAAAACCCAAAAGTTCACTCTTGAGATTGATGAAGACGATGAAATTACCTTAGGTTTAGTTCGTCTCGTAAAAGAAGTTCCAGATTACGAACTTTTTTATCATCTTAATATACTTAACCCTTTCAAGTTTACCCGAATTGCAGATTTAATTTACCGCGGAAAACATTACGATTACTATTTTCCAAGGTTTCAGTCATTTCACCTTGATACTCAAATCTGCATTCACTTTATTGCAAATCAGTCAAGTCAAAGCATTCAAAAGAGCCTTCCGGTAGAACTGTTTAATACAGAGGGAGATACAAAATATTTACTCGATCACTTTCCAGATGTTAACTACCTGATTACGACTTCGGAACCATTTGACGATTTTTCACTAATTTTGCTGCCTGAAAACCTTCTGTTTCAAATACAGCATTTTCAACTAAGCCCTAACGAGGAGCTTTATCAATTAATTCAATACTATGAATAAATATATAAAAAAAACAAAAATCATCGCGACCTTAGGTCCTGCATCTTCTGATAAAGAAACAATGATGCAGTTGGTTCAGGCCGGTGTCGATATTTTTAGAATAAATTTTTCTCACGCTGACTATGATATCGTACAAAAAAATGTAGACACCATCCGTGAAATTAATAAAGAGCTAGGACAATCTGTAGGAATCTTAGGAGATTTACAAGGTCCTAAACTTCGTGTTGGTGTAGTAAAAGAAGGATCTTATTTGAATCCTGGCGATATCTTAACTTTCACCAATGAAAGAATAGAAGGAGATTCCACGAGAGTTTATATGACTTATCAGAAGTTTCCGCAAGATGTAAAAGTTGGGGAAAGAATTTTGATTGATGACGGAAAATTGGTTTTAGAAGTAACCGAAACCAATAATGTTGATACTGTAAAAGCAAAGACCATTCAAGGTGGACCGCTTAGTTCTAAGAAAGGGGTAAACCTTCCTAATACGAATGTTTCACTTCCCGCTTTAACCGAAAAAGATATTGAAGATGCCAACTTTATACTTGATTTAGAATTAGACTGGATTGCTTTATCATTTGTTCGTCACGCACAAGATATTATTGATTTAAAAGAAATCATTAAAAATCACCCTACTAACAAACAGAAAACTCCAATCATTGCAAAAATCGAAAAACCTGAAGGTGTAAAAAACATCGAACAGATTTTGTTAGAATGTGATGGGATTATGGTTGCGCGTGGTGATTTGGGCGTAGAAGTTCCCATGGAAGAAGTTCCTGCGATTCAAAAAAACTTAGTTGAGAAAGCGCGCAAGCATTCAAAACCAGTGATTATTGCAACGCAGATGATGGAAACCATGATTAACAGTTTAACACCGACCAGAGCGGAGGTAAACGACGTTGCGAACTCTGTATTAGATGGCGCTGATGCAGTAATGCTTTCAGGTGAAACTTCTGTTGGAAGATATCCTGTAGACGTCGTAAAAAACATGTCGAAAATTGTAAAAAATATCGAGCAAACTCATTTTTACAGAACCAAAAACTCACCAATTGAACATGAGTTTGATTGTATTGATGAACGTTTTATTACCAAAAGAATTTGTTTGGCTGCGGTAAGAATTGCAAAAACCACTAATGTTGAAGCGATTGTTACTTTAACCTATTCCGGTTATACTGCCTTTCAGATTTCTGCGCACCGACCCAATTCAAATATCATCGTATTCAGTTCAAACAAACGTGTTATCACGATGTTAAATCTATTGTGGGGCGTTCGTGCTTTCTATTATGATATGCAGAAATCAACGGATGAAACCATCATCCAGGTGAATATGTTAGCGCATACTTACGGTTATGTAGAGCAAGGCGATTTTGTTTTGAATCTTAATGCAACGCCAGCATATGAAGATGGAAAAACAAATACTTTAAGATTAACAACGATTTAATTCGTTTCAAATATTTAAAAAAATTGCGTTCTTTTTGAACGCAATTTTTTTTATTTCTATTTTTAGAGAGCTTCTTAAATCCTTATTATTTTCAATACAATTTTGAAAATAAAAAAAGACGAAAAAAAAGTTGGTGTACTTTTTATCCGCCTTTCCTAAAAGTTTACTTTTATCATTTGTGTTTAGATTACAAAAATAAGATTTAAAGCTATTTTTTCTCAGTACAAGTTTGTACATTAGACTCAGCTAAATCTGTCTCAACAATTTGAAAAGTAAATGGATACCGAAAAAAGAGTCTTAAATGAATTAAGGATCGCAGTATCCAAAAGGTTGGGAAAAGAAATTTCTTCTTCAATACATTGTGATGAGCTCTCCTCAGAAATCAGTAAAATAGGATTCATTATTAACCCGCAAACCTTTCGCAGGTTTTTTAATCTCATCAAAAATAGCGGCAAATTTCACATCTATACTTTAGATACATTATCGAAATATTGTGAATTCAACGATTACGCCGATTTTAAGAAAAGCCTTATTGAAAGTGAATTAGATTTATTCTTAGGAGACTTAGGAACAGAAAGTAAAGATTTAAATTATTGGGCATTAAGTAAAGATTTGTGTCAAAAAATTTCAGACTCACCTTCACTACTTGCCAATGTTCATCACAAATTATTAAAATATCCTTTAGCGCGAACTTTCTTTATGGAACATCATCCGATGCGGGATTTAGCCGGAACTGTTTATGCTCAGTATTTTCAGGATTATCTGAAATATGAAGATAGTAATGAAGCAAAACTATTTGCGTTTGGTTTTCTTTATATGGGTGCATTCTTGACCGAAAATGAAGAATTTATGAGTGTTTATTCTCGAAGAATAAGAGAAACAGAACTTAGTCCAGAAGTTTATGTTTTACCAGCCGCCAGAAAATTTGGAGTTCTACTCATTCAGTCATGGATGAAGAAAGACGAGGACGGATTCTCTGAGATTTATAAAGAAATGCTAAAGGCGAGGGAAGATTACAAAGACGTTTCAAAGAAATCAGTTTGCAGTTTTGAGTATGCCGTTTTAGAACATTTAATTTTTACAGATAAAACGGAGGAGATGCGGTTTTTAATTGAGCACAACACTTTTCAAGTTTATAACGATCGAGAATTTGTACCGCAGGACCGAAAAGAAAATCACGATGTCTGCTGGAATATTATGTGTGCTATGGCTTATTTAAAAATGAAAGAATACACAGAATGTGAAAGATATCTAAATCAAGTAAATCTGGAAAATCTTTCTCTTGGTTGGAAAAAACACTACTCCATTCTTTATTATTTTGTAAAATATGAATTTGCAGATTCTGAGGATAAGTTTACAATCGAAAATAAACTTGCCCAACTCATTGAAGAAACTCACTTTACTTACTACGCTGAAAAGCTGTGCCTTTTGAGAACCAAACCAACTAAAAAGGAAAATTCCATCAAAGCATCTTAGCAAAACAAAAAAAATAATCCGCTCAAAAAATTGAACGGATTATTTTTTTTTATTATGATAACCTTAAAGGTTTATGATTACATCATTCCCGGCATGCCACCCATTGGCATTGCTGGTTCTGCGCTTTTCACTTCTGTGATTACACACTCTGTCGTCAACAACATTCCAGAAACGGAAGCTGCATTTTCTAAAGCAACACGAACTACTTTCGTAGGGTCGATAATTCCTGCTTCGTACATATTCACGTACTCATCAGTTTTTGCATTGAATCCAAAATCAGCTTCACCTTCAGCTACTTTTGCAACAATTACAGAACCTTCTCCACCTGCATTTTCAACAATTTGTCTCAATGGCTCTTCAATCGCTCTTTTAACAATTTTGATACCTGTTGATTCGTCCATGTTTTCACCTTCGAAATTTAATGCTGAAATCGCTCTTACTAAAGCTACTCCACCACCAGCTACGATACCTTCTTCAACTGCAGCTCTTGTAGCGTGAAGCGCATCATCAACTCTGTCTTTTTTCTCTTTCATTTCAACTTCAGAAGCTGCTCCAACATAAAGAACTGCAACTCCACCAGCTAATTTCGCCAATCTTTCTTGCAATTTTTCTCTGTCATAGTCAGAAGTAGTAGTTTCCATCTGCGCTTTGATTTGGTTTACTCTACCTTTAATTTGCGCTTCATCTCCACCACCATTTACTAAAGTTGTATTGTCTTTATCAATCGTTACTTTTTCAGCAGTTCCTAACATTTCCAAAGTAGCGTTTTCCATGGTAAAACCTCTTTCTTCAGAAATAACCTGACCACCAGTTAAGATTGCGATATCTTCTAACATTGCTTTTCTTCTGTCTCCAAATCCTGGAGCTTTCACTGCAGCGATTTTTAAAGATCCTCTTAATTTATTTACCACTAAAGTTGCCAAAGCTTCACCTTCAACTTCTTCAGAGATAATCAATAAAGCTCTTCCTGATTGAGCTACTGGCTCTAAAATCGGAAGTAAATCTTTCATTGAAGAGATTTTTTTCTCTACTAAAAGAATATAAGGATTTTCTAATTCAGTAACCATTTTCTCTGGGTTAGTTACGAAATAAGGTGACTGATATCCTCTGTCAAACTGCATTCCTTCTACAACGTCAACCGTTGTATCAGTTCCTTTAGCTTCTTCAACGGTAATAACTCCTTCTTTACCAACTTTCCCGAACGCTTCTGCGATCAAAGCTCCAATGGTATCGTCGTTATTTGCAGATATTGCAGCAACTTGTTTAATTTTTTCTGAAGAATCACCAACTTCTTTAGACTGAGATTTTAAATTGGCTACAACAGCTAAAACTGCCTTGTCAATTCCTCTCTTCAAATCCATTGGGTTTGCTCCTGCAGCAACGTTTTTCAAACCTTCGCGAACGATTGCCTGAGCTAAAACGGTAGCGGTAGTTGTACCGTCTCCAGCGATGTCATTGGTTTTAGAAGCAACTTCTTTCACCATTTGAGCACCCATATTTTCAACTCTGTCTTCAAGTTCAATTTCTTTTGCAACAGTAACACCGTCTTTGGTTACGTGTGGTGCACCGAAAGATTTTTCGATTACTACGTTTCTACCTTTTGGACCTAAAGTTACCTTTACTGCGTTCGCCAATGCATCAACACCTCTTTTCAAAGCGTCTCTTGATTCAATATCGAATTTTATTTCTTTTGCCATTTTCTTATTTGTATTAAATGTACTTTGCTATATATAGCGAGTACTGTTTTTACGTTACTAATTAATTTTTATGCTGGATTCAATGTACGTTGTACAAGAATATACTATCCAAGAATTCCTAATAAATCACCTTCTTTTACGATAAGGTAATCTTTACCATCTAACTTCAATTCAGACCCTGAATATTTTCCGTAAAGAACTTTGTCTCCTACTTTTACTGTAGTTGGCTCATCAATTTTTCCAGGTCCTACAGCAACTACAGTTCCTTCCTGTGGTTTTTCTTTTGCAGTGTCTGGGATAATAATTCCTGATGCGGTCGTAGTTTCAGCAGCGGTTGGCTCTACCAAAACTCTATCTGCTAATGGTTTGAAATTTACTGACATATTTTTGTTTTTAAATTATTAATTATACTGAAGTGTTTTTCTCTAAAAGAATGCCAACCAAAATTTACTGCACATCTGTCAGATGAAAAATAGGAGTATGAAATAATGGCAGAAATAAACCATTCAAATATTTGAATGGTTATGAATATTTAACTGTTTTTTCTTTTCCTTTTCTTGTTTTTTATTTTATTAGATTTTAATAAATCTTTCGCTAAATCTATTGATAGACAACATATGTTACCAAAACTAGAATTCTTCAAATGTTTTTGATAAGAATTAATGAAATTAAAATACGCACGCTTTGCTTTCAAATGCTTTTTAGCATCTAACAAAATCGAAAAAAAAGAAGTTCTGTATTACTGAGCGAAAATATCATCAACGTAATCTCTGAGTAAATCATCGGAAACATAGATTTCGAAATCAAGTTCTTGCATTTCCTTTTTTCTACGTTCATTTTCCTCAGGATTTCTTCTATCAAATATATTTTGAACAATTCCTTCCTTCATCGCATCATAATCGACTTTAGATCTATGCGGAAAAGCCACCAAACTGTTTCCTTTTTCATCCGCAGGATAAAACCACAAACTTTTACTAAGTTTTTTCTTTCCAGTCGCGGGAATTTAAAATCACTCATAATGCTCATTATGTCATTACTATTTCTTTCCAGCAGCTTGCATTGGATTAACTCTTCCGTTAGCAGCACCTCTTGCAGAGCCTTCATGTTTTTGCTTAAAGACTTGAAACTTCGAAGTCGGTTCTGCGATCTCTCCCCAGAAATTATTTGAAGTATCTATATCTGCAGTTTCACGCATTGGATCGAGTTGAACAGATTTTAACTTTTTATCAAAGTAATAGGTTTTAGAAATCTTCTGTTCATTCTTTCTCCAGATTTGAGCCGATGATTTATCATTTAATTTAGATCCATCTTCAAAAGTAAATTCTAAAATAATAGGCATTACCAAGCCACCTTTATTAACGAAATCAATTTGATAAGCATAGATGTTTTCTAATTTAGATTTGTCTTTTTGAGGAACTTTCTCATAATTATCAAACTTCATTTTGTATTCTTTCGTCTGATCAACTTTTTCTTGACCACGATTATATCTCCAATAAAAATCCTGAACATCTTTATCTGTATCAGTGTAAAAAACAATATTTTTATCTTCTTTATTGATGATTTTCGACTTGTCAACAAAAGCGTTTTGCATTGGAGCATCTACGTTATACGTGATCTCTCTGTTTTGCGGAGTCGCCTCTAAATGCGGTTTAATTGCAGTCACTTTATCAATTGCAATATCTACAGGATCGATTCCATAGAACCAACCTCTCCAAAACCAATCAAGATTTTCAGCACTGGCATCGTTCATTGTTCTGAAAAAATCTGCCGGTTCTGGATGTTTGAAAGCCCATCTTTTAGAATAAGTTTTAAAAGCTTTGTCAAACAATTCTCTTCCAACAATAGTTTCACGTAGAATATTCAATCCGGTTGCTGGTTTTGAATAAGCGTTTGGTCCAAATTGAATAATGTTTTCAGAATTGGTCATAATCGGCTCCAATTGATCTTTCGGCAATTTCATGTAATCGACAATGGTATGTGCAGGACCACGACGGGAAGGGAATTTATTATCCCACCTTTCTTCGGTCAAATATTCTACAAAAGTATTCAAACCTTCATCCATCCAAGACCACTGTCTTTCATCTGAATTAATGATCATTGGGAAAAAGTTATGTCCAACTTCGTGGATGATTACACCAATCATTCCGTTTTTAGTTCCCTCAGAATAAGTTCCGTCTTTTTCAGTTCTTCCGTAGTTGAAACAAATCATTGGATATTCCATTCCGTTGGCAGCTTCGATTGACTGCGCAACTGGATAAGGATAAGGAATTGTGTATTCTGAATAAGTTAAAATCGTATGCGCAATAACTTTGGTTGAAAATTTACGGTAGAGATTATAAGCTTCTTTCGGATATAAACTCATCGCCATCACTTCATTCTTATTTTCCGGAATAATCACTTTCATACCATCCCAAACAAATTTACGGGAAGAAGTCCAGGCAAAATCACGAACGTTTTCAGCTTCAAATTTCCAAATTTTTCTTTCTTTTGATTTAGATTTTTCAGCTTTTTTGGCTTCTTCTAAAGTTACAATTTCAACAGGTTCTTTGGCCGTCTGTGCTTGTTTCCATCTTGCCAATTGTGCCGGCGTTAGTACTTGATCATAGTTTTTTCCTGCTCCGGTTGAGGCAACGATGTGATCAGCCGGAACATTCATGGATACTTTGAAATCACCGAAAGCCAAGGCAAATTCTGCTCTGCCGGTAAACTGATTATTTTGCCAACCTTTGAAATCGCTATAAACACACATTCTCGGATACCATTGGGTAATGGTGTATAAATCATTTCCATCTTCAGGGAAATATTCATAGCCGCCACGTCCGCCCATTTTCATGCGGTCAGAGATATTATAATTCCATTCGATTTTAAAAGTAAACTTCTCTCCTTTCTTTAAAACTTTAGGAAGATCAATTCTCATCATGGTTTTGTTAACCACATAAGACAAAGGTTTTCCTGAAGCATCGGTCACTTTTTCTAAGTTAACACCGTAACCATTGTTCTTTTTAGGTAAATCAGTTGTTTTTAAATCAGCTGAACTTACTTGTTTTGGAAGAAACGACTCACTGTCATAACCTGCATTTTTAACCGAAGAATGTTCGTTCTCATCCAATTGCAACCACAAATAATCTAAATCGTCAGGCGAATTATTATAATAGGTAATGGTTTCTGAACCTTTTAAATTTCTTTTGTCCTCATCTAAATAGGCGGTAATATCATAGTCTGCACGATTTTGCCAATAACCTTGTCCCGGTGCACCAGAACCTGTACGGTAATAATTGGGAGTTGGAAGAATGGTTCCGAGTTGTTCAAACTTATTGCCGTGATTACTCGTAGGATTGTTTTTAATATCCTGTCCTAAAACAAAGGCCGAACAGAAAATAAGGATTAGTAATTTGATTTTCATAGAGGTAGAAGTTTCTAATAGTTAAGTTTCAAATTTAATTAATTTTTGGTAGCTGGAAAGACTTTTCTTTTAATAAATGAATTCGATTTCAAGATCTTCCCTGCGCCCCGACCTGAACTAATCTTTATACACATCTTTTTGCCGGTAACTGAGGATTTAAATCTCTGTAAATCAAGTGATTAAGCTTGTTTTTCACCTTGTTGTTTCGTATCTTTAAGGATGCAAAACACCTGTTGTTCAGCCATTTACACTGTAAAAGTACCCGATGTTCGAATCCAAAAAAGAATTGAATTCTCCATGAATAAAATGTTAACTTTAGGCAGTTCGATTGTGAATCGATTGTCGAGTTTACACACAGAAAAAATCGGATTTTATAGAATGCTTTCAAATACACGATTTTCACATGACGACCTTTTAGAAGGGTCATTTAAACTTTGCTTGTCCAATATGGATACCGACCATGTTTTGGCTATTCAGGATACTACAGAGTTTAATTATGGGGGATTGAAGTCTAAATTAGGACCTGATGATCCTGACATTGGACCAACAGGTTCATCTAAGATTGCTGGCTTTTTGTCACCCAATGCTTATTGTAAACCCGATTTTAAACTCGCTAATTGGTTTTTCATCAGTTCAGATTTATAATCGTACTTGGGGACAACCAGATAAAAAAGAACGAAAGTACAACCAGATAGATATTGAAGAAAAGGAATCCTATCGATGGATTAAGTCCTCTATTGAAACAAAAGAATTACTCCCTGAGAATGTTAAAGTTACTATTATTGGAGATCGCGAGAATGATATTTATGAAGACTTTGATCGGGTTCCCGATGAAAGAACCAATCTGCTAATTCGCTCTAGATGTGATAGAAACATAGTTGGAGAACATAAAAAGCTCTACAATTTACTTGATAACACTATTGTTGCAGGAAGTGTGGAAGTTGAGATTACCGGACAAAAGAATCGAAAAAAACGAACAGCTTTAATAGATGTGAAATTTACAAAAGCTAAAATTTGTGCACCAACCAGATTAAACGTTTCTCAAAAAAATATTGAAATTTATGTAATTGAAGCAACTGAAAATCCATCAACGATTCCGACCAATGAAGTTGGGATTTCTTGGAAGTTACTAACGACACATAAAATTGAGAATTTAGAAAAAGCCATCGAATGCATTAATTGGTATAAGAAACGTTGGTTAATCGAGGAACTTTTTAGAGTTATTAAAACGAAAGGATTTGAAATCGAATCAAGTCAGCTTGGAGATGGTTTTAAACTCAAAAAATTACTTGCCATGACATTAGAAGTTGCTCTGCAAGTTATGCGTCTAAAGCTATCATTAAATGAAGTGAATCAAAAACAAGACAATCTATTTAATAGCAATGAAATCAAGTTTTTAGAGAAAGTGAATAGAAAAATAGAAGGGCAAACTCAAAAACAAAAAAATCCATACAACGAACAAACGCTAGCTTGGATCACGTGGATAATTGCTCGTATCGGTGGTTGGACAGGATACAAATCGCAAGGTCCTCCAGGTTATATAACAATAAAAAATGGGTTAGATAGATATCACCAACAATATGAAGGTTTTTTAATGTTTTCTGATGATTAGGATTTGTGTATAAAGATTAGGACCTGAATGGAACTCTTTTTATAGAATTTTCAGCGTTGGATTTAGCGTTGGCAAATTCTATAAAAAAGTGGGAACCCTTCGACAAGCTCAAGATAAATTCGGGTAGAAAAAGGCGCCCAAATAAAAATTTAAATGCGCTCGAAAACCATTTGTCCGGAAAGTAGAATTGCGATGACCGAAATCCCGATAATCCAGTATTTTTGCTGGAATTTCAAATATTTTGAAAGCAGATACAACAAACCCATTACAATCAACACTACTGTAATTTGCCCTAATTCTAAACCGATGTTAAAGCCTAAAAGTGGTGCTGCAATATTTTGTTCAGAAGCCATCGTCATTCGAGCTGTATTTGCAAATCCCATCCCATGAATAAGTCCAAAAAATAAGGCTAGAAAGTAATTAATCCGCATGAGTTTTTTTTGATTTTCACGGAATAAAATATTATCGAGCGCAGTAAGAATAATGGTAATCGGAATTAAAGTTTCCACCAAATTAGAAGGAAGCCGGATCACATCAAGCACGCTCAGAGCCAAGGTAACGGAATGTCCGATGGTAAAGGCCGTGATTAAAATGAGGATTTTGCGCCAGTCTTTGTAGAAATAAACGGCCACTAAAACCAAAATAAACAATTGATGATCAAGGGCATCCCAAGAAATAATATGGTCCCAACCGAGTTTTAGGTAGAATAAGAAATCCGTCATTCTGAAATTTTTTACGAAAATAATGATTAATTTCGTCTTCTGATTTTAAAAATGATGCTTAAAAAAATTCTGTTTCTTTTCTCAATTTGTTTATTCCTTTGGTCTCCTGCAAAAGAAGTTCACCCTTATCACGTCGGTTCGGTAGAATTTAATTATAATTCAAAATCAAAAACGTTTGAAATTACGGGGAAGTTTTTTCTGGATGATTTGGAAAATGCGCTGAAAGAAAAATATGGAACTGTAGTTCATTTTAATGACCCGAAATATCAGGCGCAAATCAACGACCTTTTAAAGCAATATTGCAATGAATATTTGAAATTGAAAGCTGACAATAAGTTTTTAAAAATCAGTTATGTCGGTTTTGAAGAAGACAGTGAAGCTGTCAATATCTTCCTTGAATCAGAAGTTGTCAATCCACCAAAAAAAGTAGAAACTGCGGTAAGCTTACTTTATAATTTATATGATGATCAAATGAATATTATCCACATCATCGTTAATGGAAAACGTCAAAGCGAAAAGCTAAATTATCCAAATCGATATTTATACAAGACTTTTTAAAAACCAGCATTTATTTTTTTTGCATGTGCTAAAAGTTCTGGAAAGAAAACATCGAAATGCTTTTTTAGTTCCGGTTTATTATTCAGAAATATTTCAAAAACCGGTAAATCCTTATCTAAGTATTTCGCTTTATTTAGTACATTTTGCATTGAATATTTAATTCCAAAATCTTCTTTATAATTGTAAAGCCAGTTATCTTTCTCCATTCCATCGACCATTCTTAAAAGTCTTTCTGGAAGAAGTTCTTCATACTTTCTTAAAGCTCGATATACTTTTTCAGCATGATTTTTCAACTCTTCATCGGACAAAGAATTCGCCAGAAAGTAATCCATAGAAACATCTACAAAAGCACCGGCATATAATCTCACCAAAGGACTGAAAATTTTCTTAGCCTTGCTCAATTCCGGATGCGAATCGGTAAAAGTATCAACTTCGCGATGCAGCGTAATTCCCTCCTGCATTTTTTCGGGATAAGAAAAGCGATCTCTGTTCGGAATGACATCTTCCAAAAACTGACCAACGATTTGTTCGTCGGAGAATGCGAGATAAGAATGGGCGAGGTAGTTCATACGATTTTTGGTGTTGGATGTTGGATCCGAATTATCAAAACAAGCACTCATGAAAATCCTCAATCTTACTCACTTCCACAATTACAATTCCGCTTTTTTTCTTAGGAATTTTATTTAAGTTCGACACAAATATCTTTTCGTAACCTAATTTCTCCGCTTCAGAAATTCTTTGTTCAATCTGAGGAATCGGCCGAATTTCTCCGCTCAATCCTATTTCTCCAGCAAAACAGAAATGTTCAGAAATCGCAATATCTTCATTGGAAGAAAGAATTGACGCCACAACCGCTAAATCCAAAGCCGGATCTCCCGTTTTTATTCCGCCTGTAATATTCAGGAAAACATCTTTTGCGCCTAATTGAAAACCAGCTCTTTTTTCTAAAACTGCCAAAAGCATATTTAATCTTTTTGAATCAAAACCGGTGCAACTTCTTTGCGGAGTTCCATAAACTGCGGAACTTACCAAAGCCTGAATTTCAATCAACATCGGCCGGTTTCCCTCCAAAGTTACAGCGACAGAATTCCCAGAAAGTTCCTCGAATTTCTTGGTGATTAATATTTCTGAAGGATTTTTTATCTCTTTCAAACCTTGCGAAACCATTTCGTAAATTCCGATTTCTGCGGTGGAACCAAAACGGTTTTTACTCGCTCGTAACAATCTGAACAAATGATTTCGGTCGCCATCAAAATTCAAAACGACATCGACCATGTGTTCCAAAACTTTCGGACCAGCGATTTGTCCGTCTTTTGTAATGTGACCAACCAGGAAAGTCGGCGTATTCGTTTCTTTTGAAAATTTAATAATTTCATTTGAACATTCTCTAATCTGAGAAACTGTTCCGGGTGAACTTTCGATGGTTTGACTTTGAAGCGTTTGAATCGAATCAATAATCATAAAATCCGGCGCCAGCTTTTTAGCTTCGTGTAAAATCTTTTCCACGGAAGTTTCAGTAAAAAGAAAACAGTTCGGATTTTGAAGTTCCGTCAATCGGTCAGCACGCATTTTAATTTGCGAAGCACTTTCCTCACCTGAAACATAAAGAATTTTCTTCTTCATTTTCAAAGCGAGCTGCAACAACAAAGTCGATTTCCCAATTCCCGGTTCTCCACCAATTAAAGTCACAGAACCTAAAACAATTCCACCACCGAGAACGCGATTGAGTTCTTCAGAAGGTGTTGAAAATCTTTGTTCTTCATTGGTTTCAACTTCGATAATATTAATAATATGCTGCTTCGATCTTTCGGAAAAACTTTTCGTGGTCGATTTCGTTACAATCTCCTCCACCAAAGTATTCCACTCGCCACAATTCTTGCACTGTCCCAACCATTGCGGATAATTTGTTCCGCAATTCTGACAGATATATGCTGTTTTCACTTTTGCCATGATGCGAATTTCCTGAAATTTTTCGAAACTTCAAGGTTTTTAATGATTACGAAATAGATAATTTCAATTTTTAGGAGCAACAAAATTTTCGCTTCTTACAAAACCCGTCCCGCTGTCCGTTATATCTTTTTCTTTTTTTATTCAAAAAAAAGAAAAAGGATGCCACTTCCATCGCGGCTAGAATCAAAGCAGTTTTGTCTTTTGAAAAGTTCTTTCAAATTAATTAATCTTGACAAGGTTAATCTAAAAATAAGGTTTGGCTAAAAGCCAATTCAGATCGAAACTAAAAGAAAGTGTCTCAATACTCGAACTGACCCTCTAAGATTCTGATATTTGAATCATATGCTCGGACACGAGTCCGTGAGAATACCATAGAAAAAGCCGTTCCATATAGTTATGAGACGGCTTCTTTTAGTTTTCTATTTCATTTACTCCTTAATACAACGTACACTATTTGCTGTGGCACGGTGACTGCTGATAACGTAACCCGTACTTTTAAAATATAAAAAACGGGAATAAATACCACCACTTTCGTTAGAGAGTGTACTTGCCCAATAATTACCGTTAATCCCTACTCCGGAAAATTCACCATCGGCAAACGATCTCATTCCACCTACCGTTAATTTTAGAGGAGAGCCAAAAGCTCCTGCAGCATTATTAGTAGTCCAAGTAGCTCTTTCCTGTTCCCACTCAGATTCTGTTGGCAATCGAAAACCACTCGGACAAGGATTATTTACATTCGCCGCACCATTCCATAAATTACTGTTCTGTGGAACTCTCCAGTCAAAAGGAGTTGCAGGATTTGCGATAAAATTTCCATTATCAGGACTGTCGGAACTGCTGACAGAAGTAGTTACTACTGAGAGTCTGCTTTCATGACCATCGGTTCCTCTTCCCCATTGGTACAAATCACCAAAGGCAGCAGCGTCTGTACTTGAAGTCGCAACTTGTGAAGCTCCTAAATTCCGATCCATCCATACTTTACCAGTAATAGGATTCACAACGGTACTAATTCCGCCTGTTGATTCACCAACCCATTTAGGCATGTTATTTTTAAATGTCAAAACATCACCTTCATTTCCCGCCGGTACAACCGACCATTTGGCACCATTCCAATATTGCATATCTCCAGTTTTTGTCCCATTTGGTACAGAAGATGCGGTTTTCGCGTGCAAAGCATAGGGCACACTAAGCAGCTGACTAGTTCCTGTAATTGTGTAGTTTGCTCCTCCTGCCGGATCGGTTTCTGTTTTAATAAAATAAGTACCATTGGACCAGTTAATTCCATTAAAGTTAGATCCATCGCCAATTTCAAGACTTACTAATCCATTGCCATTAGTGGTAGCTGTTTTTGTTTCAGTGTAAACCACGGCTCCCGTTGCAGATCCAGCCAAAATGCTGATTTTCATTCCAACCTGAGCGTTGGCTACTAAGGAATTATCGCTGTTTCTAACCACAGCTTGATAACTCATTTTTTCAGGAGTTTGTGAGCATAAATTAGAATTGAAGAGAATGGTTAAAGAAAATATTAAGGCTAATTTTATTTGGTAAAGTTTTGTATTCATTATTTTTAAATTTTATAAGTAGATGATTTATTTTTTGATGATTTTAAAAGTTTTTAGATGCTTCGAACCCTGATTAATTTTTACGAAATAAGTAGCCACAGGCAGACTGTTCATCGAAATTTGAGTTCTGTTGGTTTTAATGATTTGCTTACGAATCATTTTACCCTGCATATCAAAAAGTTGAAAGCTTAAATCTGAAAGATCAAAATCCTTGATTAATAAGGTTAACTGGTCAGCGGTAGGATTAGGATAAGCAACTATTGTA
This sequence comes from Kaistella flava (ex Peng et al. 2021), assembly GCF_015191005.1. Taxonomy (NCBI): domain Bacteria; kingdom Pseudomonadati; phylum Bacteroidota; class Flavobacteriia; order Flavobacteriales; family Weeksellaceae; genus Kaistella; species Kaistella flava (ex Peng et al. 2021). Next base: position 3,148,343 of record NZ_CP040442.1, on the reverse strand, counting down.
ATATCCAACATTGCAGAATCTCCAACGCCCAGTACCGAAATTTCGAAAGGCTGCTGCACTCCTTGTGCAATAGAACCAGAATCTCCTGAGCTTGACGTATAAAACATTTGACCCACGGAATAACTTAGCGACCCTCCGCTGCCGGCAGCATTTCCGCCTGTCGCATTAACACTTTGCTGTGCTTTTAGCCCCGAAATTCCAAGTCCAAAAATCAGTATTGCACATCTTTTTAACTGGGTGTACTTCATGAGCGATTTTTTTTGTGATTAATATTCATTTTTAAAATTTATAGTTTATTTTAACATATTTCCCAATAAAGTCCCAAAAATAAGTAAAATTCTTGGCGTAAATTCCATTTTTCCTACGAATTAAATAATAATAATTCTTAAATACGTAAATTATTACTATTCAGCACCTTTAAAAAATTATAACTTCTTTCTACTTATTGAAAAGCTTATTAAAACTCTAAATGCATTCAAATATTGTAATGAAAATAAAGCGTTCAACTACCTATTAATATTTTCAATACGGTTTTATTTGTACCGTCTTGCAAAATCCATTAACTTTGCACAAACCTAATCTAATGAGTAAAAAGAACACGAAATACATCTTCGTAACCGGCGGTGTAACTTCATCTTTAGGCAAAGGAATTGTCTCGGCGTCACTTGGCTTACTGCTAAAATCGAGAGGATTCAATGTCACCATCCAAAAACTTGACCCTTATATTAATATCGACCCGGGAACGCTAAATCCTTATGAGCACGGCGAATGCTATGTGACTGAAGATGGCGCGGAAACCGATTTGGATCTTGGACATTACGAAAGATTCCTGAATTCTAATACTTCCCAAAACAATAATGTAACGACTGGTAAAATCTACCAAACCGTTATTGAGAAAGAAAGAAAAGGAGATTTCTTAGGGAAAACTGTACAGGTTATTCCGCACATTACAAACGAAATTAAGCGTCGCATAAAAATGCTGGCCAAACAAAACTACGATATCATCATCACCGAAATTGGTGGAACCGTTGGCGACATCGAATCGCTTCCTTATATAGAGAGTGTTCGTCAGTTGAAATGGGAATTGGGTGAACATAATTCGATGGTGATTCATTTGACTTTGTTGCCGTATTTGGCGTCTAGCGGTGAATTGAAAACGAAACCTTCTCAACATTCTGTTCGTCAATTGATGGAATCCGGAATTCAAGCTGATGTTTTGGTTTGTAGAACGGAACATATTATTCCGAAAGAACAAAGAACAAAGTTGGCGCAGTTCTGTAACGTTGCTTTAGAAAACGTAATCGAATGTAAAGATTTGGAAACGATTTATGAAGTTCCTCTTTATTTGCAGAAACAGGATTTTGACGATGTTGTTTTAAAAACGCTGAATCTAAAATCTGACAAACAAGCTGATTTAAAAGACTGGAAAAGCTTCCTTAAAAAATATAAAAACCCGAAGAGAAAAGTAGAAATTGCTTTAGTTGGGAAATATGTTTCTCTACAAGATTCTTACAAATCAATTGCCGAAGCGTTTATTCATGCTGGTGCTGATTTGGAAACTGAAGTGAAAGTAAGATGGGTTTACAGTGGTGATATCGACACTGGAAATGTTGCAGAAACATTTGCCGGAATCGATGGAATGCTGATTGCTCCAGGATTTGGAGATCGCGGAATTGAAGGGAAAATCGAAGCTGCAAAATATGCCAGAGAAAATAATATTCCACTTTTAGGAATTTGTTTGGGAATGCAGATTATGACGATTGAGTTCGCTAGAAATGTTTTAGGTTACAAAAAAGCCAACTCAATGGAATTCGATACTTCGACGCCGGAACCTGTAATTTCTTTAATGGAAGACCAGAAAAATGTTGTTGAAAAAGGGGGAACAATGAGATTGGGTGCCTGGAAATGCACTTTGAAAACCGGTTCTAAACTGAATGAGATTTATGGAACTAAAAATATTTCAGAAAGACACCGTCACCGTTATGAATTCAATTCGGAATACAGAGATGAATTTGAGAAAAGCGGTTTGGTTCCAACTGGTTTTAATCCTGAAACCGATTTGGTAGAAACACTGGAATTGAAAGATCATCCTTTCTATATCGGAGTTCAGTATCACCCGGAATATAAAAGTACGGTTGCTTCACCACATCCTTTATTTAAGGCATTGATTAAAGCTTCTACTAAAAAATAAATAGAAAGAGATAAAAGACAAAATGTTTTTTATCTTTTTTTTATCTCTCGCAGATTGTCCGGATTTAGCAGATTTTATTTGAAAATTAAAATGAATATCTGTGTGAGCTTGAAAATCCTTTAGAACAAATCAAAAAAAATAAATTAGACTTCATTAATTCTCTTTCTCCAATTAAAACTGATTGAGTGTATCTTATAAAATTAAAAGTATAAGGATCTGCTAAATGAGTACTCAAAAAATTCTTCATTGCCAAAAATTTCAGTATTTTTGTCACCCGAAATTAAAAGGTAAAAAATTAGAGAATTACAAACCTTCGAATTTTAAATTTCAAATAAATTAAAATGCAGCAAAATAACGGTTTAGATAAAAATCAGTTGATCATTTTCGCACTATTTTCAATGATTATTATAGGCGCCATGTTTTACTTTCAAAACAAGCAAGCCTCTGAACAAAAATTAAAAGAAGCCACCAACAAAACTGAGGTTGCGCAAACAGCACCGACCAATGTTACAAAACCGGCAATTGCAACCAACTTAAACGACAGTGTAAAAACAACGTCAATACAGCAAGTTGAACTAAAGAACAAGGAATTAACTTTAGAAATCTCAACTTTGGGTGGTCAACTTTCTACGGTTGAATTAAACCAGTATAAAGCGTACAATAAAAAAACCGACGCTAACGATAAGAAGCTTTTGCTTTTTGATAAAAATAATTCATCGTACGGTTTTCAGTTTAAAGATAAATCTGGGAAAACCTTTAATACTAAAGATTTAGTTTTCGCGCCGACTCAAAACGGAAATTCGGTAACGATGCAAGCGAATGTTAATGGTGCGGTGATTCAGTTTATTTATACCTTATTGGATAAATACACTGTTGATTTTAATGTAAAAACTCAAAATTTAGCACAATTAGTTTCTGACAACAAAGCAGAATTTGTTTGGGATTTAAGCGCCAGACAAATGGAAAAAGGTCGTTCGCAAGAACAGACTCATACCGAATTCAATTATACTTTTAATGATTATAAAAGTTTTGATTACGACGGAAGAACCACAATGGAAGAGCCAAAAGAAACACTGAATTGGTTAGCAATCAAACAGCAGTTTTTCTCAATGGTAATTGAGCCACAACACGGTTTCAAAAACTCTCACGGTTCGCAGGACACGATTAATGAAGGCGAATTTGTAAAAAAATTCAATTTTAATGGTCAGGTTGATTTGGCTGGCGGAGAGATGAATGAGGATTTCAAATGGTATTTCATGCCATTGGATTTACCTTTATTAAAATCTTATAATAAAAATTTCGATGAATTACTTCCGTTAGGTTGGTCATTTATCGGAACATTGAACAGATGGTTCTTTATCCCAATGTATAACTTAATTTCAAGTTGGGGACTTGCAGCAGGATGGGTTATTTTCTTAATGACGATTATCGTGAAGATCATTTTATCACCAGTAATGTTTAAACAACATAAACTGAGTGCGATGATGAAGGTAATTCGTCCCGAAATTGATGCAGTAAACGAAAAATACAAAGGCGCCGATGCGATGAAAAAACAGCAGGAAACAATGGCTGTTTATAAAAAAGCAGGGGTGAATCAGATGGCAGGCTGCCTGCCGGGATTAATTCAGGTTCCTATTTTCTATGCATTATTCCGATTCTTCCCGAATATGATCGATTTACGGGGTAAGAGTTTTTGGTTCGCTAAAGATTTAACAGCTTATGATGATGTTATTAAATTACCTTTTAGTGTTCCATTATTAGGAGACCATTTAAGTATTTTCGCTATTGCGTGTACGGTTGTGATTTTAATTTACACCGTAATGACTGCAGGAAATATTCAGCAACCAACTCAGGAAGGAATGCCGAATATGAAAGTGATTATGTACATCTTCCCGATTACCTTCTTGTTCTTCTTGAATACTTCTGCCTCAGGTTTATCTTGGTATTATTTTGTATCGAATGCGATTAATATTTTAATTATTTTGGTGATTAAATATTGGATTTTGGATGAGAAAAAGATCCATGCTCAGATTCAAATGAACAAACAGAAAGACCCTAAAAAAGAAGGGAAATTCCAGAAAAGAATGCGTGAAATGATGGAGAAAGCGCAAGAGCAACAAAAAGCACAACAGCAACAAGGAGGAAAGAAAAAATAGACCCTTTGTACAAATAATAAAAAAACCGGAAGAAAATTTTCTTCCGGTTTTTTTATTGCTTATTAATCATAATTAAGTCGAAACGATTGTCGATGATGAATCGTAGGACCATATTTATTTAATGCTTCACGGTGCTGTTTTGTGGCATATCCCATGTTTTTATTCCAGCCGTATTCAGGGAATTCTTCATGCAATTCGATCATTAATTTGTCACGATAGTTCTTTGCTAAAATAGATGCACAGGCAATCGAAAGAATCTTTGAATCACCCTTAATGATACATTGATGTGGAATAGATTGATACGGATGAAATTTATTTCCATCAATTAAAAGAAGTTCTGGGCGAATTTTTAGTTGATCTAAAGCCAAATGCATAGCATGAATACTTGCATTTAAGATGTTAAATTCATCAATATATGAAGGAGGAAGCTGTGCAATGGCAAAATCCTTCACATTTTCTTTGATATAATCATCGAGCGCCATGCGGGTTTTAAATGTTAATTTTTTAGAATCATTAACCAAATTTTGGTTAAAATTTTCATCGAGTATAACCGCTGCAGCAACGACAGGTCCGCACAAACAACCGCGACCGACCTCGTCGCATCCCGCTTCTAAAAATGTACCAGAGAAAGCTTTCAGTAATTCCATTTAATATATTACAAACGCAAAATTATAAATTATTTAAGAATTAATTAACAAATTGTTTGGTCATATTACAAAACTTTTGCATTTTTGTTGTAATGAAAAAATTTAATTTGATATGAAGAAACTAACAACAAGCGTTTTAGCTGTAGTTTTGACTGCGTCATTTGCTTTGGTAAATGCACAGAAAAAAGACACTATTAAAACGCAAGATATCGAAGGCGTTGTAGTAACGGCTTTGGGTATCAAAAGAGAGAAAAAATCGCTAGGTTATGCATCTCAAGAAGTTAAAGCTGATGTTTTAACAGAGGGAACCACTAACACTGGAAACATTGCATCGCAACTTTCTGGTAAAGTAGCAGGTCTAAGTGTTATTACTAACAGTAACTTTGCCGGATCGGCAGCGATGGTGATTAGAGGTATTAAAGGTGTTACTGGTAGTAGCCCATTGGTTGTAATCGATGGTACTCCTGTTAACAATGACTCTACTTATGGTTATGGAAAAGATTTTGGTAATGCATTATCTGACATTAACCAAGAAGACATCGCTTCTATCAACGTATTGAAAGGTGCAGCAGCATCTGCACTTTATGGGGAGAGAGGTTTGAATGGGGTAATTCTAATTACGACCAAAAACGGTAAAGGAGCAGACGACGGATCTTGGGGAGTAAGCTGGACATCTGGTGTTACCGCAGGATTTATTGACAAAAGCACTTTCCTAAAATACCAGGACAAATATGGTGCTGGTTACGATCAGGACTTCTACACAGAAGATCCAAACCCAGATGGTCATTACTATGCCAACTTTGCAGAAGATGCATCTTGGGGTCCTAAATTTGATCCAAGCTTATTAGTTTATCAGTGGGATTCACTAGACCCAACTTCTCCAAATTACGGAAAAGCAACCCCTTGGGTAGCTGCGAAAAATGGTCCAATCAAATTCTTTGAAACACCATTTACTTATACCAATACGGTAACTTTAGAGAAAGGAGCAAAAGGTCAGAATATCATGTTCTCTTACGACAATATGACTTCATCTGGATTGATGCCTAACTCTAAAATGTCTAAGAACACTTTCACTTTGAAAGCGAATTATGACTTTACTCCGAAATTACACGGTTCATTCTATACTACTTTAAATCTACAAGAAACTACAGGTAGAGGTACAACTGGATATAGTGATAATATCGTAACCAATTTCAGACAGTGGTGGCAAACTAACGTAGATGTTCTTGAATTAAGAGATTCTTACTTTAGAAATGCTGCGAACCCAACTGCTGCAAATAACTACGGCAACTTTACTTGGAATCCTTATGATTCTAGTAACACTCGTCCAATTTTCTGGAACAACCCTTATTTCCAAGCGTATGAGAGTTATTCTACCGACCAAAGAAACAGATCTTTCAGTATCGCGAATTTAACGTATGACCTTACTAAAAACATCAACATTTTAGGTAAAGTAAGTTACGACAGAACAACCTTAAGTATTCAAAATAGATTAGCTGTAGGTTCACTGGCTCAAACTTTTGGTGCAGCTGGGAATGATAATTCTTCTGGTTTTGCAAGACAGGATATATCAAAAACAGAAACCAACTACGACGTAATTGCTAATTACAAATTCGATCTTACTGATAACATTAATTTAAGTGGGATTGTTGGAGGAACTGTAAGAAGAAATACTTACAATTCACTTGCTGCAACTACTGAAGGAGGTTTAGTATTAAGAAACGTTTACAGTCTAGCGAACGGTGCTGCGCCAGCATTAGCTCCATCGGAAACTCAATATACGACTCAAACTAATTCTGGGTACGCATCAGCTTCATTTGATTTCTACAAATTGTTCTATTTAGATGGAACTTATAGAGTTGATCAAAGTTCAACTTTGCCTGCAGGAGATAATGTATACAAATACGGTTCTGTTACAGGTGCTTTAATTTTATCTGAATTGGTTAAAACTGATTGGTTAAAATTCTGGAAAGTAAGAGCGAATTATGCAGAAGTTGGAGGAACAGCTGATCCATATCAATTACAATATTACTACGGTGCTGGAGGTTTCTTTGGTAATACAGGTTTATCTACAAGTCAAACCCGTCAACCAAACGACAAATTGAAACCACAGAAAGCAAAAGAATATGAATTTGGTACTGAAGGTAGCTTATTTAATAACAGAGTAACTTTCGACGTAGCTTACTACAAAACGAAAACAACTAACCAGATCATTAGTCAATTACCGATTTCTAGTGCTTCAGGTTTAAGCTCAGCGTCAATTAATGCAGGTCAAATTGACAACTGGGGATATGAAGTTCAATTAGGAGTAATGCCAGTTAAAAACGCTAATTTCACATGGAATATTGATGCGAACTGGTCTCAAAACAGAAACAAAGTTGTTACATTACTTCACAATGATGTAGCTGATGTTTCCAATTTATTAATCGATTCTTACCAAGGAGGTGTCTCTCTTAATGCAAGAGAAGGAGAAGCTTGGGGAGCATTAGTCGGTTCTGACTACGTTTATTTAAACGGAGAAAGAGTAATTAATGCGAGTACAGGATATTATTTACGTCAAAATAATCAAATAATTGGTAATGTAACGCCAGATTGGTTAGCAGGTATTAGAAACAGCATGAACTATAAAGGTGTTTCATTTAGTTTCTTAATTGATGTTAGACATGGTGGTGATGTATTCTCTACTGATATGTACTACGGACTTGCTACAGGTTTACCAGTAGAATCAGCAGCTGGAGACGTAAGAGAAGTAGGTGTTGTGTGGCCAGGGGTTAATCCTAATGGTCAAGTAAATACTACTAACACTGCTAATCCAACCGCATTCGGTTCATTAGACGGATATTCAAGAATGCCTAACAGTAGATTCGTTTACGATGGTTCTTATGTTAAATTAAGAGAGGCTGCTATTGGATATACGCTACCTCAATCACTATTAGCAGGAACTTTCGTTAGAGATGCGAAAATCTCATTAGTAGGAAGAAACTTGTGGATTATCAGCAAAAACTTACCGTACGCAGATCCTGAAAACATGGTAGGCGGTGGAAATAGATCATATGGATGGTCTATTGGTTCTCTACCTACAACGAGAGACATCGGATTAAATGTAACATTAAAATTCTAAGATTACAACAATGAAAAAAATACTTAATAAACTTATCATCGGTGCTTTGGCTGCTGTCAGCCTTACCTCTTGTCAAAGAGACTTGCTTTCTTTGAACGAAGATCCAAAGCACCCATCAGTGTTGCCTTCTTCTACGCTTTTAGCGATGGGGCAACAGCAGTACTTTTATTATACTTCTACAGGAAGTGTAAATTTCAATAATTACAGATTTTTTGTTCAACAATGGGCAGAAACAACATACACAGACGAGACAAATTATGACTTGGTTACCCGTAACCAACCTCGTAATAACTGGAACAGAATGTATGTATATTCATTAAATAATTATCAAACTGCTAAAAAGAACCTTCCAATGGAAGCTGTAGACACAGAAGCAGAGAGAACAAACAGAATGGCTACCCTAGAAATCTCTCAAATCGCAGTTTGGGAAAATTTAGTAGACACTTATGGTAATATTCCCTATTTTGGCGCTTTACAAGCAGAAACAGGTAACTACGCTCCAAAATATGATGATGCAAAAGCAATCTATACCGATCTTTTAGCTAGAATCAATGCGGTTAACGCAACGATTACTGAAGGAACAGTAGGCTATAGTTCAGGTGACTTAGTATATGGAGGAAACATGACGAAATGGAAACATTTTGCTAACTCTATTAAACTAAGACTTGCTTTGAATTTAGCCGATACTGATGCTGCTACCTCAAAATCAGCTGCTGAAGCTGCTGTTGCTGCGGGTGTAATCGCTTCTAATGATGAAGCTTACTCACTAAAATTCCCTGGAGGAACTTATAGCAATCCACTTTATGACGACTTGGTAGCTTCTGGAAGAAATGATTTTGTTCCAACAGAATTGGTAATCAACAAAATGTCAGCCAACGCTGATCCAAGAATGGCTACATGGTTTACTAAAGTTGATGGACAATATGTAGGTGGTGTTTTTGGATCTTTAAATCCTTTTAACGGAAAATCTCACATGAGTAGCTTTTTCTTAGCACCAACTGCTCCAGTTAACCTATTAAGCTACGAAGAAGTTTTATTTATGAAAGCTGAAGCTGCTGCAAGAGGTTATTCTGTAGGTGGAACTGCTGCTACATTCTACGCTGCTGCAATTAACGCTTCAATGGCATTAAACAACGTAAGTACTGCAGATGCTGCTACTTATTTAGCTGCTCATCCTTATGACGCTGTTAACTGGAAAAAATCAATTGGTGAAGAAGCATACATCGCTATGTTTAACAAACCTTTTGCTGCTTGGTTATTCGCAAGAAGACTAGACAACCCAGTATTTGTGAACCCACCAAACTCTAAACTTGATGGTGTACCTGTAAGAATGCCTTACTCTGATCAGGAGTATGTTCTTAACAAAATTAATGTAACCGCAGCTGCAACTGCAATCGGCGGAGACAAAGCAACTACTAAACTATTCTGGGATAAATTCTAATATTTATTTAAAGAATTAATATGAACCACTCCTCGGAGTGGTTTTTTTATTTCCGTATATTTGTCATTCAAAATAAAACCATGAATATTAAAGAGATCATCCAAAATAAACTTGCCGAAATTATAGAGACCGTTTTTCAAATTGATGATGTCAATCAAAGAAACAATCTCACCTTAGATGTTCAGCAAAACAAAACTGAATTCGAGGGAGACTTTACCATTGTCACCTTTCCGCTTGTTAAAATATTGAAGAGAAGTCCTGATGCAATTGCAGTCGAACTAGGCGATGCGTTTGCTACGCAATCTGATTTTGTTGAAAGTTATAATGTGGTAAAAGGGTTTCTTAATTTAAAAATTAAAAATAATTTTTTCTTAGATAATTTCAATTCAGTCCAGCAAAATTTCGATAAGAAAGAAGCAAAAAACCAAACGGTAATGGTAGAGTATTCTTCACCAAATACCAATAAACCATTGCACCTTGGACATATCCGAAACAACCTTTTAGGATATTCCGTTGCGCAGATTTTAAAAGAAGATGGCTACAATGTTATCAAAACCCAAATTATCAACGACCGTGGAATCCATATTTGCAAATCGATGCTTGCGTGGCAAAAATCCGGAAACCACGAAACACCGGAATCTACAAATCTTAAAGGTGATAAACTCGTCGGAAACTATTATGTAGCTTTTGACAAAGAGTATAAAAAAGAAATTGCAGATTTAGTAGAAAAAGGATACGAAGAAGAAGTCGCCAAAAAACAAGCTCCTATGATCTTAGAAGCTCAAAAAATGCTTCTTGATTGGGAGAAAGGCGATAAAACTGTAAAAAATCTCTGGGCAGAAATGAACTCTTGGGTTTATGCAGGATTTGCTCAAACCTACAAAAGACTGGGCGTTGATTTCGATCAGGTTCAGTATGAAAGCGATACTTATCTTTTAGGAAAAGACTTGATTCAGGAAGGTTTAACTAAAGGAGTATTGTACCAAAAAGAAGATGGTTCCGTTTGGTGCGATCTTTCTGAGGAAGGTTTGGATCACAAATTACTATTGCGTGGCGATGGAACTTCGGTGTACATGACCCAAGATTTAGGAACGGCCGTTCAGCGTTTCAAAGAGACTTCAATTCAGAAATTAATTTATACCGTAGGAAATGAGCAGGATTACCACTTCGATGTATTGTTCAAAATTCTTAAAAAATTAGGTTATGATTGGGCCGAAAACTTATTCCATCTTTCTTATGGAATGGTTGAACTTCCTGCCGGTAAAATGAAATCCCGGGAAGGAACCGTTGTTGATGCCGATGATTTGATGCAGGAAATGTATGAAACTGCAAAAGAGAAAGCGCAGGAATTGGGTAAACTGGAAACCTTATCTGAAGAAGACAAGGAGAAATCTTACGAAACAGTTGGTTTGGGGGCCTTGAAATATTTCATGCTGAAAGTTGATCCAAAGAAAAAAATGCTCTTCAATCCTGCCGAAAGTATTGACTTCGCTGGAAATACTGGACCGTTTATTCAATACACTTACGCAAGAATCCAGTCCTTATTGGCGAAAGCTGATTACAAAAAAACAGCCGTTTCAGATTATGAGCTTAATGCTTCAGAAAAGGAATTGGTTATGAATCTTTCCAATTTCAAGGAAGTGGTTTCCAGAGCTGCAGAAACATTGTCTCCAGCACTCGTAGCAAACTATGTTTACGAAGTGGTTAAATCTTATAATTCTTTCTATCAGAACAATCCGATTCTTAATCAGGAAAATGAAAACGCGAAAAACTTCCGTTTAGAATTATCAGAACTTACGGGGAAAACCATTAAGAAAGGCTTAGAGCTTTTAGGAATTGGAACTGTAAATAGAATGTAATATTTGGGCGTGCCCCTTTTTGGCCAAAACCTAAGCGCTGTTAGAGCTTGAAGCCCTAACAGCGCTTTCCCAATCAAACAAAGGGTCGGTCTTCGGCTCCCAATCTTTTTTTCGACTAGTTCGACATTAGCTATAGCATAAAATAAAAAGGATTTCCACCTACGCCCTCACGCGGGGACTCGCTATCTTTAAAAATTATATTTCAAAATGAAAATTGATTTTTCTATCGACCAACTACCAACTCCAACTACTGACTTTGAACAAAGGGTCATTTCTTTTATCAAAGAATGGTTCGATGATTTAAAAACAGTAAAAGTTCAAACTTCCGGTTCTACTGGAACGCCGAAAATTTTTGACATAGAAAAGGAAAGAATGCGGTATTCTGCAAATAGGACATGCGATGTACTGGGATTAAAAGAAGGCGATTCTGCCCTACTCTGCCTTCCTGTAGATTATATTTCTGGAAAAATGATGGTCGTTCGATCCATCGAAAGGAAATTAAATCTGCTCGTAAAAACACCATCCATAAACCCACTAACCGATTTAAACGAAGAAATTGATTTCTGTGCAATGTCTCCACTACAAGTTGAGAATTCATTAAACAAAATTCATTTGATTAAAAATATTATTGTTGGCGGAGCCGCAGTTTCAGAAACTTTAAAAAGTAAAATTACAAAAAGACTTAACAAAGAGAAGCCGACCATCGAAAATCATATATTCGAAACCTACGGAATGTCGGAGACGCTTTCTCACATTGCTTTAAAACAGATTTATCCTATCGCTGAAGATTATTTTCAAGTTTTAAGTGGTGTTGAAATTTCTTTAGATGAAAGAGATTGTTTACAAATATTTGCGCCAAACTTACATCCAGAAACTCTTTTAACGAACGATTTAGTTGAAATTAATAATGGCAAAGAATTTAAATTTTTAGGTAGAATTGACAATGTGATTAATTCCGCAGGATTAAAAATCTACCCTGAACAATTAGAAAATTTGGTTAAAAAAGAAATTCCCAATGAAATTCTTTTCTTCGGAATTGAAGATGAATTACTTGGTCAAAAATTAGTCTTGATTGTTGAAGGAGAAGATGATGCAGAGATTATTAAACAATTAGAAAAAATCAATTATCCAATAAAAAACCACCAACCAAAAGAAATCATATTCATCGAAAAATTTCCAAGGATTCCCAATGGAAAGATTGATCGTCGAGAATTGACCAAAATAGTTTTTAATAGGTTGAAGAAATAGGTTAAAGTTACATTCCTCCTACTCTTTCGTTTGGTTATTGACTCCATTATCTTTATTCTTTTATCTTTGTTCTTTCCTCTTATATCATGAAAGACTTCAGCAAAGAACTCATTTACAAAACTTCTCGCAGCAGTGGTGCTGGCGGACAAAACGTCAATAAGGTCGAAACTTCCGTGACGGTCATGTGGAACGTTGCCGAAAGTGAATGTTTTTCTATTGAAGGAAAAGAGATGATCTTCGAAAAACTTAAAAACCGCATTAATGCTGACCGGATTTTACAGTTTACGGTTTCCGAAAGCCGAACGCAACTTCAAAATAAAAAAATTGCAACAGAAAAGATTTTAGATATTGTCGAAAAATCTTTATTCATTCCCAAATCTCGAAAAGCCACGAAACCTTCCCGCTCAAAAATCGAAAAAAGAATTAAAGCCAAAAAGCAACTTTCTGAAAAAAAAGAAAATAGAAGACATAAATTCTAATATATTTACGAAAAAATTATATGAAGAATAAATTTCTACTATTTGCTCTGGCAGCTTTGCCTTTAAGCGTTTTCTCACAAAAAAAAATCTCTATTATTCCTAGTATTGGATACGGTTTTAGAACTGCAAGTTTACCGTCTAACCTCAGCGGACAGGAAGAATCCTATCTCAAAGGTTTGAAATCAGGTATTAACTTCGACGTAGGCGCCTATTATCAACTCAATACTGTGATTGGTTTGGGAGTAAAATACAATATATATTCCGCGTCTTCTTCCGGCAATTTTATTGGTTATACACCTGATGGCAATCCTGTCTCCATTTCTCTTTCTACAGATGATACCATTACTTTTGTAGGACCTGCTTTTCTTTACTCTAATTTTAATGAGAATACAAAACACAAATTGTATTATGACATGGCGATCGGTGTCATCAGCTATAAATCCAAGACTGACAACATTTTATTTTCGGGTTCAAATCTAGGCTTAGCTACAACCATTGGATATATGTATGAAATATCTCCAAGTATTTTAATTGGCCCACAGGTTGGTTACACTGGTGGAACTTTGGTAAAAGCAAAAATGAACGGTCAGCAGTTTGATTTACCGGATGATCAGAAAGAAGCGCTACACAGATTGACCGTTAGTGCAGGTGTCACTATTCGTTTATAAATTTATTACCTTTGCTAAAATCAAAAAATTATGAGTAAACCGATTACGGAATTTATCGAAAAATATTATCTGCATTTTAATTCTGCAGCTTTGGTAGATGCTTCGAAAGGATATGTTGCCCATTTGAAAGATGGCGGAAAAATGATGATCACCCTTGCCGGAGCAATGTCTACGGCAGAGATTGGTAAAATTTTAGCTGAAATGATTCGCGAAGATAAAGTGCATATTATTTCTTGTACTGGTGCGAATTTGGAGGAGGATTTAATGAATTTAGTTGCGCATTCTCATTACAAACGCGTGCCAAATTACCGTGATTTAACTCCTCAGGAAGAGTGGGATTTAATGGAAAAAGGCTTGAATCGTGTTACTGACACGTGTATTCCAGAGGAGGAAGCCTTCCGTAGATTGCAGGAGCATATCGTAAAAATCTGGAAAGATGCCGAAGCGAAAGGGGAACGATTTTTCCCGCATGAATATATGTACAAAATGATTCTTTCAGGAGTTTTGGAGCAGTATTATGAAATCCCGAGAGAGAATTCTTGGATGATTGCGGCGGCAGAGAAAAACTTGCCGATTGTTGTTCCAGGTTGGGAAGATTCTACCATGGGAAATATCTTCTCGAGCTACTGTATCAAAGGAGAATTAAAACCTTCTACCGTAAAATCTGGAATTGAATATATGATGTATTTAGCAGATTGGTACCCGAAAAATTCAGGTGGAAAAGGCGTTGGTTTCTTCCAGGTTGGAGGTGGAATCGCTGGTGATTTCCCAATTTGTGTGGTTCCAATGTTGTACCAAGATATGGAAATGACGGACACGCCGTTCTGGTCGTATTTCTGTCAGATCTCTGATTCAACTACTTCTTACGGTTCTTATTCCGGAGCTGTTCCGAATGAGAAAATCACTTGGGGAAAACTGGACATCACTACACCGAAATTTATCGTTGAAAGTGATGCAACCATTTGTGCACCGTTGATGTTCTCTTATATCTTGGAGAATTCTTAAGAAAGAAAACAGCTTTGTTAGAGCTTCAATCTTAACAACTCTTATAAATAAAATCGCCTCAGAAATTGGGCGATTTTTTTTGTCTCCCGCAGATTGAGCAGATGAGGCAGATTTTTAGTAGGATATTAAATCTGCCAGAATTATAAAGATAATGGAACGTTGTTTCTTCTCAACAATTGAACACATGAAAAAGATCTTTATAACTATTTTAAATCTGCTCAATCTGCATCATCTGCGAGAGATTTGAAATTTGATAAAAACAACTTAGCACAAATCTTACAGATAATTCTGTATAAATTCATTGCGATAAAATACCTAACTTTAATTTATGAATGAACTATTCAAAAAACAGGTTTTTGAAATCATTATGATGATTCCCAAAGGAAGAGTCACTAGTTACGGCGCCATTGCAAAAGCAGTTGGTTATCCTAATCACGCTCGACATGTTGGAAATGCTTTGCGCAATTATGATGAAGATTTTCCAGCTCATCGTGTTTGCAATGCTTCTGGAAAAATCACTGCAACATGTGTTAGGGATTTCGTAGGGAAATTAAAATCGGAAGGCGTGGAAGTTAAGGACGGAAAAATTCAGAATTTTAAAAAGGTGTTTTGGAATCCGCTGGAGGAATTATAATATTTTCTGCACATAAAAAAACCTTGTTAAGATAACTCTCAACAAGGTTTTTATTATAAATCAAAGAATCCAAACCTAAAGTCTACCCTCTTTGTTCTTTTATCTTTATTCTATTTACTCAATTGCTGATAACTTCTGTTAATAAATTCAGTCAAGTCTTTACCTTTCAACAAGTTCTGAGAAAGTTTAGCTAAATCTAAAGCGTATTTAATTTTAGAATTTTTCTCTTCTGCATTTTCATTTTTCAAAATTTCTGCAGCCAATTCACTGTTAGAATTTACGACCAAATTATACATCTCAGGGAAACCACTCATTCCAAACATTCCGCCACCGCCGCCGGTTGCCTGCATGTCTTTCATTCTGCGAATAAATTCCGGTTGCGTAATCATAAATGGCGCTTCTGAACTTTCCAAGTCTTCAACTTGAACAGAGAACTTCTTGTCATTTACTGCTTCTTCAATATTTTTCTTCAAAGATTCTTTTTCTTCCTCGTTCAATTTTGAAATCGCCGTATCTTCTTTTTTAATCAAGTTATTCACGTGATCTGCGTCAACTCTTGCGAAAGAAATTTTGTCTTTAGAAGTTTCTAATTTCTGAATTAAATGCGGAACAATCGGTGAATCTAAAAGAAGAACTTCATATCCTTTATCTTTCGCAGATTGAATATAACTGTGCTGTTCATCAGCATTTGTTGCGTACAAAATTACAAAGTTTCCGTCTTTGTCAGTTTGCATTGGTTTTACTTTCTCTTCCAATTCAGACCATAAATAATATTTACCATCAGTTGTTGGATACAACGCAAACTTGTCAGATTTATCAAAGAATTTGTCTTCGGAGATCATCCCGTATTCGATAACGATTTTGATGTCGTTCCATTTTTTCTCGTAGTCTTCACGGTTTTCATTAAATAAAGAAACCATTTTATCGGCTACTTTTTTAGTGATGTAAGAAGAAATTTTCTTCACCGCACCGTCAGCTTGCAAATAAGAACGGGAAACGTTCAGCGGAATATCCGGAGAATCAATCACACCGCGTAATAACATTAAGAAATCCGGCACAATTCCTTTCACCTCATCGGTTACATAAACCTGATTTTGGTACAACTGAATTTTATCTTTCTCAATATTTAAACCATTTGTCAACTTAGGGAAATAGAGAATCCCAGTCAAGTTAAACGGATAATCAACGTTCAAATGAATATTAAATAAAGGCTCCTCAAACTGCATTGGATACAATTCATGATAGAATTCTTTATAATCTGCCTCACTCAGTTCACTAGGAGCTTTAGTCCACGCCGGAGTTGGATTATTAATAATATTATCAACTTCTACCGTTTCTGCTTTTGCACCTGCCTGTTCGGCAGACAGGTCTTTTGCAGCATCTTCCGCCAAAGGAAGTGTTTCAGTTTTCGTTCCAAATTTAATCGGAACCGGCATGAATTTATTATACTTTAATAACAATTCACGAATTTTAGATTCCTCCAAAAACTCGGTAGAATCTTCTGCAATATGTAAAACGATTTCCGTTCCTCTACCGGTTTTGTCAGTAGTTTCTTCTAAAGTATATTCTGGACTTCCATCACAAATCCAACGAACTGCTGGTTCATCTTTGTAAGATTTAGTAACGATTTCTACTTTTTCAGCCACCATAAATGCCGAGTAAAATCCAAGACCAAAATGACCAATAATTCCGGAATCTTTAGCAGAATCTTTATATTTCTCCAAAAATTCTTCTGCACCAGAAAAGGCAACTTGGTTGATATATTTTTCAACTTCCTCGCCAGTCATCCCAATTCCCTGATCAATGATGGTTAAAGTTTTCGCTTCCTTATCAATTTTAACTTCAATTTTCGGCTGTCCATAATCGGTTTTAATTTCACCAATGCTCGTCAAATGTTTCAACTTCAAAGTCGCATCTGTCGCATTAGAAATCAGTTCACGCAAGAATATTTCGTGATCGCTGTACAAAAACTTCTTTATTAAGGGAAAAATATTTTCCACCGATACATTAATATTTCCTTTTGTCATGTTAATTGATTTTTAAATTATGCAGTTGAGTTCTCAAATAAAACACCAATCTCCACAAAGTGACAGATTGTCAATTTTTTTAGGGCAATCCCCTCGCCAACGCTTTTCCCACCGCGCGGGTCGGGCTATCCACTGCAACTCCTCAAGCCATTCCTTTCCCAACGCTTTTTCCGGGGTTTCCGTTTCTATCCCTATTGCGAGTAAGTTTTTACAACGAGAGCGGTTTTTTGATAAAAAGCCATATAATTTCAAAAGAAATTGGGTTCCAAAAAAAACGCAGATTTTATCTAAAAGAGCAGAATAAGTTTCGGCTAAAACCAATAAATACCAACGGGAAATGCGGACTAAAGACCGTCCTTATTCATAATTCATAAAACCAGTTTACAAATGAAACCTCTATTTTTCAAAACCAACTATTCACAAAAAAAGACAGCAAAAAATGCTGTCTTTAATTTTAAAAAAATTAATTATAAATATCTAACTTTTAGTTGGACATCTATGACCTTATCGTCTGTTATCTTCCAGACTAATTATCTTTTTTATTTTTGATCTCTTCTCTTATTTTAGCTTCCAGTTCGTCAGCAAGCTCAGGATTATCTTTCAACATATCTCTAACCGCATCGCGGCCTTGACCCAATTTCGTATCTCCGTAGCTGAACCAAGAACCGCTTTTCTTCACAATTCCCATATCAACAGACGCATCTAAGATTTCACCGGTTTTAGAAACTCCTTCACCATACATGATATCAAATTCTGCAATTTTAAATGGAGGTGCTACTTTATTTTTCACTATCTTCACTTTCACACGGCTTCCTACTGCTTCATCGCCTGTTTTAATCGGCGCACTCGCTTTTCTGATATCAATCCTTACCGAAGCATAAAACTTCAACGCATTTCCTCCTGTAGTTGTTTCAGGATTTCCGAACATCACTCCAATTTTCTCTCTCAACTGGTTAATGAAAATTACGGTACATTTCGTTTTAGAAATCGTTCCTGTTAATTTTCTCAACGCTTGAGACATCAATCTTGCATGAAGTCCCATTTTAGAATCCCCCATTTCACCTTCAATCTCCGCTTTCGGAGTCAAGGCTGCAACAGAGTCAATCACGACGATATCCACCGCTCCGGAACGGATTAAATTATCTGCAATCTCTAAAGCTTGTTCCCCGTTATCCGGTTGTGAAATAATTAAATCTTCTAAATTAATTCCCAATTTTTTAGCGTAACCTCTATCAAACGCATGCTCAGCATCAATAAAAGCTGCAATTCCGCCCGCTTTTTGTGCTTCTGCAATCGCATGTAAAGTCAAAGTTGTTTTACCTGAAGATTCCGGACCATAAATCTCAATGACTCTTCCTCTTGGGTAACCGCCAACTCCTAACGCTAAATCTAATCCTAATGATCCAGACGGAATCACTTCAATAGACGTATCTGCAGATGCATCTCCTAAAGTCATTACGGTTCCTTTCCCGTAGGTTTTATCTAGTTTCTCAAGCACCAAAGCCAGTGCTTTTTTCTTATCTTCGATACTACTCATTTGTAAAATTATTTTTTCAAAAATACGGAATTAATATTTGAAAAAAATCACTTAGCGTTTGTTTAAATATTATTAAAATTAAAAAACTCACAAAGAATTAATTTTCACTTTAAAAATATTCAGAATACAATGTTGAATATTTTTGATTTTAAGAACTGAGATTAACTTTTTATAAAAAATTCTAAAAAAATCAACATTTCTAATTCAATGAAAGAGAGTCTCTTAAAATTACAATTGTATTTTTTTAAAAAAATTTTTATGAAATAGTTGGTTGGTAATAAAAAAACTTATACATTTGCACCACCAAAATAAAGAAAGACCCATGGTGTAATTGGTAACACACCGGTTTTTGGTACCGACATTCGGGGTTCGAGTCCCTGTGGGTCTACATTTTATTCAATAACGCTTTGATTTTCAAGGCGTTATTTTTTTTGCGTACCGATATTGTACCGAAAAGTGGATCAATCTCAAAACTTGGGGAGAAAGAATAAATTTGATAATTTTGTTAGATGCTAAACGAAACAGAAGTTCTCAAATTTTTACTACCTGAATTTTTAATTGATCATTTTGAAATTGTGAAATTTGAAGAAATAAATAAAGTTGTGCATCTTTATTTTGAAGAAAAAAATACGATTCCCAAAGAATTTACGTCCCTTACTTTGCAATCAAAGGGTTTTCTGCCCGAAATAACGGTAGATGATTTTCCGCTGCGTGGAAAGTCTGTAAAACTCCATATCAAACGCCGAAGATGGACAGATGTGAAATCGGGAGACATTATTCAAAGAGATTGGAATCTCATCGCTAAAGGAACTCGCATGACACAGGATTTTGCAGAGTTCTTAAAAAAAATCAGCCGATACTAAAGCACTTCCTTGTAAAACCATCGCAGAAATGTATGGCGTGAATGGAAGAAAATTTCAACGACAATATAAAAAAAGCATTAGCGACTTTAAAGATTGGGATCAGAAAGAACATGCTGCAGACTGGATCTTATATTCTGAAAACCTCTCTGACCAGCTTTCTTTAGACGAAGTCGCTCTTTCTGACGGGGAATTGTACACTGTTCTTACCTCCAAAAAAGCAAAGGGCAGAAAAGGAAGTATCGTAGCCATTATTAAAGGAACTCAGAGTGATAAAGTCATTGAACAAATTCTGAAAATCAGTAGAAAACTCCGACAGAAAGTTAAAGAGATCACACTCGATATGGCAGGTTCAATGAAACTCATTGCTAAAAGATGTTTCCCCAATGCCGTGCAGGTTATTGACCGCTTTCATGTTCAAAAGCTCGCCACAGAAGCATTGCAGAACCTCAGAATACAACATCGATGGGAAGCCATTGATTTGGAAAACACTTTACTAACCGAGGCAAAAGAGAAAGAAGAAGCCGGAAATTGAAGTTTTTGAAAATGGTGATACCAGAAAGCAACTCTTGGCAAGGAGCCGATATTTACTCTACAAAACCAAAGAAAAGTGGACACCAAGCCAAAACCAAAGAGCGGACATATTATTCTCGCACTATCCCGACTTAGAAAAAGCCTATCATTTATCTGATGGGCTGAGAAAAATTTACAATCAAAATATTCAAAAGTCCGTCGCAATGCTCAAATTAGCACATTGGTTCAAAAAGGTAGAAGAATCGGGCTTTAAATCATTTTCAGTACTCATGAAAACCATTATGAATCATTACAATGATATTCTCAATTATTTTGATCAGAGAAGCACAAATGCTTCTGCAGAATCTTTTAATGCGAAAATAAAAAACTTCAGATTACAACTTCGAGGTGTAAAAGACAAAACATTTTTCTTGTTCAGATTATCTAAACTTTTTGCTTAGTCCCCAACTTTTGATACTGATCCCGAAAAGTTCAGATTTAACATTTCAATATCTCTATAAAAAGAGATTTACACATAAACGATTAAGTTCAAGATGAAGAATAATTTTAAAAATTTATATTCATTTCAAATAATTTGTAAAGGCGTTCTAGTCACCTCAATCAGTTCAAAGGTATTCACCAAGTAGACAATAACATGATATTACCATGCATTGAATGATTAGTTTTATATTTCTTTGATAGTTAGTGAATAGTAATTGCATTTAAACCTAATACAATTAGCCATAATTGTACAATAGTGTTAATGTATTTAGTTATTCAATTGAAAATAATCTCAGTTACCTTCTCAGATGTTAGATATATGCGTATGTGTTAAATTAAAAAACTAATATTCTCATACTATTTCAATACCACCCCCATCACGCATTTCATCGGAAATTCTCGAAAACGTTTCAAGTTTTTAGGTTGCAGTATGTCATATTTCTACTTCAATTTGATACTATACTTTCCCTTGATGTTACGGTGGTAAAATTTCCCTTTACTATTTGCATTCTTAAAACGTTCCCATACTTCTATTGGTACATTACTAAAATGATATTCCTTTCTTTTCATTCCTAAAGTTAGAAAACCTTTTTCACCATCTTCACTTTGAAAGTGTGCGGAAGTAATAAAACTACTGTTTCCTGTGTCGGTGGTTTCATCGACTTTAAAACTATTGGTCGAAAGATAGTTTTCAACTTGATTATAGTTTGTGAATCTCTTTAGTGAAATCTCTTTCTTACACGAAAATAAAACAAACAGAATAATATAATAAAATTTCGAAAAGTGCATTTATTTTTACTACTAGTTACTGTTTAACTCATTAGAATTACGATTGTACCACTGATAATCAACCTTGTTCAAACGATGTATAACACCAGTATCTTTAATAAGTAGAAACCCATCGCTAATTTCATATCTATCTTTTTCCTTATTAGTATAATAAACATAAAGAAAACCTAATGAAATTAAAATAACCATTACTTTAAAAACCTTGTCGAATATATTTTTCATAATACTTTAATTTGTTTTGTTGGAATAAATGCTTAAAAATGGTCTTTGAATAGTTTTAAAATTGCGGGAATAACTAACAGTCCTATCGCAAAAACATCTGCAATTACGAATATCCAAATAAAAATCTTTACATAGATAGGCGTTTTTACTTCTTGTTGCATGCCTCTTGGTATTGACATTCTATATGTTTTTTAAATTTTTATATAAGACAAAATTTTTAACGAACCGAAATAATATAATCACAAGTAATTATAAATTTATCTCCCCATCACAAACAAATCGTGCTATTGAATCTATATTAGTTTCTGGCGGAACAGTTTCCCAATCAGGATAAGAATACTCCTTGCTTCCCAATGGTTCATTCTTACCGTCATACTCTATAATTGTAAATGTCTTATGCATCCTCTCTGAAATTGGAGTGCATTTAAATTCGGACTTACTCATGAGATAACCCCCTTTTACTGAAATAATTTTCCCACTTTTTGATTTAACCCTTTTATCGTCATCAACATATTTAACCCATGCTCTCTTTTCTGATATTCTTTTCACTAAAACATTTTTTGATACGATGTGAAATATTTCATCGCCGTTTGACGGCATAGGAAAATAATTTGTTTGTGAATAACTTTTAGAGAATAGCATAAAAAGTACTAAAAATATAATTTTTTTCATAATTTTTCATTTATACTAATATAAGATTTTTTTTAAAAACAAAGAATAATGTTTTAGAAATCCCACACTATTTGCAATTGATATTGATTATAGTTCCTTTGCTCAAACTTCACTCTATTGTTTCGGGTATTGTGATAGGGGTTTGTTTTTGTATTCCTAATATTATGCGCGATATAATAAATCTGTTTTTCGATGGGGCGCGTTTTCATTTTATCACTTAAATATTTTACATATAATTTCCTGAATATATCGGGGTCATTTTTTTTATAGAATTTTAAACCAGTAGAGCATAAATACAAACTACCTTTTTTTTGCATTGAAATATTCAAACCAGTTACTTTGCAGTAGGTGTTATTTTCGGGGGCATTTACACCCTCATTTATTACCGCTAAGTCGTTACTATTATTTGGACATTTTACCCCTATATATGAATGGGGAATTTGTCTAAACTTAGTAGTTTGATGAGGTGCTAAAATGTCGGGGAAAATGTCTAAACTTTTGGCGGTTAATTCCTCCATCTTGTCGCCTATTAATTCCGACACTTTACCCTTTATGTTTTGGGAATATTTTAGCGTTAAATCTGCAAACCGTTTTTTATGATAATATTTATCTTTTCGGTCTAAACTCTTCCAGTAGTTAGGATTTCGATAATCTTTAAACTTAATTTGTTCGGGCGTTCTCATCTTTAAATTATCGGTCGTATAATCGTAAAAATAAACCTCATCAAATTCCATCATTAACATTTCTTTAAAATGCTGGAAAAATTCAGGTTTGCATAAATCTGCGAGGGTAATAATTCCCATTTGATTTAATACTTCCATTTTTAAAAACTTAATTTCAAAACGTAGCGTATTTGGTTTCAACTCATCTTTGATTAATTGCGCTAAAGAATGTTTCTGCGCGCGTTCCGTTGGTGTTATCTTACTACCTTTCAATTCAGATTCTAAACGCCTTAAAACGCGGTTATTTTGCGCGCTCTTATTATAGATTTTAATAATATAATTTTCTTTTTTTGATTGCATATAATACGCGCCCGCAATTGGTTTATTAAACTCCTTTGTTCTATGAAATAAAAGATTTTCTAATAAAAGATTTGGATTAAATTCAGTTTGAATATTTACTCCTATTTCCACGTTTTCAAGTTTACACAAATCAGGAACTAAATGAATTTCGTTTTTCAGATTAATTACAGACGTTTGAAAATTTAATGCGGTAAAATCATTACCGTTAAAATCATTCCTATTAAAATATTTGTGAATACTACCAGTTATAATAGTTCGACCAGACGCCCAACGTTCAATATTAAAATCAAAATAATTTCCCTTTACGGTCTCATCAAGTTCTCCCGTATTATGATTAAAACCACTTTTAAAATCTATTGATGAGATTGGCAACACATAACCAGTATCAGTGTATTTTATCTTTATAAAATCAATCATTATTTACTATCTTTGTTTCTTACAATAGCGAAAGTCATTTGTAAAGGTTTGAACGCCTAAAGGGAATGCATTTATTTGCATTCCCTTTTTTTTGGGTTCTAAAAGTTTTTAATTAGTTCTTTTACTAGGTTTTCACGTTCTATTTTAGATTGAATATAAAACTGCGGTGCAATTCTAATAAGTATCTTATCCGTTTCAGAATCGTAATAAACCACGCATAAAGATTTCACGCCCTTAATTGGTAAATCCGAATAATAATAGTTCGCTGTATCGGTCGGTCGTAATCCTGTCAAAGTACATTTCTTCCAACTGGTGGCATTTCTGATTAGTAAAAGATAGTACGCTCCTGTAATTGCATTAAAACCATTGTTTATTACAATTCTTATCAACTCTGGCAAAAGTTCCTTTTCGGCAGTTTGCAATTTATACTGTGCGAACGTCTTTTTAACCTCATCCAGTGTGTAGGTTAATTTATAGGTATCGGGTTTGAACATAGCAATAAATATTAATCGTTAATAATCATTGCCTTTTCAATATCGTCCATTCGATAATAGACGCGCGAACCCAGTTTATAGGTTTTCAATATCCCGCGTTTTCTCCATTCATGAATGGTAGGTTTTGAGATACCAAAACGCTCGCAGATATCCTGTGCGGAATAATAGCGGTTTGGTTGGTTATCGTTAAAAGTTTTGGTTAAATCTGCGAGTAATTCAGATTTTATTTTTCCGACGATTTCGGAAATTAGCGCAGTCGGTTCTATTCCGACGAAATTAATTTGTTCCATTTGTATTATTGTTTTTAATTCAACAATACAAAGGGATTAATGGGAATTTGATGGGAATGCGTTATTTTCCCATTTCTTACTTTATAGAATAATTTTAGTTAAATCAATATTAAATTGATATAATTTATTATTTGCCAATTGGAGATTTTTAGGATTTTTGTAAGGGCTATTTTTATCATTATCATTTTTCTTTGCGCCTAACATAACCCCTAAATTTTTTGCAATCGTTGCTGAGTTAATCCCACTAAGTGCAGATAATATTTCTGCAGTGTGTTTTTCATTATTAACGTCATTTTGGATTGACTGAATGTATTTTATAATTCCCAATTTTTCTAATAAAATCATTCGTTCAAGTTGTCGAGTATCTGAATAATCGTTTTCCGTTATTATTTCATCCTGTACGTCAGACTTTATACTAGTATCAAAAATCTTTCTATCTAATTCATTTAAAATATTAGTTACCGCGAATCCGTAATTTTGAAACTTATGTTCATCCGCCTTAATTTTCCCATTATCAAAATACAAAAACTTGAAATACTTATAATGAAATGTTTCCTGTAGTAAATAAATTTCGCGAAGTGATTTACTGTTAATAGAAATATCATGACTTGCAACGTTTTCTGAGATAATAAATAAACGTTTAATTGGGTCATCCTTAATATCAAAACCTTCATAATCTTTAACGAAAACATCTTCATCATCAACAAACGGTGAATAAGGGTTGTATGAAAATGGGTCACCTATGAGAGGCATATAATAATTTAAATAATCTTCAACGATTAATGCAAACATCGAAATTGATATTTCATCGTCCTCATATGTAATTCCAAAAGATTCATCAAACGAACGTGTTTTTATCCAAATTAAATCATTAAAAACTCTTTTGGTATTATCGAATTTTATCTCAAAACTGTACATCCTTTTTAACTGATGTAAAAAATCTATTTCAGTTGCATTCGGGAACTCTTCGATAAAAGAATTTAAATGAGAAGTATAATTTTCCTGAAAAGATTTTAGAGATTTAAAAGGGATATCCATTTTATAAAGTTTGAACGTTTTAACAAAAATAGAACGTTTTTTTTAAATAATGTAAGTTATACACCATTTTTACTTTCCATGCTAGATATTGGATTTGTCAGTTTAATTAATCACTGACTACCAGTTGTTTA
This sequence comes from Kaistella flava (ex Peng et al. 2021), assembly GCF_015191005.1. Lineage (NCBI taxonomy): Bacteria > Pseudomonadati > Bacteroidota > Flavobacteriia > Flavobacteriales > Weeksellaceae > Kaistella > Kaistella flava (ex Peng et al. 2021). The sequence continues at coordinate 3,122,381 of NZ_CP040442.1, read as the reverse complement.
AATTACTTTTACAGATTGATTAGATAATTTAGACAGTACTATTTTTCATGTCGTTTAAACTGTCCATCTTATCAGATTCTATCTTATCCCAATAATCAAACATTTGCGCGGTCAGTTCGTCGCTATCTTTACCGATATATTTTAAAAATTCCGTTTCTGTTTTGTGTTTTGTAACACTCATAATTATAGGGGTGGGAATAATTCCGTAATGCATAGACGCGAACGTACGACGGCATAAATGCGACGAAACTAATTTATGAAGTGGATACGTTCCGAAAACATATTTTTTATTAACCTCATCGAAAATACGTCCAGTTTCGGGGCGGTCTAATCCCGCGCGTTTAGATATTGCCTTTAGATTTAAATTAAATATCGTTTTGTTACTTTCTAAACTTTCAGAATACAAAGGGGGAAAATTACCTTTATATTTATCCAGTATCTTTTTTACTTCTTTATGAACAGGAATTTTAACGCGTGCCTTTACTTTTTCCTGTGTAAGGTTTATAAATTCCCTACCCTTTGCGTCTTTCGTTATCATTCCCTTATTCATTCCGAACAAGTCGCCCGCGCGTTGCCCTGTATATATTCCGACAATTAACCAGTCCCGCGTAATTTCCCACCGTTCATTTAAAAAATTAAGGTCTATTATAGATTGCAGTTCATTAGGGGTAAAAATTACGGTTGGGGTTTCGACGGTAAAACCTTTAATTTCTTCGAGGTCGTCACTAACTTTTAATCTTAGTTTTCGGGCGTCTTTAATGATGGTTTTAGAGTACTTCAAATATTTCCCTACCGTATTTTCGTTGAGGTTTTCCACATCCCGCAAATAGGTTACAAATTCATTTCCCATTGTTTCCCCATAATCTGAAACGCGAACCTTTTTATTTAAGGTTTGCAGAAAAGTTTTGAGTTTAGAAATAATGGTAATTTGTTTTTGTTTGGTTCGGTATCCTATGGGCGAACCTTTATATTTCCTAAATGGCAAAATATTGGTTTCGTAGTAATCTAAATAGTTTGTAAGATAATCGAGTTTTTCAATTCGTCGCCCACCTGAATAAAACGCAGTAATAATTTCATCTAACCAGTCAGAATTTATTATTTCGGTTTCGTCACGTTTTCGGTATTGCTCCAAAATGTAAATTTCCAAACCATCTAAAGTTTCATTTAGTTCTGTCAAAGATTCTTTGTCTTTTGGATTTAATGCAGTAAGATTTTTTGGACGTCCTTTTTTATCATTCCAGTAAATGGAATTAATAGACTCGCGGGTTTGTTTTCTAAAATCAATTTCTTTGCCCTCATAAAATCGGACTGTAATTTTAGAATTTGCGGTTTTGGTGCGTAATAAGAATTTAACGTTTGCCATTGTATAAGGTTTGAACTATACAAATATAGTAAAATAGGGTAAAATTAACCCATATTGTACCGACAATATTTATATTATTCTCGCAAAGACCCTATTAATGGTAATTGACAAACTTTAAAATGTACCGACATTGTACCGAAAAGTTTAATTTATAACCTTAATTACCCTTTATTACCTTAACTACTTAAACAGAATGCACTATCTTTAAAACACCATAAAACACCATTGACAAAGGGTTTAATGTTGTTTGCACTCATTCAATATAATAGGTTTGATTTCAGGTAATAAAGGCGTTATATTCCCTGTGGGTCTACTACTTAAGGTTAAACGCTCTGATTTTTCAGAGCGTTTTTTGTTGTTATTTAATTGATAATTAAAGCCTTCAGATTTACGATCGCAAAATAGAAATTTACAAGACCTGATAGCATGAAAAAAAAACGTCCCACGAATTGCTTCGTGGGACGGTCATCAATTATTTAAAAATTCTAACTTGTTTATTCTTTAGTGAAACTGAAACTTTGTCCGGACTGATTCAATTTGAAACTTTTATTGTCTTTGGCAAACTCCAATTCAAGGCCGGCCGTCGCGAAACTGAACTTATCAGCACCTTCATATTCCAGCGGAAACGCGGATTGACCTTCACCCTGAGCCATTAGTCTGTTATTTTCTTCTTTAATTACTAATTTCATAGGCAACTGTTTACTGGAATAAGTTCCAGTGTAATTACTCAAAATAATTTTTTCAGTAGAACTAGTTTCCATTTTAAAAATATTGTCAGCTGGATTGGCATCAGGTACACTTCCCGATGAATCTATTTGCACCGAAACTATCTCCTTTGTAGTCGGAACTTCAAAGGACCATTCTGAATTTCTTTTCCAAATTTCTACCGGTAATTTTACATTTTTAATCGTCCCATCTTTAAATTTAATATCCAAATTAACCGGCATTGGTAATTGTCCGATATTTTCGATTTTAATGATAACCCCTTTTGTAAAATCGCCATTAACATATTTTGCGCTTTTTACAGCTTGGTCGATTTTCCATTTATTTAAGAACCAACCTCTCCAGAACCAATTCAACTCTTCACCAGAAACATTTTCCATTGTTCTGAAAAAATCATCAGGAGTTGGATGCTTAAACGCCCATCTATTAATATATTCCCGAAATGCTTTATCGAAACGAGCTTCACCTAAAATATTTTCACGCAACATTTGCAGTCCTGCACTTGGTTTATAATATCCTAAGAATCCTAAATTCCTTTCTTTTAAGTTATCTGGCGCCGTCATTACCGGCTCCATACTGTCTCCGTAAAAAGCCCGCGACATGGATTGAAGTGGTTTCGCCTGGTAATATTCTCCATTATTAAAGTCTTTTTCGGACACCGAATTAATAAAAGTATTAAAACCTTCATCCATCCAAGCGTATAATCTTTCGTTCGATCCTACGATCATCGGAAACCAGTTATGACCAAACTCGTGATCAGTAACACCCCAAAGATCTGCTCCTTTTGAATTCATATGACAGAAAACGATGCCTGGATATTCCATTCCGCCTTCATTACCTGCAACATTTACTGCAGTTGGATAGGTATATTCATACCATCTTTTGGAGTAATGTTCGATCGATGATTTGGTATATTCAGTCGATCTTCCCCAAGCTTCATTACCGTCACTTTCTACCGGATAAGCAGAAATTGCCAACGATTTCTTTCCACTTGGTAAATTAATTTTTGCTGCATCTAAAATAAATGCGGACGAAGAAGCCCAGGCAAAATCTCTTGTATTTTCAATTTTAAACTTCCAGGTTTTAGTCGAAGTTGAAGTTTTTGCAGCTGCATTAACTTCCTCAGCAGAACGAATAATTACCGTCTTATCGCTATTTCTCGCCTGATCCCATTTCTTATTTTGGTCGTTAGTGTAAACTTCTTTTGGATTCAATAATTCACCGGAAGCAACAACAAACTGATTTGCAGGAACCGTCAGATTTGCGGTAATATTTCCGTACTCTAAATAGAATTCTCCGGCACCGAGATAAGGTAAAGTATTCCATCCCATTTGGTCATCATAAACACACATTCTTGGGAACCATTGAGCAATCGTGAAGATCTTACCATTCTTGGTGTCTTCAACGCCCATTCTGTCTGAACCGTAATTTGGCGAAACAAAAGAATAATTAATAACGAATTTTATAACGCCACCTTTTGCTTTTAAATCTTGTGGAAGATCAATCTGAATTCGGGTATCGGAAATTGTATACGTCGGATTTACTTTTACTTTTTTCCCATTTGCGGAAAGGATCTCGATAGATTTAATCGTATAACCGCCATCGAATTCTTGTCCGTGCGCACCATTTCGACTTCCAGCCATCGGAACTACCGCATTTCCGCGCGAATCTTTTTTAAATAAATTCTGATCCAGTTGCAACCACAGAAAACTCAAATTATCAAAACTGTTATTCGTGTAAACAATTTCTGCAGAACCTGAAATCTCGTTTTTAGCATCATTCAAAGTGGCGTTCAAAACATAATCAGCACTGTTTTGCCAATATTGATGACCAGGTTGTCCGCTTGCTGAGCGGGTTTCAGTCGCATTATTCAGATAGAAATACGGTTTGAAAGCTTCGGTATAACTATACTTTGGTGCATCATTCTGAGCAAATGAATTCACAGAAACTGCAATTGCCAATGCGACCATTGGCTTTAAAAATTTAAAATTCATGAGGGATTTTATATATAAGTATAAAAAAACCTCAATATTGTTACAAATATTGAGGTTTTATATTTAAAATTAAAATTAGTTTGACTTTTTAGCTTTAATCATCTGTTCTAACATATCCCACATTTCTTGTGGAATTTCTTCCAGCATGTTAAATTCTCCAGCTCCCTGGAGCCATTCTCCACCGTCGATGGTTACCACTTCACCGTTCATGTAAGCAGAATAATCTGAAACCAGATAAGCAGCAAGATTCGCTAATTCTTGATGTTCTCCAACTCTTCTCAACGGAACTTTCTTACGCATGTCGAATTTCTCGGCTAAATCTCCGGGCAATAATCTTTCCCAGGCTCCTTTTGTTGGGAATGGTCCTGGTGCGATAGCGTTGAAACGAATTCCGTATTTTGCCCATTCTACAGCTAAACTTCGGGTCATGGCTAAAACTCCAGCTTTCGCACATGCCGAGGGAACGACGTATGCAGAACCTGTCCAGGCATAAGTGGTGACAATATTTAAAACTGTTCCGGGAACTTTATTATCGATCCAATATTTCCCGATGGAAAGCGTACAGTTTTTGGTGCCTTTTAAAACGATATCTAAAATAGAATCAAATGCAGAATGCGTTAATCTTTCTGTGGGTGAAATAAAATTTCCAGCCGCGTTATTTAACAGAATATCAATTTGTCCGAATTCTTTGATTGCTGCTTCTTTCATGGCTTCAACCTCATCCCAATTTCTAACATCGCAAGAAACACATAAAACTTTTCCGCCTGTTTCTTCTTCGAGTTCTTTTGCAGTGGCTTGAAGTTTTTCTAAATTTCGGGAAGTGATGACAACTTTTGCACCTAATTGAAGAAAATATTTGGTCATGGCTTTTCCAAGTCCGCTTCCACCACCGGTTACAATGGCTACTTTATCTTTCAATGCATCTTCTTTCAGCATTGGCTGCGTATATAAATTCATATCGTATTGTTTTTGTAAATTTAAGAGAAATAGCTTTAGGAAAGTTACGAAAAGTTATGCTGAGGATAGAAGCAAACAATTTGATGATATGATGATGTGATGATTAAGCGATGTTAAAGCTTGAATGTCTAACAGCGCTCTTGGAAAATAGCGGAACTGCGCCCCGACTTGAACGGAGCTCTTTTTCTGACGAGGAACGAGGATGAAAAAGAGCGGGAACCCTTCGACAAGCTCAGGATAAATTCAGGCGGAAATGTGCGCCCAAATAAATAAAAAAAACTGCCCCAAATCTGGAGCAGCTTCATTATACTATTGAAATTGAAAGTTTTAGTAACCGAAAAGTTCTTCTAAAGAAATTTTCTTCACTTCTCCCAGTTTCTCCAAATCTTTCATCGGAACTCTTTTTTCTGACGCTACGATTGCGTAAGTGTAAGGTTTTCCAGAGAAATTGGTTTCGTGGAAATTTTTCAAATCCTGCATTTTGATATTGTCTACAGAACTGTAAATCGTTTTTCGCGGATCTTCAGTCAAACCTAAATCTTTCGCAGCTAAATAGTTGAAGATGATATTATCCTGCGTAATTCTTTCCGTTTGAATGTCTTTTTTAACCTGCGTTTTTGCTAGGTTTAAATTCTCAGATAAATCTGGCATTTTGGTCAAAAGTTCAGTCATTGCGGTAGTTGCATCATTGAACTTATCAGCCTGACTGCCGACATAACTCATCATATAATATTCCTGATCTTTCTTTTGCGGCTGCACATAAACACCGTAAGTTGAATAAGCCAAAGCTTTACTTTCTCTGATGGTCTGGAACACGATTGAACCCATTCCGCCACCGAAATAATTATTGAAAACTTTTACAACTGTGTTTTTGTTTGGATCGTAATTTTCGGTATTTCTTATCCAACGTGTTTCTGCCTGAACCATGTCATAATCAGTAAACAACACTTTGTTTTTAGTTTGTGCAGTTTGCTTGAATATTTTTGCCGGAGTTGCTACTGCAAATATCGCCGGAACTTGGCGCATCGTTTTCAACTTACTTTCCAGATCTTTCAATGAAGCCGGACCGTAATAAATCACCGTTTGCTCATAATCATTGAGGTTTTTAATTCGATCAACCAATTCTGCAGAAGTTGTTGCTTCTAACTCTGAATTGCTCATGACATTGTTGAATTTATTTTTCTCACCGTACAAAGCATAACTTGTCAAGCCTTGAAGAATTGCGCCTTTATTAGCTTTCACATCTTTTCTGCCTTTTGCCATTCTTTCTTTTAATCCTTTTAGAGCAGCGTCATCTCCTTTTACATTTTGGATTAAATCTTCGTATAATTTAACAGCTTTGTCGAAATTCTCCTGCAACCCTTCGATGGAAACAGTGGTATATTCTTCGCCGGTCGCAACGGTGAAGTTACACGCGATTTTATAAAATGCTTTTGAAATTTCTTCTGCAGACATTTTATCTGTTCCTAAAAACTGTAGATACTGAGCGGCAAGCGGCTGTTTCAAATCATTTAAAGAACCAATTTTGTAACGGTATTTTAAACGGAAAATCTGATTGTCAGTATTTGGAACGTAAAGCACTTCCGCTTTTCCTAACATTGATTTCTGAATATCTTTTTTGTAATCCAAGAACACTGGAGTTGAAGGATTATTTGGCATTTCTCCAACTGTTTTTACAAAAGAAGATTGTTTGTCAGCGTTTGTTTCAACTGGAGTGATCTGTGGTTTTTCAATTTTAACCGTTGCTGGAGATTCTCCTTTTCTTTTTAAAATTGCGACATAATTTTCACCTAAATATTTGTTGGCAAAGTTTACGATATCGGCTTTAGAAATTTTAGATAAATCATTTACATAAGCAACCTGATCTCTCCAGTTCAATTCTGAAGTGAAAGCATCCATCAAAGATGCTGCTCTATCACCATACGTTTCAGATTCGTAGATTTTATCTTTCTTGATATTATTGATGATTGAAGTAATTAAATCTTGATCGAAGTTTCCTTTTTTCAAATTATCAATTTCACCGAGAACCAAAGTTTTTACGTCCTCTAAACTTTGACCGTTAGTGGGAGCTGCACTAATAAATAAAACTCCGTAATCGATCAACGTGAATGTAGAAGCCGAAGCACGTAATAATTTTTGTTTTTTCACCAAGTTCAAATCCATTAAACCCGCTTTTCCATTCGTCAAAACCTGACCAACCAGATCTGCAATCAAAACGTCTTTGTCTTTATTTCCAGGCAATCTGAAACCGATGGTTAAATTTTCTGCATCCGGACCTGTAATTTCTTTAATGATTGGTTTTGAAATCGCAACTTCCGGAGTGAAAGTATATTTTGCAACAGGCTTGTTTTTCATGTACGAAAACGCTTTGTCAACCTGTGCAATCACAACATCAGGATCAAAATCTCCCGATAAAATTACGCCCATATTATTAGGAACATAATAATTATTGAAATATTTACGGATTTCTACCAAAGAAGGATTTTTCAAATGTTCAACTGTTCCGATCGTCGTTTGCTGCCCGTAATTGTGGTTTTTAAACAACTGTGAGAAAAGTTCTTCAAATACTTTACTTCCGTCACTATCTAAACTTCTGTTTTTTTCTTCGTAAACGGCTTCCAACTCCGTGTGGAAAATTCGTAAAGTAGGATTACGAAATCGTTCTCCCTGAACTGCTAAATACTTATTCAAAGAACTGCTCGGAACATCATCGGTATAAACCGTCTGTTCGAAACTTGTGAAGGCATTCGTTCCTTGCGCTCCCATCGAAGTCATCATTTTGTCATACTCATTTGCAATCGCAAACTTACTTGCAACACCGGAAACTGAATCAATCTTTTTGTAGATTGCTTTTCTTTTCGCTTCATCTTTTGTTTTATTGTACGTTTCGTAAAGCGCATCAATCTTTGCCAATTCTGGCTTTTCTTTTGCCCAATCCAAAGTACCATATTTATCTGTTCCTTTGAAAAGTAGGTGTTCCAGATAATGCGCCAAACCGGTGTTTGTTCGCGGATCGGTTTTACTTCCTGCTTTCACAGCAACATAAGCTTGAATACGAGGATCTTTTTTGGTCGGACTTAAAATGACCGTTAAGCCATTTTTCAAAGTGTAAAATCTTGCACTCATCGGATCATTGGTCACATACTTATAAGTGTAACCGTTGGAGGTCGCTTCTTTCCACTGAAATTGATCCTGCGCAAAAGCGTGCATCGAGATCAACAACGTGACAATTGTTAAGGAGAGTTTTTTAAACATAGATTATATTTTATATAGTATTAGACGAAACTTTTCGCGAATTGTTTCAAACATCGCATTAATTTATCAATTTCTATCAAACAATAGTCTTTCACCGTGCTTTTCTTCTGAAACTTTTCCGCCTGAAAAAGCCAAGAAACCATTAACAAAAGTGTGGGTGATTTTAGAATGAAACTCAGTTCCTTCGAATGGACTCCAACCACATTTTGCCAAAATATTTTCTTTTGAAACTGTATATTTCTCATTGAGATCAACCAAAACTAGATCTGCTTTATAACCTTCTTTTATAAAACCGCGTTTTTCAATTTCAAAAAGAATGGCCGGATTATGACACATTTTTTCTACAATCTTTTCTAAAGAAATTTTACCATTTTTAAAATTTTCCAACATCACATTTAAAGCATGCTGTACCAAAGGTCCGCCAGAAGGCGCTTGTAAATATTTCTGAGATTTCTCCTCCAAAGTATGTGGCGCATGATCGGTTGCAATAACATCAATTCGATCATCTAAAAGCGCTTCCCACAATCCATCTTTGTCTTTTTGAGTTTTTACGGCAGGATTCCATTTGATGAAATTTCCTTTCGTTTTATAATCTTCATTGGTAAAAGTAAGATGATGAACGCAAACTTCAGCAGTGATTTTTTTATCTTTTAAAGGAATATCATTTCTGAAAAGTTCCATTTCTTTTGCGGTAGATAAGTGAAAAACGTGTAATCTGGCTCCTGTTTTTTTCGCCAGCTCAATCGCTTTTGAAGACGAAATATAACATGCTTCTTCACTGCGAATTAAATGATGTGTAGTCACGGGAATATCTTCACCATATTTTTCTTTAAAAATTTCCGTATTTTTTCTGATCGTTGCTTCATCTTCACAATGCACCGCAATCAACATTTTGGTACTGCTAAAAATCTTTTCTAAAGTTTCCGGATTATCAACCAACATATTTCCGGTTGAAGAACCGAGGAATAATTTAATTCCCGCCACATTTCGCGGATTGGTTTTCAAAACTTCTTCCAGATTATCATTGGTTCCGCCCATCATAAAAGAATAATTGGCAAATGATTTCTCGGCTGCAATTTTATATTTATCTTCTAATAATTCTTGAGTAACTGCGTTCGGAACCGTATTCGGCTGTTCCATAAAACTTGTAATTCCACCGGCAATCGCAGCTCTTGATTCACTTTCGATATCGCCTTTCCAAGTTAAACCTGGTTCGCGGAAATGAACTTGATCATCAATAATTCCTGGTAAAAGATATTTTCCGGAAGCATCGATTATTTGATCGACATTTTCTTCGGAACTATTTTTTTCAATTTTAGAAATCAAATCATTTTCAATAAGAATATCACTTTCGATAATTTGATTTTCGTTGACGATCTGGGCATTTTTAATAAGGATTTTCATTTTGGGAGAACTAAGATTTAGTGGATTGAAAAATTAAGATTCGCTTTTGGAAATCAGCTTTCACAAATTTAATATTTAAAAACGATTTAAAAATGCTTCCCACTTTATTTCAAATAAATTAAAATTAATGGAAAATGCGCTGCCACAAATGCACGAATTGCTAAATTTTATTGAGAACCTGTTTAAATTTAACAAAAATAATTTAACCACAAAAGTCACAAAAGCTTTAAGTAAAAACTCCTTCTAAAAATTCAAATAAGTTTCGAAAATAAAAGTTTTCAATTTTGGACCCTAAATAGAAACTAAATGTTCTGTGAATACCGTCCTCTATTAAATTTTTAAACAAGCTCTTAAAACAGAGAAAAAATATATTTAAAAGAAATTCGTGAATTCGTGGCAAAAAAATATTGCATTTATTCTAACCTCAAACTTGAAATCTTTTCAGCTCAAATCTATTTAATTATATTTGCAGAAATTCAGAAATTTTGTATAAAAAATTATTGGGGCAAACCGCGATTTATGGATTAAGCACCGTCGTAATTCGGTTGTTTCCGTTCATCATCAGTCCCTTTGTCACGAACGCGTTCGGCCCACAATCGCTGGCTCCTTTTATCGATTTTTATTCGGTTGCCGGAATCATCATCGTTTTACTTTCTCACGGAATGGAAACGACGTTTTTCCGCTTTGCAGAAAAAGAAGGCGATACGAAAAAACTAATTTCGACTGCAACTTTGAGCGTCATTGGAGCTTCTCTTCTTTTTATGCTGTTCGCTTATGTTTTCCGACAGGATTTAGCAATTGCGTTCAAAACACCAGATCAAATCAATCTTCTAACGATGATGCTTTTTGTTCTCGGTTTAGATGGACTTTCGACAATGCCTTTTGTTATTTTAAGAAAAACAGGAAGACCGAAAAAATTTGCTTTAATTAAAATTATTAATGGAGTTATTAACTTTCTATTAGTTCTTTTATTTATTGTGATCTTGCCACGATTGGGAGACAAAGGTCTTTTTGGTTACACCTATAATAAGGAGTTTGGGATTGGATACGTGTTTGTCGCCAACTTGGTAGCGAGCGCTGTGACATTTATTCTTCTTGCTCAAGAAATAAAATCAGTACGAGTCTCAGCATTTGACTGGAATCTCTGGAAAAAGATGATGGCGTATTCCTGGCCAATTACCATCGCCGGTTTGGCTGGTGTAATTAATGAAACCATGGATCGACAGTTCTTAAAATACCTTTTGCCTGATGGAACGAATACCGAACAGATGGCGATTTATGGAGCAGTTTGTAAAATCGTGACTTTCTTAACTTTGTTTCGACAAGCCTATCTTTTGGGAATTGAACCTTTCTTTTTCTCTCATGCTAAAAACGAAAATTCGGGTCAATCTTATGCAAAATTAATGGATATGTTTGTGATTGTCAATTGTATTATCTTACTAGCTTTATGCGTTAATTTAAATTGGTTGGCTGAACTTTACCTTTCGAATCCAGCTTATAACGAAGGAATTCCGATCGTGCCGATTGTTTTAATCGCAGCCGTTTTTTTAGGAATTTATTTGAATATGTCTGTTTGGTACAAACTTTCTGACAAAACTATCTTTGGCGCTTACATTTCAATTTTAGGAGCAGCAGTTACGATCGCTGTCAACGTATATTTCATTCCATCTTATGGGTATTGGGCTTCAACTTGGGGAACTTTTTTAAGTTACTTTTCAATGATGACCGTCTCTTATTTTCTCGGTCAATATTTTTATCCAGTTCCTTATCATATGAAGAAAATTATAGGATATTTGAGTCTAAGTATTTTCTTCTCACTCCTTTCTTATTATTTACTTGACGGAAATTTACTCATCGGAAACTCATTATTATTAGTATTTTTAGCCATTGTTTTTTACGTAGAAAAAGACACTTTAAAAAGATTTAGAAAAGCTTAATATGGAAATTAAAATCATCAATAAATCGCAAAATCCTTTACCTAAATACCAAACCGCACTTTCTGCTGGAATGGACTTATACGCTAACCTGGAAGACAGCATCACTTTGAAATCTTTGGAAAGAAAATTAATTCCAACAGGATTGTTTTTAGAACTTCCAGAAGGTTACGAAGCTCAAGTCAGACCAAGAAGTGGATTAGCCATTAAAAATGGAATATCAGTATTAAATGCACCCGGAACAATCGACGCAGATTACCGTGGCGAAATTGGGGTTATTTTAGTAAATTTGTCGACCGACGATTTTAACATCAATAATGGTGACCGAATTGCACAAATGGTGATTGCAAAATACGAAACTGCAGAGTGGCACGAAGTTTCTGAAATCAATGAAACCGAGCGAGGAGCCGGAGGATTCGGAAGCACTCAATTATAAATAAAAATAAATCTCATTATTAAAATTGATTTTAATCAAAATAATTAATGAGCAAATTAAAAATAAATTATGAAGATAATAGTTCCAATGGCCGGACGTGGCTCCAGATTAAGACCGCATACTTTAACAGTTCCAAAACCTTTAATCCCAATCGCAGGTAAACCGATCGTACAACGTTTGGTTGAAGACATTACTAAAGTAGCTGGTGAAAAAATCGACGAGATTGCTTTTATTATCGGAGATTTCGGAGCAGAAGTTGAGGCATCTTTAATTCAGATCGCAGAAAGCTTAGGCGCAAAAGGAACCGTTTATACGCAGGACGAACCACTTGGAACAGCGCATGCGATTAAATGTGCAGAGCAATCCATGCAAGGAAATGTAGTCGTTGCTTTCGCTGATACTTTATTTAAAGCTGATTTTATTTTAGATAAAAATTCAGACGGTGTAATTTGGGTAAAAAAAGTAGAAGATCCTTCCGCTTTTGGAGTTGTAAAATTAGACGATTATGGATTTATCACGGATTTCGTAGAAAAACCAACCACCTTCGTTTCTGACTTGGCGATTATTGGAATTTACTATTTCAATTCTGCCGAAAAATTAATGAGCGAAATCAACTATATCATGGATAATGATATTAAACAAGGCGGCGAATTTCAGTTGACAACTGCCTTAGAAAACCTTCGTCAAAAAGGAGCGAAATTCTCTTTAGGTAAAGTGGATGACTGGATGGATTGCGGAAATAAAAACGCTACTGTTGATACGAATGGTAAAGTGTTAGAATACGAAAGGGAAAACGTAGCACACTTTCCAGCTTCTGCAAAAATCACGAATTGCTTAATTATTCCACCATGTTTTATTGGTGAAAATGTAGAGCTTTTGAATTCTAAAATTGGACCAAGAGTTTCTATCGGAAATAATACCAGAATTATCAATTCAAATATTGACAATTCATTAATTCAAGAAAACACGACTATTGATCACGGAAACCTAAGCAACTCAATGATTGGGAATTCAGCTGAATATTACGGAGTTGCCAGAGAAATTTCTTTGGGAGACTTCTCTGTTTTAGATTTTCTTTCGAAAGGTGAAAGTCATTAAAACAATATCAAAATAATGCGCCATAAACCACACAAAACAATTTGTGTGGTTTGGCGTTAATATTGTAAACTTTCTTGAAAAGTTTAAATAAAAAGTCAAATGAAAAAATATATTCTTGCATCCGCATTAATGATAGCGCTGATTTCTTGTAAAACAAAAACAGCTGTTGAAAATCCAATCAGTACGAATACACCCATTGCTTCCAACGCGAATTTCTTCAACAAGATTAATGAAAAAGCAGATTTTCAGCAACTTAAAATCAATTCCAGAATTACTGCAGAAACGGGCAAGTTTATTCCTCCTTTAGATGCGACCATTTATATTGAAAAAGACAAAAAAGTTTGGATTAATATGGTTGCTATTTTCCTAAATGTTGGAAGAGGAATCGCTACTCCTGAAGGAATTAAAGGGTACGAAAAATTAAATAAGACTTATATTGAATCTGATTTTTCTTATTTAAATTCACTCTTGAATGTCGATTTTATAGATTATGGAGCTTTTCAAAATCTATTATTAGGCAGGACATTTATTCCTGTTAATGACAAGGATTTTAAATTGACTAAAAATGCACAAGGTTATGTTTTAACTTCCATTAAAAATTTAAGTTTCCAAACTAATGGAGCGGTTTCTGAATATTCAGCTTCATTGTCTTATAATGATGCAATGGATTTAGAAAATGTTTCTTTGCAAAAACTAGATGCGCCGGATCAACTGGAAGTTTCTTATTCTAACTGGGAGAATTTTGAAAATACTAAACTTCCGAAAAATGTTAAAATAATAATAAAAGGATCAAAAAACGGCCAGATTTTACTGGAAAATACGAAATTTGACAGTTCAAAAATGGATGCACCTTATTCCGTTCCCAATAATTATACGAAAACTGAGATCAAATGATTAAAAGACTAAGCTTTTTAATAGGAATTTTTCTGTTCGCTTTTTTTTCTGGGCAGAAAAAAGAACAACTTCAAAAGCAGAATGCGGAACTGAAAAAACAAATTTCGAACATCAATGTTAACTTGGCTAAAACCCAACAACAATCTAAACTTTCTGTTGCTTATTTGAACGAAGTAGAAAAGAAAATTGGACTTCGCGAAAAAGTTTACACCAATACACAAAAGGAAAAAAGATTAATAGAAGACGAAATTTATTTACGTCAATTAGAAATTAATCGCCAAAATCGGGAACTTGCTGTACTCAGAAAAAATTACTCAGAAGTTTTAGTAAAAGCATATAAAAATAAAGGAGCACAGAATAAAGTGACTTTTATTTTATCCTCTAAAAATTTAGGAGAAGCACTTAGAAGAGTTCAGTATTTAAAAGATTACTCAGATTATCAAGATAAAAAAGCAGCGGAAATTTCAACGGCAGCGAAAGTACTTCAAGAGAACATTACCTTAAAACAGAAGTCTGTAAAGGATAAAGAAATGATTCTTTCGAATCAGCAAAAAGATTTGTTAACTATTGAAGCTGAGAAAAAAACAAAACAATCTCTTTTAGAAGAATTTAAGAAAAACGAAGTTCAGCTTACGGGAGAATTGAAGCAAAAACAAGCCGAATCTAAACAGTTAGAAGGTCAAATTCGTTCGATTATCGCGGAAGAAATTAGAATTGCTAAAGTAAAAGAAGAAGAAAACAAGAAGATCGAAGCTGAAAAAATTCGTCTCGCAAAAATCGCAGCGGAAAAAGAAAAAGCAAGAATCGAAGCTGAGAATAAAGCACGAATGGAAGCTTTAGCTTTAGAAAAAAAGAAAGCGGATGACGAAGCGAAAAGATTAAAAGATATTTCTGACCGAAAAGCAGCCGACGAAGCCGAGAAATCAAAAATTGCCGCAGCAGCTGATGCGAAAAAGTCAGAAGATTCTAAAAAAGCAGCGGATGCAGAGAGAGCTGAATCCCGTCGTCTTGCAGCAGCAAAAGATGCGGCAGAAGCAGCAGCAAATGCAAAAGCCGCAGCTGACAGAGCGGCTTCAGCCAGAGTAGCAGAAGCGACAATGACGAAGAAAAATGATGATGAAAAGAAAGCGGCAGAAACAAAAGCCATGACCAATTATGGAGTTTCAGCATCTGTAGGAAATAATTTCGCTGCAAACCGCGGTAAAATGGGAATGCCAGCTTATGGAACAATCACTCACCGCTTTGGAAGACAACCTCACCCAGTTTTTAAAAATATTGTAGAAGAAAATAATGGTATTAAGATTGCCGTTACAAAAGGGACTGTTGCAAAATGTGTGGCACCAGGAACTGTTTCCCGTATCGTTGCTTCTGCAGATGGATCTAAAACAGTGATTGTAAAACATGGTGATTACTTTACCATCTACGCAAACCTTTCGAGCACCATGGTTTCAGCAAACCAACAGGTTTCAGCGGGAACATCAATAGGTTTAATTGGAGAGGATTTTGATGGAAGTTACACCTTGGATTTCCAGATCTGGAATGGAAGTACCCCAGTCGATCCATTAGGTTGGGTAAATTAAAAAAATAATATAACTTTGTATAAAATTTAGAAGATGAATACACTAACAATACTAGCACTTTCTTGGCAACATTTATTAATCGTTGGAATCATAATTTTGGTTTTCTTCGGTGGTAGAAAAATCCCTGAAATGATGAGAGGTTTAGGATCTGGTATCAAAGAATTTAAAGATGCCGTAAAAGAAGATGAGCCTAAAAAACCGGAAGAGCCAAATGGTAATTCTAGCTCTACGACACCTTAAAAAAAGACTTTAATGAATTTTACAGAAACTGCTTGGAAGGTTTTCAACCAATCAATTAATGATTATCATATTACTGATAATGTAGAAGTCCAAGTAAAAAATCCATATCCAAAAGATAGTTTGGAACATCTTTTGTATGCTAAGAATTGGATTGATACCGTTCAATGGCATTTGGAAGACATTATTCGTGATGAAAACATTGATCCAACTGAAGCTTTAAAGCTAAAAAGAACAATAGACTCTTCAAATCAGAAAAGAACTGATTTGGTAGAGTTTATCGACAGTTGGTTTCTACAGAAATACAGGGAAATTTCTCCAAATACTGACGCTAAAATTAATTCTGAAACTCCTGCTTGGGCAGTTGATCGTTTATCAATTTTAGCATTAAAAGTCTATCATATGAATCTTGAAGCTCACCGTGAGTCTGCAAGTGACGAGCACAGAAGAAATTGTTCTTTAAAATTAAACGTTTTAATGGAACAACAGAAAGATCTTTCTGAAGCAATTGATCAGTTGCTTTTTGATATAGAGAATGGTAATATTAAGATGAAGGTGTATAAACAGATGAAAATGTACAATGATGAAAGTCTTAATCCGATCCTTTATCAAAATGTGAAAAATGCGTAAACTGAACTTTGGTTACATTCTAATATTGCTTCTTCTTTTATCCTGTTCGGCGGAAAAAATAAACCTTTCCCCGATTGGTGCAATGAGTGGGCAAAATGATATGTACTCCTATAGTGACAGAAAAAACTTAATCGCTTATTCCTCAGAAATTACAAATCTGATCGCCTCATTTCCGAAATTTAGGAATGATGCAGTGAACGCTGAAGTAGCCAAACTTAAATATCATCTTAAAGATTATATTGGAGCTATCGAAAACTACAATATCAACGGAAGAAATAGCGCTCAGCGAAATTTTGAAAAGTCATACAAAAAACTTCAGACTCTGAGGAAATATTTAAATAATGATGATGATCAAGTCCTGAACAGATACTTGGTTAGAATTAAAACGAATATGACTTTTCTTGAAAGTAATATCTCAAAAGATTCGGCAGCAACGCCCATAAAATAGCAAACAACTTCATGTTAAAAATTCAAGCTGAATCAAACGTTCCTACAGAGTACGGGGAATTCCGTATGATTGCATTCTCAGAATTAGAAAGCGACTGGATGCCACATATGGCCATTATTGCCAAAAACACTGATTTTACAAAACCTATTAATGTACGTTTTCACTCCGAGTGTATTACCGGGGAAGTGTTTCATTCTAAGAAATGTGAGTGTGGTCAGCAGCTTGACGCAGCAATGAATTTCATGCACAAAAATGGCGGAATCATTGTGTATTTAAGACAGGAAGGAAGAAATATCGGCATCATCAATAAACTAAAAGCCTACGCTTTACAGGAACAAGGTTTTGATACTGTAGAAGCTAATTTAAAACTGGGTCTTCCTGCTGATGACAGAAACTTCGATGTTGCTATTGAAATCCTTAATATTCTGAATGTTAAAGAAGTTAATCTTTTAACTAATAATCCGCAAAAATTAAAATTTGTAACGGACAGTAATATTCGTCTAAATAAAAGAATTCCTTTGCAGATGAATTCTACAAAGGAAAGTGAAGCTTATTTAAAAACTAAAAAAGATTATTTCGGTCATCTTCTTGATGATGAAAATACTTCCAATTAATTCTTTATATTTTAATGGCTGTTTCTAAAGCCAACTCAATCATCGGTGTCAATGCTGTTTCCCGCTGATCAGCAGAAATCTGATCTCCTGTAGGAATCACATCTGAAACCGTTAGAATCGTTGCAGCATTTTTACCCAAATGTTGTGCATTAGCAAAAAGTGCAAACGCCTCCATTTCTACTGCCGAACAATTATACTTACTTGCAATTGCAGGAAGAGCAGGATTTTTTCTATAGAAAATATCGCTGGTATGAATATTTGTTGGTTTTAAATTTAAAGATAATTCTTTCGCAGACTCATTGAGTAATCCAAAAGCTTTCCCTTGATGAGATAATAATTCTTCTTCAATTTCCCACGCAAACTTTGCATACGTAGACTCACTAGCTGCATGTTCGACATTCAATAAGTCATACACTTTCAAATCTGTAGAGTATGATCCACAAGTTCCGATTCGGATAATGGTATCTACATCGAATTCTGTAAACAACTCGTAAGAATAAATCCCAATACTTGGAATTCCCATCCCACTAGCTCCGACAGAAACTTCTTTCCCTTTATATAGTCCGGTGAAATAAAAGATATTTCTTGTTTTACTTACCAATTTCACATCCGTTAAGAAATTATCTGCAATGTATTTTGCTCTTAAAGGATCACCTGGCTGTAAAACCGTTTTAGCAATTTCTCCTTTTTTGGCTGCAATGTGAACACTCATTATTATAAATTTTTGATTAATTATTTAATGTATAAAGTTACTAAAATCTCATCGACTATAAAATTAAAACCTTCTCTTTTAACCTGACTTTTAACACAAAAACCACCGCAATTGCAGTGGTTCTTTATTTTTTTTAGAATTTTGAAAATCTATAAACTCTTTACTTTAGAATCGTCAATTTTGAAATATCTAATAACACTATTATAGTCAGAATAATCTACGTTTGCGTTTTTACCACCCGGCGATGCAGGTACTAAAACGACCCTAAATGTTTGATTATTCAAATACTGAGGAGTTGTAGAAACATCATAATTTCCGCTTGCATAAATCATCACATCATTTTTAGTAAAATCAAAATCATAATCTAACTCATTTCCATTTGCCAAATAAAGAGTTCTAGGAATTGATTGCCAAACCGGAGAACCATCAGTAGCAGAACCTGTTTTTCTATACATTAAAACGACATCAGTATTAAACAAAGGTTTTGTAAATGTTCTGCTAATGAAATATCCATCTTGCGCATTGTAAGAAAAATTCACGTTATTAATATCCAATACTACAGAGTAAGTATCATTATCCTGCGTAATAACATCATTGTTTCTGTTATCACAACTAAGTGCTGCGACACTAAAAATTGCCATCAGCATTAAGGTGAAATATTTTTTCATTTTTAAAAGGTTTTAAGGATTAATAGTTTTTGTAAGTCAATATGTATGCCATTAGAAAATACATTTTAAAAATTAAAAATTGTATTTTTGTTTACTAATATTTTTTAGAGAATGAAAAACATTAAGATAAAAGTATCTTTTTTTATTATAGCGCTATTTTGCTTTAACCTCAATATAAATGCACAATATCAACCGAAGAACATTTCACCCGCAGAAATTCAGAAAGCGAATCAGTGGGTAAACCAAACCTACAACTCCCTTTCTCAGGATGAAAAACTAGGACAGCTTTTCATTGTGGCTTTGTATACCAACAAAGATGAAGCTCATATTAATGCGGTAAGAAATATCGTCGTTAATGATAAAATCGGTGGATTAATCTTGATGCAAGATGATGCTGCAAGAGAAATTAACCTCGTTAATGAATTCCAGCAAAAATCAAAAATCCCATTAATGATTGGTATGGATGCCGAATGGGGAGTTTACCAAAGAATTGCCGCAGCACATAAATTTCCATGGGCGATGACGCTTGGTGCGATTCAGGATAAAAGTTTAATTACAGAAATGGCCGCGAAAATTGCTGCAGACTGTAAAAGAATGGGCATTAACTGGGATTTTGCGCCAGTGGTTGATGTTAATACGAATCCCAACAATCCGATTATTGGAAATCGAAGTTTCGGCTCAGAAGTTCCAAATGTAGTCAGTTCTGCGTTGGCTTATTCCAATGGATTACAGGATAACAATATTTTGGCAGCGATAAAACATTTCCCGGGACACGGCGATACCGATAAAGATTCTCACTTAGACCTTCCCGTTGTTTCACATTCTTTAAAACGACTAAATGAAATCGAAATCGCTCCTTTCAAAGCCTTAATGGATAAAGGAATTGGCGGTGTAATGGTCGCTCACTTGTACGTTCCAGCTTTAGAAAAAAAGAAAGGAATTCCCGCTTCTATTTCTAAAAAAATTATCACTGGATTATTAAAAGACAAACTGGGTTACAAAGGATTAATAATTACTGACGCCTTAAACATGGGTGCTGTTGCCAACAAATTTAAAGCCGGCGAATTAGATGCAATGGCTTTCGAAGCTGGAAATGATATTATGTTATTTTCTCAAGATGTTGCGACCGGAAAAAGGTTGATTCAGCAAGCTATTGACCAAGGAGAAATCCCGCAACAAAGAGTTGAAGAAAGTGTAAAGAAGATTTTATTGACCAAATATTATTTAGGTTTAAACCAATATGAACCAAGAAATCCAGCAAACATTAATGAAGATTTAAACAATTCCTCTCATTCAGAAATTGTTCAGGAAATGTATGCTAATGCATTGACTTTAATTAAAGATGATAAAAAAATGCTTCCTCTTAATTGCAAGGAAACCTATTATTACGTCCCGTTAGAAGAAGCTCCTTATCAAACTTTCCTGGATCAGTTAAATCTAAACAACACAATTATCGTAAAAAAAGCTTCAGAAATCGCCACGATTCCATCCAACTCTAAAGTAATTGTCGGCTTTCATAAAGATAATTCTACAGCGTATAAACCTTATAAAATCTCTGAAGAAAGTAAAAAAATTCTGGCTGATTTAAGTAAAAATCAAAATATAATCTTAAACGTTTTCGGTTCTGCTTATGCTTTAAAAGATGTGGATATTTCTAAAATCTCTACTGTTTTAGTTTCTTACGAAAATAATGATGATTCGATGATTGCAACTGCGAAAGCTTTTTCTGGTGAAACTAAAATCTGGGGAAAACTTCCTGTTTTGGTGAATGACAACTTAAAAGCTGGGCAGGGTTTAGAACTCAATCCTTCTTCACGAATAGACCTTCCTACAAAAACAAATACAAAACAGTAATTGAGTAATTTCAATTTAAAAAAAATAAATCACATGAAAATCGGAATTCTCTGTTATCCAACTTACGGTGGAAGTGGCATCGTTGCTACAGAACTTGGTATGGCGCTCGCTGATAAAGGTTATGAAGTGCACTTTATAAGTTCGGCTTTGCCTGCAAGATTAGACATTACCAATCCCAATATATTTTTTCATAAAGTCAACGTTCAGACCTACCCACTTTTTCAATATCAACCTTATGATATTGCGCTTTCGTCGATGATTTACCGAGTTGTGAATTTATACAAACTGGATTTACTTCATGCTCATTACGCAATTCCTTACGCTTATGCGGCTTTTACGGCAAAGCAAATGTTGAAAGAAGAAGGCAAAGATATTCCTTTGGTGACAACCCTTCACGGAACTGATATTACTTTGGTAGGACAACATCCAAGTTACAAACATGCAGTGGAATTCTCTATCAATCAATCAAATACGATTACTTCTGTTTCTGAAAGTTTGAAAAAAGACACCTTACAATTATTTAAAATCACCAAAGAAATTCAGGTAATTACCAATTTTATTGACAATGGTGAATTTACAGTTAACACCGATTGCCAAAGACGTCAATTTGCTACTGACGATGAAAAAATACTCATTCACGTTTCCAATCTTCGTCCAGTGAAGCGAGTTGGAGATGTTTTACAGATTTTTAAAAATGTCAATGCAAGAGTAAAATCAATGCTCATCATTATTGGTGAAGGTCCAGATATGGAAGTCATCAATCAGTTTTTAGAAGAGCATCCTGATCTCATCAGTAAAGTTCGTCTGCTTGGGAAAGTAAACGATTTGTACCGAATTTTACAATTGTCAGATGTTTTCTTACTTCCGTCAGAACAGGAAAGTTTTGGACTGGCCGCTCTCGAAGCGATGGCTGCAGAAACTCCCGTGATAAGCTCCAATGCTGGAGGAATTCCCGAAGTGAATATTCAGGGAGAAACTGGTTATCTTACAGAGATTGGGAATGTAGAAGCGATGAGTAATTACACCATAAAATTATTAAGCGACGATGCTCTATTGGCACAAATGAAGAAGAACGCAAAAGAACAAGCTCTTAAATTCGACTTAAAAAACATCTTACCCGTTTACGAAAAAATGTACGCCGATACGTTACATAACTTTCAAAAATAGTCTTTTCACCTTTTTTATTCAGAATTTGCTTTGTTACTTTGTAATTAAAGAGTTCTGACCATGAATGAAAAACTACTTCAATATTTGTGGAATTTCAAAATTTTCAAAAGTTTTGATTTCATTGATGTGGAAGGAAATGAACTCGAGATTTTAGATTTCGGAAGATGGAATTTTGATTCTGGGCCAGATTTTCTTTTTGGTAAAATAAAGACGAATGATTTAGTTATCGCAGGAAATATCGAACTTCATGTAAAATCATCGGATTGGATTTTTCACAAACATTCGGGGAATCCTGAGTTCAAAAATATCATTGCACACGTTGTTTTTATTCATGATGTTGAAATTGAAGAATTTAAAAATAAGAACATTCCAACGCTCGAATTGAAAGATTATATTGATGAGAATATGCTTTCTAAATATGAATCTTTGCTTCAGGAAACACAATTTATTCCGTGTGAAAAGATTTTTAATCAAGACCATTTTCCTTTTAACTTTCACGAAGAAACTTTACTGAAAAAGCTAGATGAGAAATCCATCGAAATTGAAGAATCACTTAAGCGCAATCAAAATAATTACGAAGCCATTTTATTTCAGCAATTAGCTTATGCTTTTGGATTAAAAGTAAATGCACTTATTTTCAAACAATTAGCAGAAAGTATTGATTATAAAGTTTTCAATAAAATCCGTCAAAATCAAACACAGTTAGAAGCACTCTTTTTCGGAATCTGCGGTTGGCTGGAAAAACCGACTGATGAACAAACCAAAATCTGGAAAAGGGAATTTGAATTTTTAAAAGTTAAATATCAATTACCCGATTTCTATATTCATCCAAAATTTTCAAAACTTAGACCACCGAACTTTCCAACAATTCGGCTTTCGCAACTGGCTTCTTTGTATCATCTAAACCAGAATCTTTTTTCGAAACTCATTAATGCAAAAAACATTGACGAGATTCACCAACTATTTAATAAGGTAAAAGCCAGCGAATATTGGGATCATCGATTTAATTTTGGGAAAATATCTTCCGTTCATGGAGAGAAAACTTTGACGAAAGATTTCGTTGAGTTAGTTTTGATCAACGCTGTTTTACCTTTAAAATACACTTATCATAAAAACACCGATGAAAACATTCCGGATGAAATCTTGACTTTATACCAAAGTATTTCTGCTGAGAAAAACACCATCATCGACCAATGGAAAACATTGAATGTAAAACCAAAAAATGCGCTTGAAACTCAATCTCTACTTTATCATTTCAGGAATTTTTGTGAGAAGAAAGAATGCTTACGCTGCAGCATCGGAATTCGATTAATGAATATTTAATCAATCCTCTTTTTTACTTCTAAATACTGATACATTTCATTTCAGAAGATTGCCTATTGCAGATTATTAACAGTAATTTTGTTGATAAACTAAAAATAGAGAAGATGTTTGATTGGTTAAAATTACTCTTACTGCCAGGCGAAATCCCAACGGTAACGCAATCTATTGTTGCCATAATGCTCGCCATCGGAACTGGTGTTTTTTTTGGAAGATTAAAATTAGGTAAAGTAACTTTCGGTGTTTCGGCGGTGATGTTTACGGGTTTAATTTTGGGACATTTCGGTTATCGAATTCAACCCGGGATTTTAGATTTCATACGTGATTTTGGTTTAATCCTTTTCGTTTACGGCATTGGTTTACAAGTCGGACCTTCCTTTTTCTCTTCCTTCCGTAATGAAGGTTTAAAATTTAATATTCTGGCCGTTTCAACGGTTCTTTTAGGTGGGATTATTACGGTCGCACTCTTTTATATGACTGGTCTAAAAATTGAAGATTTAGTCGGAATTATGAGTGGTTCGGTCACCAACACGCCTGGTTTGGGAGCTGCTAAAAACACCATCGAAGAAATCACCAATTCATTCCCTGATAAAAAATTTAATGATCCAACTATTGGTTATGCGATTACCTATCCGCTTGGAGTTTTCGGGATTATTGGAACCATTATCCTATCAAAGTTTCTTTTAAAAATTAATCCGGATGAAGAAATGAAGAAATTCCGGAAGTCGAAAATCAACCGTGAATTACCTTTGGTTCATAAAAAAATTAGGGTCACCAATCCTGAATACTTCGGCAAGACTTTACATCAGACCATAAAAGAGTTCGGACGAGAAATTATCATTTCCCGATTGAAACATAGTGGAAGTATTGCCGTAAAATCTCCTACAATGGATACCGAACTTCAAGATCGGGACGTATTGATGTTAGTGGGTTTAGAAAAAGATTTAGATGATTTCATTGCCACAGTTGGTCGTCCTTCCGCAGATCTTTTCATTGAGTCTGACAATCAAATTCGCAAGAAAAATATTTACGTCACGAATTCTAACGTCATTCATAAAAAACTTTCCGAATTAGATTTGTACAATACCTTTGATTTAAAGGTAACTCGTGTTTTCCGAGCCGGACGAGAAATTTTACCAAGACCTTCACTGGAACTATTTTACGGCGATAAATTAGTCGTGATCGGTTCTCAAGAAGGAATTGAAGAGGTAGAAAAAATCATTGGAAACTCCGAAAAGAAATTATTAGAACCTGATTTCCTTTCCTTATTTGGCGGATTACTATTAGGAGTTATTTTGGGTTCAATTCCGATTGTCATTCCAAGTTTACCGGTACCTATTAAATTAGGATTTGCGGCTGGACCATTGATTGTCGCACTTTTGATTTCACGTTATGGTGGAATTTCCTTCATCCATTCTTATATCAATACTGGCGCGACTTATTTTATGAAAGACTTTGGGATCTGTTTATTCTTCGCTGCGGTAGGAATTCATGCCGGAGATGGTTTCTATGATAATTTCATTCAGTATAATGGTTGGCTTTGGTTATTGTATGGCTGCGCAATTACATTTATTCCGTTAATTTTAATGGTGATTGTAGGACGATTTATTATGAAAATCAATTATCTACAATTGGTCGGAATTATGAGTGGAAGTTATACTGATCCAGCTGCACTTTCATTTAGTACGAATTATTTAGACTCCGATATTCCTATTCAGACTTATGCGCAGGTTTATCCTTTGGTGACGATATTTAGGATATTTGTGGCGAGTTTACTGATTCTGTTTTTCAGTTAGGTAACGCTACTTATTTTAACGCAAAGGCGCTATTACATTCTAAAACTG